>DATHFT010000033.1:0-103829 GCA_035317965.1 Saccharimonadales bacterium (SeqCode) | reverse complement strand
CATAACGGGCACGCCGGTGATTGATCTAGGCTCCGGCACAATCTATGTGGTAAGCAAATCCGTTTCCTCCGGTACCACCTTTTTTCAGCGGTTGCATGCGTTGGACCTGGCGACGGGTGCCGAGAGACCTTCCAGCCCGGTTGCGATATCTGGTTCCGTGTCCGGATCAGGCGACGGCTCAAGTGGGGGAATCGTAACTTTCAGCCCCCGTCAGGAATTCCAGCGAGCGGGCCTTGCGCTTGTGAATGGCGTTGTTTACGTGACATTTGCTTCGCATGAAGACAACGATCCCTACCACGGTTGGATTATTGGCTATGACAAAACCTCGCTCGGCCAGGTCGCTCTCTACAATGACTCGCCGAACGGATACCGCTCGGGTATTTGGATGGCGGGTGGGGCACCGTCGGCCGACGCGTCCAACAATCTTTATGTCATTACTGGCAATGGCGACTACAGCGGCGACGGAACGGTCGACTCGGACTACGGCGATTCGTTTCTAAAGTTGAGTACCTCCGGCGGCATCGGTGTTGTGGATTGGTTTACCCCTGCGAATCAATCGACGCTCGACGGAAATGATACGGACTTTGGTTCCGGTGGCGCCGCGATTCTTGTGGATCAGCCGAGCGGTTCACCACACCCGCAACTCGTTATCGGAGGCGGGAAGGAAGGCAATCTATTCCTTCTGGATCGCACCAATATGGGGAAAAATCACGGCACCAATCAGGTTGTGCAAACCCTGGGATTCGGCAACAGTATTTTCGCTACAGCTGCATTCTGGCAGAACAATCTCTATCTGGCCGGCACCGGCCCGCTGAAACAATTTGTCTTCAACCCGACAACCGGACTCTTCCTGACCTCGGCGGCTTCCCAAAGTTCAACCGGCTACGGATTCCCCGGAGCGTCTCCCTCGGTTTCGGCGCAGGGTTCAGCGAATGGCATCGTCTGGGCTACGGCGTCCAACAATTTTGGACTAAATTCATCGAATCCCTCGCGCGCCGCGACCGCCGCAGTGCTTCACGCGTATGATGCCACGAGTCTGACGACAGATCTGTGGAATAGCTCACAGGCTTCCGGGAATCGCGACAAAGCCGGAAATTGTGTGAAGTTCACGGTGCCAACCGTGGCCAACGGTAGGGTATACATCGGAACGCGCGGCAACGATACGACACTAAATACGCCCACCGTAAAGGGAGAGATCGACGTATACGGCTTACTGCCGAATTAATCGTTCCCTGGCGAGTAAAAGAGCCCCGAGCGAGTTCGGGGCTCTTTGTATTTTGAGAGCGGGATCTTGCTGTCGGTGAGCAAGAGCCGGTTACATGCCCTCGTAGTTGGGACCACCGCCGCCTTCGGGAACAACCCAGTCGATGATCTGGTACGGGTCAGCGATATCGCAGGTTTTGCAATGGACGCAATTGGCGGCGTTGATTTTCAGCTTCAGCTTGCCGTTGAAGTCTTTGGTCATTTCGTAGACGGCGGCGGGGCAGAAATATTGGCAGGGGTTGCCGTATTCTTCGACGCATTTTGTGCTGCAAATATTTGTGTCGAGAACGTGAAGATGGCAGGGTTGGTCTTCTTCGTGACGCGTACCGGAGTGGTAGACGTCGGTGAGGCGGTCGAAGGTTAGCTTTTGATCGCCCTTGAAGCGTTCCGGTCCCGGGCGACCATGGATCTTCCCGTAGTGTTTATAGCCTGGTTCAGAACGCATGGGGTCCACCAGGCCCCGGCCGCCGGTGACCTGCTGGAAAGCGGTGTGGAAAAATCCGCCGAGCATTCCGTGCTGGAACGATTGGTGGAAATTGCGCACTTGCCAGAGTTCTTTTTTGATGTAGCTTTGGTCGATTTTTTGTGGAAAGGCGCTTAGGGTTTTGCCGCTGGTATCGCCGGCTTTGAGCGCTTCGAAAATTGTTTCAGCGGCCAGCATCCCGCTTTTCATCGCGAGGTGAATGCCCTTTAGCCGCTGCGAGTCGAGGAAGCTGCCGGCGTCGCCGATGATGAGCGCGCCGTCGACGTAAGTTTTCGGCATGGCGTACCAGCCGCCGTAGGGGAGCGATTTTGCGCCGTAGCGGACGAGTTTGCCACCGTCGAGGAGCTTCCTGATGTGCGGATGCGTCTTCCAGGTCTGAAAGGCGGCGTGCGGATCGAACTGCGGATTGGCGTATTCAAGCGCGAGTACCATGCCAATGCTAACGCGATTGCCAGACAGGCCGTAGACCCAGCCGCCGCCGTACATGTTGGTGGGGACCGGCCAGCCCAAGGTGTGAGCGACGTAACCGGGCGCGATCGCGCCGGGCTGGACGTCCCAGAGTTCTTTAATGCCGATGCCATAGCTCTGCGGATTCAAGTTGTCGAGTTTTTTGGCTTCGACTAGTTTTTTTGTCAGAGAACCGCGAGAGCCCTCGGCAAGAACCGTGACTTTGGCGCGGAGTTCGTAGCCCGGGGTGTAGTTGTCTTTCGGCTTCCCGTTCTTGTCGAGGCCTTTGTCTTCGGTGATGACTCCGGCGACGCCGGCGCCTTCGTAGACCAGTTCTGCTCCGCCAAATTCCTTGAAAATGTTTACGCCTGCTGCCTCAACCAAACCGCCAAGCCACTTCACAATTTTGTTCAGCGATATGACGTAGTTGCCTTTGTTCTTGAACGGTGGTGGCGTAATCGGGAAGCGGAACGAGGAACCACGGGTGAAAAGGAGTGCGGCGTCATCGCTGACGGGGGTGTCGAGTGGCGCGGATTTCTCGAAGCCGGGAACCAATTCAGCGAGCGCTACCGGATTCATGATGGCGCCGGAGAGCTGGTGAGCGCCGATGTCCCGGCCTTTTTCAAGGAGGTAGATATTTTCGGCGGAAAGTTCGGGTTTAGCGCCCTCCGCGTTGTGTTTTTTGATGAGGTTGGCGAGATGGAGCGCGCAGGAAAGTCCTGCTGGACCTGCGCCGACGATCAGGACGTCGGCTTCGAGTTGTTCGCGTTGCACGGTCACAATGATGCGATTCTAGCAAAATTGCGCGCCCTGCTCGTTAGCGAAACTACAGAAGCTGTTTCAGGGCAAATCCAAATTGGCGCAACAAGCGGTGCCTTTACTTCGCTTTCTGCAACTCTTCGGTGAGGGCGGGCATGATCTCAAAGATGTCGGCGACTATGCCATAGTCGGCGATTTCAAAGATGGGAGCGTTTTGGTCTTTGTTGATGGCGACTATAGTGCGCGCGCCTTTCATGCCGACCACGTGTTGGATCGCACCGCTGATACCGAGTGCGAGATAGAGCTTTGGCGCGACGGTTTGGCCGGAGCTGCCGATTTGGCGTTCCATGGGGAGCCAGCCTTCGTCGCAGATGGGGCGGGAAGCAGCGATTTCTCCGCCGATGGCTTTAGCGAGAGCCTCGGCTTGCGCAATGTTTTCAGGGGCCTTAATCCCGCGGCCGACGGAGATGATGATGGAAGCTTGGGTTAAGTCGACAGCCGATTTGGCTTCCTTGAAAAGGTCCAGGGGCTTGGTGCGAATTTGTTCGGCGTTCAAACTAATTGTGACCGCCTTTACGGAGGCTTGGCCCTGGGCGTGTGCGGCGAGGAGGTCGGCGCGGAAGGCTCCGGCTTGGAAGGAGGCGAACCACGGAGCGGAGCCGGCGAAAGTGACGTCGGCGACGGTCTTGCCCTGGAACATTTGCCGGATAAAGACCAGCTTTCCTGATTCGTTACGGTAACCGATGCAGTCGCCGATCATGCCTTTGCCAAGGGCGGCGGCAAGTTTGGGAGCGAAGTCGCGGACTTGATAGGTGTGCGGGAATAGAACCAAGTCAGGTTTGGCAGATTCGACGACTTGCTGTAAAGCCACGCAATAGCCGTCCGGTGTGTAGGCGTCCAGCAAATCGTGTTCTGCGGTTAAGACTTCAGCTACATTTTTTGCGGCGACTTCTTGTGCAAGGGAAGCAACTCCCTTTCCAATGACCAGTGCGCTGACGGTGCTCGAAGAGTCCCCTGCGATCTGTTGCGCGGCAGCCAGCGTCTCGAAACTGGCGCTGTTCCACTTCCCTTGGCGCTGTTCGGTGATGACCAGGATTTTCATGTCAGATCACCCGCGCTTCGAACTTTAGTTTTTCAACCAGTTTTGTGGCGATTTCCTTCGGCGAGCCTGTGAGAAATTCGGTTTTCTTGGTTTTAACGGGCACGTAAATTTTTTCAATCTTCTGGGTGGCTTCCGTCGCCACGCCCAGCGATTGGCGGGTGATGGTCGTGATTTCCTTTTTCTTGGCGGCCATGATGCCTTTTAGCGTGGCGTAGCGGACTTTGTTGATACCGGATTGGATGGAGAGTACGGCAGGAAGCGGACATTCGATATGTTGGAACCAACCGGCCTCCAGCTCGCGCTTCAATGTCATTTTTCCGTCCGCGACTTCGATCTTCATGATGATGGTGGCGTGCGGCAAATCGAGTATGGCAGCAAGGAGTACGCCGGTCTGGCCAAAACCGTGGTCGTCGCTTTGCAATCCTGTTAAAACCAAATCTGTTTTTTCCTTCTGGATCGCTGCGGCCAACGACTTCGCAGAACCGAGTGGATCGAGTTGCGCGAAATTGTCATCGGAAATGTGAATGGCGCGGTCAGCGCCCTTCGCCAAAGCTTCTTTGATCGTCTGCTTTACGCGTTCCGGCCCCATCGAGAGGACGACCACTTCCCCGCCGTGTTTTTCTCTTAGGCGGAGGGCTTCTTCAAGCGCGTAGCTGTCCGGCTCGTTCATTTCAAAGCCGATGTCGGATTCTTTGATCCAGTTGCCGGCGACCGAGAGCGGGGCGTCTTTGGCGGGGACTTGTTTGATGCAAACAATGATGTTCAAGGATCAGTCCTTCTCGTGCAGCGCTCACTCCGTCTCCCGGGCCATCAAATGCGGCGGAATGAAATCAGAATGACAGCTAGGCGAATATTTGGTTACTTGCCGGACCAGCGCTTGAAAATTAACGCCGCATTTGTTCCGCCAAAACCAAAAGAATTGGAAAGCGCGTATTCGACCTCAGCCTTGCGCGCAACATTGGGCACGTAATCCAGGTCGCAAGCCGGGTCGGGCGTCTCATAATTGATGGTCGGCGGCAGAATCTGGTCGCGCAGCGCGAGGACGCTGATGCCGGCTTCAAGGCCGCCGGCGCCGCCGAGCAGATGCCCGGTCATGGATTTGGTGGAACTCACCGGGACTTGCTTGGCGCGATCGCCGAAGAGGCGCTTGATCGCGGTAGTTTCCAGGCAATCGCCGAGCGGCGTGGACGTGCCGTGAGCGTTCAGGTAGCCGATGGTGCTGGGATCGACCTTGGCATCCTTCAAAGCTGCACGCATGACGCGGAAGGCTCCATCGCCATTTTCGGCGGGTTGCGTAATGTGAAAGGCGTCGCCGGACATTCCGTAGCCAACAATTTCGGCAAGAATGGGAGCGTTGCGCTTTTGCGCATGCTCAAGCGATTCGAGGATGACGATGCCTGCGCCTTCGCCGACGACAAAACCGTCGCGGTTGGCGTCGAACGGGCGGCTGGCATGCGAGGGATCGTCATTCCGCGTGGAAAGCGCACGCATGGCGGCGAAGCCGCCGACGCCCATTGGCGTGATAGTGGCTTCGGTGCCGCCGCAAATCATCATTTCCGCTGCGCCGCGTTCGATAATCTTGAACGAGTCGCCGATGGCGTGAGCGGAAGCCGAGCATGCCGTAGCAGTCGCCGAATTTGGTCCGCGCGCTCCGTAGCGGATGGAAATATTTCCGGAGGCGAGATTCACAATCGCGGATGGAATAAAGAACGGAGAAATTTTCCCGGGACCGCCCTGGACCAGTTTCCAGTGTTCACGCTCGATGATGTCGAATCCGCCGATGCCGGAGGAAACGTAGACGCCAACTTCGTCGAGGTCGGCCTCTTTTTCTTTCGTCCAGTCCGCCATCCTCACGGCGAAATCAGCGGCGGCGAGGGCGATCTGGATGAAGCGCCCCATCTTCTTCAATTCTTTTTTCTCGATCCATTGCAGCGGGTCGAAATTTTTCACTTCGCCCGCAAAGGTGCAATCGAATCCGTTGGTATCAAACAACGTAATAGGCGCAACTCCGCTCTGGCCGGCGACGAGGTTTTTCCAGCTTTCCTCCGTACCAATGCCCAGCGCGCAAACCAATCCAACGCCTGTAACAACTACCCGGCGAGTCAACTTTGGACGCTCCCTTGTTGGTGGTTAATCCGCGACTTACTTTCCCTTGGAGTGCTTGTCGATATATTCGACCGCATCTTTTACCGTCGTCATTTTTTCGGCGTCTTCATCCGGAACTTCAATACCAAAGGCTTCTTCAAACGCCATCACCAATTCGACCTGGTCGAGCGAATCCGCGCCGAGGTCGTCGACAAACGACGCCGTTGGGGTAACTTCCGCTTCATCGACGCCCAGCTGCTCGACGATAATCTGCTTTACGCGTTCTTCGACACTGGCCATGCTTGTTTCCTCCGCGATCTGTAATCGCTTGATGTGCCCCTGCTACAGATGGGTTGCTGCGCAAAAGTGTATTCGATAAACCCAGATTGCTGAAGCTGTCGCTCCCAGTGCAATCACCGAATTGATGCTTAAATTGCCTTCCTTGATGACCTGTTTATTCTAGTCACGCTGTCCCGCAAGGTCAACTTGGACCCCGCAATCTGAGCGCCCGTACTTCGCAGCCGTTGAACTGTGCGCGGCAACCTGTTTCCACTGGCCGTTTTGTTGCACGAGTGTGGCGTCCAACTCCCCTTGCGTGATAGTGGTGATGCCGTCCTGCTCCGCCTCGGTGCGCATCGCCTGTGCCGATTCAGATCAAAACTACTCCCGCGACCTCCTACGTTAAGTGCATTCCGCCGTTTACGTTTAGGACATGGCCGGTGATGTACCCAGCTTCGTCGCTGGCCAGGAAGACAATCGCGGCAGCTACGTCGCGGGGAACGCCCATGCGGCCGAGGGGAATGCGCGTTACGAGATCCTCTTTCACCTTGGCGGGAAGAACATCGGTCATCGGCGTTTCGATGAACCCGGGGGCGACGGCGTTTACGGTGACATTGCGAGAGGCGATTTCAATGGCAATGGCTTTTGTGAGGCCGATTAGACCGGCTTTGGCGGCCACATAATTCGCCTGACCGGCATTGCCGGACTGCGCTACGACGCTGGTAATGTTGATGATGCGCCCGGTGCGGGCACGCATCATGGTGGCGAGCGCCTGCTGCGTGCAGAAATGTGCTCCGGTGAGATTGGTGCGCAACACCGTTTCCCAATCTTCTTGTTTCATGCGCATGGCCAGGCCGTCTTTGGTGATGGCGGCGTTGTTGACGAGGATATCGAGCTTGCCGAATTTCTCCAGGACGGATTTGAAGCCGGCTTTGACTTGTTCGGGGTCGCCAACATCCATTTTTACGGCGAAAGCTTCTCCGCCGGCGGCATTTAGTTCGGCCACGAGCGTGGCCAGCTTTTCTTCATTGCGCGCGGCCACGGCCACTTTGGCGCCCGCTTCGGCCAGAGCCAGGGCGGCATCGCGACCAATCCCCTGCGACGCCCCGGTAACCAACGCAACCTTGTCTTTCAAACTGAACATTTATGTATTCCCTTTTACTAGGCGGCGTCGGAACGCGCTCCAGCAATCTTCTCCACCGTTTCCGCCAGGCTCTTTTCATCTTCGACGTTAAGGGCCGCTACCGAGCGTTCAATCTGCCGTAGCAATCCGGTGAGTACGCGCCCCGGGCCAACTTCAACAAATGTGTTTACGCCCTCGTCGATCAGCAGACGGATGGATTCTTCCCAACGGACGGGCATGGAGACCTGGCGGATGAGAGCATCGCGGGCCTCGTCGCCGGTTTCGATGGTATCGGCATCGACGTTGCTGACCAACGGAAACCGCGGCGCGGCAAATTCAATTTTCTTCAAATCCTTTTCCAATTTTTGCTGCGCGGGCATCATGAGCGAAGAATGGAAAGGCGCAGAGACAGCCAGAATTACGGCGCGTTTTGCGCCTGCCTGCGAGGCCAGTTCAACAGCGCGTTTGACCGCTCCAGCATGGCCGGAAATCACCGTCTGGTCAGGCGAATTCAAATTTGCGGGCGAGCAAACTTCATTTTCTGCTGCGCGTTTGCAAACATCGATGACGATCGCGGGCGAAACTCCGAGAATCGCAGCCATTGCGCCTTCGCCGGCGGGAACCGCTTCCTGCATATATGTTCCCCGCTTGCGGACGATTTGCACGGCGTCGGAAAACTTGACCGAGCCGGCCGCCACGAGCGCTGAATATTCACCAAGGCTGTGACCGGCGACGAAGTCCGGCGTTAATCCCTTCTCCGCGAGCACCCGGTAGGTCGCGACGGAAACCGTAAGAATTGCCGGCTGCGTGTTGGCGGTCAGCTTGAGCTCGTCTTCGGTCCCTTCAAAGCACATCCTGGAGATGGAAAATCCCAGCGCTTTGTCGGCTTCATCGAAGACGGCTTTGGCTACCGGATATTTTTCCGCGAGATCTTTGCCCATACCCGGGTATTGCGATGCTTGTCCCGGAAACACAAATGCAACTTTACCCATCGTGACTTCCCTTCTACTTTCTGGTTACGCAGTGCCCTGGCTGGCCGAAAGCTCCTGCTCGATTTTTTCGTTCATACGCGCGCGAGCAAGACCTGCGGCGACGCGGATGGCATTTTTCACGGCGTTGGCGTTCGAGCGTCCGTGTCCGATAACGCAAACTCCGCGCACGCCGAGAAGGGGTGCGCCGCCATATTCCGTATAGTCAATCGTCTTCTTCAAGCCTTGAAAGGCTCCCTGTGACAGCATGGCCCCCACTTGCGACATCAGCGAACTCTTGAGCGACTTTTTCAGCAAACCAAAGATCTGAAACGCCAGTCCTTCGCAGATCTTCAAGGCGATATTCCCGATAAATCCGTCGCAAACGATTACGTCTACTTCTCCGGAAAAAAGATCGCCGCCCTCGACATTGCCCACATAATGCAGCGAACTTTTCTTCAGGCGATTGTGTACTTCGCGCGTCAACTCGTTGCCTTTGCTCTCTTCTTCGCCGATCGACAGCAATCCCACACGCGGGCGTTTGCTGCCAAACGTCGCGCGATAGTAAACCTCTCCCATTACCGCAAACTGCACCAGGTGCTCGGGTTTGGAATCCACGTTTGCGCCCACATCGAGCAAAACCGAAACTCGGCTCTTGGCGTTGGGAAATGGCGCCGCTAAAGCTACGCGGTCAACCGACTCCAGTGTTCCCAGCAGGAAGCGAGCGACCGTCATCACCGCTCCGGTGTTGCCGGCGCTGACGAATCCATCGGCTTTCGCTTCTCGCACCAACCGTGCAGCAACATGGACCGAAGAATCCTTCTTCCGGCGAAAGGCTTGCGCAGGATGATCATCCATTGTGATGACTTCCGTGGCCGGAACGATCTCAATCGGCAGATTAGGTACGGCATGTTTGGCCAGTTCCGCCCGAATTGCTGACGGTTGTCCCACGAGCACAACCCGCACACCCAGCTCGCGTGCAGCCAGCACACTGCCTTCGACCTCGGGGCGAGGAGCATGGTCCCCACCCATGGCGTCAACGGCGATCGTGATCATGGGTTGATTATCCGCAGGCGACTACGAGAAACGAGATTTAGGCCGACTCTTTAACGGCTTTGCCCTTGTAATATCCACAATTGGGGCAAGCCTGGTGAGGCTGCTTCATTTCGTGGCAATTCGGACACTTGCCCAGCGCCGGTTTGGACAGAAAATCATGAGCGCGCCGTGTGCTGGTCCTTTTCTTTGAGTGCCTTCGTTTGGGGTTAGGCATAACACTACTCCTCTTGTCCGTTTGCTGCTGCACGGATTCTATCGGGGTTTAACACCCCGGAAAACTATTGTTTTTTCAGCCAGTCTTGCTTGAGGCGCGCGAGGGGAGCCAATCGAGCGTCGCTAGCGTGGGTTTCACACCGGCACTCTTCATGATTCAAATTCGCGCCGCAATTGGGACAAAGTCCGCGGCAATCGCTCTGGCAGATTACCTTAACAGGTAACGCCAGGAGCACCTGCTCTTTCAAAACATCCGCCAGGAACAGTCCCTGTCCTTCGTAAAAACCGACTTCGGTGTCGTCGTCGCGCAGCTGATCTTCGCCGGGCTTCGCATCTTTCACGGCTGGAGAGTAGAACAGATCGAAGGCGCGGTTCACATCCTCGACAACCGGTTCTAGGCAGCGCGCGCAAGACATTTCAATCTTGGTTTCAAGGTTACCCTCGATACGGATCTGCTGCTCGAGAAGCTCGGCGGTGGCCGTGACTTCCAGAGGAGCGATCTGCTTCAACTCGGTCGATGAAAAGTCGATGCTGCCCGGCGCATAACTCTTATGGATGCGCAATTTGCGGACGGCAAGGTCCTTGACGTCAAGGAACATGTCTGCTGCGCCTCCAGCGCCTACGCTCATGCTTTAACATTATTGAGTCGCGAGGGCGGCAAGTCAAGGAAGGGTGACCGGGCGAGCGCGGATTTGCGTCGTGTACATTACGGCCTCGGCCTAGTACTTGGCCGTTACAAGCTCGTAATCGGGCTGTTGGCGGGTGCCAAATCAGCCTAAAGGACGCGCTCACGGTGAGACCGCCATCGAACAGCCGGCCACTGCCAAGGAAGCGTCCTTCGGCCATCCCATCAGGAAAAACGCCTTGGCTGAGGTAGCGGATTGAACCGACACGCCCCCACGACAGGGGTGCCATCTCTGTCCCGTCGCCGGGTTCTGCCCCCAAGCGACCAGGGCCAGCCACCCCGTGATTCTTTCCGCTGGACCTCGGACCTGAAATTCGCCAGCGCGCGAGTGCGTCTCGCCTGCGACGAGACCAGGCCGTGAGCCACTCGGATCGTGTCACTTGTCCGCCCTGGCCCGGGCGCGCAGCGTTCCGCGTGCCACTGGAAAAAATGCAACTCATCCAACGGCTGGCGTGCGCCGTACTAACAGGTGCAGTTGGCAACGCCAAATCTTGAGGGGGGATTTCCCATGAAGAAGTTTGCGTATTTGTTGTTGGCTGTTTTACTGGTTGGCAGCGTATATGCTGCCCAACAGGATCCCATGGTCGGGGGAGCCGCCATGTATCCTACGAAGAATATTATTCAGAATGCCGTGAATTCCGCAGATCACACAACTCTGGTGGCCGCCGTAAAGGCCGCAGGGCTCGTCGACACCCTCAGCGGTGCAGGACCGTTTACGGTTTTCGCGCCAACCAATGGAGCGTTCGCCAAACTGCCCGCGGGGGCTGTCGATTCACTCCTGAAACCAGAGATGAAGGACACCCTGACAAAAGTTCTCACCTATCACGTGGTCGCGGGAAAAATGTCCAGCAAGGACATCGCCAAGGCTATTCAAGCTGGCCAAGGCACTGCCACACTGCGGACCGTCAGCGGCGGCACCCTTAGAGCAAGCATGAGCGGTCCTGACCTGATCTTGACGGATGAAAAGGGCGGCACCTCGAAAGTCACGATCGCCGATGTTTTTCAATCGAACGGGGTCATCCATGTCGTTGATACCGTTGTGATGCCCAACTAAGTGATTCGCACTACAGGCAATGGAAAACCAACAATGGCCCGATCTGCAGGTCGGGCATTGTTAGCTTCAATTTCACTCTGTGGTTCCAACTTATGCGCTTGCTTGCTTCAGATCTTCCTTTGCGCGCTTCTCTGCTTCCTTGGCAGCGCCTTTGGCGTCTGCGTCCGGCTTAACCATGTGGATCGATTTTTCAAGACTTGCTCCTTTGTCGCCGCCCGCTCTCTGGCATGAAGTGGTATCTGCCGAGCTCAGCACCCCGGTGACATTGGCTTTGAGGCAGTCAAAATCCAACCCCAGGGTATGGCTTGCGTGAAGAGCAGCCACGCAACTCCCCAACTCTTTAAATGTCGAGCATTTTTCTGTCACGTTTGTTTCCGCAGTCAGCACTCCCTGTTGCTGCAAACTCAAGGTAAGTTTCTTGTTTTTGTCAGTATTGACTTCAGTTGCATCACTGGCCTTTCCTTTTTTTACCCATTTGATTGGGTTGTAGGAATGCGCAGTGTGTGAAGAACTGTCCGCCGCCGCAGTTGCTCCGGCCCCCGCCGGTCCTTGCGCAGCAACACGCCCCACACTCATTAAACTTCCTGCCGACAAGATCGCCATGACCATCCACATTTTTTTCATTGTTCGCTCCAGAGAGGCATGCCTTTTGCCTCGGTCTTACTTAATCACTGTGTTTGGTGGGCGGCGACAACGCGAAAGAACAGTACTCTCCCAATCTGATACTCTGTCCCGGAGGACAGGTGCCATGCCAGTTTATTGGTTGCCAGGGTATTCAGCTATTACGCTGTTCCTACTCGTGTTTACGCAGGGTCCGTTCTTGCCAGCCCATGTGTCCCTGCAAGGCAGTTCTGCAAAAGGAGTTTTCATGTCGCACGCCAAAGGAACATTTGAGGTAAAAATAACTCCGCAAACTCCCGATGGAAAATTTGAGGATGCCACGCTTGGCCGCATGACCATCGACAAACAGTTTCACGGCGATATAGAAGGAACCAGCAAAGGACAAATGCTCACGGGAATGACGGAAGTAAAAGGATCCGCTGGATACGTGGCGATGGAAAAAGTTACTTGCAAACTGCAAGGGCGCAGTGGCTCTTTCATTCTGCAACACAGCGCAACGATGGACCGCAGTGTTCCCGCCCTCAGTGTTACCGTCGTACCGGATTCCGGTACCGGAGAATTGCTCGGAATTATCGGAAAATTTAATATCATTATCACGGACGGAAAACATTCCTACGAATTTGAATATAATCTTCCAGAAAGTCACTGAGCGTGTGCGGCGGCGGCCACGCCTCAAACGGCCAACGCAGAACTACGGTAAATCATGTAGGAACAGGGCATTCCAAAAAATCAAAGTGCAAAAAGTGCATAGGTACAGTACCTAAAACGAAATCCTTAGGGCGCACTCAGTTCTTCCAACCTATTGAAATACCGCTGCTTAAAAGGAAATCCCACGTGCTGCTGCGAATGGCAAGTTTGGCCAATTTTCTGCACTACAGTCTGTCCCGGCCGAATTACATGGAGGTATCGCGATGAGATTTCGTACCGTCCTTTCATTGGCCACGATGTTCTTGTTCTGTTTCACCATTGCTGCCTGGTCTTCGCCAATGACTTCGAATTTCACGGCTCCGCCCGCGAGTGCAGAAAACCAGTCCATCTCCGGGAAAATTTCGTCGATTGGCGATGCGTCCTTCGCAGTTGACATCATGAAGGATCAAAACATCAGCACCGTCCAATTCCTTGTCGACGGGAGCACGAAAGTCGAAGGCAAACTTTCCATCGGTGCACAAGCGACTGTTGAATATCGTTCTGAAGGTGGAAAGAATTTGGCAGTTCACGTTATAGTCGCGCCCGGTCCACGTAACTAGTACACTTCAGTGTTACCGCGACCAGGCTGCCGTTGCTGACAACCGCAAAGCGCTCGCGTACCCGGCCCTGCGCGGCCTTTTTTGGGCCTACTAGGAATACAGGATGGACTTATAAGTCCAAGTTAATAGACTAGATATGAAGCTACGTGGCGTTGCCGGCCTCGATTGCCGCTGCTTTGTCTTGGACGTTCTTAAATTAAAGTAACTGACCTTGCTGTCAGCTGTTGCTATCCCAGAGCCCTTCATGCGAGCAACTTTAAAACTAGCCCTGCCTCTCATCATCAGCGTGGCATTTGTCTCGATCTTCTATGCGTCGTATCAAATCCGCACGGAACGCCGGAATTTGCGAAATGACCTCTCGCGGCGCTCGGTCGTGCTCGCGGAAAGTCTTCAAGAAACTGTTGAGCCTCTTTTCGCGAAGCCGCTTGACAAAATCTCAGAAAAAAATCTGTCGCGTCTGGTCGAGCGCTTCGGACAAAAAGAACATCTCAAAGGTGTCGCGGTTTACGATGCGCAGGGCGTGCCTCTAGCGATCACGGCAAGTGCCACTTCAGAACTGCGGCCCGCGCCTCCCGTGGTTTCTCGAGCGATCCATGAGGATTCCGGCTCTGGCGCTTTTTTTGAGGCGGGTGGAACGCCGCTGCACATTTATGCGCTGCCACTCCATCGTGGAAACCAGGTCGCGGGCGCTCTGTCGGTCCTTTACGACACGACCTATATCGAGACACGCGTTTCGCACGCCATGCGCGATTCGCTGCTCAACGCGCTTATCCAGACGCTCCTTATTACCGGATTGGCGCTGGTCCTGGTGCGCTGGACCTTCACCGATCCCTTGAAGAGCACGACGAAATGGCTTCGTTCCATGCGTGCGGGATCTTCCCAGCAATCTCCCGGGCTGCCTTCGGGCGAACTGTTTGAGCAGATACACAAGGAAGTCGCCCACCTGGCGCAGGACCTTTCCACAGCGCGGGCCGCAGCACAGCGTGAGGCGCGCTTGCGCGAATCACAATCCTCACTGTGGACGGCCGAACGCCTGCGTGTGAGTTTGCGAAACAAACTGCAGGATCAACCGCTGTTTGTCGTCTCCAATCGTGAACCCTACATCCACGCCTACAGTGAGAAGGACAAATCCATCGAATACCTGGTTCCCGCAAGCGGGCTGGTTACGGCCATTGAGCCCGTGCTTCATGCCTGCGACGGCACGTGGATCGCGCACGGCTCTGGCAACGCCGATCGTGAAGTCGTCGACGCCCACAATCGCCTGCGCGTTCCTCCGGACCAGCCGAGCTACACACTGCGCCGCGTCTGGTTGACGGAAGAGGAAGAAAAGGGTTACTACGAAGGTTTTTCAAATGAGGGTCTGTGGCCTCTTTGCCATATCGCCCATACTCGCCCCATATTCCGACCGGAAGACTGGCTTCACTACCAGCAGGTGAATCGTAAATTTGCTGACACTGTTCTGGAAGAAATGGAAGGCACGCAATCTCCAATTCTTCTTGCCCAGGATTATCATTTCGCGCTCCTGCCGCGCATGGTGAAGGAAGCGCGTCCCGACGCGCGGGTTGCCATCTTCTGGCATATTCCCTGGCCCAATCCTGAGGTGTTCGGAATTTGCCCGTGGCAGCGCGAATTGCTCGACGGCCTTCTGGGCGCTGACCTCATCGGTTTTCACACGCAATCGCATTGCAACAATTTTCTGGAAACTGTGGATCGCGCCGTGGAAGCGCTCACCGAGTGGGACCGTTTCGCCGTGAACCGCCAGGGACATGTCACCCGCGTGCGTCCGTATCCGATCAGCGTGGCTTTTCCTGAATTGACGACCGCCGTCAACGATTCGCGCAACACCGGAGAAGAGCGCGCTGCGATCTGCGCAGAACTTGGCATCGAGGCTTCCCTGCTGGGAGTCGGCGTGGACCGCGTCGACTACACCAAAGGCATTCTCGAACGCTTCCGCGGCATTGAGCGTCTCATCGAAGAGCACCCCGTTTATCAGCGCCGATTTACCTTCGTTCAAATTGGGGCCCCGAGCCGCACTGACATTGATCGTTACAGACAATTTCTTGATGAAGTGGGCGCAGAAGCCGATCGCATCAACGCGCGTTTCCAGACCGGGAAATGGAAACCCATTGTTTTTCTGAAACGCCACCACTCGCATCAGGAGATCGCGCGCTACTACAAGGCCGCTTCTGTCTGCTTGGTCACTTCGCTGCATGATGGAATGAATCTCGTGGCCAAGGAATTCGTTGCTGCCCGCAACGATGAGCGTGGCGCTCTAATCCTCAGCACTTTTGCCGGTGCTTCTCTTGAATTGACAGACGCACTGCTCGTCAATCCATACGACGTTCAGCAACTTGCCGCCTCCGTTCAACAAGCGCTGGAAATGTCGGAAGAAGAACAAACGGCCCGCATGCACCGCATGCGAGTCCAGATCCGCGAACATAATATCTTTCGATGGGCCGCCAATCTCCTGTCTGATCTGACGGAAATCCGCATCGAGTTGCCAGAACGCGCCGAGACGCCGCAACTTTCATGAGCCCGGCGCAGCGCAGCGTGCCCCTTCTGCTCCGACATTGGGACGCCATCCGCTCGCAAATCCAGCAGAGCCCCCGCGTCGTCGTCTTTCTTGATTTTGACGGCACGCTGGTTCGCATCGCCCCCCGTCCGGAACTCGTTCGTATCGCCGCCTCCACTCGTGGCGTCCTCTCTCGCCTGGCCCGTCACAAACGGGTTCGCGTGGCCATTGTCAGCGGTCGGCGACGAGCCGAATTGCTCCACCATATCGCGCTGCCCCACATCCACTATCTCGGTTTGTACGGATGGGAAGGCCACAGCAACTCGGCTATTCCGGTTACCACGCAAGTCGCGCTATCGCGCGCGCACAAACTCTTGCACGCTAAACTGGCAGCCTACCGCAGCGTCTGGATTGAACCCAAGAAAAATACCCTGTCTGTGCACCTGCTGGGAGCCGCCGCAGACGTACAAAACCGCGTTCGGCGCGAATTACGTACCTTAATAAATCCCTTTCGCGGCCAGCTTCGACTGCTGGAGAATTTGCGCGATGTCGAAGTGATACCCCTGGCGATTGAAGGCAAAGGGGCTGCCGTAACCAAAATTCTCCAGAAGCCGACCCTGCAGAAGGCATTCCCTATTTATTTTGGTGATGACCTCTCCGATGAACCGGCTTTTGCAGCGGTGCGCGGAAGAGGAGCGGGAATTCTCGTGGGCAAATCGCGCCGCACCAACGCGCGCTTTCGGCTTCGTACCCCGGCGGATGTGACCGCCGCGCTCACTCGGCTGGAAGCCGCTCTGGCATGAACACTTCGCAAATGCCATTCAGTTGTTTCACCGTCGCGGACCTCACACGCATCGGGAATGAAAGCGCTGACACTCGTTCTAACTTCTTGCTGGTCGTTCCCGGGTCCGATGATACGATTTCCAAAGAGCAGCTCCTGCGGAGGGCGCCATGAAATGGACATCCGGTGGCGAAAGTCAGGATATTGAAGACCGTCGCGGCGAATCGGGCGGAGGTGGCGGAGGCATGCAGTTTGGCGGCATGCACATGGGCATCGGCGGGCTTATTGTCCTGCTGGTCCTGAGCTTCATTTTTAAAACAAATTTCTTCGCTCTGCTTGGCGGCGGCTCAGGAGGTCCCAGCAGTTCCGTCAGCGAACCGGGACCGCGCCACCCTAATACCGCTCGCGATGCCGCCGAGGAACCAACCGTGAAATTCATTTCGTTTGTTCTCGACGACGTTCAAAAGGCCTGGACGGATCTTTTACCCGAGCAATCCGGAACTCAATATCACCACGCCAAACTGGTTCTATTCCGGGACTATACGCAATCCGGGTGCGGCAGCGCGGAATCTGCAACTGGTCCGTTTTATTGTCCCTCCGACCAGAAGGTTTACATCGACCTCGGCTTCTACGACGAACTCAAGCGCCGTTTTGGCGCGCCCGGCGAATTTGCTCAGGCTTACGTCCTGGCCCATGAACTCGGCCATCACGTGCAGAATATCTTGGGAATCGATCGCAAAGTCCGCAACCTTCAACAGCAAAATCCGCGTGAACGAAATCCATTGTCAGTTGATTTAGAGCTGCAAGCCGATTGCTTCGCGGGAATTTGGGCCCATTCCACGCAGCAACGGGGGCTCTTGGAACAGGGGGACATTGAATCCGCGCTGGGTGCTGCGGCCGCCGTCGGCGATGATCGGCTTCAGAAAATGTCCACCGGCCACGTCACGCCGGATTCCTTCACTCACGGAAGTTCCGAGCAGCGCATGACCTGGTTCCGCAAAGGCTTTGACAATGGTACGGTCGCCGCCTGCAACACCTTCGGTCAGCAGTAGCTCGCGCGGACAAAGTCCAAGTTTTCCCGGGATCGGGCAATCATTCCGGATGCTGCAGTCCCGGCACGCCCGGGTCACGGCTCTTCTCAACCGCCGCTTCGGCAGCCTTCTGTTTGGCGGGATCAACCCACGCATCTTGCGAGACGGTGGTCGTTTGCGACGGCAACGCAATCGTCGCACCGGTGCGGCGCAAAGTCTGGACCACCTGAAGCATCAGCTCTTCTTGTATCGCCAAAAATTCGTTGTAATTTCGCTCCAGTATGTAGGCGTAGATTTCAATTTCAATCGCGTATTCAGAAAATCTCAGGAATCGCACGCGAGCCGTTGCGTTTTCCACACGCGTATTTTGTGCCATTAACTCACGCACCTGTTCGAGTGCGTATCGCAAATGGTCCGGCGAAAGGTCATATCGCAAGCGAAGGACCTGTTTGCACAGAATCTTGTCCCGCAGCCGGAAATTTTCCAGCACGGCCGTGGCGACCGTCCCGTTGGGGATGGACACCAGCGTGCGGTCATCGGTTCGCAATTTGGTAGAACGCAATCCAATATCTTCGACGGTGCCCCTTTGGTCCCCGATACGGCACGCGTCGCCTACGACCAGCGCCTTGTCCGTCAGGATGGCAATCCCTCCGAGCAAGTTCTCAAATGTTTTTTGAGCGCCAAGGCCTATGGCCAGTCCGCCGATTCCCAATCCGGCCAGTGCCGTGGTCACGTTCACGCCGAGAGTGCTCAGCACCGCCAATCCAATGCAGACGAAAATAACCACGTCCAGCACCCGTCTGGTCAACGAAACCAGCGAACGCTCTGCCATTCGCCCGCTGGCCGTCAGACTCAACCCGACGCGGTGCGCCACGGCGCGAGTGGACTGCGTTACCAGCCAATAAAATCCGATCGCCAGAAATATCCAGATCACACGCGTGTAGTACTGGCGATATAGCAACGAAGCTCCAATGTAGTAAACAAAATTGTAGTGAATAATCGTTGCGACCAGCAGAACCCCAGGCCCAACCTGCCGCGCAGGCGGACCAGAAAGCGGTTCAAGCCCCCTCGCTCGTCGAACGAGTTTTCGAATTTGTCGCGTAGTCAGCGCCAGCACCCACGCCAAAGCCAGCGCTACGGGCAAAAACAGCAAGATGGCGATCCATTGCCACAACGGCATCGCCAAAACCCGATTTTCAACAAGTGATTTCGGAAGGCCCTTCTCTAACCCCGGATATTTCAGCGAGCCATAAACTTTGGGAACCTCATCCAGAGTAATCCGGGACACGAACCACAACTTCACTCCATGTTCGTCCTCAATGCGAATAAGGATTATGGGAAAGGCCTCGCTTTGGCCGCGGGTGCCTCCAACTTTCTCAAGATCAGGCAGAAGCCCATCGTCCAGTCGGCCTTCGGGGTCGCGGCTGATTGAATCGAGAAATGGACCAAATTTCTGATTGAGAATCGTCAACAGTTGAGAAGCAAGATCCTGTTCCTGCTCAATCGAGGGCCGGTGACGGCTGGGAGGAGGCTGGAAGTACTGCACCGCCAACACATAATTTTCCTCCTGGGCCGCGCGGATAAACCCGAGCACCGTTCCGCGCGGGTTGTCCCTACCGAGCGGGTCAGCAATGGTCTTTGCCGACTCGCTGCTTGCCGGCGTCTTTGGCAGAATTGAGGGAACCTGCGAACGCGCGCAACTCGCACTGGATATCACGAGTAAACCGATCGCGAGAACTCTTGCGGTTAGCCGAGTCATGGTATTTCCGGGAATCGAATTCCTTCTCTGCAGCGAATGCCTATTGTATGTCGCTATTGGCAAACGGAGTCATCGCTCGGCAACTTCTCGCCCACCGAAATGGACGTGGTGTTGCCTCAGCAAAAATTGATCTGTCATCCCTGCAATGTAGTCGCACACAATCTCGTGCCGCGGAGCCATGTTGGCCAGCTCTTCATAGGAAGCTGGCATGGAGTTCGGCTGCGACAAATAAAATTGAAACAATTCCTGCAAACACGATACGGATCGATCGCGCTCCTCGGTAATCGCCGGATTGTTGTAAATATGTCCGAAAAGGAATCGCTTGAGCTGCCCGTTGCGCGACCTTGCATCATCGCTGAACGCCGCCAACCGCTTCGGCGCGCGGCGAATATCGTCAGTAGTAACCGCGCCAATCTCCTTGACGCGCCTGGCCGTTGTCTCAATCAAATCCGTCGCCAGAGCGTCCAGGACGCGTTTCAGTGCTTCGTTGAACTTCAGTTTTTCTCTGGCCGTCGCATGCGCGGCTTCCACCTGCGCGTGCGCTTCCCCGAACAATGGAACTTCGCGGCACAAGGCCGCGACGTCCAGCAACTCTGCTTCCAGTGCATCGTCCAGGTCCGCTGTGTTGTACGCGATCTCATCCACCCAGTCGATGAGCTGCGCTTCGAGCGGCGGTCGTTGATCCAGTAAATATTCGCTGAGCTGCGGAAACTCTTTGGCCGAATAATCACGCGAGTGTTTGATAATCCCTTCGCGCACCTCAAATGTCAGATTCAATCCCGCAAAATCCAGATACCTCTGTTCAAATTGCTCCACGATATGCAGCGCGTGAAGATTGTGGTTGAAATGTCCGCCGAGCGGTTTCATGAGCTCGTCCAGCTTTTGTTCCCCCGCATGACCAAACGGAGGATGCCCAATGTCATGCACCAGCGACAGCGCCTCCGCCAATTCCGTATTCAAGCCCAATGCCGCGGCCACCGTGCGCGCTATTTGTGACACTTCCAGAGTATGCGTCAGCCGGTTGCGAAAATGATCCGAATATCGCATGGTAAAAACCTGGGTCTTCGCTTCCAAGCGACGAAACGCGCGCGAATGGATGATCCGGTCGCGGTCGCGGGCATATTCTGTACGGTAAGGGTGTGGTGTTTCAGGATAGCGGCGCCCGCGGGAATTCTCCGCGCGCATCGCCCAGGGAACAAGTGGAGACGGGGTTTCGATGATCCTCTCCAACGGAAGCCGGGAGCGAGTGATGGACCGTTCCCTTCCGGCACACTTTCTTTACGACTTCGGCGAAATCAAATCCAACCCACGATCAGCTTCTTCAGAAAGCGCGCTGTTCGGGTATTCTTTTTTCACCTGCTGATAGACCGTGGCCGCTTCCTTCGGATTACCCTGCTTTAGCGCCGCCGCAAGTTCCAGCAAGACCAGTGGACGTGGAACGAAGACAGAATGCTTGTCCGCCAAAGCCCGGAATAGCTTGATAGCCTCTTCCGTTTTTCCCGTTCTATGATAGAGCACCGCAGTCTGATACTGCGCCTGCGCGGCGATTTCCGGGTCGCTGTCTGACGTCAACTTTTTCAACTCTTCCAAAGCCTGGTTCTGCTTGTCCAGATCTTCAAGGCACAGCACCGCGTAGTAGCGCGCGCGCTTGCCCGGCTTGGTATTCGGATACTTGCCGGCAGCAGCAGTGAACTTCGCCAGGGCATCCTGGGATCGCGCCGCCTCGTCTGCGTAAGAGACTTCATTCGGATCCGTATTGGGATCAACCGCCGGCCCAACCCGGCCGCTGTAGGCCTTCATTCCCAAATCGAGCGCCTGCTGCGCAGCCGAATCCTGGCGGTCGCTGTAAAAGCGCCATCCACCATAGGCCGCGGCGGCCACGAGCAACACCAGCACGACCAGCAGCGTGATCTGGCTGTGCGAATAGACAGCCTCCGCTCCATGCTCAAACGTTTCCTTGATTTTGTCCTGCTTCAGCTCTTTACGCGAAATATGCTCAGACACGGACGTTCTCCCGCTTGATTTCGAATCTGTAATCGTAACATAACCGCGAGGGCGATATCTCAAGCCTACTTCGTTTGTGAGATACTGGCCCGCGGCCACGCCATGAACCGCCTCTCAGCTTGCCTCATCACGTTCAACGAAGAACACAACCTGCCGCGTGTCCTGGAATCGGTGCGTGGGGTGGTGGACGAAATCGTCGTTGTGGACTGCGGCAGCAGAGACCGAACGCAGGAAATTGCCAGGGACTACGGTGCAAAAGTAGTGGTCCACGCGTGGACGAATTTCCGCGACCAAAAAAATTTCGCGGCCGCTAGTGCCAGCAATGACTGGATCCTGTCGCTCGACGCTGACGAAGAATTAAGCCCTGAGCTTCGCAATTCCCTGCTCGAATGGAGGTCCCGGGAACCGCAATTTGCCATGTATGAATTTCCGCGCCTCACCTGGTATCTCGGCGCGTGGATTCATCACACCCGCTGGTATCCCGATTTTCAACGCAAATTGTATCGCCGCGATAAAGCAAAATTTGCAGAACTCGAACACGCCACTCCCAAGTACGACGGCCCGGTCGGCAAGCTAGCGGGCGATCTGCTTCATTACACCGTGCGTTCCTTTGAAGAACACGCGGCCAAGGTGGAAAATATCACCTCCCGCATGGCCCAGCACATGTTCGCGGCCGGCCGCCGATCTTGGCGCGGTCCCATGTGGGTCGCTTCTCCTTGGAGCTGGTTCAACAACTACATTCTTTGTCTGGGCTTGCTCGACGGTTACCAGGGCTGGGTCATTTCTCGGATGGCAGCGCGCGCGACGTGGCTGAAATATAAGAAACTTGGACGGCTGATTCGAGATGAGCGACGCAAAACAGAATTGCCTGCCGAACGAGGCCGGCCATGATTCCTCTGCTCGTCGATCTGGAAACCGAGTGGCGCGGCGGCCAAAACCAGGCGCTCTTGATGCTGAAGGGCTTCTACGAACGGGGGCATGCTGCAGAACTTTTGGCCGCCCGCGGATCGGCACTGGGGTCGCGCGCTTCGGCCAACGGCATCGGGGTCCATTTCGTTTCGCGGGGCGGCTTCCGATTGCCTGCAGCCAGAAAAATCCGCGAGCTGCTGAGCGACGGGCGCATCGATGTGGTTCACGCCAATGAATCCCACGGTCTCACTGCTGCATGGCTGGCACGCGCTCACCAGCGCGTCCCACTTTTCGTTTCGCGTCGCGTCGGCTATCCACTTTCGCAAAGCGGCATCGCGCAAGCTCGTTTTCGCGCTGCGCACAAAATCATCGCTATCTCGGAATGGGTGGCCGAACAGGCCGCCGCGTCGGGGGCTCCGCGGGAAAAGCTGGCAATCGTTTACGAAGGCGTTCCACTCCCGGCCCTGCCCACCAGCGAAGCACGCCGCAGTGCCCGGGCACGCTGGGGCATCACGGATGATTCGCCCTTGCTCGGCTGCGTCGGAGTACTCGCTTCTGACAAAGGGCAGCAATGGCTCATCGAGGCGCTCCCGGCGCTGCGCGCCGAATTTCCCAATTGCCGGCTGCTCCTAGCCGGCGATGGCCCGGCACGCCGCGACCTGGAAAAACAGGCAAAACAGCTTGACGCGCCGGATGCCGTCATCTTTTCAGGATTCGTGAAAGAAATTGAATCGGTTTACGCGGCCCTGGACATTTTTCTTTTCCCGTCCATGTTCGAAGGGCTCGGAACATCGCTGCTCTCGGCGATGAGCTACGCCACGCCGTCCATCGCCTTTGCTCGCTGCGCGTTCGGGGAAATCATTGAAAACGAACGGAGCGGCTTGCTTGTCGAATCCTCAAGCGCCCCCCAAATTCAGCAGGCCGCGGTGCGGCTCCTCCGCGACAAATCCTGGGCACAAAATATCGGCCGCGCCGCACGCCAGCGCATCGGAGAGAAATTCTCCGCCGACAAGATGGTCGACGCCATGCTCCGCCTCTATGACCAATCTCTTCGCTCCTGAAAATGACAAAGCGCCGGGCGAATTTTCTCTTCGCGACGGCGCTTTATCTGCGCAAGTTAACTGCCTTCCTTTTTTCCAGCGGTTCCCCTCCCTTTCCGTTTGACCGTTTTACGTCAAGCTATCTTGGGGATTGAACAACCCATCGCCCTTTTGGTTCGAGAAACTCCACGCCAATTGCAAAGCCGTCGCCTTGCAAAGGTTGGCAGTAGGCTACTCTTGCCGAGGAGCGAAATTCTCCAGTGCGCAACACGAACGTCAATCGTTCGCCCTGTTCCCAACGGCGCACACTTGTAATCCGCGCGCCATGCGCACTTACGTTTTCCGTAAAAGTCGATTCCGAGCCGGGCACGAGCCGATGTCCATCAATCAGCACAGGTATCTCCATCGGTATGCGCTTTTCCGCTCGATTAAAAACAAATCCCTTGGTAGCAGGCATCGCGGCTCTCATCCTCACAGGCACGCCGCAATGCGCGTCAGATTTTGTACCCCATTGCTGCTTCCCCGGTGTTTCATTCGATACAGTGCCCGGTCCGCTGCTCCGAGCAGTTTTTCCGGCGTATCGCCGTCTTCAGGAAAAGCCGCTACACCAGCACTTACCGAAAGTGCGGGAGATTCTTGTTCTCCGGACAGTCGCTCGCGGATCCGGCTGAGCACCCGTGTCGCAACATCAGGTCCCGCTTCCGGCAACACCAAAGCAAACTCGTCTCCGCCATACCGCGCAGGCGTATCGATCGTTCGCGAGTGATTTCGCAAGAGCTTTCCCAGCCGCACCAGTGCCCGGCTACCGGTCAAATGTCCGTAGTGATCGTTGATCGCCTTGAGTCCGTCCATGTCCAGCAACACGACACTGAACGGCCGCTGCGTGCGCCGCGAACGGTCCAGTTCCGCTTCAAGCACACTGATCAGCCGGCGATAGTTCCCCAGGCCGGTCAGTGGATCGCTGACCGCCATCGAGCGCACCTGATCAAAGAGACGGGCTTGCTCTAGTAGCGCGCCGGTAAGCATTACTGCGTAGCTTGCCGTCTTGGTCAGTTCTGCCAGAAAGAAAGGCCCGTCAAACAGTTGCCGAGAGAAAGCCGCCGATACGTGGCAAACCACATTGAGACCAGCCACAATCAAAAGCGAATAGTCGTAAATAGTGGTGGTGTTCTTCCGCTTGCGGTCTTGCCTCAGGCGCAGTCGAAACAGGACCGCGGCCGTCAGGAACAGCGCACCTGGTAAAAGATCCCAAGGACGCGAAAGAACGTTGGCCGCGTTCGCCACCGGCGCCGCCGGAGCCGCCAGAAATGCCGCGCTGGTCAGATACGCTGCGCCAGCCACCACGAGCAGCACACCGGCCATCTCTTTGCTCGGTTGCCGCGCATTCGGCATGTACTTTTCCACAACAAACGCCGCCAGCAGTAGAACTCCGAGAAGCGTGCGGCCTACCATCCAGCCCATGGGAATCCGCGCCAGCGCGGACGCTCCGGAAAGTGTGGAGTTCCAGTCAAAGTAGCCAACCGTCTCGATAATTCCGGAAAGGACAAATCCAAAGGCAAGGATTAAAGCCGTGCGGTCATACGTTCCGCGGAATCGAACCAGCGCGTTCGCCGCATAGCAAAAGCTGATGAGCGTCCCGCCCACTTCCAAATATAAATAGACTTGTGTCGAACCGGAGAACTCCAACTGTCTCAAATAGAAAATTGCTCCGAAAAAACCCAGTGCCAGGACCGCTGCCAATCCGGCCAACAAGCGCAGCCGTAGTTCCTTCGAAGCCAGCTTTGCGTAGCTGGCCGACAGGAACCTGGTTAACTTGCCCCAACCGCCCACGATATCCCCCAAATACCAAAGAAAGACGGACAACTCCCTAGAATGCACGCCAATGACCTTTTGGCGGCGGAAAGCACCGGCCTGTAAGTCCTTGATATTTAGTGGCTTATTCGGAAGGCGGGAAGTGCGCAGAGGTTCGTGTAAAAAGTCGAGACAGCCAGGGGGCCCGGGGAACTGCCGGAACGGTCCATTATCATTTTTGTTTCGTTATAGTTACCGGGCCTCGGGACAGTTTCAGGCTGGAAACTTGGGTGTCTCAAGGTGAGACTGTCTCAAGCTGAGGCCAAGTCCTTGTGCCGCCTACGCTTTGGGCTTGGGCGCTGGCAAATCCCGTGCGACGACGGTATCGGTAAAGCCGCAAGCCTTGTGCGAACCGTCGCAAAACGGCTTGTTGGCCGACTGCCCGCATCGGCATAGCCCGAGCGTGGTCCGGCCCGCTAGGCCAAAGGGTTTTCCTTCCGGATCCATTAGTTCGAAATCCCCTTCGATGCGCAGCGATCCGTTGTGATTGACGATGATTTTTGTAGCAGCCATGTTTGTCCCCCGAGGTTTGCTCGATCACGTTTGCGAACAGCACGACTGTACACGATTCGCGTCGTGCTTAGCCAACCGGGCAACAGACGAGGCGAACCAGTGCGGTTCGCCTCGTCTCAAAATAGAATTCAGCGGGCCTCAATATTTCGGAACCGCGGGATCCACCTCATCCGACCAGGCCAGAATTCCGCCCTTTAAATTCAAAATCTTCCGGAAGCCGGCCTTGCGCAGAAAATCAATGGCCTCCGCGGAACGCTTCCCGCTCCGGCAATGCGCCACAATCTCCCGTGATGAATCCAGTTCATGCACGCGCCGCGGCAATTCCCCCAGAGGAATCAAATGCCCGTTCAAATTGCAAATCTGATATTCGTGCGGCTCTCGCACATCCAATATGAACAAATCATCCTTGCGATCCAGCCGCGCTTTCAATTCCTTCGGTGTAATCTCTGGTACTTGCAAATCCGGCACAGGCGCTTCCTCCCCGCGAACTCCGCAGAATTCATAATAGTCGATAAGATGGTTGATCGTCCGCTGCGGTCCGCACATCGGGCAATTCGGATTCTTGCGTAATTTCAATTCTCTAAACTTCATCGCGAGCGCATCAAACAAGAGCAACCGTCCTTTTAGGATGTCGCCCGCGCCCAACAACAACTTAATCGTCTCCATGGCCTGAATCGATCCCACAATTCCCGGCAGCACGCCGAGCACTCCGCCTTCTGCGCACGAAGGGACCAGTCCGGGCGGAGGCGGTTCGGGATACAAGCAGCGGTAGCAAGGCCCATCGGGCATTCCAAATACGGTGGCCTGGCCCTCAAACCGGAAAATCGAGCCATAGACGTTCGGTTTACCCAACAAAATGCAAGCATCATTCACCAAATAGCGCGTCGGAAAATTATCCGTCCCGTCCACGATCACATCGTAGTCTTTGAAAAGTTCCAGCGCATTCTCACTCGTCAATTTCGTCTCAAACGCTTCCACCTGAATGGCCGGATTCAAGTTCGCAAGGCGCTCACGCGCCGCCGCACTCTTCGACTTACCAACATCGCTTGTACCAAAGGCCACCTGCCGCTGCAGATTCGTAAAATCCACTACATCAAAATCCACCAGGCCCAGCCGGCCGACCCCCGCCGCCGCCAGGTACAACCCAAGTGGCGCGCCGAGTCCGCCGGTTCCGATCAGCAGCACTTTCGCATTCTTCAGCTTCAACTGCCCTTCCATGCCCACTTCCGGCATGATCAAGTGGCGGCTGTAGCGCAAAATCTCGTCATTGGAAAGACTCACCGCCTTCTCCGCCGTTGCGTTTCCCGCCAAGCCCTGCACCTTTGTCGACATCGTCGCTCCCCGACTTCTTGCCGCACTTTCGTGCGTTCAATTTCTCTGACGCTTTCAAAATCTCAATTGAAGGAATATCCCTGGCTTGTCGATCTCCGCCCGGGCGCCGGAGTTTCCGCTTCGACATGGAACCACACGTCCCAGCGGGGCCGGGGCACCGGAGAATTATCTTGAATCAGCTTCCGGAACAAAGCCCGCCGGCGATCGACGGCACAATACTAATCGTATCCCCGTCTTTGGTCGGCGTCGCTTCTTTCTGCAAATAACGAATATCCTCATCATTCACATAAACATTCACAAAACTCCGCAGCTTGCCGTCTTCGGTAAAAAGATGTTTGCGCAAATCGGCAAATTCGGTAGTCAGTGCTCCCAAAGCTTCTCCGACGGTCTTGGCGCTAAACTCGGCCGAATCGCGCTTTCCCGCATAAACCCGCAGCGGCGTCGGAATGGTTACTTTCACTGCCATGTGTTATCTCCTGACCTGTCAAATAACTGTGCAGACGTTTCAAATCCCGGCGCGATTCGCAATCTCCACGGTTTCAGGAGAATACTTCTCGCGGTCATCATGCAGGCGCCACGACGTCATATCTTGCGCTTTCGCCTGATTTACGCTGACGATGATGTAGCTATACCACGGCCACGCATGATCCTTATCGTATCCACTCGGCTCCGCAGGATGATCGGGATGCGAATGATACCAGCCCACCACATCCAGGTTCTGCGCTTGCGCCGATTTTTCTGCATCGCGCACATCGTCGGCGGTCACCGAAAATCGATTCCGCGGAGAATCATCGCGGCGATTCACCAGGGGAAACAATCCCAACACTTCACGACCGGCTCCGCTTCCCTGGGCTTGCACATCGCGCCCCAGCAGTGCTCCACAACATTCATGCGGATAAGTCGCAACTCCGTGCGCGCGGATTTTCTCCGCCAACTCTTCGCTAATCCGTAATTTGTATTCGCTGTCCATCAGCTTTCCTACGAATCCTCTTCCCAAAATCGCTCGTTCAAATATTTTGCCGCCGAATCTGCAAATACCGTCACGATTACCGCTTTTTCATTCGCAGGAACCCGCTGCGCTACTTGAAAACATCCCAGCAGCGCCGCTGCGGCGCTCGGACTCACCAGCAGACCCTCTTCCCGCGCCAAGCGCTTCACCAGCCGGTACGCCGCTTCCGTCTCTACTTCCAGATTTTCGTCCGCCAGCGTCGGGTCATAAATCTTGGGAACAATCGCCGTCTCCATGTGTTTCCAGCCTTCCAGCCCATGAAACGACGCATCCGGCTGCAAGCTAATGCAGCGAATCCCCGGATGCAACTCCTTCAATCTCCGCGTGCACCCGACAAAGGTCCCGCTCGTTCCAAGTCCCGCCACAAAATGGGTAATCCGCCGGCCCGTTTGTTCCCAAATCTCATTCGCCGTCGTCTGGTAATGCGCCTGCCAATTTGCCGGATTACCGTACTGGTCCGGATAAAAATAATTTGCCGGGTTCGACCGAACGATCTCCTGCACACGCCGGATCGCTCCGTCCGTTCCCAAATCCCCGGGAGTAATAATCAGTTCCGCGCCGAACGATGCCAAAATTCGTTTTCGTTCGTGCGAAGCGCTATCCGGCAAACACAGCGTCACCGGGAATCCCAGCGCCGCGCCAATCATGGCGTACGCAATTCCGGTGTTCCCGCTCGTTGCATCCAAAATCGTTTTGCCCGGACGCAGCGCCCCGCTCGCGATTCCCGCCTGAATCATCGCCAGCGCCGGACGGTCCTTGACCGATCCTCCGGGATTAAACCACTCGGCCTTCCCATAGAATTCAACGTTGGAGAATTCACTGCCCACACGCGCGAGCTTGAGCAGCGGCGTATTTCCAATCGTTTCCAGCACCGATCTCCCGGTCGGGGCCAGTGAACCGGCCGCTCCGCTCACAGAAACCGGAGAAGATACACGCTCGCTTGTAGCCATACCAGTCCAACTCCCCTACGCGGCACCGTTTGCCGCACCGACCAACATCCGATGCAAGGCCGTCCATTAGATGCAACTGCCCCAGGCGACGATATATGACCTTAGTTTATCGCAACTTACCGGAATGACCCTACAGAAGGTAGAGAATCCTTGATCCCTCGCGACGCAATTTCGACCGCCTGCTCGACACGCGCCGGGGCGTCCCTTTACACAGCCGCAACCTTCATCGTACTCTTTAAGCCCCTATGTGGAATGTCGAAGAGCATTTCTCGCCCAAAGCCATTGAAGGTCTGGCCGCCCTCGGCTTCACCGTCGGCAGCACCCGCGGGGTCATCCGCGTGGAAAAATACGGATGCGGCGCGGAATTCCGGCAAACCCCGGATGGCCAACTGCAGCTCACCATCCTGCCCACCATCATGCTCAAGGGTCAATTCACGCGCTTGTGGGACGCCGGCTACCAAAAGTTTCTGCTGACCGATGAGGGAACAAAAATCCCCGCTTTGGCAACGCACCTGGAAAACCTGCGCAAGTTTAACGAAGAGCTGCGGACCGCCCTGGGCATACCCACGTTCTACAACGAAGCTCTCGGCTCCGTCAGCCAGGTCAGCGTTTACGATCGCGTCAAAGGCCGTCGCGGCGACATCCCCGACGAAACCGTCGGCGTCCATCCCACCGGCTCCGGCCACTAGCGCGCCTCAGCCGCCCCTGGCTGAACTTTCCACCGTTTTCGTTCCAACTCATCCGGCATTGCCCCGCATCCGAATAAGCGTGGACCAAACACAATTCAGTTCACCGTGTCGCTGCCGCAAACACGGCAACAGGATTGAGAGCATACTATTTAGAGCAGCAGCAAGAGGAGCCGGAAGCCAATGGGAAAAGTCGTTGCTCTGATGGATGATCTTTTTTTTCAAATGAAAGTAGCGGAAACCGCCAAGCATCTCGGCGTCGAATTTAAGGTCGCCGCAAACGCCGACGCCCTTCTTTCGGCGCTCGAAACCTCTCCCAAACTCGTTATCGTTGATCTCAATGCCCGCAGCAACCCCATCGAGGCTATCGAAAAACTCCGCGGCGCAAAAAACGAAGTGCGCGTGGTGGCATTTCTCTCGCACGTGCAAACAGAGCTCGCCGCTCGGGCCCAAGCGGCCGGATGCAACGAAGTGCTTCCCCGTTCAGCGTTCACGCAAAACCTGGCTGCGATTCTCAGCGCCGCAAAGGACTAACTTGAATTCCCGCAACCGCAAGATTTTCTTTATTTCGCTGCTGTGTTCGGCGGCCCTGGCCCTGAGTGCGTCCCGCAGCCCGGCGCAAGAGTCCAGCTCAAAACCCGACCGGGCTTCAGAAAATTCTGAAACACCAGCGCCTCCGCCCACCGCGAACTCACCGAGCGACGCTCTGCGCAACGCCCTTTCTGCTGCGTGCACTCACAACCAGGGGGAGTTCTCCAATTTTCTCACTGCGCGGAACAAAGAATCCTTCACACGACTCAGCAACCCCGCGCGCGTGGCTCTGATGAAGCGTTTCGTGCTGCTGGATGAAGCGGGCACAGCTTCTTCTTCCAGCAATCCTTCCGGGCGACCGGTGGTCCGCTGCGAAACTCCTTCCGTGGCCACCGAAATGCAAATCGGCGGTACGGATCTTCGCGACAACGTCGCGTTCGTTCCTCTGGATCTTCGTGACGCGACGGACGGTTCCGGGTCAACAGCGCACGTAGTCACCATGGGAATGATCCGCGAGAACGGTAGCTGGAAATTACTCTCGCTGGGCCTGTTGATGCTGGATCTGCCCTCCCTTGAGGTCGAATGGGATTCCGCCGAAATCGAATCCAATGAAAGCGCCGCTCTCGCCTCGGTGAAAAAAATCGCCGACGCCATCGAAACGTACCGAACGACGTACTCCCACATTCCTGAGACGCTGAGCACCCTGGCGCCCGCTCTACACGGCGCGGCCACCAAAGACGCCGCCAATCTGCTCGATGTGGATCTGGCAGCGGGCAAAAAAAACGGCTACCTCTTTCGCTACGTCATCCTGGGAGCAAACACTTTGGGGGCTCCGGCAAAATTCGAAATTTCTGCCGCTCCCTCGATCTACGGCCGTACGGGTAAAATCTCATTTTTCCGCGATTCCGGCGGCATCCTCCATGCCGGTGATCACCAAGGTGGAGTCGGAAGCGACACCGACCCCAGGGCCAATTGACCGCCTCGGGCAGGCTCACCGGCTTCGTTCAATTCGCTTCTTGGGGCAGTGGCCGGTCTGCGAAAAACATTTCCTAGCACCGCTCGCCGAATGCTTTGCGGTTTGTGTACGCGCTCAGTTGGCGCTACTATCGGTCGATTCGCCTATGCGCGCATTGAGCACCCGATTGCTGCTATTAATCGTTGTCCTGTCCTTTGTCGCTCCACCGCACGTTGCGGCGGCAACACAAGACGACTACATGGCTGGTCCACTCCCCGTTTTTGAACTTCACAGCGGCTTCTGGATCAATCTGCACCACACTCTGTATCAGGAAGCGCGGCAACGAGGCGCTGCGCGCAACACGCGAAGAGAGAATTCGTCCAATCGACAGGCCGCCAGTTCTGCGCCAACGGCCGGCAGCCCGCTTGACGCCGCGGAACAAAAAACCTGGGATGCCGCCGTGGCTTTCTACGCTTCCACTTACGCCGACAAGGATCTTCTTTTCAGCACCGAACTTGTTCTCATCACCAATCAATTGGGCGACTTTGAGGATTGCGATGAACTCTCGGGCCGTAAAAAACGAATCTGCGACGCCGGACTTCCGGCTAGTCTCACGCAGGCTCTGGAATCCGCTGCACCCGTCTACCGAACGCACCAATGGCCCTCCCATGATCGCGCCAATCGCCGTTGGATCGCAGGTGTCGCTCCGCTGGTTCGCGAACAGAGTGTCGGCCTCTCTGAACGCCTTGCCGATATTTATCAAACCCGTTGGCCGAAGGAAAAAATCCGTGTCGATGTTTCGGCCTACGCAAATACCGCCGGCGCCTACACGACCATCGATCCGCTACGCGTCAGAATCTCCAGCCTGGACACCCGCAATCAGGGCGCGGAGGCTCTGGAAGTCCTTTTTCACGAGGCTTCGCACGGGATCGCCCAGCCGGTGCAGGATGCCATCATTCGTGAGTGCCGGCAGCGCGACAAAGCCATTCCGCGCGATCTCTGGCACGCCCTGATTTTTTATACGACCGGCGAAGTCATTCGCCCCATCATGGTCTCCCAGCATTCGCAAATGATTGCGCCGCACCAGCAACCATCGGATGCCAATGTCGATGGACATTCCCCGCGCAGCGGAGCTGCCGCTCCCGGTGCGCACGCTGATTCTCTTCCCAATTCTCCCAACGCGTACACCCCTTATGCCATTCGTGAGCGCCTCTACGAACGCGGCTGGGATGGCTATCTGCAGCTCCTCACGCGGTTCTGGCAACCGTACCTGGAAGGAAAATCCACCTTCGACGACGCCATCGCCCGCATGGTTTCCTCCCTCTAATCGCGCCAACGCACTGTCGTTCTGCCCTGTCTCTTTCCAATTGCCGCTTATCGCAACATTGGCTAATGTCAGTACCCATGACGGTCCCCGCCTTTCACGGCGCGCGCTGCCACGCAATTTCTCTGGCGCTCGTAGTGTGCCTGGTCGCACTTGCTTCCCTGGCGCAGGAAAGGCCAGCGGCCAAGCCGCGCCCGGCCGCCGCCGGCGTTCGCGACGGCTATGTGGGGGATGGTAGCTGCGCCCCGTGTCACGAAACCATTGCCGGGACCTACGAGCACACCGCCCATCACCGCACCTCGCAACTCGCTGACAGGGGGTCCATATTGGGAGATTTTTCCGAAGGCGCAAACATCCTTAAAACGCGTGACCGCGATCTGTTTTTCAAAATGGAAGCCAAAGGCGGCAGCTTCTACCAGACGGCTTTTTTCTTTCAGCCACCGGACCAAATGAAGACTTCCGAGCGTTTTGCTTTGGTGATTGGCTCCGGCGGAAAGGGCCAAACCTATCTCTACTGGAAAGGCGACCGATTGTTTGAACTTCCGGTTTCCTACTGGACCACAATCCGGTCCTGGGTAAACAGTCCCGGTTACACCGATGGAACCGCAGACTTCAAACGTCCCGTGCCCCCGCGCTGCCTGGAATGTCACGCCGGTTACTTGCAATCCCTGCCGGGTCCAGCCCCCAAAAATCGCTACAACAAGACCGGATTCGCGCTGGGCATTTCCTGCGAGCGCTGCCACGGTCCGGGAAGTCAGCACGTCCTGGAACAGCATTCTCAGGCCCCGCCCAGTCCGTCGCACGCCATCATCAATCCAGCTGCCCTGCCGCGTGAACGGCAAATCGAAGTTTGCGCGCAATGTCACGGAGGCATCGGCGAGGGGATTACCGGCGCGTTCACGTACTCTGCGGGCGAGCCGCTGGCCGATTTCATAAAATTACATCCACCCGATCCCGACGCCAAGGTTGATGTTCACGGCAATCAGGTTGCGCTGCTCGCACGAAGTCGTTGTTACCAGTCGTCGCAAAACATGACTTGCACGACGTGCCATGACCTTCACGCGCCCGAGCGTGCTGCCTCCGCTTACTCCGTGAAGTGTCTCGCGTGCCACAAACCGGAAAACTGCGGTCTTTTCCCTGCGGCCGGAGCAAGCCTGGCCGGCAACTGCGTCGATTGCCATATGCCTGTACAAGAATCCGATCTCATAACCAGCACTGTCGACGGCCAGGAAATCAAGGACCGCGTCCGCAACCACTGGATAAAAGTCTACCCGCAAAGCTCCCGGCCGACGCCTGACTGATCGTCCCGTGAGCCGGCTAACCCTGCCGAATCCCTTTCGGGCAAGAACTCCTGCAGTCTTTGCAGGCAGACGCGAAGCGCTGCGAGTTCACCCAGCACGGGCCCCCGCCGGGCCAGCAGGATGGCGCAACGTATGTTGCATTTTATATTTCACTCACCAACCGTTAAACTAAAAGATTGACAATATCCGGCCATCGACCTAGACTCCGGCGCTATATACGCACGACTGTGAATACAACGTTTGTTGCAGACGCTCGGCATCCCGCACTGCAACCGACTGAGGGGGCTGCCTTGCCGACAAACTCACATAGAAATCTCGCGTCCGCATGTCTGGTTTCGTTCATCGCCCTGCTGCTGTGCACCGTTCCCTGCGCGGTCCGTGCGGCAGCGCAAACCGACCCAGTGCCCGCAGACATCGTGGGCGCCTGGAAGGGTAATCTCGGCCATGACAACGCCGTTCTGCATTTGACGCTTTCCGTTGTAAAGAAGAGCAGCGGCGAATACTCGGCGATGTTTGACAGCGTGGATCAGGGAAGCCAAATTCCCGCCAGTGGCGTCACCTTCAGCGGCAACCGGTTCCATATGGAAGTAAAGGCCATCGGCGGTGTGTATGAAGGGACACTGAGCGAGGATCACAATTCGCTGAATGGAACCTGGACTCAAGAAGGTTCCCCTGCACAACCCCTGGTCATGCAGCGCGACACAGCCGCACAAAGCGGACGGGCCGCGACTCCGGATGGTCCGAAAGAAAAGCCGTTCATCGTTCCGCTGGACGTCAGCGTTCCCGTTGCGCCGCGCGCGTTCCAGGCCAACAAGAAAACCCATCTGGTCTACGAACTGCATGCCGTGAACATGGGCAAGTGGGACGTCGAGATGAGGAAGATCGAAGTTTTCTCGGCTGACTCTTCTGCCCGCTCGCTGGCCACGCTGTCGGGGGCGGCCCTGGACGGGGATATTGCCCATCCGGGAGTCAGCGTGACGGACGCGGCCAAAATCCCCGGCGGAACCGAAGCCGTCATTTACGTATGGATCACGCTCGACAAGCCCGGCGATGTCCCGGTGGCGCTGGTGCATCGCTTCACGGTAAAGCTCGGCACCTATCCTGAGGAACTCAGTGTGGATATGAAACCGTCGGTCGTCGGCACCAACGCCTCCGTCAAGATCCAGTCTCCCCTGCACGGGGATCATTGGCTTGCAGGAAATGGCCCCTCCAATACCTCCGGCCATCGCCGGGCACTGATTCCGATTGATGCCCGCGCCGCTATTTCCCAGCGTTTTGCCATCGACTGGGTACGCCTTGGCGATGACGGCGCGACATTTCATGGAGACAAACTCGACAACAAAAACTACTACGCGTTCGGCGTTGAGGCCTACGCGGTAGCCGATGGCGTCGTTACCGAAACCAAAGACGGCATCCCGCAGAATATTCCCGGCGAGCATTCCCGCGCGGTGCCGATCACGCTGGAAACCGTCGGCGGCAACCACGTGATCATCGATATTGGCGGTGGAAATTTTGCGTTCTACGCGCACCTGCAGCCGGGTTCTCTGCGGGTAAAGCTGGGCGACAAAGTCCGCACCGGCCAAGTGATCGGATTGGTCGGCAACACCGGCAACTCGACGGAACCGCATCTTCATTTCCACATCTCCAATGCAACTTCACCGCTCGGTTCAGAAGGATTGCCCTACACGCTTTCCTCCTTTACCGTGCAAGGCAGCGGCTGGAAATGGAAGCCGGCGGACGGGGTGGCTCCGGTCGAACGGACAAGCGAGATTCCGCTCGAGAATGATGTGGTGAAGTTTTCAGAGAAATGAACAAGAGCTGAACCGAGCCCGAGGCGCGTGCCAGGGTAGGCACCGGCGACCCGGGTGGGAGCACCGCGCCCGCTGCGGACTTCCGGCGGCTCCTCGACGCCTACCAGTCGGAAATACCCATCCGCTCCCCGATAACCATCGGGAAGGTGGTTTGTGGGGGGGTGGGGCGATATGCTAGGCTTTTGTTGCTAAAAATAGCCCGGCTGAGCGCCACGCAATCCCTGCTGCGCGCATGTCTTCTACCGTTTGTTTCCTGGAATAGCGTACTGGGGCGGCAGTGTCTTTGGGGGAGTTTGGACCGGTGTAGGTGAGCAAGCCGCTGCGCTTCTTGGTGGAACGGGCGGTTGCTTCAGAAAAGGAACCCAGGCCATGGCAAGCAAACAGACAGTCTTACAAACAGGAAAAGAACCGATGGAAATCAAGCTGGCACATTCGCCGGATTCCGATGATGCGTTTATGTTCTATGCGCTGGCGACCCACAAGCTGGCAACTCCGGGGTACAAGTACACGCATATCTTGTCGGACATTCAGTCCTTGAATGAAGCGGCTTTGACCGAGACCTACGATGTGACTGCCGTGAGCTTTGCCGCATATCCGTCCTTGCGCGATAAGTATATTTTGTTGGATTGCGGGGCGAGTTTTGGCGAGGGTTATGGGCCGATTGTGGTTTCGACGAAGTCGCTGAAGGCGCAGGATATTGCCGGGAAACGGATTGGCGTGCCGGGGCTGAAAACTTCGGCGTATTTGAGTTTGAAATTGTATGAGCCGAATTTCGAGCCGGTGGTCATGCCTTTTGACAAGATTATTGATGCGGTGAAAGACGGGCTGGTGGACGCGGGGCTGCTGATTCATGAAGGACAGTTGTTTTATTCGCAGATGGGATTGCATCGTGTGCTGGATTTGGGAATTTGGTGGCAGGAGCAGACCGGATTGCCATTGCCGTTGGGCGGGAATGCGGTAAAGCGCTCATTGGGTCCGAAACTCGGATTGCAGATTGCGCAGGTGATTAAGGATAGCGTTTCCTATGGGCTCGAACATCGCGAAGAAGCGTTGAACTATGCGATGCAGTTTGCGCGGGATATGGACAGCGATCTGGCGGACAAGTTTGTGGGCATGTATGTGAACAAATGGACGTTGGGTTATGGGGATCGCGGGAAGCAAGCGGTGAAGGAGTTGATTCAACGCGGGACCGCAGCCGGTTTACTGCCGGGTCCGGCCACGGTGGAGTTTTTGAGCGCGTAGCGAGTGTGGCCCAACGGCGGCGAGCGTACCGGCGCCGGCAAGGGCGGCGGAAAATGCGAAAAGCGCGGCGACCTTTCCCAGGCGCCGCGCTTTTTTTTGCCGGAACGCGCTACTTTTTTGCCGGAATGAAATAGAGGTCCTGGTAGTCAAAGCTGAAGTCGGCCAGGGGGGAAACGGCGGACATGGTGAAGTGATCGATCGAACCGTCGGGCTGGATGGTGAAGGTCAGATAGGCGTCTTCCATGGTGCGCGCGCGCCAGTGGGCTTTGAAGGTGTTGTATTGGTAGTGCTCCAGATCCGCGACGGCGGCCGGCGTGTGGTCCATGGTGAAACTCAGTTTGCCGGCTGCGCTACCGATGGTAACCGGGCCATACCAGGCGTCCCGGTAGACGCCGGCGTATTTTTCAAGGGGCAAGGAAGGCCGTGAATCGGTAGCCCGGCTGGCGGCAGCTGCTCTGGTCGTTTCCCCGGCTTCTGCGATTTGCATGTCGCGGCGCTTCTTTAGCTCGCCGATCCAGTCGGTTGCAGGCGCGCCAAGATCGTGATCGATGATGTGGTAAAGAATCGAGTCGAAAGCGCCTTCTTCTTCGGCATTGGTGAGGATGACGATGCCGAGATTTTCGTCAGGGACGAGCATCACGCGGGTAACGAAACCAAAGACTCCGCCGGTGTGTCCGACGAGCTTGTGGCCCCGGTAGTCCGCGACCACCCAACCCAAGGCGTAATCGGCAAATTTCGGCTGCATGGCAAAGAGCGGAGAGTCGGGGTCGCCACCGGGACCGATGGGGAGGATGGTTTGCGGGGACCAGAGTTCCCAGTGTTGTTTTTCACTGAAGAGGCGCTGGTCACCATTTGGATATTTTCCGTGGTTGAGCTGCAGGGTGATCCATTTCGCCATTTCGGCGACCGAAGAGTTGATACTGCCTGCCGGAGCAGCGTTATCGAGTGGTACGAAATCGATGGGCTGGAGTTTTCCGTCCAGGCGTTCATGGGGGAAAGCGTAATTATCACCAGGTTTAAACAGGGTGTTGCTGAAATTGGTGTGTTTCATTCCGAGCGGATCGAGGATGTGCTGCTGGACGTAGGATTCCCAGGATTGTCCGGTCGTAGCGGGGATGATTTGGCCGGCAGTCATGTACAGAAGATTGTCGTAGGCATAGTGGCTGCGGAAACTGGTGGCGGGCTTCATGAAACGAAGCTTGTAGATAATCTCTTCGCGGGTAAACGTGGTATGCGGCCAGAACAGCAGGTCACCCTCGCCGAGGCCCATGCCGCTGCGGTGGGTCAGAAGATCGCGGATGGTCATTTCGTGGGAAACGTAGGGGTCATACATCTGGAAACCGGGAAGACGCTCGAAGACCTTGTCGTCCCAGGAAAGCCGTCCGGCGTCGACCAGGCTGGCGAGTGCCGCGGTGGTGAAGGCTTTGGTGTTGGAGCCGATGCCGTAGAGCGTGTTTTCATCGACCGGAGCCGGCTCGCCGAGTTTTTTCACTCCGAAGCCTTTGGCGAAGACCACTTGCCCGTCCTTGACGATGGCGACAGAAAGGCCGGGGACTTCAAACGTTTTGCGGGCCCGTTCGGCGTAGGCCTCGAGATCAGCGGGAACCGCAGTCCGGACTTGGGCCGGCGCAGTTGCCGGCGTGAGGAGGAGTGCGAGAATCAAAACCGGGTTGCGCCAGGACACGTTCTTCATGTAATCAGGAATCTCCTTGGGATGAATGCGACACGGATTTAATCACACATGTGCAGGGAAAAACTTTAGATTTTCAAGGAGTAACCTGTGGGTACAGTGCCTTGACGCTTGGCGCTGAATCCCTTAGTGTCGTTTGGTTGCGATGAAAACCTCTACTGGAAAAAATATAGCAGTCGTGCTTTTAGCCGCAACGGCATTGGCCGGAGCGGCCGGCGCGTCGGGACAACAAGCCACCGAGCTTCGGGAGCAGGCCGACGGGCCAAAACAGTGGCCGACAGCGGCGGTGCGCGCCGCGCATGGGATGGTAGCGACCGACGAGACGCTGGGTTCGCAAGCCGGCGTGGAGATTTTAAAGCGCGGGGGGAATGCCGTGGACGCGGCGGTGGCTGTGGCCTTTGCGCTGGCCGTCGTCGAACCGGCAGCGGGAAATATCGGTGGCGGCGGATTCATGCTGGTGCGACTGGCGGACGGGAAGACTACCTTCTTTGATTACCGGGAACAAGCTCCGGGTAAAGCGTCGCGCGACATGTACCTGCGGGCGGACGGGAAACTGGATAACGACGCGGCGACGGTGGGGTACAGGGCGGTGGCCGTGCCGGGGACGGTAGCCGGGCTGGAGCTGGCGCTCAAGACCTACGGGACACTGAAACTGGCCGATGTGATGGAACCGGCGATTCGCCTGGCAGAGAACGGCTTTCCCGTGAGCGCGAAACTGGCGCGGCAACTGGCGGGGGAGCGCAAGGATTTGCAGCGTTTTTCGATGAGCCAGAAAATATTTTTGAATGAAGGGCGCGGCTGGCACCAGGGAGAAACCTTCCGACAGCCCGAGCTCGCGGCCACACTCAAGCGGATTGCGAAAATTGGTGCCGCGGAATTTTATCGTGGCGAGACCGCGCATATGCTGGCCCATGACATGACCCAGATGGGCGGACTGCTCACGCTCGAGGACCTGGCGAGCTATCAGCCGAAGATGCGGGATGTTCTCCGCGCGAAATATGTGAGCGACGGGCATACCTGGGAAGTGCTGACTTCGCCGCCGCCGAGTTCAGGCGGGGTGGCCGTAATTGAGTCGCTGAATATGCTGAGCGGGGTGCCGCTGAAGGGCTGGAACGACCCGCAGAGCGTCCACCTGATGGCCGAAGTGATGCGGCGGGTGTTTGCCGATCGCGCGCAATATCTGGCTGATCCGGATTTTGCAAAAGTGCCCGTGGATGGATTGACGAGTGAATGCTATGCGAAAGAATTGGCGCAGACGATTGATCCGGTGCGCGCGTCTTCAAGCAAGCTGGTGAAGGCCGGAACCCCGCATGTTTGCGGGACCGAAGCGCGTGCGGTCGAGTCCACGGGAGTTTCCGGACTGGGCGAGGGGCAGCATACGACTCATTTTTCCGTGGTGGATGCGGCAGGAAACGCGGTGGCCAGCACCTATACCTTGAACAACGGTTATGGGTCCCATGTGACAAGCTCGGCGGGATTTTTGTTGAATGATGAGATGGATGATTTTACGACGCAGCCGGGAGTGCCGAATGCCTTGTTTGGATTGATGCAGTCCGAGGCCAATGCGATTGCGCCGCGGCACCGGCCGCTCAGTTCGATGACGCCCACAATACTGGTGCGCGACGGACGGCTGAGTTTTGTGACGGGATCACCGGGCGGACCGACGATTATTTCGGCCACGCTGCTGAGCGTGATCAATTGGATGCGACTGGGAATGGATGCCCAGGCGGCAATCAATGCTCCGAGATTTCATCACCAGTGGATGCCGGACCAGATTGTGCTTGAGAAGGAGTTTCCAGACGGACTGGAAAAGGCTCTGAATGCGCAGGGACACGAAACCAGGCGGCGCGGACACATTGGGCTGGTGAACGCGATTGGCATTGATGCGGCTACCGGGGAAAGACTCGGAGCGGCGGATCCGCGGGATGAAGGGTCGGCGATGGGATACTGACGAGCGCCAGGACTGGCCACCGGGGCCCCGGGTTTTGCGAGCAACGGAAACAAAGTACTTCCAGACGGGGATTTGCGAGCAACAGCGAACCAGCCCGGATTGAGATTGTGGAGACTATGCAGAGACTTCTATCGACGTATGTGTTTATTTCGCGGAAGTTGACGCCGGAATTGATGGGGCAGATTGCCGGAGCCGGATTTACAGGCGTGGAGGTGTTCTGCTCGCGCGGACATTTTGACTACACCGCGAAACCGGAAATCCAGACGATGGCGCAGGTTTTGTCAGGGAATAAATTGTCCTTGTCGTCCCTGCATGCGCCTTCGAGCCGGGATCTGAGCGCAACTCGCGAAGGCGGAGCGCCCCTTTCCATATGTGAAGTGGAGCGCGTGCGGCGGATTGAGGCCATGGATGAATTGAAACGGGTCATCGATGTGGCCGAAGAGTTGCCGTATTCGCGGATGGTCGTGCATATGGGAGGTCCGCGCGAAACAGCTGATCCGCGCAAACGCGATGCGGCTTTTAGCACGCTGGAACATTTGATACTGCATGCCAAACATGTGGGCGTGACAATTTGCGTGGAGAATACCACCAGCGAAATGGGGGCGCCCGAGTATTTGCGGACTTTTGCCGATGAGACGCGGTTGACCGGATTGCGTTTTAATTTTGATATCGGGCATGCGCATCTGGCCGAAGGTCCGGTGGAAGAACGCGTGAAAAAAAGCTTTGCCCCGCTGCGGGAATTGATCGTCGGCGTGCATTTGCATGATAACCACGGAGAAAAGGACGAGCATCTGGCTCCCTACGAGGGAACGATCGACTGGGAGCAGGCGGTGGGTTTGCTGAAGACGGTGCCGGAGGCGAAGCTGCCGGTGGTGCTGGAAATGAAGGAAAAGATTGGACCGGATGCCGTGGGAGTGGTTGAGCAGCTGCAGGCGGCGCGCGCGGGGATGGACAAGTTTGCCGAGGAATATGGCGATTGATTCCGCGGCCCTTGCCGGGCAGGCGCAGGCGCCCGAGCCGAGGATTCCTCTGGAAACAGGGCCCTGGCGATGTGCCATCGCCGTACTTTGTTTGACGATGTCGCAGTCGGACTCCTAGAAAATCCGCCTCCTGCCGAGGGCGTTGCCAACGATTTCTCGCTGGGTTCCCCTTACGACTCTTGCTGGTCCAAAGCTGGTTGCGCCACCATTTGCGGGTATTCGTGTTTTGTTACACTAATGGTCGAATCTTTTCTCTAAGAAATGAAAAATGACGACGATAACGATCGCGCAGGCAGGACAGTTTGTGGGGCAGGAAGTTACGATTCGCGGATGGCTCTATAACATTCGGGAGTCGGGGAAACTCGTGTTTCCCATCTTCCGGGACGGGAGCGGGACGATCCAGGGAGTTTGCGCGCTGAAGGAGAGTCCGGAAGCGTTTGCCGCATTGAAGGGTTTGACGCAGGAATCGAGTGTGATTGTTACCGGAACGATTCGCGCAGAGCAGCGGGCGCCGGGCGGGTTTGAGATGGGCGTTACGCAGGTAAAGATTGTGCAGAAGGTTGCAGAGAACACCCCTTTCCCTATTCAGCTGAAAGAGCACGGCGTCGATTTCCTTTTGGACCAGCGGCACTTGTGGATTCGCACGCCGCGACAAACGGCAATTCTGCGGATTCGTGCCGAAGCAATACGCGCGGCGCGTGAATACATGGACGGACAAGGCTATATTCTGACCGACGCGCCGATGTTCACGCCGGCGGCCAGCGAAGGAACCTCCACCCTGTTTGAAGTGAACTACATCGATGATCAGAAAGCGTATTTGACGCAAAGCGGGCAGCTCTATGCCGAAGCGCTCGCGATGGCCCTGGGCAAGGTGTATACGTTTGGACCGACGTTTCGCGCGGAGAAGTCCAAAACACGACGGCATCTGACGGAATTTTGGATGCTGGAGCCGGAAGCGGCGTACGCGGAACTGGCCGATATGATGGAGCTTGGTGAAGGATTGGTCAGCGCGGTCGTGCAGGGGGTGGTGAAGAACAAATCGCACGAACTCGAAACGCTGAAGCGCGATGTGAAGAAGCTGGAAACTGTGCAGGCGCCCTTCCCGCGCATTTCCTATGAAGAAGCTATCGCTGTGCTGAACAAGCACGGGAATCCGGCAAAGTTTGGCGATGATTTTGGCGGGGATGAAGAGACGATCATTTCGAATGAATTTGACCGGCCGGTGCTGGTGCATCGCTACCCAACGGCGATTAAGGCGTTCTACATGCAGCCGGACGCGCAGCGGCCGGATTTGGCCCTGGCGTTCGATATGCTCGCTCCTGAGGGGTATGGGGAGATTATCGGGGGAAGCCAGCGTATTCACGACTATGATTTGTTGGTTCAACGGCTGCGAGAGCATAACTTGCCGGAAGAACCGTTTCAGTGGTATCTGGACCTGCGACGGTATGGCAGCGTTCCTCATGCTGGATTTGGGATGGGGCTTGAGCGTACAGTGGCCTGGATTTGCGGGACCGAGCACATTCGCGAGGTGATTCCCTTCCCGCGCATGATTTACCGGGTATATCCTTAGTCGTTGGTGATGGAAATTGGTCGTAGGGCGTAGCTATTACAGGACATCAAGGCGCAATGTGGTTTGCCGAAAGCTAGGGGTAGCTTCCGGTGTTAGCCACCTTCAGTTTTGATCGTCGGCTTTGAGAATTCTGGACAGGTAGGCAATCTTATGGCGCAAAAAGTGCGGATTATCGGTGTGCCCATGGACTTGGGACAGAGCCGGCGGGGTGTGGATATGGGGCCCTCGGCGCTGCGCGGGGCCGGCTTACAGGCGGCACTAAAAAAGCTGGGGCATACTGTCGAGGACATTGGGAATCTGGAAGTGAAACAGCCGGAAGAGATGCCGGTGGGCGAGAAACGGGCGAAATATCTGCAGGAGATTTCGGAAACTTGCCTGGACCTTGCGCAGACGGTTGAACGATCGTTGGGCGAGGATTTCCTGCCCCTGGTTCTGGGCGGAGATCATTCCATTGCGGCCGGAGTGGCGGCCGGAGTGGCTTCCCATTACCGGAAAGAGAAAAAGCAGATTGGATATATTTGGCTGGATGCGCACGGGGATATGAATACCCCGGAATCGTCGCCGTCCGGGAATGTGCACGGGATGCCGCTGGCAGCGATTATGGGGTACGGGCCGAGTGAACTCGTGGACTTGATGGGATTCCGGCCGAAAGCGGAACCGGGGAACATTGTGATTGTAGGGGCGCGCGATTTGGACGCCCAGGAACGCAAGATTGTGAAGAAATCCGGGATTCATGTATTTACGATGCGGGATATTGATGAGCGCGGAATGCGCGAAGTGATGGCGGACGCGCTCAAGTATGCGATGGACGATACCGCGGGAATTGCGGTGAGTTTGGACATGGATTTTGTCGATCCGTCGGATGCGCCGGGAGTGGGGACGCCGGTACGGGGCGGGGTGACATACCGCGAAGCGCATTTGGCGATGGAAATGATTGCCGATACAGAAGCCATGGCGTCGCTGGAAGTGGTGGAGATAAATCCGATCTTGGACGAACATAACCGGACGGCATTGCTGGGCGTGGAACTGGTGTTGTCGGGGCTGGGGCAGAAGATTTTGTAGCGGCCCCGCGCCGTTCGTTTTGGAAACAGGCGCCAGTTCGACGCTTTTCGCTTGTGAGATTTTCTGGAAAACTGAATACCGTGACTACCGAGAAGAAAAGACTGAAAGTCGGTGTGCTGTTTGGGGGACGGTCGGGCGAGCATGAGGTCTCACTCGCTTCGGCGGCCTCGGTGATTCGCGGGCTCGATCCGGATAAGTATGAAGCGGTGCCTATTGGGATTACCAAAGAGGGGCACTGGCTGATCGGGGTGGGTGCGCAGAAGATGCTGCCGGAAGTCTTGCGGGGCGGGCAACGGGTGATGATGACGGCGGATCCGACCGATGCAGCCTTGGTGCGACTCGATGGAAGCGGCGGCGGGCAGCGCGTGGATGTGGTTTTTCCTGTGATGCACGGGACCTTTGGTGAAGACGGCACGATTCAGGGACTTCTGGATTTGGCGGGGCTGCCGTTTGTGGGAGCCGGCGTTCTCGGCTCGGCGATCGGGATGGACAAAGACGTCGCGAAAAAGCTTTTGCAAGTGGCGAAAATTCCAGTGGTGCCCTGGATTACGGTGCAGCGAGCGGATTGGGAGAAACGGCCGAAGGAAATCGAGAAGGCGATTGAGAAAAAATTCAACTATCCGGTGTTTGTGAAGCCGGCGACTTTGGGCTCCTCGGTAGGCATGACCAAGGCGCATTCACGGGCCGAATTGGGGCCGGCTCTGGATCTGGCCGCGGAATTTGCAATGAAGATCCTGGTGGAGAAGGCGGTGAGTGCACGGGAGATCGAAGTATCGGTCCTGGGGAACAGCGAGCCCGCGGCTTCCATTCCAGGGGAGATTGTGCCGCACCGGGAATTTTACGACTACGCGGCCAAGTATCTGGAAGAGGGGACGCAGCTTTTGATTCCGGCGAAGTTGCAACCGGTGCAGGTTAAAAAGATTCAAGCGCTGGCCGTTCTGGCGTTTCGCGCCCTGGAATTGAGCGGAATGGCGCGAGTAGACTTCTTTCTGGAGAAGCGCGGCGGAAAAATATTCTTGAACGAAGTGAATACGATTCCTGGATTTACGTCGATCAGCATGTATCCGAAATTGTGGGAAGCGAGCGGGATTCCGTTTCGCGAGCTGCTCGACAAGCTGATTGATTTGGCCTTGGACCAGCATCGCGAGAAGTCGCGGACGAAGTATCAGATTGAATTGCCGGAAGGCGCAGGTGGAGCACTCGAAGGCTGATCGTTGCCGGAAAACTTCATCCAGATTCCACGCCGAAATCTGATTGAGGCCCCAGCGGTCGGCCTCAGAAGACACTCCCCACGGCTCACTCGCGGTTTATGGCCCCCGAGGCACCTGGAACGCCCCTGATCCAAACCAGTCAGACGCCTCTGGTGAGAAGGCGGGATTTACTATTGGGCGGGAATTTTGTTAGGGTTTTAGTGTGCCAGCATGCGGGATGCCTGCAGGCAAATGAATTCAAATTTGCTGGACTCGCGGGGCAGGAGAAAAAATGAGCTTACTGAATCCGCCTGCCTATAAAGAAACAAAATCAAGAGCAATGCCATTCACGATTGCCGCGTTGTCGATCGTGGCGATTATTTTGTTGTGGTGGACGTTCCGGTTCTATCCGGAGACGCATGTAGCGCGGAAGTTTTTTGATGCGGTCGTGGCCGGCGATTTGCCCACGGCGTATGCCGTCTGGAAGCCGGGGCCCAGTTACCGCATGCAGGATTTTGAGGCGGATTGGGGACCTGCCGGATACTACGGTCCGGTAAAGAGCTATGCGATTGCGAAGGCCGTGTCGCGTCCCAATTCGAGCGGGATCGCGGTGACGGTGAACGTAAGCCCGTTTACACCCATGCCGGACAAGAATGATGTGGAGAAAAGCCAGAAGACCAAGACGATAGAGCTTTGGGTGGAAAAGAAAGACAAGTCGATTAGTTTTGCGCCGTAGTGCGTCCTGTAATGCAATTCAGCGTGCTGCCGAAGCCGCACAGCGACTCCCCGCCGCCGCCGGCACAACCATGTCGGTGTGTCCCGGGCGGGCAGGCTCCCCCTCTATTTTTCATGGATGGATGTCGGACAGGGCGTGGAGCAATTCCGCCGGAGTGACGCTGGCGGTGCCAAGTTTGCCGACGACCACCCCGGCGGCAGTGTTAGCCAAGGCCGCGGCATCGCCTAAGGTGGCTCCCGCGGCTGCGGCCAGGGCCAGCACACTGAGGACCGTGTCGCCCGCGCCGGTTACATCAAAAACTTGCCGGCCGGTGGCGCCACGCTCGATGCCGGGCTGCCCCACACGGGCATAGGTGACTTCAAAACTCGTCGCGGGAATTTGCAGGTGATCTGGCGAGGCTTCTTCAAAGATACTCATCCCCTTTTCACCGCGGGTGATGACCACGGCGGCGCAGCCGAAGTGCGCGAGAAGGGCGCGACCAGCTTCTTCCACGGATTTTTCGTCGGTCAGGGAACGCGTGACGTAGAAACCGGCTTCTTTGGCATTGCAAACGATGGCGCGGGCGCCCCGGTAAGCATAGAGACGGGACGTTTTAGGTTTGACGAACACCGGTACTTTTAGCTGGTGCGCGGCGCTCAGGACGCGATCGGCAAAGTCGTCGGTGATGAGGCCTTTGTCGTAGTCGGAAAGCACCAGGGCGTCGAGTTTTTTTAAAGCGGTGAAAACATTGCGAAGAAGTTTTTCGCGGGACTCCGCACGAAGCGGTTCGCGGCGTTCGTGATCGACGCGGACAACTTGTTGGTGGCGCGCAATGATGCGCGTTTTTACGATAGTAACGCGACGGGAATCGGCAACGACGCCTTTACCTTCGATATTGGCGGCCACGAGGCATTTCTGCAGGGCACGAGCAGGTTCATCGACGCCGAGCGCGCCAAAGACTTCGACGTGGGCGCCGAGAGCGGCGATGTTGGCGGCGACGTTCCCGGCCCCGCCAAGACACTCGCTCTGTTCCACGAAATCTACGACCGGAACGGCGGCTTCAGGAGAAAGGCGAGAAGCCGTGCCCCAGAGATAGCGATCCAGCATGAGGTCGCCGAGAACGCCGATGCGTTGGCCGCGGAGTTTGGGAATCAGGCGCTTGAGGCGCGAAACAGAGTCTGCAACTTTTTGTGACATGCGGAATCGCTCTTCCTTTGCTGTTCTCGTGAATTGCTTGAAATTACGGTTGCGCGACAGTGGCTTCCTCGGGAAGCATCACCGGGATGTCATCTTTAATGGGATAGACGCGGCGGCAGGTTGCGCATTTGAGTCCAGAATTATCATCGAGGACTTTGACAGGCGTTTTGCAGACGGGACAGACAAGAATCGCAAGCAACTCCTTCGCTATAGCCACCTGGTCTCCCGTTTGAACGAAAATTCCAATTGCTCCGTGAGATATCACTGTATCAAACGGACTCTCAGACGAGCAAGCCGACGGGGAAATCGCCGGGAGCACGCCGAACAAAAATATAGGGCATGCGACAACAAAAAATGCGCGGAACAGGGAAACGGCCCGCCGGCTCCGCGCACCAGGAACGCAAAACCAAAATCAGAAGCGGAGGAATGGTCCGAAAGCAACTCGCAAATTGTGGTGGGCGCCGTCGGAAAAATATATTTCATCGCCGACGTCAAGACGCAATCCCACCGGCCCAAGGTGTCCTTCCAAGCCGCCGCCAGGATAGAGCACGCCGCTAACATTGTTTGAACGCAGATTTTCGACAGAACTAAGGAACGTGCCGACTGTGGCGGGACGATCATTGAGCCGGAAGTTGACGAAGCCGGCTTTCACCGTAAAAAAGGGGCGAATTCCGCCGCGATGCGGTTCGAATTTGGGACCGACGAGGCCGTGGAGAACACGCATGTTTGTACGCTGAACGGAAATTGTGCCGGTGCCGGTGTCGGTGAAGCCTTCGTTAAAGGCTTGCGCAAAGTCATAACTCATTTCGCCTTCCATCATGGTGTAGGGAAATGCTTTGAACCCGACACGCACGCCGAGCCCGGCCTGGTTTGTGTCGGTTTGGGAAATGCGGAAATAGTCGGCATAAACTCCGGCCTGCATACGGTCCTGAGCAGAGGCAAGCGGGACGAACCAACTGGCGATAAATAGGAAAAACGCAACACGTTTCATCCGTGCTCTCCTTACCTAGACTTCATCTGGATTAAACACACACAAAGCAGGGGCCGGCTTCGGGGAGGACGAAGATCTGCTTTCCCCGAGTTGGATGGCACATCGCTTTGTTGGAGTTGCTCAGGTGTTTTCGGTAGCAAAACTAATAAATGATTGTAGGAAAACCTGGAGGCGCGCATCGACAGGTTCGGTTTCCACGCGTAGTGGTTATTGCTGTATGCATATTCAGCGATTGTACCGGGAGATTACTTGGGAAGCGAAATTCGAGGAAGGGTCACAGGCCTCTGGCCTGGCGGAAAGCGCGGACGACTTTGGCTACGTCGCGTTGGTCGGCGTCGACTTCGTAGTTGAGGTGCCGCATGTCGGCGGCGGTGATTTTTCCGGCCAGGTCGGCCAGGGCGGAACGGAGCTGCGGGTATTTTTCGAGTGCGGACTGGCGGACGATGGGAACGGCATCGTAGGGCGGGAAGTAATGGAGGTCGTCTTCGAGCGCGGCGAGGTGGAGGGCTTCGATAAGGCCGTCGGTGGAATTGCCGGCTACGATGTCTACTTTCTTGTCGACCAGGGCTCGGTAGATCAGGCCCAGGTCCATCGCGCTGGGTGGCGCGGCGAAGCGCAGGTTGTAGCGTTCGCTCCAGCCTTTGAAGCCGTCGGGACGCTCTTGAAATTCGTAGCCCGCGCCTACGCGCCACTGGGGCGCCAGGGGAACGACGTCGGAGATGCGACGCAAATTGAGGCGTCGAGCATCGTCTCCGCGAATGACCATAGCAAACGTATTTTCAAAACCGAGAGGCTCGGTGACCTCCATTTGAAAACGTTGAGCGTAGGCTTGTTTGACGCGGTTGTATATCGCGGTGGAATTATCAGTTCCTGGAGATTCGTTCAGGACGGCGGTCAGAGCCGTGCCGGTATATTCCACATATAAATCCAGACCACCGGATTGCATGGCCTTTTGCACGAGTAACGTGCCGCCGAGATTGGTTTTGCGTTCGACGGGAATGCCGGTGCGGTCTTCTATATGCTGGGCGAGAAGTTCAGCGAGAATGACTTGCTCGGTGAAAAATTTTGAGCCAATTACGATTTTGGGTTTTACCGACGAATGGCAGGAGGAAAGAAGAGAAACGACGCCCAAAAAAACGAAGAACGTGGCGAACTTGCGGTGCATGTCAGGCAATCCTCAATCGACGTTCGACTAGAGCCAGGAGAAAGTCGGCCAACAAAGCAAGAACTGCGGCGGGAATTGCGCCTGCAAGAATGACGGCGTCGTTGACCATGGCTACTCCGCGAAAGATGAAAGTGCCGAGTCCACCGGCGCCGATGGCGGCGGCAATAGTGGCGACACCAATGGTAATGACGGTGGCAGTGCGAATGCCGGCCAGAATTACGGCGAGGGCGAGCGGAAGGCGGACGCGCCAGAGAATTTGCGCTTGCGTCATGCCCATGGCTTCGGCAGATTCCAGAATAGCGGGGTCGATTACAGTGAGTCCAACGTAGGTGTTGCGCAAGATAGGAAGGATTGCGTAAAGAACCAGGGCGACGATTGCCGTGCGGCGCCCGATACCGCCGATAAATGGCACGGGAATCAGAAAGCCGAAAAGGGCCAGGCTGGGGATGGTTTGAAATACGCTGGCAATGCCCAGTGCAATCCGGCGCAACATGGGACGTTGGACGATCAGCATTCCCAGGGGAACGGCGATCAGGATGGCAACGACCATGGCAATAACCACGAGAGCGAGATGATCCAGGGTGGCGCTGAAGATTTCTGAGCGGTGACTGGACAAGAATTCCCAACGGCTGCTCATGATACAGCCCCCGCGGTCGTGGCCAGCGAGGCGGTGAAGGCCCGGACTTCGGGATGGTCGATTTTCAGAAACTCCCCTGGCGGGGCGTCTGCAACGATTTGGCCGGACTGCAGCAGGACGATGCGAGAGGCGAGGACCAGCGCTTCGCGAAGGTCGTGCGTGACAAAAACAATGGTTTTGTCCAGGCGGCGGGCCAGGGCTCTGAATTCACGCTGCAATTCCGTGCGGGTAACCGGGTCCAGCGCACCGAACGGTTCGTCCATTAAAAGGATGGGCGGGTCCGCAGCGAGGGCGCGGGCTACCCCCACACGCTGACGCTGGCCGCCGGAAAGCTCGCGAGGCTTCCGCGAGGAGTACTCAGACGGATCCAGGCCAACGAGCCTTAGCATTTCTTCAACACGGGCTCTAAGGCGTGAAACGTCCCAATTTTCAAGATCGGGCACCAACCCGACATTTTCGGCGACAGTAAAATGCGGGAATAGACCAGCTTCCTGAATAACATATCCAATGTGGCGACGGAGGAGGATGGGATCCCAGTCCCGAGTTGAGCGGCCCTCTATGAAGATTTGTCCTGCGGAGGGGGTCAGCATGCGGTTAATCAAGCGCAGGAGCGTAGTCTTGCCGCTACCGCTGCGACCGAGAAGAACGAGCGTTTCTCCCGGCTGAATGCTAAGGGAAATATTAGAAACAATAGTCTGAGAATGACTCCGGAAAAGACCGTATGTTACCGCCTGAAATTCGATGGTAGGTTGCGGGCCGGCCGTAGGTTTCGTATTCATTTCGGTTGACAGCCCCCAAGCAGGGAGGGACCATCTTAGTGCAATTCACCTCCTTGCGCCGATACTTGGCGAAACCTTCACACGGAAACCGCATCCAACGAGAGGGAGCAAGCCATGGGAGCCACCGCCAGTCCTGTCCGCCTTCGTAGCAGCCTTCATAGCCGGTTAGTTGATGCTCGTGGAAGAACCGACGACCTGTTCCGGATCGTGCGCGATGAAGCGATGTATGATCGGCCCGTCCCGGAACGGCATCGCATCATTTTTTACCTAGGACATGTAGAGGCCTTTGACTGGAACTTGCTCGCGGAACGCGCATTTGGCTTGCGCCCATTCAATAGAACCTTCGACCAGCTGTTTGCATTTGGCATCGACCCTGTCGGTGGTGGATTGCCGACCGATTCCCCTTCGGACTGGCCGGATCGAACGGAAATTGAATCCTACCGGATGAAATTGCGCGACGCGTTGGACAGCGCGGTTGAAAATGCCCTGGCGCGACCCTGGGAAGGCCATCCGAATCTAGCAACGATGCTGGATGTGGCTATTGAGCATCGCTTGATGCACGCAGAAACGTTGTCTTACCTGCTGCACCGCTTGCCCAGTTCCCAAAAGGTGCAGGGCCCAGAAAGAACCGATTGCAGACTGCCGAAGGGACGGTCGCCCATGGTGGACATTTCCGGCGGCGCGGTGACCTTGGGACTGCAACGCGTGCATGGCGATGAATTTGGCTGGGACAACGAGTTGGAAGCGCATGAGGAGACGGTAGGAGATTTTGCGATTGAAACGCACGACGTTACTAATATGGATTTTCTGAGATTCATTCAGGCCGGCGGCTACGAAAATAGATTGCTTTGGCGGGAAAGCGATTGGGCCTGGAAGGAGCGCGCAAAGATTGAACATCCGGCGTTCTGGCAGCACGAAGGAAATATATGGATGTATCGCTCGATGTTTGGAGACATTCGGCTGCCGGATGATTGGCCGGTGTACGTCAGCCACGCTGAAGCCCATGCGTATGCGGCCTGGATGGGACGGAAACTTCCAACCGAAGCGCAATTTCACCGCGCGGCGTATGGCACACGCGATAATCGCGTGGAGCGCAGCTATCCGTGGGGGGAAGAGACCCCGAGTGAACGCCACGGGAATTTTGATTTCCGCCATTGGGATCCGTCCCCGGTAGGCTCGCATCCGGAAGGTGCAAGCGCTTTCGGCGTGCATGATCTCGTGGGAAATGGGTGGGAATGGACGAGAACGGAGTTTGCTCCGTTTCCGGGATTTACCCGGATGCCGTTTTACCCCGGCTACTCCGCGGACTTTTTTGATGGAAGGCATTTTGTAATGAAGGGCGGATCGCCGCGCACGGCGGCTTGCATGCTGCGGAGGTCGTTCCGCAACTGGTTTCAGCCGCACTACCCGTATGCGTACGCAACTTTTCGTTGCGTCGAAGACTGAAGTTAATTCTGCAGCCGTAGACGTAAGGAAAGTTCGCCCAAGCCCGGGAGAAAAAATGCCGACCTATTCCCTTCTGACCCGACATGCGTCTGAATTTGCTGCTGACATACGCGAAGGTCTCACAAAATCAGGACAAAGAGAATTGCCATCCAAATACTTGTATGACGAAGTCGGGTCAGCTTTATTTGAGGCGATTTGCGTATTGCCCGAGTACGGACTGACGCGTGCGGATGCGCGGCTATTGCAGAAACACGCCAATGAGATCGTTGGGCGGCTGCCGGGATCCGTGCAAGTGGCGGAGCTTGGAAGTGGAACCGGCAAGAAAACTCGATGGATTTTAGAAGCGCTTTCGCGAAGGCAGAAAACGTACTACTACCCTATTGAGATTTCTCCTTCGGCCCTGGCGGCCTGCGAAAAGGAGCTTGGGCAGATCGATATGGTGAGTGTGGTCGGCTACGAGCAACCCTACCTCGAGGGTTTGCGCTGCGTTGCGAAGGCGCGGAAAGCACAAGATCGGCTGCTGGTGTTATTTCTGGGAAGTACGATTGGAAACTTTGATCGAGATGCAGGCGATAAATTTCTGCGGGAAGTTCGGGAAATTCTTCAGGAAGGAGATGCGCTGCTGCTGGGCACCGATCTGGAGAAAGACGTTAAGAGCCAAATACTGGCTTATGATGACCCGGCGGGAGTGACAGCAGCGTTCAATTTGAACTTGCTAGCCCGGATCAATCGCGAACTGGGAGCTGACTTTGCATTGCCAGCGTTCCGGCATGAAGCGCAGTGGAATATTGAGGAACGGCGCATTGAGATGCATTTGCGGTCCACCCGGAAGCAACGCGTGACAATTCCTGCGGCGGGTCTTCTGATAACGCTGGATGAAGATGAGACCATCTGGACGGAGAGTTCTCACAAATACCAGGCGCAAGAACCTTTTGAAATGGCGGCGCGAACCGGATTTCGCTGTGACGGCCAATGGATCGATCACGAATGGTCTTTCGCGCAGAATTTGTTGATGGCGGAATGACCGGCTTGCGGCGAGCCGAAGTCCACTCGGGACCGCAGGACCGCCCCATTTATTCCTAAATCAGAACCCTTCCACTCGCCAAACGAGTCGAGCGCCCCAGTTCTTTTGTGTGGTTAGACCCGGGTTCCAAACGGAAAGAATCTGCGAACCCTGATAGACACGCTCAAAACCTTCTTCGGATTCTGAAACAGTTTCGATTGGCGCAACCCAAAATCCTTCCGTGGCCGGTGCGTGCAAGGCAACTCGAATACGCTGCCAGCCATCTTCCATGCGCAGCAGCGGTCCCGGCAGAATTCCGCTAAATCGCAAGTTTTCGCGGCCCGTTGCAGTCAGGAAGAAACGGTCGGGTTCATTGGGCGCGAGCAGATTGATGACAGACTCAATTCCCACGGCAACCGGTTTCTCAAGGGGTTGTTTGAGTTTGATTCCAATTTCACAGGCCACTTCGAAACCGTTCGGCGCCGGCCCAAAAGAAAATCGCTTAATCAACGAAACGCTGGATTCACCGTCGTCTTTTTGCGGCAACCCGTCGAATGCAGCGTCGCGAAAAAGTTCGGCATCGTGAGCGCCAGAAGTTCTCACCTGGAATGTGCCGCCCGCAAAACCGGCGTCTTCGAAGAGTTCGAGTGCTTCATAATTGGCCTGGTTGCGCGAAGGGTCAAAAATCAAAACGCGAAATGTGTGCCGCGCCCAACGGTCATAACGCAGGAATCGCTCGAGACCAGGTTCCTTGACCCGCGTCTGGTCGTGGATCGAGCCCACACTGCCGGTGCGCGAGTGTGACGCGGCGTCTCGCAGACGCGCGTGGTACGCTTCAGGCCTGCGAAGTACGGAATTGACCAGCGTGGCCGAAGCGGGACGGAAATCGATTGCGGCAACCGTGCCGCCGTCGTTAGGTTTCAGCAGCACCTGGTATTCAGGCGCGGTGAAAAGCAATTCGCGGCAGCCATCCGAGTCGTAGTCGAGCATTTCGACACGGGCGATAAGAGCGCCGGGCGTCTGGCGGTCCGCGATGGCTTCAGCGCGGATAAGATTCCGCCAGAGGTCGGTGCGAAGATGCGGGGCGTAAAGACCGCCAAAAATGCCGTGCCAATAGGCATCATTGCATTGCGCCCGCAGCAAGAAATCGCGAGCTTGATTGATTTCGTCTGTAGCCTTGGAGCCACTGCGGCGCGCCGGAGCGGCGGCGATGCGTGAAGAGACCCGCAGCATTTTTTTGTGCAGGAGATTGGCTTCTGAGTATTTCCGGAAGAAACCACGCCAGGAGCCGCCCCGCAAAAAAGCGAGTACCTCCGGGCGCGATTCAAATTCCCGCTGCACAGCTTCGTAGCGCTGGCGTACTCTGGTGGGCAAAGCCCAGTTCATCATTTCCGTATAGGAAGCGGTGGGAAGATCGGCGCGGCCGAGAGGCGAATGATTGGCGATATATTCGCCCGGAGTGGAAACACGCAACCAATCGGAATTTGCTTCCAACGCGGTGAAAAACTGCTCGAGCCAGCCATCGGCGTAGCAGTGTTTGAACGTGCCGGGCCAGACGCCGAATTTTTCCATGTCATCGCCCATGGAAGCGACGCCCCCGGGATGCATTCTTGCGCCTTCGCGCAGGTAGCCGATCACGTCATCAACTTTGCCGAATGGCACCAGATAGCGTAACGCCTTGTGGCCGGGATAGACCCAGATGCATTGACCGCAATCTTCTGCGATGTAGGGACCGAACAGTTCGTCCGGCTCAAACCCAGCCGACAGGAAATGAATGTCATCAACGAGTGTGTAGCCAATGCCGGCACCCGCCAGGACGCTTGGAAGTTGCGGCTCCCAAACCCGCTCGGCCAGCCACGCCCCGGTAGGGCGATCGCCAAAGTGCTCTTCGAGATAGTTCGAGAGCCGCGTAATTTGTTCCCGTTGGTCTTCCGGAGGAATGGAAACAAGAATGGGTTCATAGAACCCGCCGCCGACCAGTTCTACCTGGCCGCGTCGAACGAGATCTCTTAGACGCGCGAAATAAACGGGGCGGTGCTCCTGGATCCAAGTGAGCAGCGGGCCGGAATAGTGCAGACCAACGTGAACCCCGGGATGACGCTCCAAGTGCTCAACGAAGGGCAGATAGGAAGTCTCGTACGACTTTTCAAGCACATGCTGAAAATTACCGCAGGGCTGGTGCGCGTGGATGAGCAGGGTCAGGTCGAATTTTGGCGGCATAGGGACGCGCAAGTCGCACGAATATGATAACCCGTCATCGAGACCTGCAGGTTACGGTGACGGGAGACGAAGCGAAACACAAACGTTGGTTGGATGCGCTAAAGGGAAGAGCCGGTACGCGCCGGGTGCCGTGGCCATTTACGGAATGGCGCGCTTCAGAATCCAATCGGAAACAATGCCCATCGCTCCTGGAGAGAAAGTTTCCTCGATGGCCCCATATTCGCGCGGTGCGCCAGTTTGTGCATGTTGAAAAAGATGATTCAAGCCGGGAAGCTCCGTCACCTGGAAGTCTTTGTTGCCGCCATCTCCCAGCGCCTTCTGAATCGCTGGAAGGTTTTGCTTGGCAGGCACCTGCAAGTCCCGTTCGCCGTTGAGGACCAGGACCGGACACTTCGTTTTTTGCAAAGCGGTTGCCGGATCATAGGCGAGCAGGAAACGGAACCAGGGAGAACTCATAGCGTGAATCTGGGATTGAATTTCGGCAGGAGAGGCCGAATCGGCCATACCGCTGGTTCGTACAAGTTCACTCAACCTGGTTTCGAGTGCGGTTCGATCTTTTTCCTGGGCCACAAGAGCGTAGGCTTTCCTGTCAAAATCGAGACTTTTTTCGATGGCGTCATCAGCCATGCCGCTGGCCCGGGCGATTTGTTCCGATTGCAGGAGTAAATTCTGCTCGCCTGCTACGCCGGGACTCCCGAGAAGTATGATCCAGGCTACTTCGGCGGAGCGCGCGGCCAGCATGGGAGCAACCATGCCGCCCTCACTGTGGCCGACCAGACCGGTTTTTCTGGGGTCGATTTCTTTGCGGGTTCGCAGATAAGCAAACGCGGCCTCAGCATCGGCGGCGAAATCCAGGGTGGTTGCGCTGACAAAGTCTCCGCTGGACTTGCCGATACCGCGTTTGTCATAGCGAAGCACGGCGATTCCCTTGCGAGAAAGATAGTCGGCCAGGACCAGGAATGGACGATGGCCAGCAACTGATTCATCGCGATCCTGAGGGCCGGACCCGCCGATCAAAAGCGCTGCGGGAAAAGGGCCTGCACCGCTCGGCAAGGTCAGTGTGCCGCTGAGTGCGATTTCTGCTTTTGTGTTGGAAAACCGAACCTCTTCTTCGCGATACGGATATGGCTTTACGGGATTTTGTGGGCGCCGCAATTCCAAAACGTCCCGCGAACGTTTGAAATCGAGCTTTTGCGCGACCCCGGCCTGGGTCCAGGTTCCCGCGATGAGATTTTTGGCGGCGTTCACTTCCCCGTCATAGACACTGCTGACCGCTGGAATCTCAAAATGTAAAGTACTAGCTTCACGGACAACTTTTGTGGCGGGAATTCCGGTGACCGCCTGGTCGATACTGTCCAGCGTGGCGGTGAGCTGCCGTTGTTCATTGTGCGAGATGCGCAGCTGAAGACGAAGGCGCAGGCCATTCGATTCGACGCGACCTTGCCAAAGGCCTTCGACATCAGCAATCGCGTCAGCCGGCTTTTTCGTGCCCAGACTGGCCGGCTGGCGGTGAAAGCTAAGAGGAAGTGCAGCGCCGCTCTGCGACCAGTTCCCTTCAAGGGTTTGCCGGGTGGCCGAGAGTTTCCCGGCGTAGGACGCTCCAACAGAAACCACTGCAAAGGAGAACACCGATTCCTTGCAAGTCACAAACGACGCTTCGATGGCGTAGACGCCCTGGTCCAAACTGTCCAGAGTTGCTCTGCAAGAGCCGTCCGGCTCTCTGGAGATATGCAGGACGAGATGGAGAGCGGCGGAGCCGACTGCCAGTGTTCCCGACCAGGTTCCTTCCATAGAACTTGTTGGGGGCGGAGGCGCGGCAGCCGGTGGCGTGGGCGCCTGCGCGGGAAGCAATTTTGCCCCGGCAAGCACTAGAACCAGCAGAACAACAGTAGGACGCGCAAGACGTCGCTTCAAAGTATTCGCTCCCAGCAGCACCCCGTTAGGGACATAGAAATTGTAAATGATTTCGCGCCTGAAAACGTTGGAAGGGGCTTTCATGTGGATGAGAACGCGGATTGACACGATGATGGGCGTGTGAAAGGCTAGAAAAAGTCGACAACGAACTATGCGAGTGACGGCAAAAGGCGAGTACGCAACGCAGGCAGTTTTGCACCTGACGCTACACTATCCGGCGGTTGTGGCTATTCACGAAATTGCTGAACGGCATCACATTCCGCTGAAATATCTCGAGCAGATTCTGCTGGAATTGAAACGGCAGAACATTCTGGAAAGCCGGCGCGGGGTGCGTGGAGGTTATACGCTGGCGCGATCGCCGGATGAGATTTCCGTAGGTGAAGTGCTGCGAATTGTGGACGGCAAAGAATTTACAGAATCCAGTTGCACCCACTCGGAGCAACGACTGGGCGCCGTTTGCGTGGAAGGCGAAACCTGTGGATTGAAGCAGATGTGGCAGGATGTGCAGGGAGCCGTGGAGAAAATCCTGTTTGCCACTTCGTTTGCCGATGTAGGGCGGCGCACTTTGGATGGGCGCGCACGGCACAACAACATGACGCAGCTCAAGGTTTCCGCCGTCCAGAAATAAAAACGGCACGCCCATGCGTGCCATTTCTGGTTCAATGCGCGACTGGTCTAGGGACAACTCTTACTTCTTCACGTACCAATCCGCGTTAATCGGAGTAAAGCTCTGCCACTTTTCCGGCAGATCTTCGAGAGCGAAAATGGCCGTAACCGGGCAAACCGGGACGCACGCGCCGCAGTCGATACACTCTACGGGATTGATATAGAGCTGCTTTTCCGCTTCGTGTCCCGCTTCATCCTTGCGCGGGTGGATACAATCCACCGGGCAAACATCCACGCAGGCGGTGTCTTTTGTGCCGATGCACGGTTCGGCAATCACGTAAGCCATTCACAATCTCCTTTTATACACAACGGGCCGGCGGCTCTTGCGGGGCAATGCGCTACCAGCAAAAATTTTCTTGTAACAGCAGCCGCTGGGGCCAACAAGCAGCTTACAGGGATTGTACGCGGCAGGAATGAGATTCTCAACTTGGATAGAGAGGAATAGAATGGGAGTGCGAGGAAAATGATGAGAATTAGGACTGTTTTTGTCGCAATTGCAATTTTCATTTTGGCGGCGGCGATCGCTTCTCCGCAGGCGGCCACGCCACATGATCCGGCCATTATCGATGCGCAGGGTTATCAAAAATTGCTGGAGCAATATCGCGGGAAACCGCTCCTGGTAACGTTCTGGGCCACCTGGTGCGAACCTTGCCGCGCTGAATACCCAATGTTGAGCGAACTGGCAAAACAATATGCGCCGCAAGGGCTTAAAGTTGTGGGTGTGAATTTGGACGACGACGGTGACCTCATTTTGACGCGTCGCTTTATCGCGCGGTACAAGCCATTCTTCCCGAATTATCGCAAGAAACCAGGCAGCGAGAACACCTTCCTACAAGCTGTTTTGCCCGGTTGGAGCGGTGCTATTCCCGCCTCCTTCTTTTACGCGCCGGACGGGCGGCAGATCGGGCATTTCCTTGGCGAAGCCAACCAGGAAAGATACGAAGCAGCAATCCGCTCACTTCTTTCCTCCGGGAAGTGAAGTCCTTTTTCCTCAAACGAAGGCCTTGTGGAATGCATCTAATGTTCTGCATTCACAATTATTCAGCTGAGGGAACTAATGCTCGACACAAAAGGCAATCGGATTACCTATTTTGGCCACAGCGCATTTTCACTGACTACACCATCCGGCGAAGTCGCGATAATTGATCCGTGGATCATGACCAATCCGGTTTGCCCGGAAAACCTGAAGAAAATAACGAAACTCGACGCGGTTTTTCTCACCCACGGGCACGGTGACCACATGGGAGACTTGCTGGCGCTGGCCCAAGAGCACAAGCCCAAGATCGTCGCCATTTTTGAGACCGCTCTATGGATCGGCGCAAAAGGTTTTGACAAACTGGTGATGCCCATGGGCAAAGGCGGTACGCAAAAGGTCGGCAGCTTTGAGGTAACGCTCTCCCACGCGTTTCATTCCAACTCGATTGAAGAAGATGGTAAACACATCTATGGAGGCGAGCCGGGAAGCTTCATTGTGCGGCTGCCGGGCGGGTTGACTGTGTTTCACGCAGGCGATACAACCGTATTTGGAGATATGCGACTGATCGGCGAACTCTACAAACCGGACCTGGCGCTCCTACCGATCGGAGATTTATATACGATGGGTCCCCGCGAGGCCGCGCAGGCGATCAAATTGCTCGGCGTGAAACACGTCATTCCCATGCACTACGCTACGTTTCCTGCGCTTACTGGAACCGTCGATGCACTGAGAGCAGAGACCGGCGGCATTGCGGGGCTGGAAATTCACGCTTTAAAACCGGGAGAAAGCCTTTGATACGAACTGAAAATCTGCGCAGCGGTTATATTCAAGACGACGTTGAGGAATATATCTACGGGCTACTGCCGGAACGGGATGCCGTCGTCAGGGAGATTGAAGAGTATGCTGCACAGAACCGCATCCCCATCATTGGGCCAGCCGTCGCCCGCTTCCTGACCCTGCTCGTGCAAATTTCAGGAGCCAAACGAATCTTCGAGATGGGTTCGGCGATTGGGTATTCCACCATCTGGTTGGCACGGGCGGCCGGGCCCGAGGCAGAAGTATTTTATAGCGATGGCTCTCCGGAAAACGCTCGCCGGGCCCAGGATTATTTCCAGCGGGCTGGAGTGGCAACCCAAATAAAAGTAGCCACCGGCGATGCCATCGCTTTACTGAAAGAATCTTCCGGAGCTTTTGATTTTATTTTTAACGATATCGACAAGCACCAGTATCCCGCGGCGATGGAAGCGGCTTTGCCCAAACTTCGCAGCGGCGGTCTGTTGGTCACCGACAATACCTTGTGGTCCGGTAAAGCCGCGCGGCCTGCCGCCAAGGGCGACACAAACACACTGGGAGTACAAGAACTAAACAGAAGCGCTTATGATTCGACGGATCTTTTTACTGTTCTCGTTCCACTCCGCGACGGAGTGACCGTCTGCCGGAAGCTTTAGGAAGCCGTGCTTAGCGGAACAAATTGCGCAGGAAGAAAATTACATTGGCGGGCCGCTCCGCGAGACGCCTCATAAAGTAGGGGAACCAGTCGAGTCCATAAGGAATATAGATGCGGACACGGTAGCCATCTCTGACGAGCCGCCGCTGCAAATCGGTACGAACTCCATAAAGCATCTGAAACTCAAAATCATCTTTGGAAATTTTTTGCGCCGCAGCGTAGCGGATTGTAGCGGCAATCATCATGGGGTCGTGCGTCGCGATTCCGTGATAAAAACCGCTGGTCAACAGAAGTTGCATCAGACGCACGTAGTTGGCATCCACGTCGGCTTTTTTGGGAAACGCAACTTCTGCCGATTCCTTGTAGGCACCCTTGCAAAGCCGCACTCGACAGCCATAGGCTAGCAAATCCTTGATATCAGACTCGCTGCGGTAGAGATAGGACTGAATCACGGTACCAATGGCCGGATTGCGGGCACGAATGCGCTTCACGAGTTCGACCGTGCGCTGGGTATAAACGGAACCTTCCATGTCCACACGGAGAAAATTATCGTAATCCGCAGCGCGTTCCACAACAGATAGAACGAGCCCTTCACAGAATTCAACGCTCAAGTCCATTCCCAGTTGGGTCAATTTGCAGGAGACGTTGGCGCTCAGTTTTTCCCTGGAAATGCGTTCGAAGACTTCCAGGTAGGAATCACGGGCGCGTTGGGCATCGGCGGTGGTGGAAACATTTTCGCCAAGATAGTCCAGGCTGACAAGCATGCCGGCGTTGTTGCACGCCCGGGCAGCAGCAATGGCTTGATCCAGCGTTTCACCGGGAACAAAGCGTTGCGCCATGCTGCGCGTCTTGCCGTTTGTGGTGACCCATTGGGCGAAACCTTTGCTGGCGGACAGCTTGAGCAGAATCGAGCGGAGCATCGCTTCAATTATGGCAAATTACGGGAGTTTGCAAAGTCGCAAACTAGTCTTTGTGTTCTTCCAGGAACTTTTCCGCGTCGATGGCCGCCATGCATCCGGAACCAGCGGCGGTTACGGCTTGGCGGTAGCGATGATCCTGGACGTCGCCAGCAACGAAGACCCCTGGGATACTGGTCAGGCTCCCGTGCCTGGGAATCAGGTAACCGTTGGCGTCCATCTCCAGCTTGCCTTTGAACGCGGTGCTGTTGGGGTTATGGCCGATGGCAATGAAGACGCCGTGGACTTCAATATTACGAACTTCATTGGTGTCACTGTTGCGAAGGAGAATCCCATTGACGGCCCCTTCCACAGCCGTAATTTCGTCCACGGCGTACGGTGTGACAAACTCGATTTTTTCGTTGGCCTTGGCGCGATCAATCATGATTTTTGACGCACGAAACTCATTGCGGCGGTGAATCAGATAGACCCGACTCGCGTATCTGGAAAGAAAGTTTGCTTCTTCCATAGCGGAGTCGCCACCGCCGACAACGGCAATCGCCCGTCCACGAAAGAAATAACCGTCGCACGTGGCACATGTCGATACGCCGTGGCCAATCAATTCCTTTTCGCCCGCCAGCCCGAGCAACCGTGCCGAAGCGCCGGCTGCCACGATGAGCGACTTGGCATCATAGGTCTCTTTACCAGCCGTAATCTTGAACGGGCGCTTGGTCAGATCCACTTCGCTTACCGCGCCCGCTTTGAATTCCGCCCCAAATCTTTGCGCCTGCTTGCGCATATTTTCGATGAGTTCCGGGCCCATGATGCCATCGGGAAAGCCGGGAAAGTTCTCCACGTGCGTGGTGAGAGAGAGCTGCCCGCCCGGTTCGTGGCCATCGAGCACGAGAGGTTTCAGGTTGGCGCGTCCGGCATAAATAGCCGCCGTCAGACCTGCGCAGCCGCTGCCGATGATAACCACGTTATACATTCTCTTTTTCTCCAGAGCATTAGATTCGACAGCGCACCTGCCGGATACATGAGCCACACATTGTAGCATTACAGCAGGCGTCCAAATTGGAGAGCCATTTGAGGTTACGGCAGGTTGAATGTAAGCGCAAAAGACACGTAAACTTGCATAAATTACCGTTGTTCGACAAGGAGACGATCGTGAAGGACCCGCGCTATCCCATTGGAAGGTTCGAGTTGCCCAGCGAAACGACCGCCACCCGCAGGCAACAAGCCATCGCAGAAATTGGCAGCACCCCGGTCAAGATGCGTGCCGCCGTTCAGGGGTTGAGTGAGGCCCAACTGGACACGCCTTACCGCCAAGGCGGATGGACGCTGCGGCAGGTTGTTCATCACGTGACGGATAGTCATCTGAATGCGTTCGTGCGCCTCAAGCTGGCAGTAACCGAGGAGAAACCAACGATCAAGCCATATGAAGAGTCCCTGTGGGCCGAACTCGATGACGCCAAATCCGCACCCATCGAAGATTCGCAGAAATTGCTGGATGCCTTGCACGCGCGTTGGGATCGACTGTGGCACTCGCTAAAACCGGAGCAATTTGCGCGAGTGCTGGTGCACCCGGAACACGGCGAGCGCACCGTGGACTGGCTCCTGTTTTTGTATGAGTGGCACGGCAAGCATCACACGGCGCATATCACTGAGTTGCGGGAACAAAAAAGCTGGTAAACCTACTTTGCGGATTGTGAACGACCCCTTACGGGAAACAATTCCCACATCTGCTAAACTGCCTTGGACATGAGTGTAATCGACGACGTTCTTGAAGCCAACGAAGTGTACTCACGCACGCACGAACTGCGCACCCTAACGCCACGGCCGGCACGGAAACTCGCGGTGCTGACCTGTATGGATACCCGCCTCTCCATTCGCACCTTGGGTTTGAAAACCGGAGATGCTCACATCATTCGAAACGCAGGCGGAATTGTGACAGAAGACAGCCTGCGATCGCTCATCGTGTCGCATCACCTGTTAGGAACCGAAGAGATCATGGTCATCAATCACACAGACTGCGGACTAATGACCACCAGCGAACAGGATCTGCGTACAAGAATTCAGAACCGCACGGGGACCGCCGCGGTTTCACCCGCCTTCTTTTACGCGTTTCAGAACATTGAGGAAAATGTCCGTCATCAACTTGAAAAACTTCAAACGCACCCGTGGATTCCCAAATCCATAACGGTTCGCGGATTTGTGTATGACGTGAGCACCGGCAAGCTCCGCGAGATCAAGGCCGCTCCGCAGTCATAACCAGCAATTGCAACAACTCCTCACGCGCCAAACTGGCGGAAGTGGTGATCCATATGGAGATAACCCCAGCGCATCCACTGGGAGTCCGTCATTTCGGAAAAAATCGGGTGGGGCTCCCAGCTAAACTTCCTCGGAGATTGCGTAAACAGCTCCAACAAGCGCCGTAGCTCCTGGACATCGGCCGCAAACTCGGCCGGTGGCGTTCCGGCAATCTGCTGATTGGCCTCGGGGGTAGTCGTAAGTCCGCGGGGCCACGGAATCGGTGTCGACAGCGCAAACCACTTCATCAGCGCTCGACCGCGCACTCCGGTGACCGGCGCGATAGGTCTCTCACCCAGCGGCCCGCGAAACGAGTCGCAGAGGTGGCAAATCATCTGATGTGCCGTCATCTTTCCCCATCGGCGCGCGCTATCCAAGCGAATCGTATCCAACCTGGTGCAAATCTCGGCTTTGTCTTTTCTTACGGACAGGTTTCTCACCAGCGGTGCCCCTTAACGCAGCGATAGGCTCCGATTTTACCAGTTCGAGAACCCGTCTTGCGAGTAGCGCGGTTTGCGCTGCCTCGTGTACGATATTTCTGTTCACAAGGAGAACGCATGAGCAGAGCAGCAGGAACATACGCCATTTTTGAAACTTCGCAGGGCAACGTTGTGATTCGACTTTTGGAAAAGGAAGCGCCGAAGACTGTCGAGAATTTCGTGGGACTGGCCGAAGGCACAAAGGAATTTACAGACGAGAAGACGGGCAAGAAAGAAAAGCGGCCCTTCTACGATGGCCTGATTTTTCATCGCGTAATCCCTCAGTTCATGATTCAGGGCGGCTGCCCGCAAGGCAGTGGAATGGGCGGCCCCGGTTACAAGTTTGCGGACGAATTTCATCCTTCCCTGAAACATTCGAAAACGGGAAAGCTTTCCATGGCCAATTCCGGTCCCGGAACCAACGGCAGCCAATTTTTCATTACCGTCGCCCCCACACCCTGGCTCGACAATCGCCACACCATCTTTGGCGAAGTAGTGGAAGGCCAGGAGGTAGCCGATAAGATCTCCAATTTGCCGCGCGATGGCAACGACCGTCCAAAAACTCCGGTAACCGTCAACAAACTGCGCATCGAGCGCGTAGCGTAGACTCCACGAGGTTTCGATGTTGAACCCCGAGCGGTTCCTGCGGCTGTTCATTGAGATTGTCTTTGTGCTGCTTGGCGGCCTGGTGGTGTGGCTGGGACTGACCAACCACATTTTCTTCGACCGCCGCAAGCCCGCGTGGATTGTCCTCAGCATTGCTCTGATTTTGTGGGGACTTCGCGGGCTCTATAAGCCTGCAAGATCCTGGTCGCGCGGTGAAAACTGGACACGAGGCATTTCTTTGACTCTGCTGGGCACAGTCATGTTGGCAATTTCCCGGGTTCCGTTTATCTGGGTGGGGCCTCTGCTGGCGACCGCGGGCGTAATTCTGGCCCTGCGCGGATTCCTTGGCTCTGTGCTAGTCTTGCGGACGCGTCGCTAGAATTCTCAATCCAATTTCAACGAGGAGAGAGACCATGCTGAAAGAGTTCAAAGAATTTGCCATGCGTGGCAATGTAGTGGACTTGGCGGTCGGTGTCATTATCGGCGCCGCTTTTGGAAAAATCGTGTCGTCTCTGGTTGACGATGTGATCATGCCGCCCGTTGGAAGATTGCTGGGCCACGTCGATTTTTCCAGCCTGTTCATTAATTTAGGCGATAAGCCGTACGAATCATTGCTCTTAGCCAAGGCGGCCGGAGCGCCGACGCTGAACTACGGGCTTTTTCTTAATTCCGTGATCAACTTTCTGATCGTGGCATTTGTCGTATTTATCGTTGTGCAGTGGATGAATCGCCTGACGAAGAAAAACGCACCGGCAGCCGCTCCGACAACCAAGGATTGCCCTCAGTGTGCGATGGCCATTCCTCTGGCCGCCAAGCGCTGCGGTCATTGTACGGCTCAGTTGGCCTGATCCTTCTGAAAAACTCTCCGCTAGCGCAATCCCGTCCATTTGCGACAGGAGCCCTAGGGCGAAGGCTTGCGTTTGGTTTGATTTGCTTCCAGATGATCACGCAAGCGTTTCACGACGATTTCTTCGTGACCTTCATCCAATTCCTTCTGCACTTCTTCCAGCGCAAAATGCACCACGTCGTGGTGGTGCAACTCCTGGGGAGCAAGGACATCGCTGAAACGCAACCACAGGCGATGCAAGAGATTGACCTCATTCGCAGTTAAGTTGGGCGCATGCGGCCCGAGAACTTTGTAGACCTTGTCGCCGTTCGGGAAATGAATTTCCAGGTTAAATTGCGGCTTCTGGTCTCCCAGCTTTTCCCAGGCGTCACCAATGGTTCGCGCTTGTTCTTCATTCATCCATCGGCTGGAAGTTCCGACGACAATGGTGGAAGACTGCAAGCTCTGTCCGGCGCGCAAGATACCGTCCCAGAGGTCGTTGGCAGCAACGACAGCCAGACGGATTGATTTGCCCCGCTTTTCCGCCATGGACAGTGCTTGCGAGAACAGATGTTGCTCGATGCTGCCAAACAGCTGATCAGCATCCATTTCACTTTCGCCCGTCACGGAGCGGCGCAACAGCCGGACGTGCAGTACTACGACGTCGCGGCGTCCCGGCTTGATGCGATCCAAGACATTGCCAAGATGATAGAGCGCATAATGGTTGCTCACCGGCACCAGAATGTTTCCCGGACGCGCGCCAACCGCCTCAGGAGTCAGTGCTCCTTCCAGTTCAAGATTGAACTGGTCCATCTCCACATGCGCCACACCGCCCCGTTTTCCGCGTCGCTCTGAAAATGTAAAAACCAAATAGAGCAGTATGGAAAAAGCTCCGCCGGCCATTGTGGCTACGGGTTTCGTGAAAAGGTTGGTGACCGCGATCAGGAAAAGAATCAGGGTGATCAGCGAAAGTCCAACGGGAATCTGCACGCCGCGGAAATTAAAATTCAGCGGAACCTGGAACTCGCGCTCCCCGGGCCGCGTGTAACGCAATACGAGAACGGCCAAGCCATTCATCGCAAAGCTCCAGACGACTCCAAACGCATAGAGGTTGGCCAGGAACGTTACGTCGCCACGGCTGATGATAATGGTGAGGATTTGCAGAAAGACGACGATGTTGATAATGCGATAGCTGGTGCCAAAACGTTTATGCGGTTGACGGAACCAATCGCTAAGCACTCCATCTTCTGAAACGCGATTGAGCACGCCGTTGGAACCCACGATCGCCGTGTTCACCGCGCCGGCCAGAATGAACGTCCCCACGACAACCACGAACGCATGGAAAATCAGACGAACAACCAGCGGACCTTCCAGATTCATGGCCAGGCCGCCGATTAGGTTTTCCAGAAATCCCTGACGCACGTCGTCGGGAATGATCATTACTGCAAAAAAGGAGACCAGTGAGGTGAAAACAAGGCTGTAGATGAAGATAACCAGCCCGGCTTTTTTCAAGTTTGGTAGTTTGGGACTCTCTATTTCACGATAAACCTGAGCGAGCGATTCTTCTCCGCTCATCGCCAGCACCGAGTGCCCGAGAGCGACGAAAATCGCGATAATGCCAAACATATGCGGCAGCGGACTGTGAACCAGCCAGCCTAAAGCACTATCCGTAAGGTGCAGATTCTTAGGATGCGGAAGCGGCGGCAGCGCTGAATGGCGAACGATGACCGTGTAGATGCACCAGCCGATCAGCAGCACCACCATTACGGTGACCAACTTCATGATGTACAGCGCTTTTTCGCTTGATTCGTGAACGCCCTTGGTGTTTTCCCACCAGAAATACAGCGTGACGATGATCGCAAAGCTGGCAGCGATTAGATCCACTCTTCCGGGAGAAAGCGGTCCGCTCAAATGGAAGTACTGCAGCAATTCGCTGGTGAGCCCGGCGAGGTATTGGCCCGCGGCAACGCCGCTGATGGGGCCGGTGAGAATGTAGTCAAACATCAGCGCCGAAACGCTGAACTTTGCCAGGCCGCCGCCGAGCGACATTTTGACCGCGCGATAGACACCGCCGCGGACAAACATGCTGCAACTTTCGACATACACCGCGCGAACGGCGTATGAAAAGATCATGATGGCGAGAATGAACCATGGCGCGGTCTTGCCAATGTAGGCTTCAGCCTCGCCGCCCGCGTAATAGGCGGAAGAGGCTAAGTCATTCAGAACAATGGCGGCAGCTCGCCAGAACGATATAAACGTTAAGAGAGCTGTTGTGGCTACGATGACGCGAGGAATACCGCTGCCGCGGCCTCCAGCAGCCGCAGGGTTGTTGGGAGTGCTACTCATTTATGGGTTTCAGTGACCAGCAGACTGAAATCGTCGCATTTTTTGGCCGTGAAGTCTAGCGACGCAAGCTTTTTGTTAGAAGAGTGAAACATCGGATTCAGCGGAATGCTGTTCTCAGACTTGATCGGGTCAGGAGATTTCACGCCCCGGCGGCCCGGAAGGTCTTGGCGCATTCCTCGCATGGACAAATTGTGCGCAACTGGTCGTAACTGTAAATTCCGGTCGCGTGACCGTCGGAAAAAGTGATTTGAATTGCATAGTTACCGACCGAGGTGGCGGCCTGTGCCCGCGCTTTGGGCTTGAACATGGGTAACAGGGGCGACGGCGCCAGTATGGCCGGCGCCGTCTGATTGCGTTCTTGATCGCGCTTTTCGTTGCAGGTAGCACACGGGCATTCATCCCGCAAATAAGGGAAATCATAGTGGCTGGCGTGGCCATCGGCCCAGCTTATGTCCACGCCGGCGTTATTTGAGACGTGAATCTTGACACTTGTGGGCTTTTTACGCTGGTCGATGGAGGTAGCCATAGGAAGAAGATACGGCTAATAGTTTACCGTCGAATCAGGAAAAGACAAAAAAGACGGCGTATGCCCTACAATGGAATTTCACCGCCCGGAGAGTCTCAGGAAGCCTCAAAGGAATGTTGCGTTCACAATGAAGCGTTCATTTACGAGGCGCCAGGCGATTAAGACAATTGCCGGCGCCGGCTGTGGCTCTCTGGCTGTGGGTCTGTACACCTGGCGCATCGAACCGCACTGGCTGCAATTCACAAATCGTGTCTTGCCGGTCTCTGGCCTGCGGTCGGAACTAGAAGGACGCACGCTCGCCCACCTTAGCGATCTGCATATTGGGCCTCAGGTGGATGATTCTTATATTTTGGACACGTTCCGTAGAGTTCAGGAACGGCAACCGGACTTCGTGGCGTTTACCGGCGACTGGATTACCTACCGCGGTCCGCGTCAGGTCGAACAGCTTCGCCGGGTAGTCACGCATCTCCCGCATGGCCGACTAGGAACAATCGGCATTCTTGGCAATCACGATTACGGTATCAACTGGCGCATGTTGGACGTGGCCGATCAAATCACGGGGATACTGAATAACGTAGGCGTCACAATGCTTCGCAATCAGGCATTTACCGCCTCGGGACTGCAATTCATCGGCCTTGATGATTTGTGGGGACCGCACTTTGCACCGGCAAAACTGCTGTCAGAAAAGGGCCAGGATCCATCCACAATTGTCTTGTGTCACAACCCGGACGCGGCGGATCGCTCCGTCTGGGGCAAATACGCCGGGTGGATGCTGGCGGGGCACACGCACGGAGGCCAGTGCAAGCCGCCATTTCTACCGCCGCCCCTTCTGCCCGTCACCAACAGACGCTATGTGGCTGGTGAAATTGCCCTGTCCGGGAATCGCCGCATGTACATCAGCCGCGGCGTAGGGCATCTCCTCCGCGTGCGTTTCAATGTGCGTCCCGAAGTCCCCATTTTTCAGCTGCGACGCGCTACATGAGGGTAGTCGGTCAATTCACTTAACGCCTTTTGCGGCATCCCAGGAACCCTGCAATTTCCGCACGTAAATGATTTGTCCGGTGTGATAGGCGTTGTGCGTGGCAACGTGCGATAGCTCGGACGCCCACGATTGCAATTTGGTGTCATCTGCTTTTTCGACCAGCCGTTCCAATTCCGCCAGAACTTTGTCGAGTTGCTGTACGGTTGTGGCCCAACTCTTGGCGTCAAAACTGTTGAATGTTTCATCGTTTTCACCGGAGAATTTTGCCGGCGGCTGCCCTTGCATTTTGGCCAGTTCCCGCCGATTCCAGAACAGCAGGTGGTTCGCAAGTTGCCCGACGGAGTGATTGCCGCTCGCATCCTTCCAACTCGCTTGTTCCGGGGTCAATCCTTCCAGCGCCACACTTACCGGCACGAACCAATCCTTTTCACTGTGGGTCGTGCGCAGTCCTTCAAGAACGATGCTTCTAAGAGTTGCGGTCTCGTGTGTCTGCGCCATGGTCGCGCACGGCAGCAACGCCAGGCAAAGTATCAGGACTCGTTTCATAGGGAGTGCTCCTCGTCTTTTCGGTAGCTTTCTGCGACTCAGGATTTGGCGTTCGTGCAGCAATCGCCCGGCGGAATGGGATTACCGTGCGGGCAAGTTTTTGGATGGCCCAGGAACGTACAAATGCGCTGGTCGAGTTCAGGGCTGATGATGTGTTCAAATTTGCAGGCTTGCGTATGCGCCTCTGAGTCGTCGATCGCGAAAGTATCCTTGAACAAGCGTTCGGCCAGCCGATGGCGGCGAACGACATCCCGCGCGCGGCGACTTCCGTCGGTTGTAAGACCCACATGGCCGTTCTGTAATTTGACCAGCTGAAGATCGGACATGCGCGCCAAAACGCGGGAAACCGGTTCATCTCCAAGAATCGGAAGCTGACCCGCCGGCCCTTCAGCACGCAGAACCTCCACCTGAGCGGGCTTCCCTTCTTCGCCGCAAGTCCAAATTTGTTCGAGCAAATGATCGAAGCGGATCTGGTCGTCCGAGTTCGGGGTACAGCAATCGGCCGTTCCGGCAAGCGCGCAATTCATCGGTTGGCCCGGGCCATGTTGCGCCGTATCAAAATGCAGGTGGCCGTGGGCCAACTCCACTCGCCGATCGGCCTGTCGGGCAATGTCCGGATCGTGAGTAACCATCAGGATGGTATGTCCGGCGCGATGCAGTTCGTGAAAAAGTTCGATGACGATGGCTTCGTTCGCTTCGTCCAGATTTCCAGTCGGTTCATCGGCGAGAATAATTTTCGGTTGATTGATAAGCGCCCGCGCGATAGCCACTCGCTGCTGTTCCCCACCGGAAAGCTGCGCAGGCAGGTGCGTGAGGCGATCGCCGAGTCCCACGCGTTGCAACGCTTCCTCCGCTTGCTTTTCGTCCGTGACGCTATGGAAATACTGCGCGAGCATCACGTTTTCAACAGCATTGAGGTACGGCACCAAGTGAAATTGCTGAAAAACGAATCCGACCTTTTCAGCGCGGTAGCGGACGAGCTGGCTCTCCCCGAGAGTTGAAATATCCAGACCGTCAATCACCACGCGGCCAGATGTAAGCGTATCAAGTCCGCCAAGAATATTGATGAGTGTGGTCTTTCCCGATCCAGACGGCCCCATCAGTGCCACCCATTCGCCGGATTGCACCGTCAAGTCCAGTCCGCCGAGAGCGCGCAACGAACCATACTGCTTCACAAGTCCTTCGATGACGACTTGGGAGGCCGCTGTAAGCGGTTGCCCTCGAACCACAGAACTCAAGCTTCACCTCGAAACACCAGCGCAGGCCGAATGCCCGCCAGCCGCCGCAGCGGAAACGAGCTAAGAATCGCCACCATGATCGTCAGCGCCACAGCTACAGGATACACAATCAAACGCGGCTGTGCGGCCACTCCAAACACCGCTTTGCCAAGCACAGTTGAAATCGCAATGCCCGCCGCTGCTCCGAACGATCCGGCAATCAGCCCCAGCAGTGCTGCCTCCACCAGAAAAAAACGCACCACCCGACGCACCGACCCGCCAATCGCCTTCATCAGCCCCACATCGTTGCGGCGTTCCATGGCCACATTGGTCATGGCCGCAAGAACGCAAAGTCCGGTAAGCGCCAGCACGATGGCCACCGTCGCCGTAAGCAACCCGCTGATACGGCTGTAAATTTTTCCTTCCGCTTCGGTAAATTGTCGAATCGGGCGAACTTCAGCCTCGGGCAACGCCTTTTGCAGCGCGGAAACATATTGATCAATCTGTTCGGGCGGCCCGGTGACCCTTGCCTGAATCAAGCTCAACTCGTGGGGCAATCCTGCCAGGCGTTGTGCGTGTTCGACGGCAACGAAAATTTGGTTGTCTTCCGCTCCGCCGAAACTTCTGATCTCTGAAACGATGCAGCGGACCCGTTGTGCCCCCGAATCCAGTTGCAACAGTGAATTGAAATGAATTCCAAATTCAGTCGCAACGCTTGCCCCGATTTGACAGGTATTTGCACCCGGAACGACGGAAGTCGCTGCTTCAATCGTCTTATAAGGAAGGATTTTGTCGAGTCCGTCCGTGCCGTCGTAACGAAGCCCGGCAATCACGACAGCTTTTGCTGCCGTGTGCTCCGCCGTCGTTCGATCCGGATAGGGAGTAACTTGGGCAATGGTGTAGAGAAATCCGGCACGCCGCAGCTCCTTGGCGTCCTGCTGCGCCGGAAAATGCTCGAAGGTCGACTCGGGAATGGTCCTTGCGGCTTCGGTCGCACTGGACGAGCTGGGGGCGACAACCAGATTGGGACCGAATGCCCGGAATTCCCTGGTTAATCGGCGCTTGGCGTCAACCTGAAGATTAAGCAACGCAGCGGTAATGGTAGCGCCTGAGCCCAGTGCCAGAAGAACAACAAAAAGTCGTCCCCGGTTGGCGCTAAGCAAGCGGCGTACGATACGCCAGAACATCCTCCGATTATTGGTGGGTTGCGCCGACATTATTCTCCACGCAGAATCGGCGCGGGCTCAAAACGCGAAGCGCGTCGCAGTGGAATTGCACTGCCCAACATGGTCACCACCGCGGCCAGGAACAGAATCAGGAAGAACACCAGTAAGGATGGTTCCGGTGCAGCTCCAAAGATTCGCTCACCCAGAAGTCGCGCCAAGACAATCCCCAGGGCGTAACCAACGCCTCCGCCGACAAAGGCTAGTAACAATTGTTCCGCCGTCAGCAGAAATCCGACCGTGGCAGAGCCCGCGCCGAGCGCCTTCATCAACCCAATCTCCGTCCGCCGCTCAATTACCGATGCCGCTGATGAAGCGCCAAGCGCCAACGCCGCTGCCAGCAGCGCCGCCCCCGTCACCAGCCAGAGCAATAGCCGCACGCGCGTAAGAATCGCGCCCTCGCCATCCGCCACGCGCCGAATCACCCGAACATCGGCCCCGGGCAACACCTGCTTGATCGTATACGCAATCGACGAAACATAAGGACTGCACGACCACCGCTCCAACTCATCCGCATTCATCGACTTTGGATCGCGCCGTGCAAACTCATCTTCCGGCTTCGTCAAGGCACTCACATAGAGTTTCTTGTACTTACCGTCGACGCCGGCAATCTTTTGTACCAGCTGCAGCGGTGCCATGATGTCATCGTCTTCCGGTCCTCCGGTTGAGACAATTCCGACAACCCTCGCCGGATACTGTTCCTGAGCGCTGTGCAGACCAAAAAGGGTGATCGGTGCTGTGAGGGAAATGTTCAGTTGTTGGGCAAGCCGTCGCCCCACAACCACCTGGTCGGGAAGATCTGGGGCCACCGTCTCAGTGAACCATCGCCCCTCGACGTTCCACCACGGATTGGTCCGCTCGATTCCGGTTAGGAATGTCTGCCCATCCGGCAATTTGGTCTCGTGTCCGGACCACGTACCGACTAAATGGACCTCGCCCCGGTGCGGAATACAGTTCACTTTGCCAGGTAGCGAGCCCGGCGGCATTTTTTCACAGCTGCCATCCAGTTCCTGGGTGCGAATACCCAATGCGGGGGCAAACGCGACAATATTGTTGTGCCAGAAAATGGTTTTGAGCTTGCCTAGGTCCGCTTCGGGCAAATACGCGCCTGAATCCACCGGCCGGTAATCCACTCCGCCAATTTCCAGCGGCAACGAATCCGTTGCGGGAGTGACCAATAGGTTTGCGCCCAGCCCGCGAAACTCCTTTGCCAATCGATCACCCACATCGAGTGAAACGCTCAACGCCGCAGTAGCTACAGCCATACCGAGAGCCAAAGCTGCTCCGGTGAGCAGCTTGCGCCGCGGACGGCGCACAAAGGAATCGGCAACTAAGCGAAGAAACATAAAATTTGGGCGGACTACTTCGGAACTTCCTTTGTCGCCGCCGTCAACGACGAAACATCAAGCACTAAATCCATTCCATCCACATGCGATGGCACGCCAATCGGATTGCATCCGCCCTGGTCTCCAATCGACGGTACATAAATCGCCGACCCGCAGTGCCGGCAAATCACATTTTGTCCATCCTGGTGATAGCCCGCAGAACCACAGATTCGGCAAGCATCGAGCGCCGTTCCAAACCCATTCGGCTTCTTGATAATCAGAAAACGCAGGGCCTGCCCGTCCACATCAATGGTAAACAAATGCAGATTCCCGTCCTGCACTTCGCTCAGCGGCACATGCACTGCACCGCCGCTGGCAGCAATCGGCCGCGCCGCAGGAGGAGCGGAATGCGCGCGAGCGTAGACAAAATCCGCAGTCAGAATCAGAATTACCGTAAGCGAAGCCACCGCGGCACCAATCATCCAATGCCGTTGGCGTCGGTTCTGCGACTCGATCAACCGGCGTTCCGCATCGTTTGCGGAATCCTTCGCGGCTGCAGCATGTGCGGCATTCTGCCATTCACGTAAAATCAACAGTGTCGCCGCGCCAAATATAAACACAAAGAAGAACAGATCATTGCGCACGACCGGTCCGATGACGGCCATTTCCGTTTTGCTGGACGGCAGCCACCGCGCTTCACTCATTTCGTGCAGCCCGGTAAGCGCCAGCTGAAAGGCCACCAGCATCAAAATAATACTGGTCACCGCAAAGAAGCGGTGCAGCGGAATGCGCAATGTCCCTTTAAAAAAGAACAGTCCCACCACCACAGCGGCTACGATTCCCGCCATCGTGCCGATCCAGGTCTGCAAACCTTCGCTGGAAAACTCCACAGCCCGCAAAATCAGGGCCAACTCCACGCCCTCGCGCATCACCATCAGAAAAACGAAAAGAAATATCCCCCAGCCTGCGGCACTGCCCGCTTTGGCTGCATACCCCTCCACTTTTTGCTCAATTTCTTTTTTCAGATGCCGCGCAACGCGATTCATCCATACGATCATCGTAATAACGAAGAAGGAGGCCACCAGCAGCAGCACTCCTTCAAAACCGTCCTGGTTTACGCGGAATCGCTCAAGGATGACGGCTACTGCAAGGCTGAGAGCGGTGGCCAGGGCCACCGCGGACCAAACGTAGCGGGAAAGCGCCGCTCGACCTGTTCTGGAGAGGTAAACTAAGATGATACCGACGACGAGAGAGGCTTCTACGCCTTCACGCAGGGCGATAAGAAAGGCAGAAAGCAATCGGACTCCAGTTGTTAATCATTTGCAAGTACAGAATAAGTTTACCCCTGCGCTCAACTTACGTCAACCGGACCACACTGGTCCGGTTTCTCCACGGTAGAATACCCTGTCCTATGGTGACTCGCCTAATTCAACAAACCGCTAGTCTTCTGATCGTGACCCTACTTGTGTGTTCGCAGGCTCCCGCACAAAGCCAGTCGCAAAAACCTTCGCCGTCAGAGAGACTTGCCGACGCACAGGTCGGCCCCAAGCCGGACCTGAAGCGCGCAAAGAAGGCGCTGGAAGCCGCCGGAAAAGCGGAAAGCGAGGGCCACACGAAACAAGCTCTGGCCTTGTACGAGGAAGCCGCCCGATACGCTCCTCAGGACAGAATCATTGTCGAGCGCGCCGCTGCATTTCGTTCCAAGATCATTCGTGGACATGTGGAAGCGGCAGAGGGCTTTGCGATGTACGGCCGTCTGGAGCAGGCCACCAACGAACTGAACGAAGCTCTGCGAATCGATCCCGGAAACACCATCGTTGCAGAACGGTTGACAGAAATGAAGTCGATGGCCCCCGATGAGGCGGCTCCGGCCAACCGAACACCGCAGGTTATTGGCCTGCCCACGTTGCAGCCACGTATTGAAAAACACGACTTCAATTTGCGCGGCGACACGAAAACTGTCTATGAACAGGTGGCAGCTTCATTCGGCGTCAAGGCCGCCTTTGACCCTGATCTCGTTTCAAAAAATGTCCGCTTGCGTCTGTCAGGAGTGGATTTTTCGACCACGGTCTCAATCCTAAGCTCGCAAACCGGCACATTTTGGCGCCCGCTAAATCCGTCGCTTCTGTACGTGGCAACGGATACTGCTGAAAAACGCCGGCAGTACGGACTGCAGATAGAGCAGTCCTTTGCTCTCCCCGCGGCCGTAGCACCGGAAGAAATGACGGAACTTCTGCGAGCGTTGCGCGAGCTGACCGGGGCCACGCATCTGATTCTGGACTCGCGCAGCCGGACCATCACCATGCGTGATTCGCCGGAAAGACTCGCGTTGGCGGGAAAAATCATCGAACAGGCAGAGCGGGCGCGCGGCGAAGTGCTTCTTGAAATCGAATTCCTGCAAGTGGACAAGAACAAAGCATTGCAACTAGGCATTACGCCACCAGCTTCCAGTTCGCTTTTCGCGATTACTCCGAATGATTTGAAAACGGTTCAGGCTTCGACCGACTTGGGCAACTTGATTACCAACCTTACGACCATTTTCGCTGCAAAGGGATTTTCCAGCGTTCCGGCATTCGCTCTGGTGGGCGGTGGGCTTTCCACATTTTTGTTGACCCTGCCCACGACCACTGCCAATTTCTCGGATTCCCTGTCGCTGGTGCAAAGCGGTCGACAGGTCCTGTTACGCGCGCAAGACGGAAAACCCGCAACGTTGTTTGTCGGCGATCGATATCCGGTAACTCTGTCACTGCTGTCCGGCAGCGGTGGGGGAACCGACTTTGTGGGAAATCCTGCAGGAATCACCTTTCCACAGACTTCTGTCGTGGTCGGTGCAAATCCAGTGGCGCTTGCCGCGAATAACTTCACCGGTGGCACGCTGCCCGATCTCGCCGTGGTCTACAATTCGGCTACGGCCAACACCTTTTCCATCCTGCAAAATCAGGACAACGGAAATTTTGCGCAATTCGCCACAACGCCCATCACGCTCGGCACCAATGAGACCGGGCAGGTCGCTATCGGCACAGGGACATTTCGCAACGACTCCAACAAGTTTGGCACTCCGCAATCGCCGGACGTCGTGCTGGTAAATTCGACTTCGAATAATATTTCCGTACTGCTGGGGGCTGGCGACGGAAATTGCCTGGATACCGAAAGCACTCCGCAATGCAAATTCGTCGAAGCTCCCGGCTCTCCGTTCACAGTGGGAGCAAACCCCAGCTCCGTGGCAATCGCCGACTTTAACGGCGATGGATTTTTGGATATTGCGGTTGCCAACAAAAACGACAATTCCATTTCGGTTTTGCGAGGCGGCGGAGACGGGACCTTCGCGCCATTTCCCGGCTCGCCGTTCCTTTTGACAAATTCCGGCTCAATTTCCGAAAAAGGGCCGGTGGCGTTGGCTACCGGAATGTTTCGTCAGGGCGATTTTATGGACCTCGCCGTGGTGAACCAAACCTCGGGGAATGTTTCCGTACTGCTTGGCTCCGTCGATAACAATGCCAATGTCACATTCCAGGAAGCTCCTGGTTCTCCCATCGCAGTCCAGACGAATCCGGTGGCCATCGCAACGGGAGATATCAATGACGATGGAATTACAGATCTTGCCGTGGTAAACCAGGGCAGTAATTCGGTCTCACTTCTCCTGGGAACCAGCAATCTGGACGGCACCTTTGATTCCATTTCTGCGCCGCCACTGCCAACCGGAGCAACACCCACTGGCATATCCATCGCCAGCTTCATTACCGGAGCCGTGCCCGACATTGTCGTTACCAACCAGGGATCCAATACCTTGAGCGTTTTTATCGGCATCGGCGCCGGGGCATTCCAAACGGGAATTGAATTGAATACTCCGGCAGCTCCGGGCGCCCTGATTACTCCAGTTCTTACCACGAGCGGACTTCCCGATGCCGCATTTGTCGCCCAAGGTTCTACCAGCGGCGCCGGCGTTGTCGGAATTATTCAAGACTCAACCGACCTGGCAGCCAGCGGCACAGGTAGCGCGCAAGTGCCCTACCCTGGTTCAGAATTCATTGATTTGGGCGTCAAGGTCAAAGCCACGCCTTCGCTCCATCAAAACAATGAAGTCACCCTGCAGCTGGAATTCGAAATTCGCGCTTTGTCGGGTTCCAACGTCAACGGCATCCCGGTGATCTCCAATCGAACTCTGTCGCAAACCGTTCGCCTGCGAGAGGATGAGACCTCCTTGATCGGCGGCATCACCGACCGCGAAGAAACAAAATCAATTACCGGGTTGCCGGGATTTGCCGAGCTACCGGCTGGCATTGGATATGCTTTTGGTGGAAGAAACAATACGTTGCAGGATTCGGAATTGTTAATCTTGGTGACGCCGCGTCGGATGCGCTCTCCGGATCACAAATCAGAAGCCATTTTCGCGGGACGTGGCGATGTGGGAGGCCGCGCGAGCAGCGGTGGCGGCGGTAGTTCGCCGGTCGTGCCTCAGCAACCAGAACCCACACTGCCGCCGCAGCAACCCGAGCCGGAACCTCAGCAGTAACTCCTGGCTTAAGCCAATGGATCAAACACCACGGTGGGCTGGTAGGTGCGTGGCACAACGGCTTCCGCTATGGCGATAAGCTGGTCTTGCTGTCCGAAAACGCGCAAGCGCGGTATTTGCGGTTCTCCGCCATCCAGTTGCATGGTCGATCCCGGCGGCGTTTCTACCCGCCCCGGCTGAATCTGCGCGATGGAAATATTGAATTTGGAGCCGTGGCGAACGCGCTTTTCAATAACCGGCAGAACCTTGATGCGGGGATAATTCGGCAGTAAATTCTCCAAGCGAATCAAACACTCTGTAAACTTGCCTTCGCGCTTGGCCTCCGCCAGCTCTTCCAGCTTCACAGCCTGCTGCAGCGAAAACTCGCCGACGGCAGTTCGCGAAATCTCCGCAAGATGGGCTCCGCATCCGAGCTTTTGCCCCATTTCGTGCGCCAGCGAGCGAATATAAGTGCCCGAAGAGCATTCAATGACAAACCGCGCGATGTTTCCTTCGATTTCCGTCAACTGGTATTCAAACAATTCGACTTCGACAGCCTTCAGCTCAACGGGCTCATTTTTTCTGGCCAGCTCGTAGGCAGGACGCCCTTTGATCTTCTTTGCAGAAAACGCCGGTGGCATTTGCTCAAATCGCCCGATACGTTCAGCGGCCAGCTTTTCAAGGGTACCCGCGTCGAGAACCGGCGGCGCATCGGGTCCCTGAGCCCTTCCTTCGGAGTCATAGGTATCGGTCGCAAATCCAAAGCGAAATCCCGCGCTATAGCGTTTGCGCCGTCCATTGTAGAAACGCACCAGCCGCGTGGCTTTGCCCAAAAGCAGCACAAGCACTCCGGTGGCCAGCGGGTCGAGGGTCCCCAGATGTCCGATCTGGCGAAATCCCGCCAGATGCCGCACGGCATCGACAACATCATGTGAAGTTTTTCCCTGTGGCTTGTCGATGACAAGAGCGCCATCAAACGGCGCAGGCTGCGGCTGGCGGGGCATAGTTTGGTGATCGCTATTCGCTAATCGACTTCGGGTCTTTCTTAATTTCCTTCAAGAGATTCTCTATGCGCTCCACATGCTCTTGCGAAAGATCCAGTATGAAATGCAATTCCGGCACGCGGCGCATCTGCAACCGTTCAATCAGCTCGCGCCGGATGTAGGCTGAGGCATGCTCCAGCGCCCTGATGGAATCCGTCTGTTCTTTGCTGGTGCCCTTGGTGTTGATGAACACTCGCGCATGCTTCATATCCAGCTGCACGCGCACTTCGCTCACCACAACCGAACCTTCCAGCCGCGGATCCTTCAGCTCTCCCGCGAGCATGGCGTTGATTTCGTGGGCGATTTCTTCACCAACGCGTTCATGACGATGATTTGCTGGGCTCATTGCCGTCCCTGTTGCACTTTCCAGTTCTAAATGATCTCAAAATTCTGATTGATCAAAAATGAGCCGAGAATTTTATCGGCTTCGTCCAGAACCTTCTGCAGCTCCGCTTGCAAATGTTTTTCTTCATTCGAAAGCGTCACGACTCCGATCACCGACCGCTGCCACGCCTCGTGATGGTCCAGTTCCGCCACTGCCACATTAAACTGCCGCCGCAGCCTGTCCTTCAGGCTCCGTAGCACTTGCCGCTTATCCTTCAGCGATTGCGCGTCTGGGATGTGCAGCTCGAGGGTCAGCAAACCAACCGGCATGAGCGGCTCCGAGGAAACTTCCGCAACTTGGCCGCGAGTGGACGGCTCTGGAATGATCTGCGCCGAATTTATCTGCGCGAAGCGGCGCTGCCCTTTTCCGACGTTTCCGTAGCACTGGTCTTGGTGATGCTGAAGCATTCCAGAAGGTCGCCGACCTTCACATCGTTAAAGTTAGCCACGCCCGCGCCGCACTCAAACCCCGCGCGTACTTCGCTGGCATCATCCTTGAAGCGTTTGAGCGAACTCAGCTTCGATGTGTATATCACCGCGCCATCGCGCACCACGCGAATCTGCGCATCACGCTTCAGCAGGCCGTCGACCACGTAGCAACCCGCGATCGTCCCGGTACCCTTGACCTTAAACGTGTTGCGCACTTCCGCGCGACCCAGGTAGCTTTCCGTGAAGACCGGATCGAGCAAGCCTTCCATGGCCTTCTGAATTTCGTCGGCCACTTCATAGATGATCGTGTGCGAGCGCACATCCACATGTTCCTGCCGCGCCAGCTCCATGGCCTTGCGGTCCGGTCGAATCCCGAAGGCAATCACAATCGCGCCGGAAGCAGAAGCCAGCAAGATATCGTTCTCGGTAACCGCGCCTACGCCGGAGCCGATAATCTTCAGCTTTACCTTGTCGGTAGAGAGCTTCGGCAGCATTTCGCTCAGCACTTCCACCGATCCCTGCACGTCGGCCTTGATGACGATTCCCAATTCCTTGACGTCCCCGGCCTTGAGCTGTTCATGCAATTGATCGAGCGTAATGCGCGAACCACTTGAACGTGCCATCGCCGCGTCGCGTTCTTTGCCTTGACGGAATTCCACAACGTGGCGCGCTTTCGCTTCGTCGGTAACCTGGAAGTGGTCGCCCGCTTCCGGTATCCCTTGCAAACCCAGCACTTCGACCGGCGTCGACGGCTCCGCTTCCTTCACCACGCGCCCGTGATCATCAAATAGCGCGCGCACTTTGCCAAAGACCGCTCCGCAAATAAAGAAGTCGCCGGTCTTGAGCGTTCCGTTCTGCACCAAAATCGTAGCCACCGGACCGCGGCCCTTATCAACACGCGATTCCAGTACTGTTCCCGCTGCCGGAGCATCCGGATTCGCGCGAAGCTCCCGCAAATCCGCCACCAGCAGAATCGTTTCCAGCAATTTATCGATGCCCTTCTTTTGTTTCGCCGATACTTCGACAAATTCCGTGTCGCCGCCCCATTCCGCGGGCATCAATCCATTTTCCGTCAGCTGCCGCTTCGTGCGTTCCAGATTCGCATCCGGCTTATCGATCTTGTTGATCGCCACGATGATCGGGACTTTCGCCGCCTTGGCGTGGTCGATCGCTTCTTTGGTCTGCGGCATCACGCCATCGTCGGCTGCCACGACCAGCACCACGATGTCGGTAACCTTCGCGCCGCGCGCACGCATCCGAGTAAACGCTTCGTGACCCGGCGTATCGACGAACACGACTGCGCGATCGTTCACCACCACCTTGTACGCGCCGATGTGCTGCGTAATTCCGCCGGCTTCGCCCGCCGCCACATCTTCCGAGCGAATCGCATCGAGCAAGCTGGTTTTTCCGTGGTCGACGTGGCCCATCACCGTCACGACGGGAGCCCGGGGCTTCAGGCTTTCCTTGGTCTCTTCCTTGGCAACTTCCAAAACCATTTCTTCTTCAAGCGATACCACGGAAACAATTCCGCTGAAGGCCTCCGCCAGCGTCGTCGCCGTCGGCACATCCAGTGCCTGGTTGATGCTTGCGAAAATTCCGCGATCCAGCAAATTTTTCAAAAGCTCTTTGGCGCGAACGTCCAGCTTTTCCGCGAGCTCGCGAATCGTAATTCCTTCCGTAATCGCCACTTCGCGTGGAGCGCGCGGCTCCGGCGGCGCGATAACCGCGGCCACACTGCGGCCCGCACCCGGACGATGCCGAGTCGGATGCAGCTTCCGCTCACCTTCTGCTTCACGCTTGTCGGCAACAGGACGCTGACGTTGCGGCGGTTTCCGCGTGTACAGCGGCTTGCCCGGTTCGGCCTTGGGCGGCAACCTGTCGCCAGCACCCGGCCCCGGCAGCATGCCCGGACGTCCAGGCGCGCGCGGCCCCGGACGCGTGCCAGTCGGCAGCGGCCCGCGACGTTGCTCAAAAGGACGGTTCGGCGCTCCGCCCGGTCCACTACCCGGGCGCGGCGGTCGGCCCTGCCCCGGTTGAGGCGGCCGCATGGGCTGACCTGGGCGTGGTCCAGAGGAACGCTCGCGATCCCGGTCGCGCGGCGATGTTCCTGGCACCGGCCCGCGATTTCCGGTCGGCAAAGGTCCGCGATTTCCGCCCGTCGGCATCGGCGGACGGGCAGGAACTCCCGGCCGTGCGCTTGCCGGCGCGCCCGGCGCACCGGGACGTGGTGGTGTAACTCCTGAGCGCATCGGCGCTCCCGGCGTGGCAGAAGGTCGTGCTGCGGGCGCGCCCGGCCGCTGTCCAGATTGCGGCGGAACATTCGGTCGCGCACCAGGCGCTGTCCCCGGCCGTGCAGGAGGCGTTGGCGGACGCAACGGTGCCGTCGGCTGCGCAGCCGCAGGAGTCGGAGAAGTTGCCGGGGCCGCCGGTCTCGCCACCGGAGCAGTTGCCGGAACTGTTGGAGCCGCAGGAGGCTTTGCAGCCGCCGGCGCAGCGGGCGCCACTGCAGGTTGACCAGCTGCGGGTGCGGTGGCCGGAGTTGCTGCAGGTGTTGTTGCGACTGGCGCTGGCGCGGCGGGCTTGGCCACAGCAGGCGCAGCAGGCGCCGCCACGGGGGCGGGCGCTGCAGGTTTCGGAGCAACCGGAGCGACCGGCGCAGCCGCCACCGGCGCCGCGGCAGGTTTCATCCGCGCAGCCTTAGCGGCCGCTTCTTTGGCAGCCTTTTCAGCAACTGCCGCAGCTTCGGCCTGATTTTCTTCTTCCGCCTGCCCTTGAATATTCTTGCGAACCTTCTCGGCGACATCCACCGGAATAGAGCTCGAATGCGTCTTCTTTTCCGTCACACCATACCCGGGCAAAAGGTCAATGATCGCCTTTGCTTTTACTTCGAGTTCGCGGGCCAGCTCGTTAATTCGGACTTGATTAGCGTCGTTCAGGACTTTGCCTCTTCCGGCTTCTCCACATCACTTTCAGCAGGTGCTGGAGTTGCCTCTACTGCAGCTTCTTCATTCGTTGAATACGCTTCGTCTGCCGAAGCCGCGTCCGTCGTCGAATCTTCTTCCGACGCGTTCGATGCCGCTTCGCCGTCAGCCGTCGCATCGGATTCGGTATCCGCAGCAGCCTCGCCCGTTTCAGCGGTGGCTTCGCCCGTCGCCGCCGCGGCTTCGCCGCCACCTTCATAAAAGCGGTTCACCGCCTGATAAATCTTGTCCACCATCTTTTCGCCGATACCCGGAATTTCCATCAACTGTTCCGGCGTCATTCCGGCGAGTTTCTCGACGTTGGTGATTCCCGCGGCTTCAATCTTCTCAATCGTCTTTGCGCCCACTCCCGCCAAAGCCGTCAGCGGAGTCGTCGGGGCCGTCAGCGCATTCATCTGATCTTCAATTTCGCGCCGTTTCTCCTCTTCACTCTTGATGTCAATATCCCAGCCAATCAACTTGCTGGCCAGCCGCACGTTCTGTCCTTTTTTCCCAATTGCCAGGGACAGCTGCGAATCTTCCACAATGACTTCCAGCTTGTGCGCTTCTGGTTCTGTAATCTGCACACGGGTCACTTTGGCCGGACTGAGGGCCTTCTGCGCAAAGGCCACGATCTCTTCGCTGTACGGGATAATGTCGATTTTCTCTCCGCGCAATTCGCGAATAATCGACTGCACGCGCATGCCTTTCATGCCGACGCAGGCGCCCACCGGATCCACATCTTTGTCCCGGCTGGCGACGGCAACCTTGGTCCGCTCACCCGCTTCTCGCGCCGCAAAACGAATCTGCACGGTGCCGTCATAGATTTCCGGCACTTCCATCTCAAAGAGCCGCTGCACCAGACTGGCATCCGCCCGCGACACAATGACTTGCGGACCTTTCGCCGCGCGATCCACCATCTTGATCACCACGCGCAAACGCTCGCCGATGTTGTAGGTTTCCAGTTTCGACTGTTCCCGTTTCGGCAAACGCGCTTCGGTCCTCCCCATATCCACTACCAGGTCCGGACCTTCCGCGCGCTTCACAATCACGGTAATCAGCTCGCCCATGCGGCCGTTGTATTCGTTAAAAATCGTATCGCGCTCAGCTTCGCGCACCTTCTGTAAAATCACTTGCTTGGCCGTCTGCGCCGCGATGCGCCCCAGCACGTCGGTCGGTTTCGCCGCCAGAATCTCGGTGCCAACTTCCGCCGCCGGATTTTTCTTCTTCGCATCCGTCAAGCTAACTTCGCGCTTCGGATCGACCACTTCTTCCACCACGGTCTGCACCGAAAACACATCCACTTGCCCGGTTTCCTGATTAAACTTTGCGCGCAAGTCTTCTTCGGTCTTGTAGTATTTCCGCGCCGCCACAACCATGGCGTCTTCAATGGCCGACACCACGACTTCCGGCTCAATGTGCTTCTCGCGGCTGAGCATTTCAATCTGTTGATAGAGCAAATTCGCCATGTCTCGTTCCTAAACTCTTTTCCTGTCCCTAAAACTCAACGACCAGATTCGCTTTGCGAATCATTTCCAGCGGTATGTCCACCACCCGCGGCACTTTCGCTTCTATTTCCAATACCACTTTCCCTTCTACAAACCCTTTCAGCCGCCCTTCAAAGGCCTTCTGGTTCTGAACGAGCTCTGTCGTCACAATCTTCGCCAGGCGCCCTTTGAAGCGCTCAAAGTCCGCCGCCTTCTTCAGCGCCCGGTCCATTCCCGGGGAGCTGACTTCGAGCACATACGGCGGTCCCGGAATCAGATCCTCCACATCCAGGATCACGCTCAGCTGCTGGCTGACCCGTTCACAATCCGAGTGGCTGATTTTCGGATAAGGACTGCTCGCTTCTAGTTCTCCGCTGTCGCCGGTGGCAACAGGAGCCGGTGACGGCACACGGTCAATGAAAACCCGCAAGATGCGGTCCTTGCCGACCTTCCACTCCACATCAGCAATTTCCAAACCTTCCGAACGAGCCACCCGCTCGGCGGCTTCCCGGATTTTTTCCAGATTCAAACAGACACTCCCCGAGTATTGCCGGTTTCACGTCCACTCCTACCGGCGGCAATAAAAAAGTGGGCTTGCGCCCACTCCTCACCGCGACCCGCTTCAGAGCGAAAATAGAGTATATTCCCCCACCAAGGCAAAAGCAAGATACGCCCCCGCCCGGTCAGGCCCTCCGTCGCAGTCCGTTTTACTCCCGGGGGCTCACGGGCGGATCCGATCCCCCCCGTCAACCACCGCCCAAACCTTGTTACAGTGTTTCCCTATGGAACCGAACCCCAGGCAAACGTCACACCCCGGTCGAGCCGGGTCCGCAATGAACGGCCCGGGCGCGCCCAGCTTGATCCTTCACAACGGGAAAATATGGACCGAATGTCCCCGCTTGCCTGAAGTCGCCGCCCTGGCCATTGCCGGAAATAAGATTTCCGCCGTCGGCCCGTCGTCTGAGATCGTTCCGACCGCCGGCCCGCACACCAAGCTCGTCGACCTCCGCGGCCGCCGCGCCGTCCCTGGTTTCAATGACGCCCACGTCCATTTCCACATCGGCGGCTCCTCCCTCGCCAGCGTGCAACTCCGGGATGCCACCAGCGAACAGGAATTCCGCGACCGCATCGCCCGTTTCGCCAAAACCATACCGGAAGGCCAATGGATTCTCAACGGCGAATGGGATTCTGAACGCTGGCCCTCCAGAAAATTCCCCACCCGGCAGCTCATCGACGATGTCACTCCGCACCATCCGGTTTTCGTAAACCGCTGGGAAGCCCACTCGATGCTGGCCAACAGCCGGGCCATGCAACTCGCCGGAGTAGACAAAAGCACTCCTGACGTTCCTGGTGGCGTCATTGAACGCGATGCTGACGGCCAACCAACCGGCATTTTTGTCGACGCCGCAAAAGGCCTGATTGAACGCGTCATCCCGCCCGCCAGCAAAGATCAACTCCTTCACTATCTCCGCGCAGCGCAATCCCACGCCGCAAAGCACGGCATTACCAGTGTGCAGGATATGGCCTTCCTGAATCCCCGAAGCGTGTCCGGCCCTGCCGAACTCTTGCGCGCCTACCAGACTCTGCTAGCAGAAGACGAGCTAAAAACCCGGGTTTCGCTGCATACGCCGTTGCGTTTCTGGAAAATGCTGGCGGATCTCGGCATTCAAGCAGGCTTCGGAAACGAAACGTTTCAGATCGGAGCGCTCAAGGCTTTTTCTGACGGTGCACTCGGCTCAGCCACCGCCTGGTTCTTCGATCCCTACGACGACAGACCCGACAGCCGCGGCCTGCCCAGCGATGAAATGAACGACGCGCAGGAATTTTTGGAAAATATTCTCGGAGCCGACCAGGCCGGTCTGAACATCGCGATCCACGCTATCGGCGATCGCGCCAATCGCAGTGTCTTGGATCTCTTTGAAAAAGCCCTGAAGCAAAACCCCCTACGCAGCCGCCGCTTCCGCATCGAGCACGCCCAACATGTTCATCCCGATGATTTCGTCCGCTTCCAAAGGCTCGGCGTCGTGGCCTCCGCCCAACCCATCCACGCCATCGACGATGGCTGCTGGGCCGAACGCCGGATCGGCAAGAAGCGCGCCCGTACGACTTACGCCTTCCGCTCCTTGCTGGACGCTGGCGCGATACTCGCTTTCGGCTCCGACTGGTGGGTGCAACCCATTTCACCGCTGACCGGAATCTACGCCGCCGTAACCCGTCGCACCATGGACGGACGAAATCCCGGCGGCTGGATCCCGGAAGAAAAAATCACGGTGAGCGAAGCCGTCCATGCCTACACGGTGGGTTCGGCCTATGCCAGCGGCGAAGAACAGGTAAAGGGCTCGCTTGAACCTGGCAAACTGGCGGACATCGCCATCCTGTCCGCGGACATTTTCGCCATCGACCCCACCCAAATCCAAGACACCCAGGTCGACGTGACCATCTTCGGCGGTCAAGTCATCTACGAAAGAGCGTAGTCCCAGGATTTTATTGATTTCCGTTGCCTCCGGGGCCCAGTTCGCGCCAGTTGCACAGAAGGGTTGTTGGTTCTAGCCATGGCAATTACGCGTGGATTTTTTGAATGACCTGCGTTGAAAAATTCTCCATCTCTTCCAGCTGCGGACTAAACTGCAATAGCACCAACTCCACACCCACCGCCTCAAATGCCGCCATTTTCTCCTGCACCTGCTCGGGCGTCCCCACCAGGCCGGACCTCAGCCCGCGATTCGACACTGAATAGTCTTCCAGCGAAACGCGCTGCTCCAATTGCGTTCCCGCTATCCACTGTTGATAATTTGCATATCCCGCCGCCGACTGCTGCACATCGGTAATCCGTCGCAGCTCCTCCTGAGCTTCCCGCTCCGTCTCCCGAACTATGGCGTACCCCGCCACTCCAAATTTAAGCGGTTCCTTCTTGAATCTGGACCGCCGCTCGCGCAGATCCTGAATTTTCTCGGCCACCCGCTCCGGCGGGTCTCCGTGCATCAAATACGCGTCCGTCTTTTCCGCAATCAATTCCTTCGCCGCCGGTGATTCGCCTCCGGCATAAATCACGGGCCGCGGTTTGGCTACCGGCTTGGGCTCCAGTACGTTGTCTTCGACGCGATAGTGCTTCCCGCTGAACGAAAAATGATTCTGTGACCACACGCCGTCCACCACATCCAGCCATTCACTCGTTCGCGCATAACGATCGTCGTGCTGCTCAAAAGCCACGCCATATTTCCGCGCTTCATCCGCCCACCAAGAGGAAACCACGTTCAGGGAAAGTCTGCCGCTGCTGATGTTGTCAATATTGGCCGCCTGCTTTGCCAGCAGCGCCGGCAAATGAAACGTCGGCCGTACGGCCACCATCAGTTCCAGTTTTTCGGTAACCGCGGCCAGCGCGGCGGCCGTTGACCAGGCATCGAGCGACGGCGCTTCCACACCCTTGATATCGTTCAGATTCAATTCGGCGATTAGTGTCAGGTCAAAACCAATCGCTTCGCTGCGTTGCGCCAGCTTTTTCACATACGGCCAACTCACCGGCATCCGTTCGTCCGCCACATTCCGCAGCCATCCGCCAAAGACCGGGAGCCAGTATCCGTATCTCATGCTCGAGTACCTGCCCCGGTGAGCCGCGTGGTCTTGCGGGTCTCATTGTTGTGGGCTTCTGCGATCAAATAGTCCGCCAGCCGCGCGTAGGGATTGAAACCGATCACCCGCTCTGGATCGGCCACGAAATTCGACAGTGCATTGATGTCGTAGTAGAGCAACCGCCCGTTGCGGTCATCAATGACGTATTCAATGCCGCCCACATCGATTCCCGCTGTTTGCATGATTCGCTCTGTGGCTCTCCGCACCTCGTCCGGCGGCGTGTACGCTTCGACTTGCAATCCGGTCCTCGGAGCGTCCACCGCGCAGGCAATCCGTGTCAGTTCTTCCCCCCTGGTGCTCTGGCAAATATCCGCGGGGCACAAATTAAAAGTTTCGCCCGTCGTATGAATTTGAATTCCATACAAATATTTCCCGCCCAATAGCTCCACCCGGGTGATGACGCCCGCGCGCGCCGGAAAATATTCCTGCACCAAAGCGGTCCCATCAATTCCGAAGTAAAGGCTGTCCTCCGCCACCGCGCGCTGCAAGTCTCCCAGGGCAGAAAACCGCACAATCCCCGCGCCGCTCCCGCCGATATTGGGTTTCACCACCAGCGGAAACCCGATCTCGCGGGCCGCCGCCACTGCTTGCGCCGGCTTGTGAATCACTACCGCCTTTGGGTAGGCGAGCCCCAATCCCTCCAGCAAATCCAGCTGCCGCGCCTTTGAAATTTCATGCAGGAAGCCTTGCGATCCGTTCACCACCCGCACGCCTCTCGCTTCCAGATGCGCTAGATAACCCAGCGTATAGAAAATTCCGTCGGCCAGATCCCTTTGCCACGCCGAAGGACTCATCCGATTAAAAATCAGCGAATAGCCCGGCTCCGTTTCACCGGGATTATAAACGTGATCGCGCGCCTCAATCTTTTTCCAGTTGACGCCACGCGCATCCAGCTGTTGAAACAACGGCCGGAACCAGTCCGGATGTTCGTAATAAATTCCGATTGGTTCCGCCAGACTCTTCAATTGGTTCACCGAATTCTCCACCGGTTCATCCACCCGTTCCTGCAAGAATAATCGCAAAGGGAGCGCGTGCTGTAGCTCTCCTATGCTCACATAAGCTCATCGTTTTTGCACAGCCATTCAGTTGTCTCTCAAGTTACGTATTTATGTTTGGTAATATCCGGGACCTTCCCCGGAAAAACGGGCGGACGCCTCCGAACCCAAGGCTGCGCGCGCGGACGACTTCCCGCCTCCGCCCGTCTGGTCCTGCGGCAGGTCGTACGAGCCTTACGGTTATTTTTACTCTATTGATTTCATCAAGTTAGCAGAGCCAGTGAACCCTTTTCTAGGCAAAAGCTGGCAAAATCGGCGGATCCACTCTTGCGATTACTATCCTATTCTTTCCTTTTCTTTCCTCTCAATTTCCGCTACCGTTGCCTCCGTCAGGGAGGCTTCCCATGATCAATCGACGCGACCTACTCAAGTCTGCAGCGCTGCTGGCCGGACTGGGCCCCGTTGCCAACTCTCCCGCACAAGACGACCAACCAGGCAGTCCCTTTCCTGCTCCGCAGAAACGCTTGGACCAGGGTCCGTTCGGCATCGAGCAGGATGAAGGCTGGCGCACCATCCTGTACACCAGCCCTTCCGAAGAACCAGTGGGCAATCCCGGACTGGGTCTGGTTGGCTACATCTGGGAAGAGAACGGCCCATCCATTGCCGCGCGCCAGGGGCGCGAAACCATCGAACAACACGTCGAAAACATGGCCAGCCTTCCATTTGTCGACGTCCTGTACATCCGCTGCGACTGGAAACACGTGCAGTCGGAGCCAGGACGGCTGAACCTTGCGCCGTTCTGGCAGCTTACCTTCGATGCCGCGAAACGCCACAATCTGCGGGTCGCCTTTCGCGTCCAACTCTCCAATCCGGAGTCTCAGCCGGCCGAGCTGGCGCTGCCAAAATTTCTCGCCGAGCGCGTTCCCCTGGTCAAAATTGGAAAAATTCCCAAACATCCCGAAGCACAGTATCTGGAACCGCGCTACGACCACCCGGAATTTCAAAAAGCATTCACGGAACTGAACGAATTGCTGGCGGCAAGATTCGATGGCGATCCGCTCCTGGAATGGGTGGACATGATGCAATACGGCTTCTGGGGAGAAGGTCACACCAGCAATTTTCCGAATCCGTTTCCCGATCGCGTCACGGCCGAGAACACTTTTGTAAAAATGACCCAGCTGCAAATCGCGGCCTGGAAAAAGACCCCGCTCGCGACCAACACGCAGCCGGACATCAGTAATGTCGGAAATCGCGCGGTCATCGATATGTCCAAGAAAGCGGGCTGCTGGCTCCGGTCCGACAGCATCATTGTGGAGGAGCCGATACAAATCGACGAACTCGCAGGCCGCCCGCCCTGGCTGGCGGCGATTCTGGAAGACGGCGGCATGCGCCAGTACGACATCGCCAAAATCGCCGTCGATTCTGTCGGCGTGAATCGCATGGAAAATTTCATGCTGCACGTTTTGGATATCCGCGCCAATTACTGGGGTCTGTGGACCGAGTCAGCGAATCTACGCGCGTTTAACCAGAAATATCCCCGCGGATTTGCGCGGCTGCGCGCTTCACTCGGCTATCGTCTGCGCCCGGCTTGGGTCTGGCAGCGCAAAAGAAATGGAACATTTGAACTGGTGATCGGGATAGCCAACCGCGGAGTCGCCGGTGTCCCCGGTGTTTTGTGGATCACCGCGCAAAGCGCTGACAAAAAATGGACGCAGAGCGGCACACTCGACGCCGGTCATCCCCACGGAGGCGGCCTTCGGCTCTGTTCGTTTCTGCTGCCGACCGGCTTCCGGGAAAAGGTCCTCCTTTCCGCCGAACTTGAGCTGCGCCCTGGCGTGAAAAAGCCGGTGCGCTGGAGTTGTGAACAAGCCACCAATCGTGATGGTTCGATCACAGTCGAGTTGCGGGGCGAGGGGGATCCGGGCTGGCGCAAGGGTGTTTAGTTGGAGCGTCGGCAAGACGTGGCGAAATGAGCCGGCACCTGCTGATTAATAAGGCAAGTGCCTTGGATTTGTATTATGGATGTTTTTCTTGCGTTTAATTTGTTTTATTCTTTCTTTTTCTTTCTCCTGATGCTATCTTTTTCCCACAGCGATTCCAGTCGAGGTGTTTGCAAAACCTAACAATTGCCGCTCGAACCGGCAGAGGAGCACCCAATGCGATTTCTGTTGGCTTTCTTTCTTTTCACCGCGCCTGCGTTCGCGCAGCTCGACTCAGGAACCATCGTCGGAAATGTCCATGACCAAAGCGGAGCGGCTGTCGCTTCTGCCAGTGTGACGATCACTTCAAACGACACCAATGCGCAGTACAAGGTGGAAACGGACGGGAACGGCGACTACGTTTCTCCGCCCTTGCGCGTGGGAGCGTATTCGATTCGGGTGGAAGCGTCCGGATTCAAGAGCGAAACGAAGGAAAAAGTAACGTTGCAGGTGCAAGACCGCATCCGGTATGACTTTTCCATGGTTATCGGAGCAGTGACCGACAACGTCACGGTATCGGCTGAAGACGTGCAGTTAATTCAGTCCGAGACGTCGTCGCTCGGCCAAGTCGTTTCCTCGAGGGAAATCACCGAACTGCCCTTGAACGGCCGCGACTACGTGCAGCTGGCGTCGCTCACCACCGGCGTTGTACGCACCAACACCGGCACCAACGGAAACATCGGTGGCTCGAGCACCGGCGGCCAGAACAGCTTCGTGGCCAATGGCGCGCGCGGCACGCTGAACAATTTTCTGCTCGACGGTGTCGACAACAATTCCAACGACAACGGCGGCTTCGTCCTGCGCACCAGTGTGGATGCCATTGAAGAATTCAAGATTCAAACCAATTCGTTCTCTTCCGAATTCGGGCGCAGCGGCGGCGCGGCCATCAATGCCGTCATCAAATCGGGAACCAACAGCTATCACGGTTCGCTGTTTGAATTCTTCCGCAACTCCGCTCTCGACGCCCGCGATTTTTTCGAAGATCCCACCCAGAAAAAAGCTTCCTTCAAGCAAAATCAGTTTGGCGGAACCTTCGGCGGTCCAATCCTGAAGAACAAGCTTTTCTGGTTTGGCGACTACCAGCGCACGAGTATCAGCAATCCATTTACCTATATTTCCTCGGTGCCTACGGCGGATATTCGCAGCGGCGATTTCTCAGCAGCGGGAAACAACACCATCTATGATCCGGAAACCGGAAATCCGTTTCCGGGCAACGTCATTCCCAGCGGCAGCATCGACGCTATCGCTCAGGCGATGCTGAATCTCTATCCGCTGCCGAATCGGCCGGGTGCCAAGAACAACTACATTATTTCGCCATCGGGCACCGACGACATCGACCAGGGTGACGCTCGCGTTGATTACAACTTCTCCTCGAACGACCAGATCTTTGGGCGGCTTTCCATGAGCCGGCGCGACACGTTTACGCCCACTCCCTTTCCCACGCTGGCCAACGGCGGCGGCGGCAACACCGGACTTGGCACCGAAGACGCGAAGGGCGCCGCCGTCGGTTACACGCACACGTTCTCGCCTACGGTAATCAACGTGTTCCGCGCGGGTTTTACCTATGTTCACGTGAAGCGCGGCGTGCCTCCCGGCGGAAACAATCTCCCTCCCGATGACATCCGGGTGCCCGGAGTTCCCGACAATCCGGCAACCAATGGCATCACGCTGTTCCGGCCGAGCGGTTACACCCGCGAAGGCGATCCCGGCTTTGCGCCTACCATTCTTGCCAGCCAGGAACGGCAGGTTGGCGATGTACTGAACTGGACGCGCGGCAGCCATAGCTTCAAATTTGGCGCGGAGATGCGCTGGAGCCAATTCAACATTTTCCAAGTGGCCGATCCAAACGGAACCTTCAACTTTACAGGTCAATTTACCAGCAACGCCGATGACGAGGATTCTGGAAATCCGATTGCCGATGAGTTGCTCGGCTTGCCTTTGTCCTCGAGCATTTCCACACTCCTTAACCTCGGCAACCGCCAGCATGTACCGAGCTTTTTCGCGCAGGACGATTATAAAGTGAACAAACACCTCACTTTGAATCTCGGCGTGCGCTATGAATATTTCTCTCCCCTCGTCGAAGTGCATGACAAGCAAAGCAATTTTGACTATTCGACCGGCGCAATTATTGTCGCCGGACAAAATAGCGCGTCGCGCGGGCTGGTGGAGGCTGACAAAGCCAACTTCGCCCCACGAATTGGATTCGCATGGAGCCCTTTCGACAATGACAAGACGGTCGTTCGCGGCGCTTACGGGATCTTCTACAGCGGTCAGGAAATCCGGACGGCTGCGCCACTGCAACTGGCCTACAACGTTCCTTTCTTCTCGCGTCCTTCTTTCATCAGCGACGGCATCACGCCGATCCTGACGGTGTCGGGGGGATTTCCGGCAGTCGATCCGGCCGCTGCCATTGACCCTCCGGTGACCAGCGTCGACCAGCATCTGAAGACCCCGTACTTTCAGCAATGGAACCTGGCAGTGCAGCGCGCGCTACCCGGACAAATGTCCCTGGAAGTGGCCTACGCCGGCTCCAAGGGAACTCACCTGCAGGTGGTGACGGATCAAAACCAGGTTGTGGATCCGGGACCGGGCGACGTGCAGTCCCGCCGTCCATTCCCCGACTTTGGATCCTTCACTTCCATCCAGAATCGCGGAAACTCCACGTACCACTCCCTGCAGCTCAAATTGCAAAAGCGATTCAGCTCGGGACTTTCCTTCTTGAGCGCCTACACGGTTGGCAAAGCGATCAACGATCTGCCTGAAATCTGCTGCGCAGCGCCGTTTCCCCAAAACAGTTATGACCTGCGAGCGGAAAAGGGACTCGCCGATTTCGATGAACGGCAACGCTGGGTGACCAGCTTTGACTACGAGCTTCCGATCGGCCGAGGACGACGCCACAACATTGAAAACCGCGCATTGAACTTGGTAGCGGGCGGTTGGCATGTGGGCGGCATCTTGACGTTGGCCAGCGGCTTCCCGTTCTCCCCCTGGCTGGGGTTTGATCCATCCAATACCGGAGACCAGGGCCTGGTTCGCGCAAACCGCACTGGCAACGGAAATCTTCCGAGCGGTCAACGCACGCCGGATCTCTGGTTTGATATCAATGCTTTCACTATTCCGGATGATTTCACCTACGGAAATTCCGGACGCAACGTACTGATTGGGCCAGGGCAGAAGATTTTTGACGGCTCCATTCGCAAAGTGTTCAGCCTGACGGAAAGACAAAAGCTCGAATTCCGGACAGAATTCTTCAACATGCTGAATCATCCAAACTTCAGCCAGCCCGACAACTTCATCGACGATGGACCCGGAGCTGCCGGAACCATCACCAGCCTGGCCGTTCCACAACGGCAAATCCAGTTCGGATTGAAATACAGCTTCTAGGCAACCAGCAGCAATGCCTGGGAAATAAGATTGCAGCAGACGTCGAGAAAAGCCCTGCACTTCAAACCGAAGTGCAGGGCTTTTTTCCTAGAGCTCACGCAATATTCAAAATAATTGCCGCGAAAAAACTTGTAGCCTCTGGCCGTTTGGTTTCCCGCAGCAGCTGCTACCGCTTCCTTGTGAACAGGACTTTTCTACTGCACCGTGAGCTGCGCCGTGGAGCTGTGGGACACGGACCCGGAGCTAGCCGGGAGTGTCAGCCTATAGGCGCCGGCCGGCGTGCCGCCGCTCGGCACATGTTTGCTGCCGCACGCCGCCAGGATCTTCTTTGTCATTCGACCTCGATACCCTCTCCATCTTCAATTCCATAGTCATCTCACGACGAAACTTGGGAACAGCGTAAATGAAAAAGCAAAGGCCCCGCGGTGGCGAGGCCTCTGCTGCTGATGGCGATGCGGCTAAACTAAAACACGGGCTGCAGCCGTGAATTACGGCTTGGCAGCGGGTGGTGTTATGGGCTTGGCAGCGGGTGGTGTTATGGGCTTGGCCGCCGGCGGAGTCGCTGGCTTGGCGGCGGGCTTCGGAGTGCTGCCGGCCTTGGCCGGATAGGCCTGATCGTAGAGACGAACAATGTCCTGCGTCACATCGATTTGCGTGGAGGCGTACAGGATCGGCGTGTTCTGCGCGGAGCTGTCGAGGATGACCGTAAAGCCATTTTCACGCGCGTAGCGGTCCAGGACGTCAATCATCTTGCGGCCGATGCGGTCCTGCACGTCAGCCAAAGCGGCGTTGACGTCTTCCTGGTATTCATCCTGCTTGCGCTGAAGCTGGCGGGCCAAAACTTCGCCCTGGCGCGTAAGGCGAGCCTGTTCTTCCGGACTGAGTTTCTCGCCGCCGGTTGAGAGGCGCTGCCGCAGGTCATTAATCTGCTTGTTCATGTTCTCAAGCTCGGACTGGCGCGCGGAAAATTGCGATTGCAGCTCTGCTTGCGATTGCTTGCCCTCTGCGGTGCTGCCGATAGCCTGGCGCGCGCCGATGACCCCGATTTTTCCGGGAGCCGCGGAAGCTGCTGGAGCAGTGCCCTGCGCGCGAACGGCTGATGTGCCGAACAAGCACGCAGCAGCCAACACGGCTGTTTTGATCATTCTAGAATTCACTATTTTTCTCCTTGTTGCAGGTTGAAGCGGCGATGCCGAATCACCCGGCCAATTATTATTGGCAAAAACGTTTCCCCGCCCAGACGGCGGGATATCTGAAGTCCGTCACAAACCCCGTACTATAGCACGAGGCCGGTAGCCAACGGCAATTGTAAAATACCTGCCGGCGGCCTTACGGCATCGGGAAAAGCAGCACGCGGTTATTGGCCTGATCGACGATAACCGCCAGGTTTGTGAACTGATCGATGGCCACACCGAATTGCGGCGAACCCGGGATACCAAGGGTTTGACGGGTCTTGAGCGGATTCGACGTGATGTCCACGACGGAAACTGATTTTCCAACAACGTTCGAGGTCAGCAGCGACCCGGTCTGCGGATTCAGTGCCAGACCTGTCGGGTTAATGCCTACGGTCGCAGTGCTCGTGGCCCCGGTATCGGGATTGAAAGAAGAGATGCTGTTGGCGCCGCTGGCGTTGGCATAGAACAGGTCCGTGACGGGGTTGAAAACCAGGCCGGTCGGCGTTGAGTTTACGGTCCCGGTCGTCGCCGTGGCGCTCAGGGACGGAGCGGCGAGACCGATGTCAACGACTTGCAGGGCCCCAAAGGGGGCGGAGCCGCTGATCAGCTGGAGCGAAGTGACGACGCCGATTCCCTGATTGTTGGTGCCGCGGTCGGGATCAATCGCGACAGCGATCGGCTGCTGCAAGCCGCCGATACTGGTTGCCGTCAAAGTGGTGGCTGGCGTGGCGCCGGTGAGCAGCGACAGATTGATTTCAGAAATGGTGTTTGACCCGAAATTGGTAACCAGCACGGCACCGGTCGTGTCATTGATGGCGACGCCAATGGGTTTTGTCCCGGTAGAAATATCGGCCACGGCTGCTGCCTGTTTGACGAGGTCGATGACTGAGACCGTGCCTGCTCCGTTGTTGGCCACGACCGCCATTCCGTACCGCGGACTGACTGCCAGTCCTTGGGGGGTGGTGCCCACGCCGATGGTTTTCTTGATGGCGCCGAATGTCGCACTGCCCGGGTTGATGTCGATGATGGAAATACTGTTGCAACCGCTGTTGGATACAACCGCGATGGGCGAAAACGCACCTGCGCCAAGTTGGTCGGCGATGTCCACCGAGCTGGGCTGCGGCGGACCGGAGGTGCAGACCGGCGTCATATCGATTGCTCGCAGTACCAGGAAGGCGGTGGCGTTGCTCTGCACGCCTGCACTCAAAACATCGAGTGCAAAGCGGTGCGGCGCGGTTAGAAATAATTTGGGAATGGTGGCGACGATCTTGCGAGGGCTGACCACTTGTACATTGGCACCTGGGATTGCCGTGCCGTCCAGACGAACCTGCGCACCAGCTACAAAGCCAGAACCAAGAATTTGCACGCCGGCCAGATCATTTGTGGAGGTCAACGTGCCGTTGGGGACTAAGGCATTCGGTATGCCCCCAATGATGCCCGGCCCTGGAATCGGGCTGGGCACGAGGATTTCACTGATTTCCGCGGCTTTGAGGTTGAAATCGGTAGGTGAACCTCCATACAGATTCACGACGTCAATTCTTCCCGGCACTCCCGATGCACCAGCCGTCCCTGATTCAGCGACAAAGGCCTGATTGGTTACCGGGTCGACCGCCACGCCGCCCCACAGTGTCAGCAAATTGGTGCCGCCGTTGGTGACGGTAATCGAAGCGCCGCCCGGGCCGGACAGATCGAGAAACGCATAGCGTTGTCGGGTCACCGGATTTGAAATGGAGAGTTGTCCTTTGGCCTGACCGGCTTTCGGGTTGTAGGAAACCACCGAGTTGGTATAGGGCTGCCAGGCTACGTTTGTCGTTCCAATCAAGTCTGGAGCGTTTGAGCAACTGGTATCGAACGCTGTGCAATTTGCGAAAAAGGTGATCGAACTCACCGACTGATCGAGCGCGCTGAGCAAATCGATTTCCGGGCTGCCGTTGGCGCCCGTCGCGTTGGCATCGGCAATGGCTGCCGTATTGGTGATCGGGTTGATCGCGATGCCTTGGGCCGTCTGCGATACTCCACCATAAATGAAATTCGGTGCGCTGTAGGCAACGGAGCCGCCTGTTCCCGTGCCGTTGGTGGTGGAATTCAGCGCATAAATAAATTGCGTCGAGTTGAGAACGCTGATGACGGTAAAGGCTCCATTGAAATTGGGGCTGCCTGCGGCGGACACGACATCACTGATCAGCACCGTTCCGGGATTACCGGGATTTAGATTGTGCGCCGTGCTGGTGGTAACGGTAGCAGCGCCGGATGTTACAGAAATGGAAGTTATGACGCGCGAGGTGGATGGCTTGGTGACATCAATTCCCTGAATAACTCCCAGTCCTCCAGGGGTGACAAAGGCCAGGTGACCATGTGGGGCCATGGCGATTTGAGGATAAGTGCCGGTATTCAAGCTGACTTGGGCGAATACACACTTGCTCAACGGAGTGTCCCCGATGCAGTTATAAGGATTCGCGTCATCGGTGTTGAGATTAAGAATGAACCCGACGTTGGCAGGCACTGAAATTGTGGAGGAGGAATACGCTACAAGAGCCATGTTGGTATCGGGGTCGACGCCAATCGCATAAGGCGAGGGAGACTGCGTACCGGCGGGAAACAGTCCTGCAAGAGAAATCGTAAATGGCGTTCCGGGAGCGGCCGGTGGCCCCGGAATCGGCAGCACAGTTACGCTCTGGTCCCCGTAATTCACGACGGCGACGGTGTGGTTGGTACGGTTGACGGACAAGCCGGTCGGGAGATTTCCCACCGTTACCGGGCCGTTGATGGGGGTCAGTGAACCCGCTCCCACGGTGTAAAACTGCACTGAGTTGGAAGTCGTTTGCGCAACCACGACAACGCCGAGCTGCGGATCGATGTCGATCGCTCCAAGGTTGGTCGTTCCTGGCGCGACCAGTGTCTGGGAAATGGTCGGCTTGATGGTCGAATAGTCCGGAAACACGGCAATATTCGAGACCGCCGGCACGTTGGGATCGGGAAGTGGCGGAGTCGTGCGTGTTACCGACAATGGATAGAGACCCGGCGGCACGGCATCGACGCTTGAGGGAGCCAGGGCCACATTCAATTGCCGGGACGTAGAAACGGCGTTGCTGCTCTGCGGAACCGGGTTCCCTTGAAATTGCACGGTAGCCAGAGTACCGGTCGGTCCAAAATATCCGCCGTCAACGGAGATATTGGTGGAGTTGGTAATCGTTCCCTGCACGACGCTGTCTGGGGTAGAGGAATTGAGCGAGGGCCGAATGGGAACGACATTGTACGCAAAGACGCCGGTCGGGGACTTGGTGACCGGCTGACCGGGATCGGAAACAGAAATCGTAAAGCTATCAACGCTTTTCAGATTGTCCGCAACCAGCCGGACGCGAGCTCCAGTCGATGGCGGATTGGTGACCGTAGACGTGGGGATGGGAAACAAAACCTTGATCTGTCCCGAGCCCGAAGTAAGGACTGTCGTGCCGCCTCCAGAACCAGTCAACGTGATGACCGAAGCCGACGAAATGTTCGGCGCGTCCAAATAGATGTCCCAGAATGTGGCGCCCTGCGGAGCGTTAATGGGGGAGATTCCATTAAAGGTGATGGGGCCGCCGGTGATGATGGTGATGCTGCCAAGGGCAAAGCGCGTGTTATCGGCGACAGCCGCTGCTACCAGGGTGACCGTGGCGGTCGTGGGCACGGTGTCCGGGGCGGTATATTTGCCGGTGGCATCGACTGTTCCGCAAGCGGGCGAGCAACTCGTAAGCGACGGATAAGGAACGGTGGAGGTGGGCGTGCCCTGGGTGACCAGCCAGGTGACACCCTTATGGTCCGGATCAATGTCGTTGGTCAGGGTTACGGAAAACTGTTGCTGTTCTTTGGTGGGAACGGTCGCGGTATTCGGTGTGAGCACCACGCTGATGCCGGAATCGATGGCCACTTGCGCTGTCCCGGTCTTCTTGGTGTCCTGTGCCGAAGTGGCGGTAATGGTGATAATCAAGCCGTGATATTTGGTGGGATCCGGCACTTTGGTCGGCGCCGTGTAGGTTACTGTCGTGTTCTGTTGATCCGACAGAGCTCCGACGTCTCCGTTAGCGGCCGTGCAGGCGGTCGCGGCGCTCGTCGTGGTTGTGGTGCCGCTGACTGTCGTCGTGGTGTACGAGCAATCCCAAGTGACATTGAGATTGGTTGCGCCGCTGACCGTGGCCGTGAAAGTAACGGATTGGCTCACGATGAGCACATCGGTAGCCGGAGTCACCGACACCGTTACCGTGTTGCCCGTGCTGCCGCCGCCGCATCCGGACAGGGCCAGAAGACCAACGGTCAAGACCAGAAATCCAATATATTTTGTTACACACCGACGCTTCGTGACCACGTTTCCCCCCGCATAAACGCGCTTTGCGGTTCTTCCGCCTGCGCTTGCATTGTCCCAAACTCTTGCGCTACGAGAATTCCATATTCAAACGGCAACGACTGCTCTACGGCGGCTAGAACGTACGGCTCACCGTAAAGCGGAATGTCGTCAGCGGTTCAAAGTAATTCAAGCGACCCGGATTGTTTCGAATAAAATTCAACTGTGGCGCGATCTGCAACGGAAAGATCGTAGGATCGATCGGATCGAGCGCGCTCTTGATGTAATCGATCTCGTTCTGCTCAATGAATGGCGGCTTGGCGACCAGCTGCTGATAGAGACGATTTACGTTGTACGCGTAGTAGATCCGGAACGGGGCCTGAACGATCGGCAATTGCACCACAAATTCAATACCGGTAGACGCCCGAAAGCGGAAATTGGTGCCCGATTGTATGGGCAGAGTGCCGGTAACTCCCGAACTCGGAAACAGGCTCTTCAGATTGGCCAGGCCTTCCGGGCTCAAGACCAAGCCGCTTTTCTGCACGATTCCGACCGTGCCCGCGTCAACGAACAGGGCGGCGGTGACCGGACCGGCAATGGGAATTCGATATTCAAAATTGCCAAACGTCTGAAGATCGCCTCCGGGCAACGTAGCCACGTAGGCCAGCACCGGTATGCTAAAGGAACGGACCGCCCCGCCGGACGTTGGATCGCGATAGGAAATCGTCTGCGCCGTCTGCTCCGGAATAAACGTCACGGGCGAAACGGAACGGATATCGAATCCGCGGATGTCATTTTCTCCGCCCATATAGAAACGGCTGTAGGGCGGCACTTCGCCGCCGCCGTATCCGGCCGTAAAAGCCGACGTGAGGTGGAAGCCCATCGTATTGCGGCGGTGATAGGTCGGGCGGAAGTATTTGAAGTCGAAAACATTGGTGATGGTTTTCACGTTTCCGCCGAGCGGCCCGCCCTGAAACGAAGCCGAATACGAGTAGCTTTTGCCGCGGGAAGGATTCACCGGGTTGTCGATCGTGTTGTAGGTGATCGACGGGGTCACGGTGCTGGAAACGATGCCGTCGAGAGCGCTCGGCCCAGAAACGCTTTGATATTTCAAGGCGGTGAAAAGAAGCTTGGACGCGTCGTTGAACGCCGTGATATTCGTGCGCGTCAGTCCATAGGTAATGCCCACGCGCGTGAACGGCAATCTTTTCATGGGATAGCTGGCGAACAGCGTAAAGCCGGTGCTGTCCTGGTTGTAGTTCTGGACAAATTGCGGATTGATGCTGACCTGCTGGCCGAGGAGTTGCGCTTCCTGCTGGGCCTGGTCAAAATTGTAGCGGCTGGAGAAAATCGTAAAACCCGTCGAAATGGGGCGATCAAACAGGTAGGGTTCGGTGAACCCGAACATCAAACTGCGCTGAAATTCTCCGAACTGCGCCGAGAAGGTGAGCGTCTCGCCGAGACCCAGGAAGTTGTTTGTCTGATAGGTCAGGCCGATGAATCCGCCGGCCAAGCCGCTGACACCGCCCTGCAAGCCGATGGACTGCTTGCCCTTTTCTTTCAGCTTGAGCAGGATATCGACCGTACCTTCCTTGGTGTTGCGCTTGAGTTCAGCTGCTTTGTCGGCTTCGATCTTGTCGAAATAATCCAGCTGGTTCAGGCGCAGGATGCTCATTTCCCAGGCGCGTTTGTTGAACAGCTGGCCTTCATCAATCAACAACTGGCGGCGAATGACTTTGTCGCGCGTGGTGGTGTTGCCGCTGAAATCGATGCGGCGCACGTAATACTGTTTCTGCTCGTCGAACCGCATCGTCAGGTTGATGACTTTTTTATCTTCGTCGATGTCCGTTTCAGGTTCCGACGTAAAGTCGATGAAACCGAATTCACCGTAGGCTTTGGTGTAATTTTCCATCGCTTTGCGAACTTTCTCGGTGGAAAAGATGTCGCCTTCCTTTAGTGGAAAAATGCTCTTGAGCGCGTCGACTTTGAGCGAAAGCGCTTTGTCCGGATCGCCGCTGACGATCTTGAGCGTCCCCATGTGATAGCGTTCGCCCTCTTCAATGGGAATCGTGATGTTGACGGACTTGCCCTTGCTCTTGCCCATGAAGGGCACAGGAACACCGAGTTTATTGCTCTGGGTATCCATGTTTTCCAGAACCGGATCGCCAACGCTGACCTTGAAATAACCGTTGTCGCGATAGAGCCCGCGAATGCCGATTTCCAGATCTTCATCCAGTTTTTCCCGGTCATATGTCTTGGTGAGGACGGGAATTTCCGTGAAATACAGGGGAATCGAATAGGGCCGGTCATGGCGCATGGCGCGAATCAGCTTGCGATCGCTGAACGCGTGATTGCCCTTGAACTTGATTTGCCCTACTTTGACTTTGGGACCTTCTTCGATTTTGAAAACAAGGATGACCGCATTGCTTGAAGCGATGCGTTCATATTGCGGCGTGACTTTGGCGAACTGGCGTCCGTGCTCGCCGAGCAATTCTTTCAGGACTACTTCCGCCTTTTTGATTTTGGTGGGATCAAACTGGCTCTCCACGCTCAGCCCGACTTTTCGTTCCTTGAAGCGGTCCAGAATGTCGGACTCGGAAATGGAGTGAATGCCGTCATAGCGGATACGGCGAATCTGCGGGCGTTCCTTGACTTCGAAAATAATGATCTTGCGGTTGGGGCCGTCCGGCGAATCTTCGACACGCAGCTTGACGTCTTCAAAAAACTGCGTGTTCCATAGCGCCTGAAAATCGCGGCGCAGCGTCTCTTGGTTGTAGGCATCGCCATCGCGGCTGAAAATGCGCGCCTTCAAGGTATCGCTGCGCACGCGGCGGTTGCCGACGAACTCGATGCGTTCAATGACCGCCGGCGCAGCGGCAGCGGTCTGTTGCGGGTCGGCAGCCGCCACTGGTGTATCCGGGAGGCCTTCTGAGGAATCAAATAGAATGACGGAATGTTCCGCGCCCGAAGATGAAGATGCTTCCGCGCGGGGAGCTTTTCGCGTCGCTGCCGGTGAGAAGGAAACGGCGAAAAACAGAATCGCCACGACGCAGCTCATGCGGTACGCCAAAATCCCAAACGGCAAACAAACTCTTCTTTGAGCGGCCAATGAAGTCTTCAAGGCCGCGCCCCCAAACCCAAGTTGTTCTCTCCCGCCGAACCCGGTATGGGCCAGCCATAAGTGCGACCTTGAGGAGGTCACACACGCGTTGTGTCTGATTCGCTAGTGGACGACCGGGGTTGCCTCGCCCACGGAACGGAACGACAAGCCTTCACCAGCAACATAGATTTGCAGCGTTGCAGGTCTTTGAATTCCGCCTTGAATGAGCGCTTCCGAGAGCGGGTCTTCCACATATTTCTGCAAAGCCCGTCGCAGCGGCCGCGCGCCATAATTGCGGTCCGCACACGTTTTCTCGAGTATCCACTGTCGTGCTTCCGGCGATACGACGATTTGCACCTGCCGATGAATCAGTGTGTCGTTCAACTGGCCCACCAGCAAATCGATGATACGAAGCAAATCTTCATCGCTAAGTGGATTGAAGATGATAACTTCATCCAGCCGATTTAGAAACTCCGGATTGAACGCCCGCTTGACTTCGTTCATCACCAACTCTTCCATGCTCTTCTGTCCTGCTTCATCGGCGCCGGACTGGAAGCCCATCGTGGTGCGCTTGATCAAGTGCCGCGCGCCCAGATTGGAGGTCATGATGATGATGGTGTTTCGGAAATCCACGGTATTGCC
>DATHFT010000032.1:0-59121 GCA_035317965.1 Saccharimonadales bacterium (SeqCode) | reverse complement strand
CGCCACAAGTTTTCTTCGCTTTTCGTCATCAGTTTGGGCAGCTGCTTCCGACAGTATCCCTTTAACGGTCTCCTTAGCTCGCCTTGGTACTTCCCCCGTGTCGTCCTCCACCCAACACCTGCCGTCGTATGTTAGCCACGTGCGACGCGCATAGCAGAACCGCACATCCGCTCCGTGATTTAAAACGAAGCGCCGCGCGTTACTTAGGTCGGTGCGTCCTAACTCCTGTGAGTCGGTAGTGCTGCCTGATGAATCGATTCCAAGCCATGTTGAAAACAAATCAACAACTTCGATCCCAATCAGTTCTCCTAAGTGCCGGCGGCCGGTGACTGATTTGCCTCTGGCAAGCCGCTGGATTGTAGTAGCTGCGTCTGCAGAGCGAGTGGCCCATTCTTCATCTCCGGCTGCACGTGCCACAGCGCTGACTAATCTAGTTACAACTTCTGGAATAAGGTCCGTCCCGAGCAAAAAGCCGTGCAAAGCAAGTGAGGCCTCATGGCGAGAACCGCGCGCGGGCCAGTGTCGCGCCAAAAGTGTCGCTGCCGCCAGTTGCGTTACACCAAGACTTAGGTCCTTAGCGTCGACCGTCGCAGGTTTGCCTTCGGCTTCCCATCGAAGCAATTCGCCGTTTGGATGTAAAGACGGAGGGACAAGGGTCTGCAGTCCATCGGCACGAATTTCTACTAAACACGCGCCGTCAGTATCAATGTACCGTTTGGATTGACGGAGTTCTGGACACATGTACCAACGGTGGGACCTTGGTTTAGTCTTGCGCCCATGAATTCGAGCTGTCACAGGCAAGAACGAATCGGCTACGACAAGGGTTTGAGAGGCGTCTAGGTCGACGTCAATCAAACCCCCACTAGCTTGGCCGAGAAGAAGCCCAACGTTTTCACCATGGCCGAAGTACGCGAGGGCATCGTTTTCAGTTACCCGAAAATTCGGCCAGCCCTTAAGGTTTGGTGCCTTCATTCGCCGTGGAATCGGTATGGGGGACCACCCGAGGCGCACATACATCGCTACTTCCAGTAAAGAGCTTTTATCGGCCATCGTCTTCGCGGTTCATGCCTAAAGGTAGGAGCTGCTGCCGCCAGAGCGACGATTCTGTTATTTCAGCCAACCCTCTTGAATAAATTTCTTCAAATTCTCGCTCGGGATTATTACTCTTCGTCCCACCCGGGAAGCTTTCAACTTGCCTTCCCTGATGGCCCGCCTGAGCATTGAAATCGAAATCTTGCTGGCTACCGAACCTTCTTTCAGGTCGTAAGCAATTCGATTTTCCATACAACCTCCTGATGTCCCAGAGTATTCTTGACAAACGGCCGTGATGTCTATAAATTTTTGTAAACTGGTGGACGCATGATACGACCGTTTTACGACCAATTCGATATCGAGGACGTTAAGCTTCTAATTCAGATTCTGAATTCTTCTGCCAGGAAGACACGCCCTGATGGGTATAAAGAGCTGGTCCAAATAATTCGAGAATTCAGCGATCTCAGAGATGATAAAACAATCGCCTATAACTTATTTCGTGATGAAGAAGAGAAAACCTCGTTGGAACAGATCAAAGGCGATACAGCATGGGTGGTAGATGGTGAGCGAATATTGGTCTCAGACCCGAAATTCGTTCGGAAATGTGCGGAAAGTCGTCTGAGTAATCGCATTGCAAAGTATTCATTTTCGGCGGCAGTCGATTTCTGGAGGGATGGGCGACCTCGTGTTCAATGGGAAGGATCCAACACAACGGGGAGTCTGGTTTATCTTGTTGTGCGTCTCGCGGAATTCGACCTACTCAGACGCGTTCGCCAGTGTGAGCATTGCACCCGATGGTTTTGCGCGGGCCGCAAAGCCAAAATATTCTGCACACGCAGCTGTTCAAAACTCCATTGGCAGTCAAGTTCGACCGGCAAAGAGAAGCGCAGGAAGTACATGCAAAAGTACATGCAGAAATATAGAAAAGACACCTTCTGATCGGGGGCAATGCGATGTCGCTCTACAAGCGGGGCAGGAAATGGTGGGTTCACTTTGAGAAAGACGGTCAAATTTTCCGGCAAAGTCTTCGGACCTCCGACTGGCAAGAAGCGAAAAAGAGAGAAAAAGAGCTCATCCGCGACGCTGGCTCGGGGAAAGCGAGTCCCGGGAAGGAGCCGTTTGCACGGATGGAGTTCGACGTTGCTCTTCTTCAATATTGTCGCGATCGATTGCCAGACCTCGCGGAAACGACACAACGAAGTGAATTCGACCACAGTCGACCACTTGAGAAATTCTTCGGCCAAACGCGTCTGAATAAAATTACAGAGCAGTTGATACGCGAATACATGAACAAACGCCATGAGGCGGGCCGGTCAAACGCCAAGATCAATAAGGAGCTCTACATCCTGAGAGGTATCCTTGAGCGCGCTAAGCGTTGGTATCTGTTCGCCGATAGCGTTAAACCGCTAAAAGTTCGACAGAGCACGGTCGGAAGGGCGCTCGAATATCAGGAGAAACTAAAATTGCAAAGGTCAGGCGAAAAGAACCCTCACTGGCAGCGGGCCCTCCTAGCATACATTCTGGCCGTAAATACGGCCCTGCGAAAGAGCGAACTGCTTAAATTGCGCTGGAGGGATGTTGACCTACTAGAAAGGCTGATATATGTCCGCCACGGAAAGACCGCTGAAAGTGTCCGCGAAATTCCGCTCAGCAATGACGCGTTCAACGCGATTTTGAAATTGCGCGAACAAGGGAAATTGCTATTTGGAGAAATCCTGAAACCAGAAAGTTACGTGATGTTTTGGTGGCCTGGTTCAGGCAAACCTGATCCGACGCGTCAGGCAAAAGGATTTAGATCGGCTTGGACATCCATGGTCCGAGAAGCCGGAATCGGCCCGCTTCGATTCCATGACTTGAGACACACAGCCATTACAGATTTGGCGACGGATCAAAACAGCGATGAAACAATTATGAGTCTTGCTGGTCACGTAGATCGCCGGATGATGAGCCACTATTCACACATTCGCAGGGATGCGAGAAGAGAAGCAGTGAAGGGTTTGTCGAAACGAAATCCCCGCCCTGCGTGGGACACAGTACAATCCACAGTACAGGGCGATGAGAAAGCCAAGGTTCCAGCGGTGCCACTAGCAGAACTGATTGAAAAGAATGGCGGGGACGACGAGACTCGAACTCGCGACCTCTGCCGTGACAGGGCAGCGTTCTAACCAACTGAACTACGTCCCCACTGAAGGTAAATCGTCACTATGGTGGGCACTGTCCGATTTGAACGGACGACCTTTCGGGTGTAAACCGAACGCTCTAACCGCTGAGCTAAGCGCCCTTACTCAAACAATCCTACAGGAAGCTCCGCAAAGCGTCAACGCACTCGCCGGCTAACCACAAAAAATGTTTCCGTATTGATCAGACGTTGACATGCAACGGTCCTTTCTTCTGGAGGAACAACAAGTTGCGCACGATGTTGTAGCACGATTCTCCATGACTCGGCGATTCTCAATTTTATGCAGTGAAAATCCAGACTAGGTCGATTCAATGGTGATAAATCCCCTCGTCAGGGTTAGAATGCGCGGCAGCCAGGAGGACCTGTAATGATTTGTCGTGCACTCGCCGTCATTGCCCTATTTTGCGCTGCATTCTCCGTGACTGCGCAAACCAAACTCTCAACACACTGGGAAGAGCTCACTGCCGCGGACTTCCGCCAAGCCATTCAGCAATCCCAGGGGACCTGCCTGCTCCCTTTTGGCATCCTTGAAAAACATGGCCCCCACCTGCCTTTGGGCACGGATCTGCTCGATGTGCGCTATGCGTCTCTCCACGCTGCCGAGCAGGAATACGCCGTCGTCTTCCCCGAATATTACTTCGGACAAATTTTCGAAGCCAAGCACGAGCCCGGGACCATCGCCTATAGCCGCGACATTCAGCTCAAACTTCTGCAGGAAACGACCGATGAAATGTCGCGCAACGGCTGCAAGAAGATTCTTATCGTCAACGGCCACGGCGGCAACGAGAGCCTGCTTCCCTACTTTGGGCAAAGCCAACTTGAAAAACCACACGACTATGTCGTCTATGTCCAGTGGGGCGCCAACAAAGAAAAAGACAATCCGCTGCACAAAGATAAAGTAGACATGCACGCCGGCCAATCTGAAACCTCCAACATGATGATTACCCGCCCCGATCTAGTCCACCTTGATCGCGCGAATCAGGAATCCGGCGCCGACCAAAATCACGTCCATCTCCCGGAAACGGTTTACACGGGCATCTGGTGGTACGCAAAATTTCCAGATCACTATTCCGGAGATGGCTCCATCGCCAGCAAAGAACTCGGTGAAGCCAACATGAAACTCTGGGTCAGCACCATCACGGAAGCGATTCGCGCCGTCAAAGCCGATGACTCCAGTCTCAAGCTGCAAAAAGAGTTTTACGAAAGAAGCGCACACCCGCTCGACACGAAACAATAAGAAGAACAAACCACTTTGGCGCCTCCGGACAAAACCAAAACTGCGGACAAATCGCTGGGGATGGACACCTCCATTACTCGCCGCGATTTCCTCGGCGCAACCTTGCTCGCCTCCGGCACTGCGCTCTTGGGCGGACTCACTCCCGACGAACTTCTGGCAACAGGTTCCAGCCCATCCGCTCAAGCTACATCCGTCACCGACGAACTCACCGGCTACGGCGGCATCGGCGACTACGCCAACTCGAACGGCAACACCTTTGAAGTCTTGTCGGCCGGTCACCGGTTGCGGGATAGAGCTTATGAATCCCTCGCTCCTGTCGACACCGGCGAAATTTACGATTGCGTGATCGTCGGCGGTGGAATCAGCGGAATCGCTGCCGCGCTTTTCTTCCTCCGCCAAGCCGGACCGAACAAAACAATTTTACTCCTTGAAAATCATCCCATCTTCGGCGGCGAAGCCAAGCAAAACGAATTCGACGTCGACGGCCACCACCTCACCGTTCACCAAGGCTCCGCCATCTACCAGATTCCCTACCCGCACAGCTTTATCGCCAGATTTTACGACTCCATCGGCCTGCATGCGCCGCGCCTCACCTACCAATCCTGGGGCGGCTCCGGTCCGGAAATGCCCACCGGCCGCACTCCATACGAATCCCCGGGACTGCCCACCGGCCAATACGCTTTTTACTTCGGCGCTAAGTTCGGCGCCCAGCCGGGTGTCTTACTTGTCGATCCTCTCGGGAAGGATCTGCAGGCGGCACCGCTCTCTCCCCTCACGAAGGTGGAATTGCTCCGTTGGTTCCGGGGCCTAAGCACCGAGAAAGTTAAATTTCGCCACCCGCAATACGAAGGCGATCCCATCTCGCGCTATCTCGACACCATCACCCTCGAGCAGCACTACATGGAGCGTTTCAGCATCAGCCAGGAAACCATTCGCACCTTCCTTTCTCCCGTCGAAGGCGGCGGCTCGGGCCTCGGTCCCGATGCGCTCTCCGCCTACAACGACTACGCCTACGAAGCGCTCCATCCGTACGAGGCCGCAGGCGAAATGGACCAAATGTTCCCGGGCGGCAATGCCACCATCGCGCGCCTCATGATGAAGACGCTCATTCCGGCCAGCATCTCCGGCGAACCCACGGTAGCAGGGGCTACCAATGGCAAAATCCAATTCGCCGCCCTCGATGACCCACATTCTCCGGCGCGAATCCGGCTTTCCTCCACGGTCCTTTCTGTCCAACATGACGGCGATCCCGACAAATCTGAAACACTCGCCATCACCTATGAAAATCGCAGCCGCCTTTTCAAAATAAAGGCCCGCAGCGCGGTAATGGCTGGAGGCAGCTGGACAACCAAACACATCATCCGCGATCTCCCCGAGCCGCAACGCGCTGCCTACGCACAGTTCTACCGTTCGCCCTGCATGATGGCCAACGTCGCCGTCCGCAATTGGCGGTTCCTGAAAAAAGCCGGCATCACCGGCTGCCGTTGGTTCGATGGCGTAGGAAATTACTTCGATGTAACGCGCAAAGCACTAGTCGGCGACACCGAAAAAACAATCAATCCCGACTTCCCCGTAGTACTTTCAATAAAAGTTCTCTACCCACATCCCGGTCTGAGCACAGAAGAGCAAGGCAATAAAGGCCGCCTCGAACTCCTCAGCACCTCCTTTAAAGAATATGAGCGCCGCATCCGCCAACAATTCACCGAGATGTTCGAACGGTACGGCTTCGACGCGCAACGCGAAATCGCGGGTATCATCCTCAACCGTTGGGGCCACGCCTACGTGAGTCCGCAACCCGGTTTCTTCTTTGGCAAAAACGGGCAGCCCGCCCCACGCGAAGTCCTTCGTAACACTCCTCACGGGCGCGTGGCGTTCGCCAACACTGATCTGGCCGGCGCAATGGACCACCGCAATTCCATTCTCGAAGCCCACCGTGCCGTCCAGCAACTCTTCGACCAAGTCCTGACTTAAACCGAGTTTCGATCGCCCGGCGCGCCGCCTGAAGAGGAGCGAAAGACACGCCCACGAAAGCGGAACTCCGCCGCAGGCGGCCCGGCCGCTATCTACCTTTGCCTTCTGTTTTCTGGGGAGATTGCCGATTCTCAGTATTCGCGGCGCAATTGATCGAGCCACCGCGTCAGGGCCGCGTTGTGCTTCTCTTCCACATCGATAAATTCCACGCCCATGCCAATCCGCGGCTTCACAATCCGAACCACGCCGAGGGCCTCAAGCGACTGCCCTTTGCGCGTCAGGGTAACACGCACTCGTGATTTCGCCTTCAGCGGCTTGCTCGAACAAACAAAACATCCCCCCAGCGACAAATCGGAAGTGACGCCGTCGGCCCGGGCCCCGGTCTCCAGATCAATCATCTCGACATCGGCAGCAAACGGAAACCGGATCGCGTACCTGCGGTCCCGAAGGGCCGCCGCCCGCGCGCTATACTTCGAAGTATGTTCATCCATGGAAATGACGTTGCTCACGATTTACGCGACCGCAATAATTCTCCCGATTTCCGCTGTAAAACCCACCTGCCAGAACACCAATAGTGTGCCGTATGACACGCCGGAAAGCCGCTTTTACCTGCGGTCCTTCCGCCAAAAAGACAATACCCCATTTCCCGGCAACATGGCCCTGCCTGACGCTCCAAGTTATTAATACCCACGACAAAGCGCCGATACACCATGAGCTTCGGTACCATTTCGTCGTGCTAGCCTATTCCTGTAGCTTTCCTTTTGCGAATTATGACCACCTTACACGATGGACACCGGCAGAGCGACCGCGTCAATTTCCGGATGCCTATTGAGGCTTCCTGGTTTACCAGCGGAGGTATCGCTGTCAAGGTCACCGCCCACACGCTGCTCGTCAGCCGCAACGGCGGAGTCTTGCGTCTGGCCGAAAAACTCTCCACCGGCCAGGACATTACGCTTCGGCGCAGCCAGGAAGGAGACGCCTGGAAATCCGCTCGTGCCCGCATAATGGCGGAAATTGATCACGAACCAGACGGATTCCTCTACGCATTTCACCTTCTCGAACCCCGTTCCGATTTTTGGGATATCGACTTCCCTGCTCCCCACAAAGCCGAGGAAGCGCTCGCCCGACTTCTCATGGAATGCAGCTTCTGCCAGCGCCGCGAAGTCGTCTATCTCAATGAAGTTGAAGTAAAATCTTTTGAAATCCGCAAATGCGTCGCGCGCATCTGCAAACACTGCGATTCCCCCTCCGTCTGGATTGAAGCGCAACCCGCTTTTCTCACTCCGGAATTGGAAGATGGAAAAGTCCCCGACGATGATCGGGTAATCCCCCGCCGCAATCGCACGCGCGTAAAGGCGCGCGTGTTGGCGTGCATCCGTCGCCGCGGTTTTCAAGAAGAAGTTGCTGTGTGTGAAGATCTATCGAAGGGCGGCATTAGTTTCCGCAGCCGGAATCAATATCCCGAAGGCTCCCGCGTTGAAGTGGCCGTACCCTTCACGCCTGGCAGCGGCGCCATCTTCGTCCCCATCCGCATCGTTTTCTCACAGGCCATTCCATCCGTCGGCTTGTATCGCCACGGCGCCGCCTACCTGCGACCTGGCATTGAACCAGGCGCTTAGCCAACCCCACTTGATTTATTGTGATTTGATTGATCGGCGCGGAAATTCCAAAAGAAAAGCCTGCAACCGCCTCTTACGGTTCCACATTCCAGACGTACAAAAATGTGTTGTCCGTTGCAGTGGCCACTTTCTGGCCTCTCTTGCGAGTCGCGCGGTTCAGCGCAGAACGAACCTTTTCCTTCGATTCCACCAGCTCCGCCAGAGGAACCTTTATCGCCGAACCCGCCTGCAAGTTGTGCAAGTCTCTTAGAATCGTCGTCACGATCAGTTTGTGTTTCCCGTTGCGGCCTTGCGGAACGTCGGCTTGAATCATCGTCCTGAAATGCATCGGGGGGGTTGACCTCTTTGCCATTCCTTCCCCCTCAATGACACCGTAGCGAAACCTAGCACTATCGTATTTCACCGTAATAAGTCCTGCAACTAAAACAAGACACCGACACAATGTCCCGCGCCGAAGCGCACCCACAGAGCCGGCAATTACTTTGGAAATTTCGTCCGGGGGCAGTCGCCGGGCGGCGGCAGCCAGGCGCCCTCGAAACCGCGTCTCCCAGTCGAGACGCGAACTGCGCCAGCCTCGGGGTTCTGCCTTGATGAATCAGGTAAATCACCTAGAGGAATTCGAACGGTGATACGCTCACACTATTCAGCCTGCGCATTGCACTAAAAATCCCCGCCTGGCACATCAAAGGATTTGGGAGACACCCATGCTGTATCAAGGAGATTCCGCCGCTTTGCAAACAAATTGCTGCATTGTCGGCGGCGGCCCCGCCGGAATGGTTCTCGGCTTCCTGCTGGCTCGGGCCGGCGTCCACGTTCTGGTCCTGGAAAAGCATGCTGACTTTCTCCGCGATTTTCGCGGCGACACGATTCATCCCTCCACTCTGCAATTGATGCACGAATTGGGACTGCTCAAGGATTTTCTGAAACGCCCTCATCAGGAGCTTGCTCAAATCGGGGCTCTTATCGAAGATTTCGCAGTGACCGTTGCCGACTTCTCGCACCTGCCGACTCATTGCAAGTTCATCGCCCTGATGCCGCAATGGGATTTTCTGAATTTCATCGCGGAAAGGGCAAAACGCTATCCGCAATTTGGCCTGCACATGGAATGCACCGCCACCGATTTGCTCGTGGAGAATGACCGCGTGGTGGGTGTCCGGACGAATGGTAAGAACGGCCCAACGGAAATCCGCGCCGATCTGGTCGTCGGAGCCGATGGCCGCCACTCGATCATTCGCCAAAAAGCCGGCTTGCACGTGATGGATCTTGGCGCGCCGATCGACGTTGTTTGGATGCGTGTTTCCAGGCAACCTGATGATCCAATGCAGACTCTCGGCCGTTTTCGCGCCGGAAAGATTCTGGTAACCCTTGATCGCGACGACTACTGGCAGTGTGCTTACGTTATTCCCAAGAACGGTTTCGCCGCCATTCAGGAAAAAGGCCTAGAGGTCTTTCGCGAAGAGCTTGAAACAGTTGCGCCATTTTTGCGCGGGCGCACAGGCGAAATAAGAGACTGGACTGACGTCAAGCTCTTGACGGTATCCGTCGACCGGCTGCACAACTGGGCCCGGCCCGGCCTGCTGTGTATCGGAGATTCGGCCCACGCCATGTCCCCGATCGGCGGCGTCGGGATTAACCTCGCCATTCAAGACGCGGTCGCCACCGCCAACATCCTGCATTCGGCGCTCCTTGATCGCTCCCCCATCGACGGCACGCTCCACCGAGTCCAAAAGCGCCGCGAATTTCCCACAAAAACGACGCAAGCGTTCCAGGTCTTTGCCCACAAAAACTTTATCCACCCCGCCCTGAGCCGCAAAGCACCACTCCGCCGCCTGCCGCTCCCATTAAAACTCCTGCAAAGGTTCCCGGTCCTCCGCCGCATTCCCGCCCGGCTGGTGGGTATCGGCGTCCGACCCGAACACGTCCACAACCGAATGCGCTAGGCCCCCTGCGGACACCCGCAATACGGCGAACAGTTCGCACCCTTCGTTCCATCTACGCAAACGCAAGAAATCCATCTCGTGGAATCAAACAACGAGTGCAACTTTTTCACTTTTTGCAGGGGAGGGCCAGCGACACCCGTTCGGGTGGAGTTTTAGTGGGGCTGCTGCAGCACTGCGACCATCAACTAGCTATGCGCCCCAACCGTGTCGCGCTCATGCCGACGCCGGTTCAAATAATGCATCGAGATATTTAAATATACCTCGCCAGCAGGCGTTTCCAGGCATAAGACCATCGCTTCGGTATCCGAACCGCCTTGCAAACCGGTTTCGGTCACATGAATCTCCGGAGGAAATACCTTGAACCGGAACCCCTGATCGTTGAGCAGCGTCACCGAATTTCCAATCACCATATTCGCCAGTTCGCAAACCGTTTCACGAACAACCTGCTCGCTTTCGGCAACCGGAACTCCGGCTAGATGGCTCGCCACTTTCAGCGCTACTTCTGGAGCCAAATCCAGAATCACGCGTCCTTCAATGTCGCCGCGAATTGCGATCATCGCCGCAACTCCCTTGCGACGATATGTTTCCTCGTCCATGGTCAAATCCACAATCTTCGTTGGGGCCTGCAACGACTCGGCGAATACGGCGTCGGCCGCGTTAATAAATGGTTGAATCAGTTCCATTCTCATGAGCGGTGTTCTCCTGCGAGGGCCACCGGTGCTCCGACAGCCGTGGGATCGTCACTCAAAACATACCGAAGAATTTCGTACAACACTTCCGGCTTCACCGGTTTCTGCACAAAATGTTTCGCGCCTTTTTGCAGTGCCGCCAGGATATTTTCCTGGTATCCGACGGAGGAAACCATCACGATGCGCGCGTCACTGTGCTGCCGCACAATGCGCTCGACCGCTTCGATCCCTTCCATCTGTGGCATCGTGATGTCCATCAGCACGATGTCCGGCTTGGTGCGATTGAATTCCGCGATGGCGGTCAGGCCATCCCCGGCCTCCCCCGCTACTTCACCGCCAAACATCTCAATCATTTTGATGAGATTTTTGCGCGCAAAGACGGAGTCGTCTACCACGAGATATCGAACAGTCTGGTTATCCTTACGAGTTAAAGCGGCGAATTGTGCCATGGCCTTCTCCTTCTTCCCGGCGCGAACTACGAGCGCTGAGAAGAGACGGGTGTCCTTTCAGATTTCTCATTTTTGTCATTCTTATCTACTTTTTCTGTCGAAGATCGGTCAGAACCATACTGCGAAATCAAATGCGAACCAATTCCATCCAAAGCGATGATTTTATTGACATAACCCTTGACGATCGCGGCGCGCGGCATTCCGCTCACGACGCAGGTCTCTTCGCTCTGCGCAATTGTCATTCCGCCGGCATTGCGAATGGCGCCCATTCCTTCCGCGCCATCTTCGCCCATTCCGGTCATCAACAAACCAACCGCGGAAGGCCCGAATTCCTGCGCGACCGAATGAAAAAGCACATCCGCAGATGGACGATGTCCATTCACTGGCGGTCCATCTGACAGCACTACCATGTCGCCACGCGGCATGCGGCGCACCATCATGTGGCGATTTCCGGGCGTAATCAGCACACGTCCGGCATGCAGGAGATCACCGGATCTGGCTTCCTGAACGTCCAGGGCACAACATTCGTCCAGGCGCTTGGCGAACATCTCGGTAAAACCCTCCGGCATATGCTGCACCACCAGAATCACCGAAGGAAAATCAGCGGGAATTTGCGACAGCACGTACTGCAGCGCATTGGGCCCGCCCGTTGAGATTCCAATCGCAATCACGCGATTCGCCGCCATGTGCGGACGGCTTCCCTTTTTCGGAGCCGGCGGTTCATCAAACAATTGCGCCGGGGGCAATTTTCGTCCAGCTGCGCGCTTCGCTACTTTTATCTTGGCGATCAGCTGATCCGCAATTGCGTCCAACTTTCCAGCGGCCGCATCGGTGGGCTTGGCGACAAAGTCTACCGCGCCGAGAGCCAGGGCCTTGAGCGTTGCATACGCTCCTTCTTTGGAATGAGTGCTGAAAAGAATCACGGGCAACGGAGCGCGGCGCATGATCAAACGCAGCGTTTCCATTCCATCCATGCGCGGCATTTCCAAATCGAGCGTGACGACGTCCGGGTTCAGTTCGGCAATTTTCTTCAGAGCAAACGCGCCGTCCATCGCGGTACCAACCACTTCAATGGAGGGGTCGCGTTCCAAAATCTTCGGAATGAGCTTCCGCATCAACGCGGAATCATCGACCACGAGAACTCGGACCCGTTCGTTCACGCGATCGCTCCGATCGGCATCATCCGGCTCATGCGGGCCAAGACTGCAGGCACATTCAGAATGAGCACGACGGTTCCGTCGCCAAGAATCGAAGCGCCACTAACCAAATCGCTGGAAACGATGTCGCTGGGCAGGGCCTTGATGACCAGTTCTTCTTCACCGACCATGCTGTCGACCAGCAAGCCAAATTTCTTTTCTGCCGCGCCAATTACAATGACAAAGTTTTTCTTTTTCTTGCCCGGCTCTGGAGTTTGGACGGCATGGATCTTTTCCAGATTATTCAACCGCACAAGCGTAAGAATTTGGTCGCGCAAACGAAGAACTTCTCGCTGGTCCACACGATGAATTTCATGCTCGTGAATGCGGGTAATCTCGACAACCGAGGAAAGTGGAACTGCAAACAGCCGGCCGTTGGTTCGGAACAGCAATGTCTGGATACTTGCCAGCGTCAGCGGGGCACGCAGCTGGATCGTGGTGCCTTTGCCCTTTAGCGTGGAAACATGAACAGAACCCTTCAAACGATCCATCACCGTTCGCACGACATCCATGCCGACGCCGCGTCCGGAAACTTCTGTAACTTCAGAAGCGGTGCTGAATCCCGGCTCAAAAATCAGGTTGTAGGCGTCGCTATCGGCAAGGCGGGCGGCATCTTCCGCTTTCAGAATCCCCTTTTCCACAGCCTGCTTGCGCAGCCGCACGGGATCCATGCCGCGGCCATCGTCACGCACTTCGATTACAACCTGTGTGCCCTGATGATAGGCGTTGAGGTAGACCGTTCCGCGTGCCGGCTTGCCCGCGGTGAGGCGTTCATCGGCGGGTTCGATGCCGTGGTCGACCGAATTCCGAACCAGATGCATAAGCGGTTCGGCCAGTGAGTCCAAAATGCCTTTATCGAGATCCGTATTTTGACCGTCAACTTCAAGAGCGACATCTTTGCCGCACTGCTTGGCGACATCACGTACAACCCGGGGAAAGCGCCGAAACAGTTGCTCCACCGGGACCATGCGGATTTTCAAGACACATTTGTGCAATTCATCCAAAACTCGCGACTGAAACGCCATCGCGTCGGCAAGTTTGGCACGGAGCGGATCGCGGGCATGCGCTTGATCAAATTCAGTAAGCGTGCGATTCAGCATGGACTTGCCGATGATAAGTTCACCGACCAGGTTCATTACCGCATCGATACGCGCGGCATCCACCCGCAGAGAACTCTCCGCCACAGCGGCAGCCGCGGACACTCCTGCTCCGGGTTTTGCGCCCGCCTCAGGGTGGTCGAGATCAGTAGCCGCCTGCGCTTCAAGCAAGTCTCCCAGCAATTCGTGTTCTGCCGATTCGGGCGTGGCAGCGCGCTCCAGGCGCACATCAGACACAATCGATGGGATCCGGCAGCGTTGCAGAATGTTTTCTTCTGGTTGCGTGCTGGCAAGCGCTGCTTCCACAATTTCAACGGACGCAGCGGACGCGTTGTCTTCCGGACGCAGCGCAATCACGGTTCCCGTGCCGTGCAAAACATTGCGAATCAATTGGAATGCCGCAGCCCGCATCAAGCTGTTGGGATCAATGCGCAGCGCAACGTTGTAAACCGCCTCACGTCGATGAACTGCCTCGGAAATCATGAGCTGTTCGTATTCGGTCCAGGCAAAGCGAGCCGGCACCAGCGACGGATGAGGTATTCCTTCCGGCAACTCGGCAGGTTCTGCCAGCAGCTCGCGAATCATGGCGTTCAGAGGCTCCGTGGCTCCCGGCTCCAGATTGCGCTGGTACGCCGAAAGCATCGAACCAAACGTATCGGCAGCAACCAGAACCACTTCGGCCATGCGCGCGCCCCGCGTGCGGGCAATTTCCGGCGAGAGAACATCCTCCAGTTCGTGAGCAAGTTCACTGAGTTTGTGGAAGCCGCAAGCCGCGGAATCGCCCTTCAGCGTATGGACGGCGCGGCGCACGCGGCGAATCACTTCCTCGTCGGTCGGACGCGTCTCAAGTTCGAGGCCCGCTTCGTTCAGGGCCTGCAGCAGTTCGTACGCGCTCTCAAAAAACAGAGTGCGCAGCTCAGCCCCCCGGTCCTCGGGAATCCTGCTCAAGAATTGGCCTCGAGTCTCTGATATGCAGTTCCGTTGTTCACATGAATCATCTTGAATTTTTGCGTAAGCCCAAAAAGACTTTCTGCATGACCGACAAACAGATATCCGCCGGGATTCAAGCAATGCCAGAACTTTTCGATCAGCCGCTTCTGCTCGGCTTCGTCGAAATAAATCATTACGTTGCGGCAAAGAATCATGTCATTGCGGCGCGGCAAGAATTCTGTCTTTAGATTGTGAAAGTCAAACTGCACCAAATCCTTGAGCTGTTTTTTTATGGCGTACTTGTCGCTGGTCTTTTCAAAATAGCGCAGCCGCGTCGTGTAATCGACGGGTTCCATCTGCGTTTCGTTGTAGATGCCTTCTTGTCCCGTGCGCAGGCTGGCATAACTGATGTCAGAAGCCACGATCTCCAGTTTCCAGGGAGGGGGAATCAACGGCTTCGGCGAAGGCATTTCAAACGGAAGCGGATTGCGTAAATAGTAGTAGGCCAACGCATCGGCCACGAGAATTGCGACAGAATACGGTTCTTGCCCCGCCGAACAACCGGCGCTCCAGATACGAAGGCTATAGTCGCGGCGTTCCTGTTTCCTGTGGAGGAGATCCTCTAGAACATTCTTTTGCAAAAGGTCGAGTTGTGGCTTGTTGCGGAAAAAACTGGTTTCATTGACCGTAAGGTTTTCCAGCAGCAGGGCCAGTTCTGCGCGTCCTTCGCGGCTGGTGAGCAACCGGTAGTAGGCGTAGAAAGAATCGAGCTGCACCGCCTTCAGCCGGCGTTGCAAGCGATCTTTCAAAAAGTGCGAGCGGCGCTCATCAAAGAACATGCCGCATTCCTGATAGACAAGCGTCTGCAGAAGTTTTAGCTCTGGTTCGGTTAGTTGCACCTGAGCGGTTATCGTTCCCATAGTGGATGCGTGCGACGGTCCGTTGGCTTACCTCCTCGACTAGCAGGAAACAGCTTACTTAGCCAGAGCTACGGTTTCCGCGGCCTCCTCGAGTCGTTTGTACTCCGGGCGGTGCAAGAGCTTGTTAATGTCCAACAAAATAACCAGGCGGCCTTTGAGTTTTCCGACTCCGGTCACGTAGCTGGATTCGCCTTCGGCAAAAACCGAACCAGGCGCTTCAATGTCCGATGGAGGAATCTTCAAGACTTCAGACGCGGCGTTGACAATGAGGCCGATCAGTTTGCCATCGAGCTCGACGACCAGAATGCGGTTGCGCTTGTCCTGCACAATTTCCGTCAGGCCAAATCGCTTCCGCAAGTCCATCACCGGAATGATCTTCCCGCGCAAATTGATGACGCCTTCAATCATGTCCGGCGCGCTGGGGACACTGGTGATTTCAGGAACACGGACAATTTCCCGCACGGACCCGATGCGCACGCCGTACATTTCGTTTCCGATCCGGAAACCAACTATCTGTAAATCCTTTTCCATTGCAGGGTCTCCGGGTCCTTACGAACGGGCGTCCGCGTATTCCAGTTCGCGTTCTTGAAACGACTCTTTCGAGCGGCGCTGGCGGCTGCTGCCATCGCTGCGATGACCGCGGTTTTGCGACGAACGATCCAGGACAAAACGGTCCATGCTGTCGAGCAGGTTGCGAGAAAGTTTAAGCATCTGCTCGGCGGCGGCGGAAAGCTCCGTAGAACTCGACGCCGACTGCTGTACAAGTTCGCGCATCTTATCCATGGCCCGAACGACGGCCTGTGCGCCGGAAGCCTGTTCCTCGACCGCCGAATTAATTTCCTGTGTGATCTCCGTCAGGCGGCCCGTGGCTTTTGCAATTTGCGCAGAGCCGACGGACTGCTCGTTCGTAGCGGCGCCAATCTCTTGCGAGAATTTGTAGACTTCGGTCACTACGTTGGAAATCTTGTGTAACGCGGTGCCGAGATCGTTGCCGAGGCTGAGTCCTTCCTCGACTATGCGGGTGCTGCGTTCCATGTTTTCAACGGCCTGCCGCGCTTCGCGCTGGATGCTTTGAATCAGGTCGGCAATTTCCTTGGTTGATTGCGTCGATTTTTCCGCCAGTTTGCGGACTTCGTCGGCAACAACGGCGAAACCCAGTCCGTGCTCTCCGGCGCGGGCGGCTTCGATCGCTGCGTTCAATGCCAGCAAGTTGGTCTGTTCAGCAAGGTCGTCGATAACTTCGATGATCTTGCCGATGTCGTCGGCACGGTGGCCCAATATATTGATGATTTCAGCGGACGATTGAATCGCTTGATTCGTGCGATTCAGCCCGTCGGTGGTCTTTTCCATCGTCTGAATTCCGGTCACGACCTCTTCGCGGGAACGATTGGCGATATCCAGAAGAACTTTCGCTGTATCCGCTACACGTTGAATTGAGGTGACCATCTGATCGATGGAAGCAGAAGTTTCGGCAACGCTGGAAGCCTGTACCTGCGTGTTTTTCACGACGTTCTGCACGTTAATGCTCATCTCGTGCATCGTGCTGGTGACTTCTTCAATCGCCGAAGAAGCTTGCACGCTGACTTTGGCGGATTCATCGGCCGCACCGGCAACCTGATTCGAACCGGCAGAAACTTGTCCGGCGGAATCACGAGTGGTTCGAACGAGTTCCTGCAAGCCGTGGGACATACGCAGAAATGCATTGCCCAGGGTGTCGCGCTTTGAACGCGGAATCACTTCCACAGTCAGATCGCCTTCCGCGACCGCCATGGACACATTGGCCATTTCTTTCAAATAGGAGACCATGTTGTTGAATGTGGTGGCCAGCGCGCCGATTTCGTCGTTGCGATGAATATCGATGTTCTGATCCAAGTCGCCGGAGTCGCCGATTTCGCGGGCAACGGTAATCAAATGGGTGAGCGGCTCGGTAATGGACTTCGCCGTCTTCAGCGCGGCAAAAATTCCCACCAGCAAGGCAAAAATTGTTCCGCCGATATTGATCAGGGCGCCGATATTGCTGGCGCGGGTCGCTGACTTGGTCGTTTCGTCCAGGTTTCTTGTAATTTCGGCATTGGTTTGGTCAAGCACTTGCGAAGATTTGGTCAACCAGGAAGCGGGATCCTTCTGCAAATAGAAAATCTGTAGATCGGAAACCGTGGCATCGCCGGAATCCACCTGGTGGCGCTTGGCCAGGAGCGGCTTGGCAAAATTGTCTGCCCAATTCGATTCTGTGCCTTCGATTTGAATCAGAGCGGAACGCAAGGTTTCGTTGCTGGTCTGCGTTTCACCGCGCTTGACGATATCCGACATATCCTGAAAACCGCGATTTACTTTTTCCTCATCGCGCGGGTCGCCACTCAGAAGAAAATTGTTCATGTTCAATCGGTTGACCATGATCTGGTAACGGACGGCTTCAACCGTGCGAACGCTGTCGAGTGCGGTGCTGGCGTCACTGCGCGCCGAGCGATCCTTGAATCCGGCAAAAATATTCACGCACAAAAGAGCGAGGAGGATGGCGAGTATCACGCCAAACCCGACATAGAGCTGCTTGCTGATGGTCATTGCCTAAAGCCTCCACTGAACCCGGCGCAGCGGCTTGGGGTATGCCGCGCTGGCCGGAGCACTACGTTCCCCACCACGCCCCGACTAATTTGCGCCGTGAAAATCAAATTCAACGAGCTGCGTCGTCTCTTCATTGGCCGGCAGAAATTTCCAGTCTTTCAAAGCTTCCTGGCAAGCCTGGACAAGCAGCGGATGTCCGCCGATGGTGCGAATGCTTTTCACTTTGCCATCCGGCGTAATAACCACTTCCATTTTGACTTTGCCGGCAACGTTCATGCGCCGCGCGAGTTCTGGATACGACGGGGCAACTTTGCTTTTGACCTTGCGCTTGCCTTCATCCGTGGATCCGCTTTGCCCAAAAGCTGCTGCGCCGCAAAGTACCGATGCAGCCGCTGTCGCAAGCACAATCTTGGTCCATTTGCTGGGTCTCATCGACACTACCCCCTCCTAGATTGGGAACTACCCCAAGGAGGAGAAAGCACGAAGGGGGCCATGAAAGCCTAGGCCGCGGCCCTCGCCTGTCCGAGAGCTGAATCGAGCGCAAGGAATTGAAGAAAAAGGGTTTAGAGCTTGCCCTGGGAAAAACCAGAGGCCTTCGCCGGTACGCCCTTTGTCTCAGCGGTCGTGAGCCAGCTGCGGGAAGGTCTCATGCTGAGACGTGCGACCCCGGACAGGGTGGTTAATTCAGCAACTCCGTTGGTCTGTGCGATTGACTCAGATTGAGACTCCCCGGTAGCTTTGACGTGCGTGCTAGAAGTCAATTTGAGACGCGCGCAGAGTCGACCTCGATGCGTGGCAAGAAAGCTAGCTCGCCCCCTCAGCGCCCGCGTTTGGCGGTTCAAACGCCCGCGATCGCTTCACCTTCTGCACGCGCAGAAGAGTTGATGGAGCTGGCCGTAGATGCCGCCCAATCCCGCCACCTTCCTGAATTTCTTTCGCGATTTGCCGAACGCTCGGCCCGCATGTTGAACGCCGCCTGGGGCGGTGTGGCGGTATTTCGCAACCGCGAAACCGAGTTGTACTCGGCTCCGGAGAGTTCACGCACCCACATTCAACGGGGCAAGGACTGGTTGATCTCGCAGGCGCGCGCCATCCATGGTGAAATTGCCACACTGCGATTACCAGCGGACAACTCGGCGGATCTAAGCGATGACGCTGATCTGGCTTCTGCCATCTTCGTGCCTATCGCGGCTAGCGACGGCGAGCGCCTCGGCGTTTTGTGCCTACTGCGAAGCGCCAAAACCATCGACGCCGATGATGCGCGGCTGCTGCACGCGCTAGCCAGTCACGCCGCGCTTTCCCTGGAGAATTTCCGGCGGTTTTCGCAACTGGAGCGTTCCAAGCGTCAGTGGGTGGAGGACATCGACGCGATCAGCGATTACATCGTGGTCCATGATCGCGCATGGAATATCGTCCGCACCAATCGTTCGCTGGCATCGCATGTCGGTGTACCTCCCGCTGCTCTGGTGGGAGAAGCAATGAGTAGTCTGCGGCAAATTGCGGAGACCGGCAGCGAACTTCCCTGCCCGTTCTGTCGCGACACCAAACAGCCGCGCGAAGAGTACGTGGCGGCGTCAGCGGAGAGAATATTCCTGGTTTCCACTTCGCGCACTCCAGGACTGACCGAAGACGACACGCGGACCATTCACGTCCTGAAAGATATTACCGACCGGCGCGAAGCAGAACGGCGGTACCGGGAATTGTTCGACAGTATCCAGGAAGGATTGTTTTTCGCCACTCCGGATGGAAGATTTCTGGATGTGAATGACGCGATGGTGCGGATGTTAGGCTATGCAACGCGCGAGGAATTGCTGCGGGCCGACGTTAGTCCGCATCTTTATCCTGCGCCGGCTGCCCGGGAGCGATTCCTGAAGGCCTTATCGGAGCGTGGTGTGCTGCGAAACTACGACGAAACGCTCCGGCGGAAAGACGGCACGCTGCTCCACACCCTGCAAAACATAACGGCGGTACGCGACGCGCGCGGACGGGTTATGCAGATTCGCGGACTGATGCTGGATGTGACGGAACAAAAAACGTTCCAGTCGCAGCTGCAGCGCGAGCGGGATTTCAACCAGAAAATCCTGAATACCACGCAGAGCATGATTCTGGTGCTGGATACCGCCGGACTCATCAGTTATGCCAACAAACGTTGCTATGAGGCTGGTTATCGCGAAGACGAATTAATCGGACACCGCCTGGTAGATTGGGTCGAACCGTCGCATGCGGAAGAGTTCGAAGCGGCGCTGGACACCACCGCACAAGGGCATCAAGTGGAAAACGTGGAATTGCGGGTGCGGCGCAGCGACGGCTCAATGGGGCATTTTTCGATCAGCTTGAGCCCGATGCGTGATGAACAGAAAACCGTGAACAACGTCGTTGTGGTGATGACCGACATCACGGACGCCGCCCTGATGCAGGCGAATCTGGCGCACAGCGAGAGAATGGCGACAATTGGACGGCTGGTGTCCGGTGTAGCGCATGAAGTGAACAATCCGCTTGCGGCAATTTTGGGATTTACGGATCTATTGCTGGAGAATCCGGAAATTCCGGCGTCTGCTCGCGAAGACTTGCAGATTATTTTGCAGGAGACCCAGCGGACGAAATATATCGTGCAGGATCTTTTGAGTTTTGCGCGACAGCGGCCGGTACAACGCGAATTAGTGCAAGTGAATAGTGTCCTGCGGCAGACGATCAAGCTGCGCAGCTACGACTTTGCGAGCCACGGCGTGGAAGTGATCGAAGAATTTGATGAAGCGCTGGCGCCAGCCTTGGGCGATTCGCAGCAGTTGCAACAGGTATTTCTGAATATTTTGAACAATGCCTATGACGCCGTACAGGAATCGGGGCGGCGCGGCCAGATTTCCATTCGTACCCAGCGTATCGGGGAGTCGATTGAAGTGGCCGTCAGTGACAACGGGACAGGAATCGCCGATCCCCAGCGCATCTTTGATCCGTTTTACACGACCAAGCAGGCCGGAAAAGGCACGGGTCTTGGCCTGAGCATTTGTTACGGCATTGTCCGCGCGCATGGCGGGGAGATTCAATGCTGGAATAATTCACCGGACGGTGGGAGTACGTTTGTGGTGAAGATCCCGATTGCTGCCCAAGGCGCAGCGCTCTCGGCGACGGAAGCCGGAGGATGAGCATGCAGGCGGCATTGTGGAGCGGTGGACCAATCCTGGTCATTGAGGACGAGCCTTCGGTGATTGCGTTTTTGCGCGCGGCCTTGCAGCGCAAGGGATATGCCGTGGAAAACGCAGCGTCCGGCGCTGAAGGAATCGAGCGGCTGCGCGAGGGACGATATGCTGGCGTTATCAGCGATATTCGAATGCCCGGAGCCGTCAACGGTGCCGAAGTGCACTCCTGGATTCAGAAGAATCGGCCGGAGTTGGCCAGCCGCATCATTCTAATCAGTGGCGATACCGCCAACGGAGAGACGCAAGCGCTGTTGGCGCAAAGCGGTACGCCCTGCATTGAAAAGCCTTTTCGAGTTCAGCAACTGATTTCCATTGTGGAGAAAACCTTCGGGAAGCCATGAGCGACGATCTGAAAGCGCGACTATTAATTGTAGACGACGAGCAAAGCATTCGCCGGCTGTGCATGACCATCGGCGCATCGCTGGGGTTCTCCTGCACCGAGGCCGAGAACGCCGAAACAGCGCTGGCCAAGCTGGAATCGGAGGCGCCAGAGCTGGTGTTGACCGATCTGAAGCTGCCGACGCAGTCCGGAGTGGACCTGCTGAAGCAGATCAAGTCCCAGCTGCCGCGCACCGAAGTGGCCATCATGACCGGTCACGGGTCGATCGAGTCCGCCGTCGATGCCATGAAGCTCGGCGCCTATGACTACATTGAGAAGCCGTTTCGCGTGGAAAAGATGCGTTTGCTTCTGCAGCGCATGGTAGAGAAAGTCCGTCTGGTAACCGAGAACGCGTTTTTGCGCGAGCGGGTCACCACCGAAGAAAGCTTGGACGGAATTGTCGGAGCCTCGGCGAACATCCAGGACGTTTTGCGGATGATCTCGCGTCTGAAGGACACCCGCACGCCCGTTCTGATTTCAGGGGAAAGCGGCACAGGCAAAGAACTTGCTGCGCGCGCGATTCACTTCAGGGGCTCGATGGCGCAAACGCCGTTTGTTGCCGTGGATTGCGGGTCCCTGGTTCCGACCTTGATGGAAAGCGAACTGTTTGGTTATGAGAAAGGCGCATTCACCGGGGCCATGAAAACCAAAGCGGGGCTGTTTCAGGCCGCCAATGGGGGGACCATCTTTCTCGATGAAATTGGTGAACTGCCCCTTGAAATGCAGGCGAAGTTGCTTCGCGTATTGCAGGAAAAAGAAATTCGCCCCGTTGGCAGCAATGTGAAAATCAATATAGATGTCCGCGTGATCGCCGCAACCAACCGCGATCTGGAATCAGCATATCGCGCCGGAACCTTCCGCAAGGATCTCTACTTCAGGCTGAACGTGGTCACCGTGCACTTGCCTTCCCTGCACGACCGCCGCTCGGATATCCCCATGCTCGTTCATCATTTCCTTGACAAATACGCGGCCGGAGCCCATATGCAGGTGACTCCGGCGGCAATGAAGAGCCTTCTGCATTACGAATGGCCGGGAAATATCCGGGAACTGGAAAATTGCATCGCCCGCGCCGTAACCCTTGGCGATCACCAACTCATCGACGTGGCGGACTTGCCGCCGGCCATCCGCAGTGAACACTCCGGCGGCACCTCCGTTGCCGCCGCAGACGCCGCCGCGGTTTCTACGACCGCCCTGGCGGACATGGAGCGCATGACCATTTTGCGGGTCTTTGAACAAGCCAATGGCGACAAAGCTCTCGCGGGCAAAATGCTGGGTATCAGCCGCGCCACGCTCTATCGCAAGCTGAAGCGTTACCACATTCTGGTTGGCAATTCCCCGGGAACCGAGGATGCCGAGAGCGAGAGCGCCACAGCCTAGCCAAGTCTTGTCTCAGCCATCGCTGCAAAAGCGCCTGCCGGGCGCGCGACACTGAGACAAACACGTTTCAGCGTGAGACGAACGCACCGCCCGAGGCTCCGCCCGTATTTCTAACCCCCATCGTTTCATTAGCTTCTAGAGCGCTCGCTGGCGTCCCCTTTTGGTGCGCGGCGTGCAACTCTACTCCGCGGCTCACCTTGCCCTGTGCTTGACGGGTGTGTATCTCAGCGCCCAGCACGGCAAGCGACCGGGCCGTCAGGAAGTATCGAGAGGCTAAGTGCAACGTTTCGACGACGCGGCGGTTACCACCGGAACTGAATATTGCGCCGAACAGCTGGCAAAATTCTTTCCCGGCACACAAGCGAACCACCTCTCCGTACAGGTGACTGCGTTAAGACCAGGGAATTCCATGCTCCGTGAATCGACGTTTATAGAATACAGCGCGCAGGAAAATGTCATTTTTGTTTCAACGCTTCCGCTGGAGTTTGCTGATCACGTTCGGCTCGAAGCTGAACGCAAGGGATGCGCGGCGGAGGCGATCGTGGTTGCTGTGCAGTATCACGAAGGGCGCAAAGCAGTGGCTGTTCGATTTCTGAATGGCCCATGCGCGTGGGTGACACAACAGTGAGCAAATTTACAACCTTGAGCATTCCAGCTCCGACACAGAGCGAACCTCCGCGAAAGGCCCAGTGGGAAGAAGCCCGCGCTGTTTTTCCCATTTACCTGGCGCTGGCCAAACAGCTTGAAGTAGAGATTCCTTTCCCTCCTGAAAAGCGAAATCTGCCTGAACAGGCCGATACCGCGCTCTTCAGCCAGGTACACTCCTGGCTGGACAGTCTCGATCAGCGAGTCCTCGTCTATCAGCTGCGCCATCTCTTGCAGATGACGACACTGAACGCGAATGAGACCAGCCTTTGCGCTCTGATCCAGCGCCATCTGCGGAAACCGTCAAAAACCACGATGGACCGCGACAAGGTGGACTTCTTGCTGGTGCAATATTTCGCCTTGTGCGCCCCGGCCAAGATTTACCACAAGCAGATTGAACCCGCCGACGTAGCCCAGGTATTAAAGCCGGTTTTTGGCGAAGTGCAGCCCGCTACCCTTTCCTGGTGCGCGCCGCTTGAAGAAATGATCGAGGCTATTCGCGGCTTCCGCAGTTTGCGCGAAATTCTTAAAACCAATTTTATTGAGCAAGGCCGCAAGGTAAAAGAAACGGCCGGAGGAATGTTTTACGACCCTTCCGCGCTCCTCACGTTTATTCGCTTCAATTTTCTGTTGCGCCGCACCCTTATTGAATTGATGCACGCGGACTTGATCGCCATCCGATCGGGCATCAGCCAGCTTGAATCTGCTGGCGTTCGCGTCGTGGATTGCCACCATCTGGGACTTTCGTCGGCCGAACCGATGCCCAAAGTTCGGGAAATCGCGGACGAGTGGAAGCAGCCCTTTCAGAAAGACTACACCGAACGTTCCGTCAGCCAGGCGTTTGAGAAGTTGCTTGGCCTGCGCACGGATATTGATCGCGCGCTCGAGAAGGCCACGGGCAAGAGCGTCGACACGCCCCCGTCAAAAACCTCACAGGACGAAGGGAATCGCCCTGTCAAAAGCCTGAACGATACAGGAAAGACGGATCCCCAGGCCGACGACCGGAAAGGCAAGAAAACTGCGTCTGACAACGAACCGGTGGGCACTCTCGACTTCGAATCCTGCCTCGACAAAATATGGGAACAACTCATCGCCACGCCTCCGACCCGCGGACGTTCGATGACCACCGTGAAAATTGGCAGTGCCCGCATCCTGATGTCTTCCTGGGAAGTAACCGCATTCGTGAGTGAAGACGGCCCTTCGGCAGAAGATCTTCGCCGCGCGGTTGTCGCACGCGCGCTGGTTACCTCGGCAACGGAAACCGCAAAGGAAAGCGGGAATATCAGCGGCCTCGACAAAGCCCTGTCGGTGGCGCGTATCGAGGTGTCCCGTTTGCAGGAGCGCGTGGACGTGGCTAAACAGGCCAAAGATACCGAAGCGGCAGTGAATCTTGGAATCAGCACAAAGCGCTTGCTCTCGGCGCTCGATGAAGCAGAGAAACTGTAAGGAAATCACAAATCACCGGCAGTGCCGGATCAATTTCTTGGGAGCGGCCCCTCTTTGCGACACGCCAATGTACTGATTCTCACCGACGAATCGGAATTTGCCCGGCTTTTGAGCGCTTGTTGGCAAGCCGAACGCCACGCCCCCGCGGTCACAGTCTTGAGCAGTGAGCTTTGGACAAATAACAATTCCCGCGCCCATGATCTCGTCGTTGTCGGGCCCGTTGAAGACGGGAAGCTCTCCGGTGTATTGCGCTCCATGGATTCCGCCGCCGCTTTGATTTTGTGCGTTCCGCCCGACTCCCGAGAACTAGGTCAACTGCGCTCACGCTATCCGCGTCTCGTTCACGTCCCATTGCGCGAGGACTGGGCCCAGACCTTGTTGCTGGTCGCAGGCGAATCCTTAAAACGCGCCGAAGCAGTCCGCCTCGCTCGGCAAGCAGAACGCAACGCAGCACAAAATGAACGGTACGCCACCTTGGGACGCTACATGCTGGAAATGAAGCACAGCGTCAGCAACGCCTTGACCTCGGCTCTCGGCAACGCCGAACTTCTTTTGCTCGAGCCCGGCCAGCTCTCCACCCAGTCCCTGGCGCAGATCAAAACCATTCACAACATGTCGCTGCGCATCAACGAAATCATGCAGCGTTTCTCATCTCTGGCTTCCGAGATGCGGGACGCTGAGACTGCATCTCAAGCTGAGACAGAAGAGACATCCACACCTTCCGGGCAGCGGCGCTGAAATCGTCGCCAAATCAGCAACACGCTCAAACTACAGGTCTTAGCAATACCTCGAGTTCTCTTCGGCACGGCCCCAAACTGGCTGTAAACGTGCACCTTTGCTTCCTGGATAAGTAGGTGGCTATGACCGCTGTGCTTAAAAAGGTCTTGATCGTTGACGATTCGCCCGCGCAGGTAAAGCTCATGCAAAACCTGCTCGAACGCGAGGGATACTCCCCGGTTGGTATTAACGATCCTCGTCTGGTTGAAAAAGCCATCGCGCAGGAGCATCCCAGCCTGATCTTGCTTGATGTGGTCATGCCAGAGCGCAATGGTTTTCAAGTCTGCCGTGACTTAAAAGCGAGCGACGAATACAACGGTATTCCGATCATTCTGGTCACATCGAAGGACACGGCCAGTGACAAGTATTGGGGCGAGCAGCAAGGCGCCGACGGATACGTGACCAAGCCCTTTACGCGCGAGGACCTTTTGCGCGCGGTTCGCCGCTTCGCGTAGGACTTTTTATTTTTGGTTTTTATGGAAACTAAATGATGAACGAAGACTTTCATCTCGAGCCGCTGCCCGCAGACGCCGACACCGGCGATTTGCTCGAAGCGCTTGGACCAGAGGAAGACGAAGCACCCGAAACGCAATACTGCGTCTTCCGCAGCGGCCGCGAGCGTTTTTGTTTGCCGGTTCTGGACGTCGAAGAAGTGCTGGAATGGCCCGTGCTTACGCGCCTGCCGCTGGCCCCTGCTTACCTATTGGGTATTTTTAATTTACGCGGATCCATCGTGCCGCTAGTCGATATTGCGATGACCGAAGGTCGCCGCGCGGGCCTGCTGCCAAAACATGTAGTTGTCGCTTCCCTGCGCGGCGGCGGTCATCACGAAGACATCCGAATTGGAATTGCCTCGGACGAAGTGATTGGTACCTATTCCGTCAGTTCGGAAGACATTCTGGAGCAGGCGCCGGAAAACGTTCCGCACTGCATCGGTATGCTGCGTCACGACGACCGGCTGGCGCTGGTGATTGACTTGCGCCTGCTGCTTGAAGCGTTCCCGGGCCCCAGCATCTAAAAGTTTTCTGAAGTCGTTGCCGGCGACGGCACGCTTCGTTGAATCGAGTTTTGGAGGATGGCATGAAATCGCGATTGAGTTCCACAATCTGGACGCTGGTGATTGCAAACGGCATAGCCCTTTTCGCCGTCTTGCTGCTCGCCTACAGCGCGGGTCGCCAATCGGGCGGCGCATCTATTTTTGACTTTGGCGCGTTGCCAAGCGGCGCAAGCGGCGCGGTGCTGCTCGCGGTGGTGCTCGCTCTGGGCATGGGCGTGTTTATCGCCTGGCGTCTGGGCGGCGCACTGTTAAAGCCGGTGCAGGAACTCGCCGAATTCTCCGAGCGCCTGGCGGCCGGCGATCCTCGCGCACGCGCGGAAGTCAGCTCCAGCGACGAGCTGGGTTACATCGCGGACAATCTGAATCGCGCCGTTGCGAAAGTTTCAAAAGCCACGAGCAATCAGGAATCCAGCGACGCGCTGCAGCGCAGCATCACCGATTTGCTCAGCGTCATTAATCAGGTCGCGCGCGGTGAACTCTCGCTCCGCGGCAAAGTCACCAACGACGCGCTGGGCAACGTTACAGACTCCGTGAACTATATGCTCGACAACTTCACCAAGGTCCTCGAACGCGTTCGCAAAGCAGCCATGGAAGTCACTGCCTGCTCCAACAACATTCTCGTGGCCGCCGATGAAATGCAGGCGGGCGCCACGCAGCAGGATCAGGAAATCACCAATACCTCCAGCGCCGTGGAGGAACTCACCGTCTCCATGAAACAGGTCTCCAACAACGCCGAAGCCAGCGCCGAAGCTGCGCGCCGCGCTCTGGATGCGGCCGAACAGGGCAACCGCGCGGTACGCGATACGCTTGAAGGCATGCAGCGCATTCGCGCTTCCGTGCAAGCCACCGCGAAAAAAATCAAGTCGCTCGGCGATCGCTCCCTTGAAATTTCGGAAATTATCAACGTCATCAACGACATCACCGAGCAGACCAACCTGCTCGCGCTCAACGCCGCCATCGAAGCAGCGCGTGCCGGTGAAGCGGGCCGCGGTTTCGCGGTCGTCGCCGACGAAGTTCGCAAACTTGCCGAACACAGCCGCAGCGCCACAAAAGACATCGCGGCGCTCATTAAGGCCATTCAGGCCGAGACCAACGAAGCCGTTGTCGTCATGGAAGAAGGAACCAAGGAAGTCGAAAGCGGCGCAACGCTGGCCGATCAAGCAGGACGCGCGCTTGATGCGATTTCCAACGTTGTGCGGCAATCCGCCGAACTCGTCCAGGAGATCTCGCTGGCTTCCAAACAGCAGGTGCGCGGCACCGAAGGCGTGGCCCACGCCATGCAAATCATTTCATCCATCACGCGCCAGACGTCGCAAGGAACACGCGGCACCGTGGCCACAGTGAGCCAGCTGGTCAAACTTTCCGACCAGCTAAACGAAGCTTTGGCGCAGTTCCGCGCTTCGCAAAAAACAGTCAGCAACGGATCCGGGCGCGAAGAAGTGGAACGGCAAATTCCCGTTGCAGCTTTGCGCTAGACCATCTTTTATCTGTTGTTAAACGGAAGTTTGGCAGCACGCCAAGATTGAACTCGCATAACGAGACCACATGAGTGAAGGCCGGGGACCAGTGCACGGGCTGAGCGAACACGAGTTGAGCGAGATCCGCATGCTGATTGAAGAGCGGACAGGCATTCACTTTGACGAATCGCGCGACCGATTCATCCGAGGCCGCGTGCTTGAACACCTGCGCGAAAAGGGTTACGAACGCGGCACTGACTTGCTGCGCGCTGTGCAGAAGTCAAATGTCGAATACGAAGCGTTTCTGGAACGGCTGCTGACCCAGGAAACAAGTTTCTTTCGGTATCCCGCCGTCTACGAAACATTTGAAAAGCGGGTTTTGCCGGAACTGCATGTAAAAAAGTTCTGGAACAATCCGCGCACTCTGCGGATTTGGAGCGCGGGCTGCTCCACCGGAGAAGAACCCTATTCTGTTGCGATTACGATTGCCGATTCGCGTACGTTCTCGGATGCCTGGAATGTTGAAATTCTGGCCACCGATGTTGGCCGGCAAGCTCTCCGACAAGCCGAGCGTGGGATCTATGCGGGACGCAGCATTGGCAGCGTCAATGAAAGCCAGCTTGCCGCTCATTTTTCGCAGGTCGACGGGGGTTACCAAGTGAAACCCCGAATTCGCAAGATGGTGACGTTCGCGCAGATCAATCTGGCTTCCGCTGTTTACGTCGGGCGCATGGACCTGATTTTCTGCATGAACGTGCTGATTTATTTCTCAGAAGAACGCCGGCGGGCCTTGGTTCAGCGTTTCTACGACACGCTGGAGCCGGGCGGCTATCTTTTTCTAGGCCACTCGGAGTCCATTTCCAAGATGCCGGTCAAATTCCAGGCAATCGTGTTGAACGATTGCATTCTCTACCGGAAGCCAACCGCCGAAGAACTGCAAAAGCCCGAACTCGTCGCGGAGGGACGCGCGTGAACATGCAAGACCACGAAGCCGTCGAACTCTTCCTCCAGGAAGCCTCGGAGCACCTGCAGTACCTGCGGGAATACGTCAGCGTGCTGCAAGAGGTCGCGCCGCGCCGCGAAGATATGGAGCGGCTGTACATCGCCGCGCATACCCTCAGCGGGACTTCGGCAAGTTACGACTTTCCCAGATTCTCAGAGGTTGCCGGCAAGCTGGCCCACGTCTTTCAATACGCCTTAAACGCACCCCTGGGCGACGATCTGCACGGGCCGCTGACGGAATTCCTTTCGGATGGAATTTCTCTCCTGGAAACAGATCTGCTCGAAATCAGCGATACCGGCAAAGAAAGCATGGATGATATTGCTTCATTCAAAGAACGCTATCGTTTTGCCTTTCCTGTCGAACAGCCGCCGCTCAACTATTCTCAGCAAAGCTCCTTGCCTCAGGCGCAGCAAGTGGCGCAAGAAAATGCCATTGCCGGCGCAACCGGTTCCTACTTTGACGCCCTGCCGGTTGACGATGAAGTCGGCCCGGAAATCCTCGAATTCTTCCAACCCGAAGCGGAAGAGCATTTACAAATTGTCAGCGATTGCCTGATTTCACTGGAAGGCAACAACAATCCGGAAGAGATTAACAAACTCTTCCGGGCGATTCACACTGTGAAAGGCTCTGCAGCGCAGGTTGGACTGCGCCGTCTCGGGGCCATCGCGCACCGCGTGGAGGACTTGATCGGCCGCTTGCGCGATGGAGAAATCGAACCTTCGCCCGCGGTCGTCGATATTTGCCTGGAATCGGTCGACGTATTGAAAAAGACCCTGCATCACCAGTGGGCAGACGAATCGGAAATGCGCGAAGGCGTTGATTCCCTGCTCGGCCGCATCGCCGAGTTTGCTCCGCTCGACGCGGAAGAAGCAGAAGCATTCACAGCCGAGGGCGCGGCCCAGGCAGGAGCCCAGGGCTTGTCTGAAGAGCGCCTGGAACCGCAGAAATCGGCGACTGCAGCAAAAATCGCGAAACCCGCGGTGGCTGCAGGTCACGCCGCTAAATCCGTGCGCATCGCTCTCGAGCGCCTCGACCGCATGATGAACACGGTCGGCGAGCTGGTCATCAACCGCACCCGCATGGTTGGCCGGGTGACCGAGCTTGAAAAATTGATTGATACGCTCGGCTTTTCCAAGGAACGCCTGCAGGGAAAAGTCTCAGAGTTTCAGGAAAAATACGAATTCAACCGGGTTAGCACGACGCGCAATGCCACCAGCTGGAATTCGCCGGCAGCGCCGCAAATGCTGGCCAGCGCCGCCGCGGGCGACACCTCGTTCTGGTCCGAGTTCAGCGAACTGGAAATGGACCGCTACGACGACTTCAATATCTTGTCGCGCTCCATGGCCGAAATTTCCGCTGACGTAAACGAAGTCCTCACACAACTACAGGGCTACGTCAATCGCGTCGAAGGCGACATTGACGAATTCACCAAGCTCGCACACCACCTGCAGGACGAATTCACCGCCGCCCGCATGGTCCCAATCGGCACTCTTTATTCGCGTTTGTCTCGCGCCGTGCGTGATGCTGCCAAATCTGCCGACAAGATTGTAGATCTCGACCTTTCTGGAAGCGAAACGGAGCTTGACAACAACATCATTCAACAAATCTCCGATCCCCTGGTTCACCTTGTCCGCAATTCCGTGGCGCACGGTATCGAGCGTTCAGAACAGCGCATCGCCGACGGAAAACCAGAAACCGGCAAAGTGTCCCTGCGCGCGTACCATCGCGGCAACCACATCTATATCGAAGTGGAAGACGACGGCCGCGGTATCGACTATGAACGCGTAAAGCAAAGCGCCATCGAGCGTGGCTTGGTTTCCTACGAAACCGCTGTTCGCCTCACCGAGCGCGACCTGCGGGAAATGCTTTTCCATCCGGGATTTTCTACGGCGTCTTCCAAAACCGAGCTGGCTGGCCGGGGCGTTGGCCTAGACGTAGTCCGCGCCAACCTGAATTCCCTCAACGGCGAAATCGAAATTCAAAGCACCACCGGACAAGGCACGAAGTTCACTCTCAAAGTGCCCCTGACGCTCATTATCTCGCCCGCGCTCTTTGTGCGTTGCGGCGGCACCAGCTACGCGCTGCCGCTCGCAGTCGTAGAAGAGATTCGCCGTATCCGCGCTGATGAAATTGAAGATGTGGGCGGAAAACTTCTCACCAAGGTTCGCGACGTAGTCACCGAGGTCGTGCGCCTTGACTCTTATCTTGGCCTTGCCCCGCTTGAATCGGTTAACGGCTACTTCCACATGGTTGTCGCCAACACCGGCAATCGCCAGATCGGCCTGGTTGTCGAGGAAGTTCTCGGCAAGGACGAAATCGTCATCAAGAATCTCGGCGAATATCTCCGCCGTGTAAAGCTTTTCCCGGGCACCACCATCGCGCCCGACGGCAGCCTGATCCTGCTCATTGACCTGAACCGCATGGTTGCCACCGAGCCCAACGAACGCCGCTCCATCCAGGCCAGCGCTTCTGCCGCTCGTATCTTTGCCCCCGGTTCAACGGCCGTCGCCCAAGGCACAATTCCCACTGCGGCCATCGACCGCGTCGAACAAGAGCGCGTCATTGTGGTCGCTGACGACTCCATCAGCGTTCGCAAATTCGTCGGACGCATGCTTGAGAAAAATGGCTATCGCGTAAAACTCGCCGCCGATGGTCTGGAAGCCGCCGAGCTGGTCGCCCAACACGGCTGCCACCTCGTCATTACCGACCTCGAAATGCCGCGGATGACCGGCTACGAACTTATGGTGCAGTTGCGGCAAAACCAGGCAACGCGCCGCATTCCAGTTATGGTTGTCACCTCACGAGCAGGCGCCAAGCATCGCGATCGCGCCATCAAAGAAGGCGCAACGGCATTTCTCACAAAACCGGTACAGGAAGACCAGCTTATTGCCGCTGTCGAACAACTCATGGGAACGGAGGCGGCACGTCACCTAGTGCCGGTTTCATAAGCGAGCATGGGGACCCCGATCAAGAAATTCCGAGTGCTCGTCGTCGACGATTCCACCTTCATGCGCAAGGTGCTGGAAACCATTTTCAACGCTGATGAACAGCTGGTGGTTGTCGGCCAAGCCAAAGACGGTCGCGAAGCCGTGGCCCTCGCCGAATCGCTCAAACCCGACGTCATCACCATGGACATCAACATGCCGCACGTGGACGGTCTGCAGGCTACCGCCGAGATCATGACCACCAATCCGCGGCCCATCGTGATCGTCAGTTCGGAATCGCGTGAAGGCGCTTCCGGCACGTTAAAGGCGCTGGAACTCGGCGCCATTGAATTCGTCGCGAAGCCTTCGAGCGGTATCGATCTCGACATGCAGAGCGTGCGCGAAGACCTGCTGCGCAAAGTTCGCATGGCCGCCAAAGTTCGCGTTGTGCGCACGGCATCTCGTCTGGCATCGACTTTGCAAAATACCAACACGCCGGCGCGTCACCCTGCAGCTCCCATCACCACTCGCCCGGCGGCCAGCTCGGGACTCGATCAACGGTTTCCGGTTGTCGTTCTAGCCGCCTCCACCGGCGGACCCGCAACCGTAATGCGCCTCGCTCCCGGTTTCACGCGGGACTTTCCTGCCGCCGTCATCCTGGTGCAGCATATGCCTGCGGCATTCACCACCCAATATGCGGCGCAGCTCGCTGAATTCACCGGCGCGCGCGTAAAAGAAGCGGAAGCGAACGAAGCGCTGCAGCCCGGCACATTCTATATTTGCCCGGGTGGACAACATTTGCGCGTCACGCCAACAGGCCGCATACAACTCGATGGCTCCAGCGGCCGCGTAAACGGCTACCTCCCCAATATCGACATCACCATGGAATCGGTTGCGGCCTACGCCGGCGCCATGAGTATCGGCGCCGTTCTCACGGGGATGGGCGCAGACGGCGCTCTTGGCGCCAAAGCCATAAAAAATGCGGGGGGATTCGTTCTCGCACAAGATGAAGCCACTTCCGTAATCTTTGGAATGCCCGCCGAAGCCATCAAACTCGGGGCAGTCGATCAAGTTCTCGGCATCGACGACATTTATCCGGCAATCGAAAAACGCGTCCTCAGCATCACCAAAGTAACACCAGTGGGGGCCCGTTAATGCGCCTGGCTCCTCCAACGAAAGCCAAATCGGTGCGCACCGAACAGATCATTCTGTTTCGCGCGGGCGGCCAACTTCTTGCGATTTCCTCCGCGTCCGTGCAGGAAGTTCGCAGCGTGGATAGTTTCGCGGGTTCGGCAACAGAAATCTCCGCGCCCGGATTGCCAAAGGTACGCCACTCTGTTCTTCGCAACAACGAAATGCTCTACGTCGTAAACGGCGCCCTGCATTTCGGCTTGCCCATCACGCCGGCGGCGCTTGTTTTTGTACTTCGCAAAACACGCACAGTTCTGCTGATTGATGGTATCGAGAAAATGTCGACGATGACTCACCTGCAAGCTCTGCCGCGGGCATTCTGCCATGAAGAACGTCAGTGGTATCGCGGCCTTACGGCGCTGGACCAGTCCGTTGTCCCGGTGGTCAAACCAGAAGGCTTTCTTACCAGCGAGGAAATCGCGCAGCTCGACGCTGCTGTATTCGCTTCCGTCGCCGCAGCGACAGAGCAGTCAGCAACGGGAGCGCAAGAATGACGCTCACCATTGAACTGGATCTGCAATCCTTTGTACTTCTGCGTCTCGGGGAACGCCGTTTTGCGGTCCCGGCAAAACACATCGCCGAGCTGGTAGCTCCCAGCCGCATCTTCCGCTTTCCGCACAAAACACCAAAAATCGAAGGAGTCATCCTGCGCCGGGGCCGCATCGTTCCGGTTTGCGACGTTGCCGAAAAACTGCTTGGCAAGCGGCTCACGTCGCGCCGCTTTTATCTAATCGCCGTGCGCCACTACGGGCCCGCGTCTGAATGGATGGCCCTGCCAGTCACCGGCGAATGCGAACTTATCAACGCCGAAATTACTCCCGCCGGCGAATCCGACGCCCCGCACGTAGCGGGATGGATTTCCTATTCAGGCGACGTAATCGAAGTCTTGAATCTCGACGCGCTCACTCCGGGGCCCGATGCCTTGCCGCCGGCAGAAAATCTCCTGGAAACGCAGGAGGCGGTGCAATGATTATCGCCGGCCGTCCTGCCAAAATCCTGCTCATTGACAGCAATGTCTATTTCGCCAAGCGTCTCAGCGACGCGCTGAAGCGCGAAGGCTTTGAAGTTATCTCCAGCACCCAAGGCGCATTCGCTCTCACGACCATCGAATATGACATGCCCAACATCATTCTCTGCTCCACACAAATGCGGGAAATGAACGCTCACGAGATCGCCAAAATCATTCACGCCGATCCCAAAAACGCCAGTCTTCCTATCGTGGCACTCGGTGACGGCTCGCAGCGCGCGCTCATGGAGGCGTTTCAGGCTGGCTGTGACGACTATATCGATCGTCATCGCGCTCCCGCGGTAATCGCTTCACACGTGAAGCAGATCATCATCAGCAAAGCGGAAGGTTTTCAGCCCACGCAAATGCTCGCGCAAGCCGACACCAGCCTCAGCGGCAGCCTTACCCACCACGATTTGCCGGGCGTAATGCAGATGCTCGGCCACGCGCATCAGACCGGCACGCTGCACATCAACGCCGGCGAAACCGACGGCATTCTTTTTTTCGACGCCGGCGAAATTACCCACGCCGAATGCGGAAGTTATTTTGGCGACGAAGCCGTCATCCACATTCTCAAAAGCTGCGTCCACGGCGGCGCCGGCATCTACAAATTTGTTTACGGCACAACTTCAGCGCAACGCACCGTTCTGCGCTCGGCCACGGACCTAATGCTCGATGCCATGCGCGAATATGACGAATCCGCTCGCGACTTGGTGGACAAGGAAGCGTTATGAGCGAAGGAATGCCCATCCCCCTGTTGACGGAAACGGTCGCCAAAAAAGTTCCCACCGTCTATTTCATCGATGACAGCGCCACCATGCGCGAAGTCATCAAAATTGCGTTCCGCCGCGAAAACATCACCGTGATTGCCTGCGCCGACGCCGCCTCGGCTCTCGCGCAGTTCGAGCAAAACCGCCCGGACATCGTCATCACCGACGTCATTATGCCCGATCAGGACGGCTACTCCGTCTGCAGCCAGATCAAGAACCATCCGGAATTCGGAAACACGCCGGTCGTTTTAATGTCCGGAGTCGTGAACAAAAGCGTTGCCGACAAAGCCGTGTCTGTTCACGCCGACGAATTAATACGTAAACCGTTTCAGCCGCAAGAATTGATCGGCCGCGTAAAGAGCCTGCTGGAACCCAAAGGTGCTGCACCGCAACCAGCCATTGAACACAACGGAGCGCGCCCGACAGCCGGCTTCACCCCTCCCGCATCCCTCAGCAGCCTTTTTGCTCCGTCTCCGGCCGCCGTGCCCGCACTACCGAGAAATCCCGTGTATGCACCGAGTCCTGAGCAAAAAGCTCCCGACTCCGTCTGGCCGCGCGCCCTGGCCGAAGCTTTCGTTCCGCGGCCGGCGCCGGACGCCCCGCAACACACCTTTGCGCCGCCTCGCCCCGCGCCGTCATCCGTCGATACCCTGAAATTCCGAGCGGAAATCGCGCGCCTCGACCTTCTGGTCAAGAAACTGCAAACCGAATTGCAGATCGAACGCCAATACAACCAAGCTCTTGAAGCACAGATCCAGACGCTAACACGCATGGACTAGTGCCGACTCACGTTCCCTTTTGCTCAGCTGGTCCGGTTGCCGGTCGGCAACACTACCGAGATGACCGTGCCTCGCTCGTCCGAGACGATGGTAAATGATCCGGATTGTTCGAGAACCCGCTGTTTCATTCCAGCCAGCCCGACTCCCACGTCGGTTCCCGACTTTTGAAAGTTATTGAGCTTCTCGCGGGGCAAGCCCACGCCAAAATCCTGGATCGTAAGACGCACATTCTTGCTATTCATCTTCAGATTTACATTGGCCTTCTTGCTCTTCGAATGCTTCTGCACATTCATCAAACTCTCCTGCAGCACCCGAAACATCGTCAATTCCATGACCGCGGAAAATCGTCCGCCTTCCTCGGGGATATCATGAGTCACCTCAATACCCGCCCTTTTTGAAAACCCTTCCACAAACCATCGCGCCGCGGATATAAATCCGATTTCATCCAGCATTGGCGGATACAAAAGGTGCGAAAGGGTTCGCGTTGCACTCACCGCCTCGTCCAGAATAGCGGTCAATTCATTCAGGTCGTCGGGTGAAGGAGCTCTCCGCAAAAAGGAATCGGCAAGCATTTTCGCCCCGGCCAGGGTTTGCCCCAGGCCGTCATGCAATTCGCGCGAAATCCTTCTACGTTCTTCGTCCTGCGCGCGCAGCAACTCGACGGTCAATCGTTGAGCATTCTCTTCCGCCTTGGTGCGCTGCTTCAGCTCGGCGTTCAGCACCCCGTAATATTCTTTGAACAAGTAGATCGAAATCAGGAACGTAGCTGCGAGAATCAGGCAAATCGCTAAAAACAATCTGGAGGTGAACCAGATTCGATGATTGAGTAGCGCCTCTTCGGAGCGGTTCATCTCTTCGATGACGGTCTCTGTCTCATATGCCCAGTTGAGGATCTGCCCCAACATTGCGACCTGTGCTTCCGCATCATCTGGCCCTTCGCCGTGTTTCTTGACGGATTTTTCTATAACGGCGAGCCGACCCACAATCGCTTGTTCCAGCCTGTCGCACCGCCGTTGCTGGTCGCGATTGTCGCCCGTGAAGCTGCGCAATTCCCGGAGCTCGGCGAAAACGTCGGTTCTGGTTTGCGCCAGGTCCTGCAGATATTTCGGGTCGTTGGTGCTGAGATACCCCTGGCGCAAACGTCCGGCCTTGGCCAGATTCGTTTCAATTTCATGGGTATTGAGTTGCACACGAAAGGTATGCCGGACCCACGTTTCGCTCTCGTACAGCTTGTAGATCGTAAATCCCGTGGCTATACCGCTTAAAATAAGGAGGCTGATGGCGGACAAGAAAATCTGCCGTGGACTCTGACGGGAAAACATCCGTGACATCTCCGGCCCGGTGGAATAGCGAGCGGACGTCCAGCTGGTATCCTATCGCACCCTTCGGTGATTGCTGAAGAGCAATCGCCTGGCCTGGAGCTTTTCCACTCAGCCGGTCTTCCCGGCAAGCGACCTCTCGCCGACACTTGTCGGCTGGTCACCGTGAGCCGCCGTAGCCAGGAAACTTGGTTTTTCCCGCCCATTTCCCCTGATTCTGGATTTTCCCGATTCCCGGTGCTATAAGTTCAGAGTGTCCCTGGAGCTCTTGTGACGCGGTCGTCGAGTGCGCCGTTGGTTCTCGCAATTCACCTGTTCGCTATTTTTCTGATGCTTTCCTGCGGTTCTGCCCGCCCGCCGAAACAGATACTGGTACGAGCGCAACCCGACTACTCGGGCACAGTGCACCTTGATGTTTGCGTCAAAAATTCCCCGGCCGACGATATCTCACTCGACGCTCAAGGGATCGGAACTACCTCGCTCTGCCCTTCTGCCGATGAGCGCATTCAAATAACGGTCATCCGCGGCAGCCAAGCCATCACCATTGCTCCACCTGACGTCCATGTCTCGCGGACCGGCGACGGGATCGCCACCAGCGTAGAAACCAATCTCCGTCCATAAATCTCATTCCCGCCGCTCTCTGCCGGTCTCGCGCCCGAGATCTCCAAGCCGGGAATCTGCACGCCCTCACGGTCGACATCGGACCGTCCTCGAAGGACGGCTCTTCCGCCCGGAGAACTAGGGCCCCGCGCAGTCGAAGGCCGGCCAGCGGCGCCGTTTCTCCGCCAGGGGCCAAGCGCACCGGCCGCGAACGCCCGGCCGCGCATAGAGGAGTTAAGGACACTGGGGGGAACGGACGGCCATGGCTCCACGCTCAGCCGCACCACTCGCGTAGTCGCAACCGCCCGCGGCGAGCGAATCCGGGAGAAACGGACTGCTTTGGGCTAAATCCGCTTTCGGCAGAATTATTTAGCTTCCATCGGATGCAGCACGGCGGCGGCTGGATTTGTCCGGCTCGCCTTCTGCGAATCGAGCGCCTTCACAACGCGCTCGGCATCTCGTCCAACTCCAATGATCGTTGCCGAGGACATCGCATAAAGAAAATGCAGCCCCACAAAATACATGCCCGGCACGCCGGTCACGACACCGCGATCATGTTTGGGCCTTCCGTCCTGATCGAAAATGGGAAGGTCAATCCAGGAAAATCCAGGCTGGAACCCCGTGCACCAGATGACGTTATTGACGTCTAGCACTCGATCGTCCTCTAGCAACGGCAATCCTTCGCGTACTCCCACGACTCTCGGCACCCGCTGCACGCCCTCGCTCACCAGATCTTTAGGTTTCACGCGGACCAGCGGAGCTGTGCGGCCAATCAATTTTGGCCTTGCTTTGCGCCCAAGTGGGGTGCCGAGCGTCAAGACGTGATGGCCGATAAACCGGACCACCCGTAACAGAAAATGGCGGCCAACAAAACTCTCAATCGGAAAAGGGACAAATCCCGACTCTTTGCCGGACATCCAGGTGGGGTGGGTACGCACAACCTCCAGTCCAATGTCGGCTGCGGAATTTCCTCCACCGACGACCAGCACTGCGCCATCTTGCAATTGCGACGGATTCCGGTAGTCGAAGGAATGCAATTGAACAATATTCGGTTTGAGCTGGCGGGCGAAATCGGGAATTTTGGGCTTTTGGTAATTCGCCATGGCTACGACAACGTTGTCAGCGAGAAACTCTTGCCCGTCTGCGGTCACAACAAATTGCTCGCCGCGCTTGCTGAGTTTATCCACTCGGGTACTGGTTTGAATAGGCAGTTGCAGGCGCTTGGCGTAGAGCTCTAAGTAATTGGCCATCGCCTCTTTGGTCGGAAATGAATCTCCGCGCGCCGGAAACGGCATTCCCGGCAGTCCGGCGTACCGCGCAGGATTGAAAAGCCGCAGGGAATCCCAGCGATTTCGCCATGCATCGCCTACCCTCTTGTGGGCGTCTAGAATCAGGAATGGCCGTCCGCGCTTGGCCAGATGATGCCCCACGGCCAGCCCGGCTTGACCGCCCCCGATGACAATGGTCTGAATTCGTGTCGTTTTGTTTTGCGTACTCAAGGTTAACCTCGCTAGGAATCAATCTCCGCCGAGGAGAATAAGCCCACCCGCAATTTGATGCATCGGGCGAACTACCCAGGTATACGCAAAATCGTTGTGGGTAGTTTTATGTAGCCGCTTTCAAACCAGGCCCTGGCGGAAAGCGTAGGCTGTGGCCGCCGCCCGGGAGTTTAGGTCGAGTTTATTAAAAATGTTGCTCACGTGACGAGCAACCGTTTTCTCGCTAATTGTCAGTTGTACGGCGATCTTCCGATTCGTCACGCCTGACGCCACCAATTTCAGCACCTGCATCTCCCGTTCTGTAAGGGGGACCGTTCCGTCGTTTTTCTTCCTGGTGGTGAGTTCCTCGAGACCGGCTAAGTCCGGCGCAGCCCCCAACTGCTGGAAAACCTCCCGCGCCCCGGCTAATTCCACCGCCGCTCCCTCTGAATCGTTCAGTTCCCGGGCCACCCGCCCGAGCAGTACCCGCGTCCGTGCCGCTTCATAAGGAACACCGATCTCGCTCCAGGATTTGTAAGAGTCCCGCAACCGCAGGCTTGCTTCGCGCGCCTTCCCTTCGGCCAAAAGTACCGCTCCTGTCGCTCGACTCGACATGGCCCGCAACAGCAGTGCACCGTGTCTTACAGCAATTTCGGCCAATTCATCGGCCGCTGCGCGCGCCTCGGCAATATCTTTTCGCGTTAGAGCGATTTCCACATACGCATCGAGAGCTCTTGCTCGAGCGCCACATTCCTGAACTTCGACCATCACGCGCTGGATCGCCGCGCTTGCTCCCTCCACCTCTCCCTGAACCAATCGAAGCAGCGCCAATCCTGGCTTCGGCATTGATTGCCATTGCTCAGCTTGTCGATATGCCTTTTCTGCCTGGGCGAATTCTCCGCGCAACCGGTGTAGCTCAGCCAGGAAGTACGATACCGAGCCAATCACCGGCTTGGGTTTTTCCTGTAAAAGCTGTTCGTGGGCCCGCCTCGCTTCAACGAAGGCATCGGGCCATGCTCCCGTCATCTGCATGATCTCGGCTCGGTGCAGCAGGCAAGCGCCTCGATACGGCGCCAGATCCGGCTGGCTTGCGCACCAGGCCGTCAGTGCCGCAGTCCATTCCTGCGCCCGGCGAAAATCAAAGGTCTCCCGGCAGGACTCAATCACGCTGCAGTAGATTCCCCCCGCCACCAGCGGCGAAACCTCGCCGGCCATTACCGCTACCATCGCTTCATCGAGAAGGGTCACACCACGCGAAATTTCTCCTTTGCGAATCAGCGCCCGGCCCTGCCCATTCAATGCCAGCGTCCACAAATCCCGATCGCCAAAAGATTTAGCAATCTTCGCAGCTTGCACGAACGATTTGTGCCCTTTGTCTGCTTCTCCCCCGACCACCATGCGGATCGCTTCGGGCAGCAACAAGTAGCCGAGCTCGACGCATTCCCCTTGCCCTTCAAGCAATCTCCGCGCACGCGCCAGCCAACCGCTGGCTTGCGCCATCTCACCGTTGAATTGCGCAACAAAGCCCAGCCAAAATGCGCAGCGGGCCGCCGGCAGGGGTTCGCCCTTCCCCAAAAATCCTTGATGCGCACGCGCCAGAAATTCGCCGCTCTCCGTTTCCTTTCCCGTCAGCTGCGCCACAACCGCCAGCGATTGCAAGTCTTCCGCCTCGAGCGGTGCCGTTCCATCGGCCGCCAGCAGTGTGGAATAGGTGTCCGCCCACGCCTGTCTGGCAAACGACTCGCGCGCCCGCGCCAGTATCTGCGCTCGAGTGATTGGGTTTTTTGTCACGGCTGAAGATTTCATGGACCGAACCACAATTCCTTCTCATTTTAACATCTTACCGCCGCTCGATTCCCGCCTCACTTTGCGGGAGACACTGCCGGATTCCAGCGCCAGACTTTAAATCGTTTGCTCGTTTGTGGGCCTGCCAGTGTGATTTCGCTCTACTGTTTTTTCTATTTGTTCGTGCAGTTTTTCCCCTACATGACCGCTTTTTTCCTGCGCGAGACTATCCTCGTCACCGAGTGTCTTTTTCATCAACAGTGACTTTCTTACGAGGACTAGAACTACGTTTCGCTTCTCCTTCCCTGTAATGTCGCGTATATTTTTCGCCAGTCAACCAATAAGCCATGTATCTTCAGCGCCTTACAGACCTCAACGCGGCGGCTTTGGTTTCCGCTCGAATCGGGCCTTTGGCCCTCGGCATGCACCTTGCTAGAGCGACCAGCTAATCCGCGGCGGACCGCGCAAAGAAAGATTTGAGGAGATGATCTCCACAGGGCCCGAGACACCAAAAAATATTGTGCTTCGTATTGCACGTTTTTGCTCGATTTTTATTGTCGTCGTTTTGATCACCAGCATGCTCACGTATTTCAGTCTGCCTCTGCTCGGACGCTGGCTGGTCCGCGAAGATGCCATTCGCAAAGCCGACGCCATTGCCGTGCTCACCGGCAGCTTGCCGTCTCGAGCGCTCGAAGCAGCGCAGCTCTATCGTGACGGTTACGCAAAAGAAATTTGGCTCACCCACCCGGGCAACAAAGCAAGTCTGCTCCAGGATCTTGGCATCCACTTCCCGAGCGAAGACGAATTCAACTATCAGGTGCTGCGCCGCCAGGGCGTGCCCGCAAAAGCCATTCACGTTTTTGAAATGCCCATCGCCAACACGGCCGACGAGCTCGATGTCATCGGCGCGGCTTTGAAATATAAAGGCGACGAATCCGTCATCATCGTCACCAGTAAATCCCACACGCGCCGGGTCCACTCTCTGTGGAACAAATATCACTCGGACGAAGGCACCATGATGGTTCACGCCGTCGTTAGCGACGAATTCGCGCCTTCGCGCTGGTGGAGAAATACCGGCGACACGAGCCAGGTGCTGCACGAAGTTCTGGGAATGATGAATGTCTGGACCGGCTTGCCTGTGCAGTCGAGCGTTCGCGCGCATGAGTCCGTCGCGTCTATTGATTCTCCGCTCACTCCGGTGGTTCTGGAACGGACCACTTTCAAGAGCGCTGACTAAGTCTCGCGGCTGGCCCGGGTCCGCCGCGCCCACTCCACGGGAATTCGCCCCATATCCGCGGCCTCAGTAGTTGGCCGTCAACGGCCGGCATATCTCCCAGGAGTGCCCAAAGGGATCCTTGACGCGTCCCAACCGCCACCCGTGCTCTTCGCCGACAGGAAAGACTTGCGTGGCTCCTGCCTGTATCGCTTGCGCAAACAGCGCATCCGGATCGCCGACAACCAAAATCATGCGCACCGTCCCGCCGCCCAGTCTCTCCGGACTGAAATTTCCGTGCTCCGGCGATTCCTCGCTGACCCAGAATTCCGCGCCCCCTACCGCAAGTCGCGCCACCACGCTTCCGCCATCTTCCATGCGAAACGCTTCGCTCGCTCCAAATCCCAATTTGTAAAACTCCACCGCCCGCGCGCTGTCCCGAACCGACAACCACGGCGCAATCGAAGTGGCAACGCCGGCTCCCGCCAACTCTGAGCTCATTTGCTTCTCCTCATTCGACGAATCTAATCCACATTGCAGTATCTACCCGATACTCGTCTACTCGCCAATTCGGCACGCTCACTGTGAGGCCGGTGGCACAGTCGACCGGGCCAACTTTACGGTGAAGGGAAAATCCATGAGCAACCAGATCGGCGATCGTTATACCTGTTCAGATCCAAATTGCGGATGCGAAATCGAAGTGAAGAGTCCATGCAACATGTTCGATGGCAGGTCGCCTTCAGCCACTCCTGTCGGCGACGCAAACTCGGCCAGTGCGCGGCCCACTTCAACGCCTACCTCAGAGCTCGACTCCGCAGCGGGCGATATCCGCTATGGTTCGAACGCTCAGACGTTCGCTCCGGGTTCCAGCAGTTCCCTTCTGGGCTCCGGCAGCAGCTCGAATCGGGTAGCCAACTCAAGTCTCGATCCCACCGACGATCTTAGCGGCTCGGACGCCTTGGAAATAGACATTACCGATGCTGTCAACGCGCTCGACGATACCACCGACAGTCGCTTCATCAGCATGTCCCTGACCTGTTTCTGTGGTAGTCAAATGACCCAAAGCGAGTCCCGCAACACCGCCGCGCGCGCCGCGGGCGCCAGCTAGCCAACGCCCAGCATCTGCACTCGCCATCCCTCGGGGCCGCCTTCCCGGGCGGCCCCGGGCGTTCTTCCCTGGGCCCACAACACGCATGCCGGAATCCTGTCCGTGCATCTCCCGGCTCCGGTGCCTGCCCAGAAAAGCACGTCGGCTCAGTGCCGGCTAGCGCACTGTAAATAGATTGTTTAAACGCACCTCATACAGGCTCTACTGTATTCCCCGCACTCGCGGAACACCTAAAATACCAGCGTCCCCCAATCTGGAGCCCATTGCTTCAGAAAAGGAAGTCTGACTCGGATGGCCCGCAAACATTGCCCTCGTTGTGGAAACAAATATGTTTTCCGCTCGCATCGCCGCCCGCTGGAAAAACCCTTTCTCGACTTCTTTCGCCTCGCTCCCCTTCGCTGCGATGCCTGCGAAAAGCGCTTCTACACCCGTGTCGATAAATCTCCTGAGACTCCAGGCTCAACCTCGCTCCTCTCTCGCAGCTGATTCAGTCAGCACGCAAAGACAACAAAACCGGGGGGCGCTGCTAGGCTTGTCCGTCCGGGTTCAAGCTTGCCTGTGTGCGCTGGGGTTGCTGGGGTTCGCTTCTCTGAGACGTCTCGGGCCTTTCGCGCCGCACGGGTGTTGGCTTTTTCTCTCCGCCACCTTCGAGTGCAGCTGGGCATCCATCACCGCGTTCGTCCAGTAGGGCAAAGTCTTTTGCGCAACCGGGACAATTGGCAGTAGCAAGAAATTCCTATTTCCGTTTCATAGATCACAAATTATTTGGCCGGGAGCAGTGTGCTGTGACTGGCCACGCAGAGCCAGGCGCCGTTGCGTCTGATCCAGGTATCCGTGTAGCGCGAACGGATAACGTACGGTTTGCCTTTATTGGTGCCGGACTCCCGATAAATGCCGGTGACGACGGCGGCATCGCCGTACACCTGGACCTTCAGGCCTTCGTCGTAAAGGTGATCCGCCTTTTGCTGCGGCGCCGCCACCCATTTCATGTATTCCGCCTTGTTCATGAACGAACCATCGTAGTCGGTGTACACCAGGGTGTCTGCCAGCAACGAGGACACTTCGGCCACCTCCTGTTTGGCTTCGGCCTGATTCCAGGCGCGTTCCAGTTGCCGAATTTGAATTTCGTCCGGCCCCGCCGATTTGTCCTGGGTCGCGGGGACCGCACCGGAAAACCAGGCCGCAGCAAGCATTGCAAGCGCAAGACATTTCATGGCATGGGCCTCGTTACGGATGGAAGCAACGGAATTCGCGCAAAAATTTGCAGATCCGACTGAATAAACGGTAGCAAGAATACGCGGCTCACAAACGCCGAGATTCGAGTCTTGTACACAAAGAAGCAGGGCAACAAACTCACGCCGTGGTCTCCACTCGTCCCTCCCGGCTGGTAGCTCTGGCTCGCTAAAAGCGGACATTTCATGTGCTAATTCGACCGGACACATCATGTGCTAACGACATTGCTAACGACACCTCCTTGACGCCCATCCCCAGATTCAGTAGCCTCCCTCAGCACAACGCACCAGCACTCAGCCGCTGGGGGAGCCACTCGCATGAACCAGAAGAAATCCACTGCAACAATCTCGCGCCGCGAATTCGCCCTGCGTGCCGCCATGGCCTCGGCCACAACACTGGTCCCCGCGAGCGTCCTCACGGGAGTGGAGGCCGCACCTGCGCAAACGCCCGCAGCGGACTTGCCCAAACTTTCGCCGCAAAGTCAGGCCGAAGTCGACGCTCGTTATCAGGCCATCCTCGCGCAATACGGGAGCCGTTTCTCCGAAGCTCAGAAAACCGACTTGCGCCGCCTCTGCCACAGCGCCCAGCCCGGTCTCGACAAACTCCGCGCCTACCCCGTCCAGAATGGCGACGGCTCCTCTCTCTACCTCAAGCCGCTCATCGAACGCGAAAAGCGGCCGGCCACAGCTCCCACAGCGGTCACAAAATCCAGCTCCGCCTCCCCGCATGGCGAAGATACGAAAAAAGACTGAGGGAGCCGACCATGCCAGCCGAAGAAATCTTCCATCTTCCCGTCACCGAACTCTCCAAACGTATCGAGGCCAAAAAGCTCTCATCCGTGGACCTCACCAAGCTCTATCTCGAGCGCAGCCAGAAATTCGGCCCGCAGTTCAACGCCTACGCCCGCCTCACTCCGGAAATTGCCCTGGCGCAGGCCGAAGCCGCCGACAAGGAAATCCGCCGCGGCCACTATCGCGGACCGCTGCACGGAATTCCCTACGCCGCCAAAGATCTGCTTTCCGTTGCAGGCCTACCCACGACCTGGGGCGCAAAGCCCTATGCCAATCAAGTCTTTGACTACGACGCCACCGTCATCAACAACCTTCGCCGCGCCGGAGCCGTGCTCCTCGGCAAGGCCGCCATGATCGAACTGGCCGGAGGCATGGGCTACCGTTTCGCCACCGCATCGCTGCAAGGCGCGGCAAAAAATCCGTGGGACCCGACGTGTTGGACGTGCGGCTCATCGTCCGGCTCGGGAGCGATTGTCGCGGCAGGACTCGCGGCCTTCGCCATCGGCACTGAAACCTGGGGCTCCATTGTCTGCCCTTCCACCTATTGCGGACTCAGCGGACTTCGTCCGACCTACGGTCGCGTCAGTCGCTACGGCGCCATGGCGCTGTCCCCGAGCATGGACAAGATCGGGCCGATGGCTCGCAGCGCAGAGGATTGCGCTCGCATCTTCGCCGTCATTGCCGGGCATGACATCAAAGATCGCGGCTCCCTGCCGCTCGACAAAGCCGCATTTACCTATTCGCCGTCCATGGATTTGCGAGCGCGTCCGCTCCGAATCGGTTGGCTCACCAACGCCTGGAAAGAACCGCAACCCGCCGTCGCCAAGGCCCTGGACGTCGCCAAAAAGGTTCTGCAAAAAAACGCGGTCAGCATCCACAACGCGGAACTACCGGTGGGACCCTGGGAAGAAGCTGGCGGAGTGGTGATCTCGGTCGAAGGCGCGGCCGCTTTCCGCGACCTGATTCGTTCCGGACAGGTCAGCGAGCTTGCCGATCCTCTCGGGCAAATCGCCGGCTATGTCAACGAGCAGATTTCCGGTGCCGACTATCTCCAAGCCCTCAAAGTCCGCGAAATCATCCAAAACAAAATCGACGCCATGTTCGACACCTACGACGTCCTGGTGGCGGCCAGCCAACCCATTTCCGCGACTCCGCTTACAATGAATCTCGAAACCGAAATGCTCTTTTCCGATCCCTTGGGCGGCATCGGAAACCTCTGCGGACTCCCCGCCCTGTCTGTTCCCTGCGGATTCAACGAAAAGCACCTCCCCATCGGCATGCAATTCGTAGCCCGCGCAGGCAACGACTTCGCCGTAATCCAGGCCGCCCGCACCTATCAGCAGTACACTGACTGGCACAAACGCCACCCGAAGGTCGCCTGACATTTTTATATTTGCAAGAAAAGCACAAAAAGAAGCACAAAACAGTTCATGAACCACATCGTAGGGTGGGCTTCAGCCCGGGGGTTTGCTACCGCCGCTTCGCTTCGTTGAGCGATTCACGCACCAAGCGAAGAATTGCATTGCGGCTGAACGGCTTAGTGAGCAACTTCAAATTCTCTTCGGCTGGCGAAACTTCCGCCGTTGCGTGCTCACTGTAGCCGGACATGAAGATGACCCGCAGATCTTTTCGCAAACGCTGCAAACGTCCCGCGAGTTCCTGGCCGGACATTCCGGGCATCACCATGTCGGTCACGAGCAGGTCGATCGTACCGTTCTGCTGCGAAGCGATGCGTATGGCCTCGGCGCCGTCTTTCGCTTCAAAAACGGTGTAGCCGCCCGATTCCAAAAATTCGCGGGCAATTTCGCGAACGTCCTGCTCATCTTCGGCAAGCAAAACAGTTTCCGTCCCGCGCGGCGCTTCGGCAACCGACGCCGCGGCTGCCACGGATTCGACGGGTTGGTCCACGCGCGGCAAATAAATCTTGAACGCGGTACCTTTGCCCAACTCGCTGTAAACCCAGATAAACCCGCCGCTCTGCTTTACAACGCCATAGACTGTGGCAAGACCCAAACCGGTTCCCTTGCCTTGCTCCTTGGTCGTAAAAAACGGTTCAAAAATATGCGCCTGCGTTTCCGCATCCATCCCCGTTCCCGTATCCGTGACCGTGAGTAAAACGTATCGTCCGGGTTTCACAATCGGATGGGATGAATTGTAGGACTCGTCGAGGTCCGCGTTCGACGTTTCAATAATCAGTCTTCCGCCGCCGGGCATGGCGTCGCGCGAATTAACCGCAAGATTCATGATGATCTGTTCCATCTGGCTGGCGTCGGCGCGGATTCTTCCGAGATCGGGCGTGATGCGCGTCATCAAACTGATATCTTCGCCGATCAAGCGCGGGAGAAGTTTTCCCATGTCTTCGATAATGCCATTGAGATTCATGATGCGCGGTTGCAGCACCTGCATGCGGCTGAAGGCCAGGAGTTGCCGGGTAAGCGAAGTGGCGCGGTCGGCGGCTCGATCGATGTTTTGGATTTTTCTGGTGAAGGCTTCCGATGGAGCAGGAGCATTCAAGAGCAGCTCGGTATGGCCTTTGATGACCATCAGGAGATTATTGAAATCGTGAGCCACACCGCCAGCCAGGCGTCCCACGGCTTCCATTTTCTGCGCCTGGCGCAACTGCTCTTCCAGAAGGTGGCGCTCGCTGATGTCCTGCGCGACGACCAGGCGAACGTGGCGTCCGGCATAGTCGAGTCTGTGCGAAATAATATCGACGTCGATGATTTTTCCGTCTTTCTTCTTGTGTTTCCAATTTGCCTGGTAATGGCCGCCACTTTCCAAGCTGCGCATCTGCTCAACGTATCCGGCGCGGTCTTCCTCCGGGCGAATGTCCAGGACTTTCATATTTGCAAATTCGTCGGCCGTATATCCGTACTGGCGAATGGCCGCGTCGTTTACCTGCAGGAATTGCAGAGTTTCGCAATCGAAGACCCACGTCGGAAGCGGATTGTGGGAAAAAAGAAGACGGAACGTGGATTCGCTTTTCCGGATGGCCTCTTCCCCGCGGCGGCGATCAATGGCCAGAGCAATGTGCCCGCCAACGGAGTCCAGGAATTCCAGGTCGCGCATATCGTAGGCGTTCTCGTTCTGGTAGTGCTGGACGACAAGAACACCGATGGTCGCACTGGGGGTTTTCAGGGGCACGCCCAGCCAGGTAGGTGATGCTGAGCCGACCAGTTCGACTTCGCCTTTGGCGGCCAGTTTGTCGAATTCACTCTGGTTGATGATGGAAGCGCAGCCGGTTCTGAAGACGTAGGCTGTGCAACTGCGATCGACTTTTTGCGGCGGTGGTGCGGTGTCAAATTCGTCCGCAAAAAATGGAAAATAAAAGGAATCTTCTTCCCCGTCGTGCAGAGCGACGAAACAGTTCTCTGCGTAGAGAACTTTCTTAAGCGCCTGGTGAATCCCGTTCAAGAGTTCGTCGAGATTGGCAGTTTGGTTGAGGGCATGGACGATCTCAGAAATAACCTGCCGCTCGGATTCCATGCGATGAAGGTCGGTGACGTCAAGATAGGTGATGACCAGACCTTCGATGGCCGGATCATTTAGGCAATTCCGGCCCACGACATCGAACCAGCGCCAAGTCCCGTCCTTGGCGCGCAAACGGCAGCGGCCGCTGATCTCCTGGCCGGCCGCAACCCGCAGTTCGGCAAGGCGCTGGCACACTTTGTCGGCGTCATTCCCGTGGACCAGAGAGACGAGCGGAATTCCCTGCAGGTCTTCAGGCCGGTAGCCAAGCACCCTGGTAAATGCTTGATTTGCATATTGAATGAAGCCCTCGGGGCTAAGAATAGCGATGAGTTCGCGGAGCGAGGTAAACAAGGCGGAATACTGCCGGGGTCCAACCGTGAAGCCTTGCGCGAGGGGTGGTGGCTGGGCCATTTTGTTCGTTCGATACAAAATCAGCCCACGCGGCAGCAGCGCGCTGGACCGTAAATTTTCAGTCTCCGCTGGCACGACATTTTTGACGGGGTACCCCGCCAAAAGTAAACGCTAATGAATCCATGATAAGGAAATTTCAGAACGGCAACACGGGTTGCAAAAAGCTAAGGCGCGAATCAATGACTGTACTAAAGGACAGGTTGCCGGTTACGGCCAGCTCCGGCAGCGGATGAGCGCAGCATGGCTCTGTTCGGCACGGCAGGGGCTGGATGCGCCGGCGCCTGCCGCCAGTGCCGTCGCTGGTCGCAGGAATGCCCCCCTGAGCAATGCCGCGGACCGGGACAACCACTGTGGCGGCTTCGCCGGGAGAGCGGATGCTCGGGGCCAATACCGAATCCCCCACCCCGCGATCGGGCGGCCCGCCGTACCGCACTCCGCCCGGCACGTGTAAATGCCAGATGAATAGAACGCTGTTTTGCGCCACGGGTGTTTCCGGCAGCGCCTCGTGCGTGGTAGGCTCGCATTCAATTCGACGGGAATATGCCGGAAGTGGTACGCCGACTGGGTCAGGAAAACTAGGAGAGGCTTCGCGATGCACGACATGTGGAAGGATATGTTTGTAATGGGATTGCCCCTGGCTGAAAAGATATTACGGCCAATTATTGTGTATGCATTCCTGGTGATTAGTTTGCGGTTGTCGGGGAAACGAGAGCTGGTGCAGCTGAATCCGTTTGATTTGGTGGTGCTTTTGACTTTGTCGAATACCGTTCAGAACGCGATCATCGGGGAAGATAATTCGGTCAGCGGCGGAGTGATAGGAGCTACGTCCCTGCTGGTTGTGAACTATCTGGTCGTGCGGTTTTTGTATAACCATCACCGGATTGAGGAGTTTGTCGAGGGGCAGTCCGACGTGCTCATCGACGGCGGAACGCTGAACACGGCTCACTTGAAAAAAGAATTGATTAGCGTGCAACAGCTGGAGGCGGCGGCGCGGAAGCAGGGGTTTGATACGTTGGAAGAAGTGGACAAATGTGTCCTCGAGCCGGGAGGCACGCTGGCCTTTTTGGCGAAAAAGCCTTTGACCGAAGAAGTGCGGCATCAGGAATTGGTGAGGAAGCTGGAAGGCCTGATGGAGGAGATTCAGTTGCTGAAGGCCGGGAGAACGAACGGGTGAGAGGGAGGGGCCGGCCCTCCCTGGCCTGTTCATTTAGTGAAGCAGGAAGCCGGTTAGGGCCACGGCTACGCCTACGGCGGCGACGGCCATGCCAGAGAACCAGAAAAATTTCTTCTTGGCGAGCAGGGTGATGGAGCAGATGACCAGACCAATTTCGATGAGATTTTCCCCGCCGTCGAAGCGGTCAGCCTGGTGGGCGGCGCGGTCGCGCTCGGCTTCGAGGTCTTTGGCTTCTTTGCTGACGTCCGATTTGTCACTGGTGTAGTGTTCCACTTTTGCTTCGTATTTTTTCTTGAGCGCTTCGCCCTTTTCCTTGTCGAGGGATGCGACCAGGGCGACAATGTCGGAAGTGTTTTCCGCTTCGTTCTGGCGAATGCTTTTGGCCTGGTATTGCGTCCAGCGGCTGGCAGCCTGGATTTCGCGGGAAAGTTCTTCGGTGTGGGCCCGGTGACCGAGGACGGTTACGCAGGCCACCAAGACCGCCAGGATCGACATGGTTACCGAGACGGGCAAGACCAGCGGGTGATTTCCGTGTTCGACTTCGGGTAGTTCCATTTGGGCATTCTCCTCAGTTCAATCACATCACTACGAAAACTATTCGCTGGCTGCCGCTTGCAAAGATTCTCGGGCGGCGGCGATCATGCGGTCGATATCCTCCCTCGTGTGGGCGGCGGAGACAAAGGCGGCTTCGAATTGAGAAGGAGCCAGGAAGATGCCACGGTCGAGCATTTCCCGGAAGTAGCGGGCGTACCGTCTGGTGTTGCAGCGTTTGGCATCGGTGTAATTTTCAACGGGTCCGTCGATGAAGAAAATTGTGCTCAGCGAGTGCGTCGCGTTGACTACGGCGGGGACCTTGGCGTCGGCAATGGCTTGCCTAAGTCCGTCGACCAAACGCCGTGCGTTGTCATGGATGCCTTCATAGAGACCGGGGGTGGCCAGTTGCTTCAGGGTGGCGATCCCGGCGGCCATGGCCAGGGGGTTTCCGGCCAGCGTGCCGGCTTGGTAGATGGGACCTAAGGGGGCCACATGGTTCATCAGGTGGGCGCGGCCGCCATAGGCTGCTACGGGGACGCCGCCGCCGATGATTTTGCCGAACGTGGTTAGGTCGGCTTCGATGCCGAACAGTTGCTGGGCAGCGCCGTTATGGAGACGGAAGCCGGTAATGACTTCGTCGACGATGAGCAGCGCGCCGTGTTTTCTCGTGAGGTCGCGCAGGCCTTTTAGGAAATTTTCCTCTGGGAGGACGACGCCCATGTTGGCGGCAATGGGTTCGACGATGACAGCAGCGATTTTGTTTTTGTGGTGAAAGAAAATTTGCTCGACGGCGGCGAGATCATTGTAGGGAGCGTTGAGGGTGAGCGCGGCGAGATCGGCGGGGACGCCCGGGCATTCGGCGATTCCCAGGGTGGCCAGGCCGGAACCAGCCTGGGACAGGAAACTGTCGGCGTGGCCGTGATAGTTGCCTTCAAATTTCAGAAGGAGATCGCGTCTTGTGAAGCCGCGGGCCAGGCGCAGGGCGCTCATGGTGGCTTCTGTGCCGCTCGAGACGAAGCGGATTTTTTCGATTTGCGGGACCGCGGTCGTGATGAGGGTGGCGAGTTCGACTTCTAATTCTGTTGTTACGCCGAAGCTCGTGCCGCGCAGCGCCTGGTTGGCAATGGCGGCCGTCACTGCGGGGTGGGCGTGGCCGAGGAGCATGGCGCCCCAGGAACAGACGAAATCGATCAGTTCGTTGCCGTCGGCGTCGTACAGATGCTGGGCCTGGCCGCGTTCGATGATGAGCGGTTCGCCACCTACGGAGCGGAAGGCGCGGACAGGAGAGTTCACGCCGCCGACTAATAATTTTTCGGCGCGGGTGAAGATTTCGCGGGAACGAGTACGATCGGGACGGGTCATTAGTCTAGTGCGATAAATTTAGCATGAGTTCGTTGGTGGAGAAAAATTGAAGACCGAGGACTTGCCGACTTGGTCTGGAACTAGATGGCCCGGCGGCCCGCTCTGGGGCACTGCGCAGGAGCATCCGCCTCACGCGGTTTTCAGCCAGCGGGCGGCGTCTTTGGCGTGGTAGGTGAGGATGATGTCGGCGCCGGCGCGGGCGATGCCCGTGAGATTTTCCAAAACGACGCGTTGCTCGTCAATCCAGCCGTTGGTGGCGGCGGCTTTGACCATGCTGTATTCGCCACTGACATTGTAGGCGGCGACCGGGACGTCGAACTCGTCGCGAACGCGGCGGATGATGTCGAGATAGGCCAGGGCGGGCTTGACCATGACGATGTCGGCGCCCTCTTCGAGGTCGAGCTCGACCTCTTTCAGGGCTTCGCGGGCGTTGGCAGGATCCATTTGATAGCTGCGGCGATCGCCGAATTGCGGAGCGGACTGTGCGGCTTCGCGGAACGGGCCGTAGAAGCCGGAGCAGTATTTGGCAGCGTAGGCCAGAATGGAAATATTTTCGAAATTATTTTCGTCCAGTAGTTCGCGGATGGCGCCGACGCGGCCGTCCATCATGTCGGAGGGCGCGACGATGTCCGCTCCGGCCCGCGCGTGGGACAGAGCCTGCTCGGCGAGGATTTCAAGCGTGGCGTCGTTCGCCACTTCTCCGTTCTCGACAACTCCGCAGTGACCGTGATCGGTGTATTCGCACAGGCATACGTCGGTCGTGACCAGCAGATTTAATTTGGCTTTGCGGATAGCTTCAATGGCGCGCTGGACAACACCATTTTTCTGCAGAGAGCTCGCGCCGGTGGGGTCTTTGGTTTCCGGAAGGCCGAACAGCAGGATGCCCGGAATGCCAAGCTGTTCGACTTCGCGGCACTCTTCAACAATTTGATCGACGGATTGCTGAAAGATTCCGGGCATGGAGGAGACTTCCTGGCGGACTTTTTGGCCGGGCGTGACGAACAGCGGGTAGACGAAGCGCGAGGTGGAAAGGTGCGTTTCGCGGACTAGTGTGCGCAGGGCTTCGTTGCGGCGGAGGCGGCGCGGGCGTTGCGTGGGGAAACTCATGCTGACTTTACTCCTGCTCGATGGGGTGTCGGTTGCTGCGTTTCGCGGGTGGCAAAGAATTTTTCAAGCGATTCGACGACCGAAAGAGGCGTGGTGTCTGGGGACGTGATTGGATGCTTGCTTCCGGCGTCAGTGAGCGCGGCGGCGGTGATCGGGCCGACCGCGGAAAGGACGATCCCCAGCTCTGATTGGCCTTCAGGAAGATTTGAAAAATTGCAACCAAGCGTTTGGACGAAATTTTCTACGGCGCTGGGGCTGAAGAACAGGATCGCGTCGGCGCTGCCGGCCAGGACAGTTCGGAGCTTTTCTTTGGTCACGTCCATCGGGCAAATGGTGCGATAGGCGGTGACTTCGGTGACTCGCGCGCCGAAAGATTTCAAGGCCTCGGGCAGATCGCGCCGCGCGCGATCGCTGCGCGGCAAAAAAATGGACTGTTGGTTGACGGAATATTTGAGTTCTCGGGCCAGCGCGAGTCCGCTATGGGTGTGCGCTTGGTGGGTTACCGGGAAACCGGCGGCTTGCGCAGCGGCAGCTGTGGCGGGGCCGACTGCGGCGACTTGTTGAGACGGCTTTGCCGGGAGCGCGAGCTTGCGTGCTTGCATGCGAGCGGCGACTGCGTGGACGGCGTTTTCGCTGGTAAACAGCAGCCAATCGAAAGCGGCAAGTTGCGCAAGGTGGTAATCGAGCGGGGCCCAGTCGGCGGGTTCGGCAAATTCAACCAGGGGGATCGCCGTGACATGAGCTCCGCGTTGCGTCAGCAATTCGACCAGCAAGGCGCACTGCGCGGAGGCGCGAGTTACAACGATCCGTCTGTCGCGGACTGGCGAGGGATTCGCTTCAGGCACGGCGCTGGCTCGCTTCTGCCAAAATGGATTGCGCTCCAGCATTGATTAGGACCTGGGCCATTTGTTGGCCGAGAGCCGCGGGATTGTCCGTGGGACCGGTCAAGCGCTGGCGGACATATTGTCGGCCATCGATCGAGCAGACGCAGGCTTCAAGGACCAGTTCGTCGCGCTCGATGCGCGCCCAGGCGCCGAGAGGAACCTGACAGCCGCCCTGCAGCGAGGCCAGTAGAGCGCGCTCGGCGATGATGGCGGTGCGGGTCTCATTGTCATCGAGTTTGGCCAGGATGTCGGCGGCTTCCGTGTCTTTGAGTCGGCATTCGACTACGATCGCGCCTTGACCTACGGCGGGAAGAAAATTTTCAGGACTGAAAACTTCCGAAATTCGCTGGCTGAGGCCGAGACGGTCGAGTCCGGCTTTAGCCACAAGGATGGCTTCGTACTCGCCGCTTTCTACCTTGCGCAGGCGGGTGTCAACGTTGCCGCGCAGATCGCGGATGTCGAGATCCGGACGCAGACGGGAAAGCTGCGCCTGGCGGCGGAGGCTGCTGGTTCCTACCCTGGCGCCCTGGCGGAGACCCGCGAGCTGGACTCCTTTGCCGGAGACCAGGCAATCGCGGACGTCATCGCGGCGGCAGACGGCGGGAAAATTCAGCCGGCTGGGGGTATCGGTGGGAACGTCTTTAACGCTGTGAACGGCCAGGTCGACCGTTTCTTCCAGGAGGGCGTCCTCCAATTCTTTGATAAAGATTCCCTTCCCGCCGATTTGGGTTAGCGGAACATTTTGCATCCGGTCCCCGCTCGTTTTGATGATGACGATTTCCGCTTCGACGCCGGAGAGCTGAAAGAGTTGTTTGCGGACGAATTCTGCCTGCCATTTGGCCAGGATGCTGCCGCGAGTGCCGATGCGCAGAGGTCTCACGGTTTGCCCCGGTGGTGCAGGAAGAGATCCCGGAGGGCTTCGACGTTGTGAATTTTTCGGCGCAGATCTTTTTCCGAACGGAGACGTACGGCAGGTTCGATTACAATTTTTTCCAGCAACTCGCCCATCAGAATCGCCATTCTTTCACGGTCTGCGTCGGTGAGATTCTGCATTTTGTCCATACGGGCATGGAGGAAGGCCGCGCGATCTTCCGTCAGCTGGGTGCGCAAGGCGTCGACCAGGCCGACCAGTTCCACGCTGGCTTGCCAGGAAAGAAACTTTCCTATGTGTTCGTCGACAAGAGTTTCGGCTCCGGGAACTTCGCTTTCTCTGGCTTTGCGGTTTTGCTGAACGATTTCAGAAAGGTCGTCGAGATTGTAGAGATAGACATTGTAGAGTTTGGCTGCCGCGGCATCGATGTTGCGGGGGACGCCGAGGTCCATCAGAAACAAGGCCCGGTTGCCGCGGGCGTGCATGGCGCGCTCGAGAATCTCTTTTTTCAGGATGGGTTCTTCGGCAGAGACAGAACTGACAATTACATCGGGTGTCGCAAGAGCCGTGTCCCACTGGGCCCAGTCGATTACTTGTCCCCCAAACTGCGAGGCCAGCGATTCCGCTTTGTCACGCGAGCGATTCATGACGTACAGGTGAACGACGCCGCGGTCGCGGAGTTGCGAGACCACCTGTTCGCTGATGGTTCCCGCGCCGAGGACCAGAGCCGTGCGCTCCTGCAGCTTGCCGAAGATGCGCTCGGCCAGTTTGACTCCGGCACTGGCAACCGACATCGGACGCGCGCCCAGTTCGGTTTCGGCGCGGACGCGCTTCCCGACTTCAAGCGCGCCCTGGAAAAGACGATTGAGCACGGGTCCGGTCGCGCCGAACTCGTGGGCCAAGCGGTAGGCTTCGCGCACCTGGCCCAGGATTTCGGCTTCGCCGAGGAGCATGGAATCGAGCCCTGCCGATACCCGGAACAGGTGGCGCACGGCGGCGCGGTCATAATGGTGATAGAGCGAGAGGCTGAGAACTTCGTGGCGCACAGAATGGAATTCGCTGAGAAAGCTGGAGAGCCCGGGAGCGGATTCGCGCATGGATTCGGGCGGGACGCCGTAGACTTCGCTGCGATTGCAGGTGGAAAGGACCAGCGTTTCTTCGAGAATGCCACGCGAACGCAGTTCTTCAGCGGCACGGCGGGCCTGGTCGTTGGTGAACGAGATGCGTTCGCGGACTTCGACCGGGGCGGTGCGGTGATTTAAGCCGACAAGAACAATTTCCATGCTGCTGGCCATGCGCTCCTAAAAATAGCGGTGCGACTGGGATAGGTACAAGTTCACAACAGTGAAGCTAAGAACGACAATCACGAAATTGAAAATACAGAGGCGGGAGGCGCGGGCCCCTCGCCAAGCGGCGGTGCGCGCGATGTAGGAGTAGAGAACGTACAGCGCAACGACAATCAGAGTGACGACATACTTAGGATCGTAAAACCAGTATTGCCCGGTGAGACGGTCTACGGAGACAAAGCCCAGTATTGTGCCGACAACTATGCTTGCCAGGCCCACGAGTACGCTCGAGTAGGTCATGCGATCGAGCAGGTCAAGTGCCGGGAGTTGCCAGACAATGTTGCCCAGCTTGTGGTTGCGCACCAGGCGCTCTTCGGCAAGGTAGATGAGGCTCAGGACGAAGGAAAGGGCGAAGGCGGCATAGGCCAGAATGCTGAGCGTTACGTGGAAGGCAAAGACAGCGCCTTTGGCGGGAGCAGCAGCGAGACGGTCGGCAGGTGCCAAGTGGGCGGCCACAAAGAAAATCAGGATGAACGGAAGGACGAAAGCGCCCACCGAACGTTGGCGATGGAACAGTTCCAGGCCGAGATAGGTGAGGGCCAGGAGCCAGCCGAACAAGGACATGGAGCCATAGAGATCGTGATAGGGGACGGTGTGCAGGCCGCGGGAACGTTCAAGCAGGGCGAAATAATGGGCCACCAGGCCTGCGGCCAGTAACAGGCTCGCGATGATGCCGGGGAGACGTTTGCCGGTGTTCAGGAAGACGACGTACAGCCCGAAGCTGGCGACGTAGGCGAGCGCGGTCAGGATGAAGAAGAGGTGATTCATGGGAGCCCATCAATTATAGCTTAGCGGGCCCGCAGAGTGCTTAAATCGGCGAGCAAAACCCGCTCCGCCAGTCCCGGCGGTCCCGTAGACGAATATCGGCTGCCTGGCCATCGTTTTGCGCGATCCTGCAGAAAGCTTCTCCCCGCAGCCGGAATACGCATCACGGGAACTGCAGTCAGCGCCTGGCCTTGGCCTGAGTGCGTCGCCATTGTATACAAGAGTTTGGGATTTGATGTAGGATGCGCGCGATTCGCATTCGTCTGACCTGCAAGCGTACGTCCATTCATGACCGGCTGTGCCGAGGGTGTCCATGCCTGAAATAGCGAGTAGGGAAAGCCATCCGTCGGTCTGGGATCGCGTGGCCGCGAGTCAGGAATTCAAGAATCTCATCGCGCGGAAAAAACGATTCATCATTCCGGCCTTTGTCTTCTTTCTCGTTTATTACTTTTTGCTGCCGATTCTGGTCGGCTATGCTCCGCAACTCATGGCGCGCAAAGTTTGGGGCAACGTAAATATTGCTTACTTGTTTGCGCTCTCCCAATTTTTCATGGCCTGGACGATTGCCGGGCTGTACGTGCGGGCGGGAAATGATTTCGACAAACGGTCGCGGAGCATCAGGGACGAGGCGCTGAAACCCGGAGACGCGGAAGGAGATGGTAAACAGTGATGTCCCCTTCCCTTTTGATGTTTTTGATTTTTATTGCGGTTACGCTGGCGATTACCTATTGGGCTTCGAAGCGGTCGACCGGGGCTGGCGCGTATTTTGCGGCCGGGCGGCAGATCAAAGGTTGGCAAAACGGCGTCGCGGTGGCGGGCGACTACATGAGTGCGGCTTCCTTTCTGGGGATTGCCGGGATTATCGCGTTTCAAGGGTACGACGGGTTCATGTTTTCAGTGGGCTGGCTGGTGGCTTATCTGACTGTTTTGCTGGTCATCGCCGAACCTTTGCGGAATGCCGGCAAGTACACCATGGCGGACGTGCTGGCGTATCGGCTGAAGCCGCGGCCGGTGCGGGCAATGGCCGCTCTGAGCACGCTGACGGTCAGCACCTTCTACATGATTGCGCAGATGGTTGGAGCGGGAGCGCTGGTGGCGCTGCTGCTGAAGGATTCGGGGATTTCCTATCACACAGCAGTCGTCGGTGTCGGCGTTTTGATGATTGTTTATGTGGTTTTCGGGGGAATGCTGGCGACCACCTGGGTGCAGATTATCAAAGCGATTCTGTTGATGGCGGGAACTTTTCTGCTGAGCATTCTCGTGCTGTCCCACTTTCATTTCAGCTTGTCGGCATTTTTTGAGGCCGTCGGGCACGTAACGTATCACGAGCGGGGGCAGGCCGTGGTGCAGGATTTCCTGCAGCCGGGATTGCGCTACAAGCCGCCGTACGGTGCGCTGGAGCTGATTTCGCTCGGCCTGGCACTGATTTTCGGAACCGCCGGTCTGCCGCATATCTTGGTGCGGTTTTATACGGTGCCTGACGCCAAGACGGCACGGATTAGTGTGGTGTGGGCGATGGCGCTGATTGGCAGCTTTTACATCATGACGACGTTTTTGGGATTCGGTGCGGCGACCATTGTTGGACGCGATTTTATTGCAACGCACGGCGGCACGAATATGAGTGCGCCCCTTCTGGCGCAGGCGCTGGCGGGCAATATTTTCTTCGGTTTTATCTGCGCGATTGCGTTTGCGACGATTCTAGCGGTGGTGGCCGGGCTGACGATGAGCGCCTCGACTTCGTTTGCGCACGACTTTTGGACCAACGTAATTCACCGGGGCGTGGAGAGAAAAGCCGGAGAAGAAGTACGGGTGGCTCGTATCGCGGCGTTGGTGGTTGGAG
>DATHFT010000031.1:0-41999 GCA_035317965.1 Saccharimonadales bacterium (SeqCode) | reverse complement strand
GATTCTCAACTCCATGCGCTGTGCTTTTTAACACATTTTTGTGAAGAACTTTTTGCCGCCGGGAAGCTTTTGGCGCATAGCTTCGTTCTGGATGGCTTGGAAGAAACGGTGGCAGCGCCCGCCCGGGCATCAAATTTATATCCGCCGTATTTGCAGGAGGAAACGTGGAAGAGAAGCTGACCGGCCGGGGGAAACTCGAAGACTGGGACAAGCCGACAAAGCAATTCGACGTCGATTACAATTTCACGATTACCACTGCGCCGCACCTGAGACCGGGATTCCCCCCAACGACCCGACGAAGCTCCGTTGGAAAAGTCCAAAGCTTGGCGGGCGAATTTATCGCTGAGGGCACGTATCGGTTGTTCAGATCTGGCGGTGAAACACTGAAGATTGCACATCCTGGCCTTGGCGTTTGGGGCGTCCTGACACAGAGTTAGCAACCGGCCGCGGTTCGAGTCCGGAACTAGTTTGGCATTCGTTCAGCGAGGGGACCACGGTCGGCGCCCAAGGACTACGGGAACCTGCAAACCGTGCGACATCAGAAGCATACAACTCAAACTGGCCATTCAAAGGCGAACATCCGCTATTGCAGGAGACGGGACGCGCTTCAGTTGAGAAGCGAACTGCTTGGCGGCCGAAGGCTTGCCAAAATAGTATCCCTGTGCCTGATCGCACTGATGAGCTTGCAGAAAGTCCATCTCTTCGCGTGATTCGACACCCTCGGCTACGACTCGCAGTTTGAGGCTGCGGCCTAAACTGATCACCGTAGTTACGATGGTTGTATCGTCGGGAGTCTTGGTGATTTGCCGGATGAAGGATTGATCGATTTTTAGAGCATCGATCGGGAACTTTCTCAGATAACTCAGACTGGAGTAACCAGTGCCGAAATCATCGACGGCCACCTGCACCCCGCGTGCCCGCAATGCCTGCAGGACGATTGCGGCGGTTTCCGCACGCTTCATAAGCACACTTTCTGTCAATTCGAGCTCCAGACACTTGGGATCGAAGCGCGTCTCCTTGAGAATCTTGAAAACACCGGCAAGAAAGTCCGGGGCCCGGAACTCCATTGCCGAGATGTTGACAGCCATGGTCCCGAAGTACAGACCCGCGTCTACCCATGACTGGGCTTGCGCGCACGCCTCCCGCAGCACCCATTTGCCAATCGGAACAATCAGACCACAGTCCTCGGCCACCGGGATAAATTGTGCCGGAGAGATGGGGCCCCGAACGGGATGGGTCCAGCGTATCAGCGCTTCCGCTCCTGCGATTTCTCCCGTCCTTAGATCAACCTTAGGTTGATAGTTCAACACGAATTCCTTGCGGTCGAGGGCGCATCTCAGGCTTTCCTCAATGGATTGCCGCTCCACAGCTCGGATGTTCATAGCCGGCATGAAAAATTGATAGCCCTGACGGCCATTTTCCTTGGCCTGATACATGGCGGTATCGGCATTCTTGATCAGCGCCTCTGCGTCCAGACCGTCGTCAGGATACACGCTCACCCCAATGCTGGTGGTGACGTGGAGATCGTGGTGATCGATGGTGTGAACCTCGGCCACGGCCTTCAACATCCTTCTGGCGGTAACGGCGGCGTCCTCGGGTTCTTCCATTTCTGAAAGCAGCACAACAAACTCATCGCCTCCCTGCCGGCTTATGGTGTCAGAGCTGCGTACACACGTTACCAGGCGCTTGGTAACGGATTGCAAAAGATTGTCGCCGGTCCGGTGTCCGAGAGAATCGTTGATGTGCTTGAAACCGTCCAAATCCAAAAACAAGATCCCGACTTTTTTCGTGTGACGCGAAGCTGAGACAATCGCCTGGTTCACCCGGTCGTTGAACAGCATTCGATTTGGCAATCCGGTCAGAAAGTCATGGTGTGCCGAATGGATCATCTCGAGAGCCATGGCGTGCGACGCGCTCATATCGCGGAAAACAAATACGGATCCACTGGCCTGCCCTGCAATGCCGCGCATGGACGAAACTCGCTCTTCAATCGGAGTCTCAAATCCGTCACGCCGGATGAGCATGCCGTTCGGCGGCGCGCCCAACGGGTGGCTTTGCCGGTCTGACCCGTCCGTACCTTTCACAATGTTTTCGCGGGTCGGGCCACCCAGGATTCTGCATATCTCAGTTCGTGGTCGACCAGCCGCTTCTTCATACGTCCAACCTGTCATTTTTTCCGCCGCGATATTGAGGAAAGTGATGTTCCCCGAACTATCCTCGCAGGCAACCGCGTCACCGATGCAGTTGAGCGTGACTAGCGCACGCTGCCTTTCGGCGAACAACGCCTCTTGCATGTGTTTGCGTTCCACGGCATAGCGCAAGGCGCGGAGAATCCCGCGCGTCTCGATTTGTCCTTTGATGAGATAGTCCTGGGCACCTTCATGCAAGGCTGCAAGGGCCAGTGACTCGTCGTCCAGGCCCGTCAGGACGACCAAGGGCACGCGGGGGGCAGCGGCGTGCGCACGGCGCACGGCTTCCAATCCTTGCGCGTCGGGCAGGCCAAGATCGAGCAAGATAATGTCGGCAGAACACTTCGCAAGATGTTCTTCGGCATCAATCATGCACCCAACATGCGTCAGCTCGGTGTTGTGTACTTCTTGGTCCTCAAACATCTCGCTTATCAAACGAGCGTCTCCGTGGTTGTCTTCGACCAGAAGGAGTATTCGTGTTGGTTTCTGCGCGCCATTCCCCCCGCTAACGCTCATGTATTCCTTTCGACTCCTATCAACACCACAGTCGTCTTCAAGAGGGCCAAACCAAACGCGAGCGACCGTTCACCCTTTACTGTGAAATTGCCATGCATGTCATTCGCCATCTCGCCGAAGACGCGCAAAATGGACGACCCTCGCGGAGACCTCAAGCTTAGTCTCCGCAAAACCGATTGCGACGCATATGGCAACCATAGACCCATCTCAAATCCAGATGTGTCATCTTTTGTACACCTCCCCCGTCAACCTGGTCTCATATCCCGACCATATTATCGAAAATACCTTGACACTTTATGTCACCTGGTATTACCGTTCTGATATCAAATACATCGAACTATTAATAGCGAGATAAGTTCACCCCTCTGGTTGCGACGAGTGTTCCGAGAAGCGATCTTGGCTTCGGGATCTTTACCTGGGAGTTTCACAAGGAAGCGATCGTTTCGAGTATGAAGAGTAAGCCAAAGCTCGGTTTCAGTGCCAAGGTGTATCTCGATACGATGGGACCGTCCAGATCCGTTCGGGAGTTTGCCAAGAAGCATACAATTTTTGTCCAGGGAGAAGTTGCCGATACCCTCGTCTACATTCAAAAGGGGGCCGTAAAGTTCACTGTAGTGAATCATCTGGGAAAGGAAGCAGTAATCGCTATTTTTCGTGATGGAGAATTTTTTGGCGAGGGGGTCCTGACAGGCCAAACGATCCGGATGGGTACGGCAACCGCGCTAGAGCCTACGACCGCGCTCTTCATTGAACGAAAAGAAATGGCCCGGGTGCTCCATGACGAACACTCTATCGCCGACCTTTTCATCAAACATATGGTTACCCGGAATCTACAGGTGGAAGGCGACCTGATTGATCAGCTCTTCAATTCGACGGAGAAGCGATTGGCGCGTACTCTCCTGCTGCTTGCTCGCTACGGCATGGAGGGACATCCCAAGCCCGCGCTGGAAAGGGTATCCCAGGAAACGCTTGCCGAAATGATTGGGACGACACGCACTCGCGTAAATTTCTTCATGAACAAGTTCAGGAAACTGGGCTTCATCGAATACAATGGCGGAATCACCGTCAACAAATCACTCTTAACAGTTGTTCTTCACGAGTAATACGCCAATCAGGAAACACCGGGAGAATGGAAAGCGCAAGCTCCAGAAAATCAACTCCCCGGTGTGAACGGCGGATGGGATAGCCTGCCAGATTCCGTGGCGATCGCTCTTGAACCCCTGCTAAAGAGTAGCCACCACGTCGGCGGCTATGCTGACGCGATCTCGGCCTTCGAACTTCGAGAGGTATAGAGCCTTGTCCGCCGCCTCCAGCAGCACTGCAGACGTCGAGCCGTGCTTGGGAAAGGCGGCGATGCCGACCGAAATTGAGATGGAATCCAGAGCGGCGCCCCGACCGACAACTACCAGATCCTTGACCTTCTGCCGAAATTCGTTCAACCGGATTGCCGCCTCCTGCTCAGTAGCCTCCGGAAGAATAACGGCAAATTCCTCGCCGCCGTAACGGCAAACGACATCGTCTCCGCGATAGAAACTCCGCATTAGTTCAGCCAAGGCGAGCAGAACGCTGTCGCCCGCGGCGTGACCAAAAACATCATTGAATCTCTTAAAATGATCAATATCCAGAAAGACGACTGTCAGAGGTCGCATTTTTCTTGCAGCTCGCTGTAGTTCCCGGTCGAGCGACTCCTGCATGAAGCGGCGATTAAACAGGCCGGTAAGCGAGTCGCGCACCGATTGGTCGCGCAGGGACTCGCGCAGCCTCAGTGCTGCCAGCGATAGGGCGACGTGCGCGGCGACGGAAACGGCCAGCTGCGTTTGTGTATCTCGCCATGCCTTGTTTGCTGGCTCCGTGCTCTCTATTTCGAATTGGTCATAGCGCAGATGCAGAATTCCGGTCGCTTCGCCCCTCGCCATCATCGGGACACACAGGCTCAGCGATGAATCCTTCCCCTTGAGATGGCTACAAACGACTTTATTGCCGGGAAATCGACTCCAGTGCGGCTGCCCTCTCCGCAAAGCCCAACAGCTGTGCGGCCCAAAGGTCAGGTCTTCGGCCTCTATTTTTCCCCAACTGCTCTCCAAATCAAGTGTATTGCGCGACGATTTAAACAGATACAACGCACCAAATCCCGCGGAAGGAAAGAGTCTCTCTCCACAGTCGGCAACAACCGAAGTGGCTTCGCCACTGGCCTCACAGGACTGGAACAAATCACCCATTTCATTCAACAAACCTGCTTGCTCGGTGCGCATTTGCAGCGTCGCAACGGAAACAGTAAGGGCTTCGGCTTGTTCTCGCAGCCGTATTTCGATCAACTTCCGGTCTGTCACATCTGCGTAAATAGCAATCGTTCCGCATACGTCTCCGTCAAGGACTACAGGAGCGGCGTGAAGCTCGACTTCCAGAATCGATCCGTCTTTACGTTTTCGCTGAAGTTGCGCATGAACGCGCTCTCCTGAGGCAATCACCCGGGTAAGCTTTTGCCCTTCAACTACGCCGTTTGCCGGAACAATGAGCAGGTCAAGTTCATTTCCCACAAGTTCGCCGCGCGGGAACAAAAATAAGCTCTCAAATCCATCATTGCAAAGTTCGACTCGTCCGAAGCGGTCATGCGCTACGATTCCCAGGGGTGTGTTTTCGATGAGCGAATTCAGGTACATGGTTCGCTCACCCAGTTCCTGCCCAATTCGGAAACGTTCCGTCACGGTCGAACCAATCATCAATCCGACGCTGGAGCTGACGAGCATCAACAAACCGACACTCAGCACCACGTCTGACGGAACCTCAAAAATCCGCAAGGTAAGTACAATGCCGAAGTTGAAAAATACCAAGGCAGCTACGACCCGCCGGATACCCTGACGCATAGCAATCCAGATAATGGGAAGATACGATATATAGTAAAGATGTTTAGCTGCTGCCGGACCTGCAAAAACAAGCCACAGGATGCCTGGAATCGAAAAAAACTGCGCCACCAGCTCCAGCAGTTCGGGTCCCTGCGCGGTCCGCCGTTCCCTTGGCATGAAATGTTCAGATGGGCTTGGTTCGCGTTTCGGCAGTTTTCGACGAACAATGGGAAGCAGGTAGACCAGCAAGAACGGAGCGAACCCCAGTAGCCCCGTCGCGTCGCCCACATACCAGGATGCGGCACTGCTCCAAAACTGGCTCCACAAAATGGCGTGGCCGGCTGCGAGCATAGCCACTCCAAAAAGGGTCGCGGGAACGGCCGCCAGCAGGGTAACGAAGATATAGCGCACGACGTCAATGCGACGCCGCAAACCGATGTCAATTCGAAGAGGACCGCGAAGGACATAAGCCGCCGTGGCATAGCATCCTGTGCCTCCCAGGGATCCCAGGATTTCATACCAGGAGAAAATCGGCTCATGGTAAAACAATACTCTGACAAAGGTGTCGCCAATCGCTGGCAGCAGCACATACTTCGGGCTGACACCAGTCAGCAGAGCGAATATGAGTCCGATGGCGGGATACCATACCGTCAGGCCCAACCGCGAAATGATAATCACCGCAGGAGAACTTAGAAATACGTAGATCAGTAGGAAGCACAGGCAAAGAAGCGCGTGCCTACCGATCACCTGGCCGAATCCTCCGGACGGTGTTCGGTGCTTCTCTGATTCTGCCCTGCCTGCCACAGCCTCTCTATTCCACATTGCTTACGTACCGAAGCCCGGGCCGCTCACGCGCCGCGCACATGGCCCTATCCCCTCGGCCTACTCTGAGCTAACTCCCAAGGAGAGTATCGAGGGCTGCGATCTGTTGCTGTTCCTTATTGCACACATAGTTACGTACGCAGCACTCGAACGGAAACCGGACGCCACAGCTCCTTCCGGCCTCGGGCTGTGACTCCCGCCGTCTCCTATTCATGCCCAACCGAATTCCTGGCGGGCTGCCAGCTGTCGAGCATGGCCTGGGTCTCAAAGGAACGCTGTCCGCGGTTCCGGCCGGAAATGCAAAAGTCAGGCCGGGGGCCTAGTACTGCCTGTCCAATACTGGACAGAAACAGGATTTGGCCCTGACTATACTTTCCCGAGTTATGTACGCCGAACAAGCCACGATCAGAAGAAAACGTCGTCGAACACTTAGCGTCGTTCCGTCCGGACGCCACGCGATATCAACTACGGCCGCACGAAGGGGCTGGGAAAGGTACCAATAAAAAACACCGCTCTTGAAATCAGACATTTTGGCGCAAAGCGTCTTGCGGGATGAGAAGCCCATAGCGATATTCCGCTAAGTCGGAGGAAATACCATGGAAGGAACAATCGGCGAACGGATCAAAGGTTTTAAAACAGCCGCCAAACAGGTGGGCTATGTAGAGTCGAGCGAGTCCGAGGATGGAACCGTGTTGTGGCTCTGCAAAAACGCGCCGCCCACCTCCAGGGAGTCGCATCAAAGGATGTGCATAGACAGCCTGACCAACAGCGTAACCGTATTTTGGATGACCGTTGCAGGAAAACTAGCTTCGAAAACGTTTCGAGGGATCCCGGCCCTGCAAGAATGGTTCGCACTGGCGCCCGAACCCTGCGTGGAGCGATAAACGCACAATGATGACGCCCAAGCAAACACCTCGAATCCTGCTCATAGAACACGATCCGGCGATTTCCAAGGCCATAGACACAGAACTGACTCACCTTGCGGACAGTCCATTCGCGCTCAAGTGCGCCAGCCAACTCGCTGAAGGACTTAGACTTCTGGCTGACGAGCGGTTTGACGTTGTTCTGCTGGGTTTATCTCTGCCAGAACTGCCCGGCATCGGGGCATTCCATGCGTTGCGCAAAGTCGCTCCCAACGTCCCGGTTCTGATCCTGGCGTCCTCCGCGGAGGAATTGGTCGCGCAGGAGGCACTCCGAAACGGGGCGCATGACTATCTGATCGCAGGGCATTTCGACTCGTATTCCTTGAAGCGCGCGCTACGCTACGCAATCGAGCGCAAGGCCATCGAGGATGCGCTGTATATAGAAAAAGAGCGAGCTGTGGTGACCCTGAATTCCATCGGTGACGCCGTCCTGTGCACCGACATGTCCGGCAATGTTAGTTACCTCAACCTGGTCGCAGAAACCATGACCGGTTGGTGCCGTGAGGACGCCATTGGAGAACCGCTGTCGAAAGTGTTCAACATTATTGACGGCGTCACGCGCACGACTGCTTGCGACCCCATGGAAATGGCGGTCGCGCAAAACAGGACCGTCGGGCTCACCGTAAATTGCATTCTCATCCGCCGAGACGGATTCGAGTCCGCCATCGAAGACTCCGCCGCCCCCATCCATGATCGCGACGGAAAAGTTATTGGAGCGGTCATCGTATTTCACGACGTGACCGCGGCGCGCGCCATGTCGCTTGAAATGACGCACTCCGCGCAGTACGACCTGGTGACGAATTTGCCCAATCGCTTGCTGCTCAATGACCGGGTTTCCCAGTCCATTTCCCTGGCCCGCAGACAGGGTCGGCATCTGGCGATGATCTTCCTGGACCTGGACCGGTTCAAATACATCAATGATTCCCTAGGCCATGCCGTCGGTGATCAACTGCTGCAATCGGTTGCCAAACGACTGGTGGCCGGACTACGCGGATCCGACACCGTCAGCCGGCAAGGCGGCGATGAGTTCGTGATCCTGCTTTCTGAGCTCGCTTGCCCGGATGACGCGGCCATCAGCGCGCAGAAAATACTTCACTTACTCAGCGCTCCGCACTCCATCGAGCAACACGAGATACACATTGACGGCAGTATTGGGATAAGCATCTACCCGACGGACGGGGAAGATAACGAAACCCTGATTAAGAATGCGGACATGGCCATGTACCACGCCAAAGAACGCGGGCGCAATAATTTCCAGTTCTTCAAGGCGGAAATGAACCAGCGCGCCGTGGAACGGCAATCTCTTGAAGGAGGACTGCGCCGAGCCCTTGAGCGAGAAGAGTTCTTGCTGCACTACCAGCCCAAGATTGCACTCGACACCGGAGAGATCACCGGAGTCGAAGCGTTGCTGCGATGGCAGCCGCCTGATCGGCCACTCGTCTCTCCGGCGCGATTTGTCCCCGTCGCCGAGGATTGCGGTCTGATCCTGCCAATTGGCCGGTGGGTTTTACGCGAAGCATGCAGCCAGGCGCGGGATTGGCAGGGCGCAGGACTGCCGCTCGTGCCCGTTGCAGTCAATGTTTCCGCCTCCGAATTTCGTGATCAGAATTTTGTGCAATGCGTCAGAACGGCGCTCTCGGAAACGGGTCTTGAAGGGCGGTATCTGCAACTTGAGCTCACCGAACGGGTCCTCATGGACGATGTCGAATCAACGGCGATCGTACTTGAGGAACTCAAAATGATGGGCGTATGCGTTGCCGTGGATGACTTCGGCACCGGCTACTCGAGTTTGAGCTATCTTCGGCAATTCCCCATCGACATCCTAAAGATTGACCAGTCGTTTATCCAGCAAATCACTCCCAACCCCGATGACTCTACAATCGTTGCCGCAATCATCAATATGGGAAAAAGTCTCAAGCACCTGGTCGTTGCCGAGGGCATTGAAACATTGCAGCAGAAAACCTACCTGCAATCGGTAGGCTGTGCAGAAGGACAGGGATATTTCTTCAGCCAACCGCTCGCTGCCTCGCAATTCGCGAATCTGCTTCGTGCCGGCAAAGCGTGTGCTGCTGCCATCTGAAAGGCACTGGCGACAGCCTCTCAAGCACCGACTGCACTCCCGGAATTAAGAGAAGGCAAGTGCAATCGGTCGTCGAGAGAAGCGACCCCTCTCTAAAATACGAGAGGTTCAAGATCCCCGCTGACGTTGATTAATTCTGGATCACTACGTTTAAGGCAGAACTTTGCACCCCTCCAAAATTCAGATTGGACGGGTTGATCGCCGTATTGATCTGCCACAGAACGCGTCCTGCAGGATCAGCCAGACTCAAATTCACCTGGAACTGTCCCACCAGTCCGAGGACGCTTGGTGAAGAAACGATCATGCAGGTTGCTTGTCCCTCTATGAGGGGTACGGCTCCGCCCAGGTTGATCAACGAATTGGACATGGTATAGGTCAATGTTCCCAGCACAGGTGCGCCGCCAGGATACGTGAAGTTGAGGGTAAGGAGGGCCGGAGGCGCCGCTTCCGTAATTTCAATCGCCGTTACTTTGGCGTGATCCATGATACTGTCGAATCGAATCGTGACCGCCCCATTTGTGACGTTGATGTCCGCTCCCTTGATCAGCGCCGTATTGGCTCCTACCACGGCGTAGATATCCAGCTTCGGGAATACAGTGGTTCCTTGCATTTTCACATCGAAAATGCGCGCCCCCACCGACTGGTCGGCCGGATATGATTCTATGAAATAGAGATTCACGCGGTAAGCGCCGTTGGCCACCGGAAAAGTATAGGTCAGAGGATCATCGCCCCAGCGTCCGCCCTGGAAAAGCTTCGGATCCAGTGTTCCGCCAACCGCGCCATCTGGTGTAAGGCTCAGGTGTCCGCCGTTAAAACCATAGTCTGCGGCCCACACTTTTCCTTGCGAATCCGTAACCGCGGATCCTCCACACTTTATTCGAATCGGCGCCTGGGTCCCAGCCGATGCGGGTATGCTCGTCAAAGCTGCGAAAGCCAATAGCAACAAGGTTTTTTTCATATTGAGATTCTCCTCAAGCCCTTCTTCATTTAATTCCCGGTTTCCCAATCGGCGAGGCCGAGGTGGGTTTAATTCTTAGTTATGTAAACTGTGAAGTTAACATTGCCGGACCGGCGAAACAATTGTTCCGATGACCGGATTGCGGTCAGGCCCGTCGACCGGAGACAACCTGCCCACCTATGTGTAGCAATCGGGGCACACTGGTCTTCGTGTCAGCTATTGGTCGACCTTTTCCATCCTTCGGCTGCCGTAGCGAACCTTGTGCCAGATCAGGCGCGTGGCAGAGGCCAGGGGTCCTCGCGACGTCTTGATCGGCCGAGGTTTAAGGTGACGGGTTGGAGTGTATCGAGGTGCGGGGAACGAGTCAGGCAATTTGAGGGGACCGGTCAGGGCAACGACAGCTCCTGCGGTCGATCGTGGTGTACCAAAGTATACAGACAGAGTCGAGTGAATAGCCCACTCTCGAGTGACGGTTCAATTGAGCGCCCGACTCGGCGGCGGAAATTGCATTGCTCAAACCAACGTCCCGGCGATCTGGTGGCTAGTGCTGGGTTTGAGGATTCGCCGTTGGATGAGCGGTTTCCAGTGCGCACCGATGACGGCCCGGTTGAACCTGCTTCTGCGAGTTAAATTGGATCGATCGAAACACAAATACGAACACAAACAGACGCTTCGGATTGGCAGTCCGCTCGGGGGCAGGTGCGATCCTCGCCGTGTCACTGCTCCCCGCGGTCCGGGGAACAGAACTCCCGCAAGCCCTGAATCTTCATGAGTGTTTCACGATCTCGTTGGGAAGTTTTGTGGATCCACGCCAAGTCGGGAGGTTGGAATCATGAACGAACTTGATATCCACCTAGTCGGTTCCTATGACTATCGCCTCGTCTGTTTGTCGGTTGTAATTGCAATACTGGCGTCTTACGCGGCACTGGATCTGGCCGGCCGGGTCACCTCGGCGCGAGCCGGAATTCGCTTGCTGTGGCTGGCGGGCGGTGCGATCCCCATGGGCATCGGAATATGGGCAATGCACTACATTGGGATGCTGGCCTTCCGCTTGCCGATTCTGGTGGAGTATGACTGGCCAACCGTGTTGCTTTCTCTATTTTCTGCAATCCTGGCCTCAGCGATTGCGCTGTTTGTCGTAAGCAGAACGAAGATGGGCCTTTTCCGAGCGATCGTCGGAAGTGTTTTCATGGGAGGCGCCATCGCGAGCATGCATTACATCGGCATGGAGGCGATGCGTCTGTCCGCCACGTGCCAATATTCCGGAAGAATTGTAGTGACTTCAGTCGTTCTGGCAATCGTTATTTCTTTGGTCGCGCTGTGGCTGGCCTTCCGATTTCGGGCGGAAACAACATCGGGAGGATGGCGAAAGGCGCTCAGTGCCTTGGTCATGGGAACAGCTGTTCCGGTCATGCACTATACCGGCATGGCGGCGGCCACGTTTGTCCGGTCCGACCAACCGAACGGGAATTTGTCACATGCACTAAACATTACTGCGCTGGGCACAGGCTGCATCATAGCGGTTACCTTTATGGTTCTCAGTCTTACCCTAGTCACAGCCTTGATCGATCGCCGGTTCTCTGCTCAGGCTGTCGAGCTCGAATCTAGAGATAAGAAGTCCCGGCAAATCCTTGAAACCTCCTTCGATCCATTTGTAGGAATGGATATTCACGGCTGTATCAGGGATTGGAACGTACAGGCAGAGAGAGTGTTTGGCTGGAGGCAGCCCGAAGTGAGCGGCAAGATTCTCTCTGACGTGATTATCCCCCCTTCGTACCGTGAGAGGTACGAGCAGGAAATCGAGCAGCTGCGAGCCGCAGCTACCGCGGGATCTACCAACAAACGTTTTGAGCTTGTGGCCACGTGCAAAGACGGACGGGAGATTCCCGTCGAGATCACCATCTCTTCGATGCGCCACAATGAGCTTCACCACTTCGCGGCATTTGTCCGCGATCTCAGCGAGCGCAAGCGCTTCGAACAAGATCTCCGGGAAGCCAAAAACGCGGCAAAGGCCGCCAATCGGTCAAAGAGCGATTTTCTTGCCAATATGAGCCACGAAATCCGCACCCCGATGAATGGAATCATTGGCATGACGGAGCTGACGCTGGACACCGAGGTCACCGCCGAACAGCGTGAATTTCTAGGGATGGTGAAAAGCTCAGCTGACTCCCTGCTCGGCCTCATCAATGACATTCTTGATTTTTCCAAGATTGAAGCGGGAAAGCTGGATTTTGAAACAATTGATTTTCTGTTGCGCGATACCCTGGACGACACGATCAAAGTCCTGGGTTTGCGCGCGCAACAGAAAGGACTCGAACTCGCCTGCCACGTTCTCCCGGAAGTGCCAGACGGCCTCCAAGGCGACCCCACCCGCATCCGCCAGATTGTCGTTAATCTGGTTGGAAATGCAATAAAGTTCACCTCCGAGGGTGAAGTCGTTGTGGAGGTTCAGGTCGAAGAAGAGTCCGAGCACGACGCGGTTCTCCATTTTGCTGTCCGCGATACCGGCGTCGGTATTCCGCCAGAGAAACAGCAGAGTATCTTTGAAGCGTTTACGCAGGCCGATACTTCGATGACCCGTAAGTATGGCGGCACAGGTCTGGGGCTCGCGATTTCCTCGCGTCTCGTGAGTATGCTGGGTGGAAAAATCTGGGTGGAAAGTGAAGTTGGTCACGGCAGCACGTTTCACTTTACAGTGCGATTCGCAATGCAGAAGGCCTCGCCGAGAAAGTACGAGCCCCTGGGCTCGGAGGCGCTGCAGAACCTGCCCGTCTTGATCGTGGACGATAACGCCACCAACCGTCGAATTCTGCAGGAGATGGTTCTGGTCTGGGGCATGGCGCCTACGTTGACCGAAAGTGGACGCGAAGCGCTGACCGTTCTTGAACGAGCCAACACACGGGGTACGCCATTTGCGTTGATCCTCTTGGACGCGCAGATGCCGGCGATGGACGGATTCAGCGTTGCCGAGAGAATAAGGGACGACGCCAAACTCGCCAAATCCGTCACTATCATGTTGACATCCGCGGGCCTCCGGGGAGACTCGGCCCGCTGCAGGGAGCTCGGAATCAAGGCGTATCTTACCAAACCCATCAGGCGTTCAGACCTGCTGCAAACAGTCAAAGAGGTACTCGGAGCACAGGCCGCAGCCGAGGAAAGTGCCAAGTTTGTTACCGTCTATTCACTACGGGATAGCCGGACGCGACTGAGAATTCTACTTGTCGAAGACAACCGCGTGAACCAGGCTGTGGCGACCCGGCTGCTTGAGAAGAGAGGCCATGAAGTGGTTCTTGCCGGAAATGGTAAGGCAGCGCTTACACACCTCGAGACCAACACTCCGGATTTGGTGCTGATGGACGTGCAAATGCCCGAAATGGATGGCCTGCAGGCCACCGCCGCAATTCGCAATGGAGAAACAAAAACCGGCAAACACATTCCCATTATTGCGATGACAGCTCACGCGATGGCCGGAGACAAGGAGCGCTGCCTGGCGGCTGGTATGGATGGCTATGTTTCAAAACCACTCCGGGTCGAAGATCTGATGTCCACGATTGACGAGGTACTTAGAAACCCTACGGGACTGGAGGCATCTCCCGAGTCCCTCATCGTCTGAGACCTCCAGAATGTTGTATGCTTTCGTGCCGGAATTATCGTGAGGGACATCGCCCCGTAAATTAGGTTCACTGCCATTGCGCCGGCCTAGGCCACTTCGTTTGCGATCTCCTTTAGGGACAACACGACGACAGCCATTTCTCGCTCGAGCACGCTGAGCCCCTCGTCTGCTTCTGCTAGTTTTTCATCCCTGCCTAAAGATTCCAACATTTGCGCGGCTTCAACGGCATATGTCGCACCGAAAAAGCTCACCGAGCCCTTTAGCTCGTGCGCAGCACTCCTTATTTGCACCGGGTCGCGGGCCGCTACGGCGGCTCGGATCGCCGCTAGCATTGCTGGACAATCGGTCAAGAAGATCCCGACAATGGTCTTCAGAAATTCAACATCATTGCCCAGACTGTCCAGTAGCGCCTGTTTTTCCACAGCGTGTACGGTCATGTTTTCATCGCTCCACTCCGGCGACCTGTCTGACCTTGGAGCGCGCCAGGAGAGCTTTGACACGGGCCGCTAGTCTCCGGGGTTCAACCGGCTTAAGGATGTAGTCGTCGGCACCGGCAGACAACGCGCTCGTTTCGCTGTCCAGGCTGTCTTCCGATGTGAGCATCAGGATGGCAATGTCGCGAGTCAATGGATCGGCCCGCAAGGTCTTGACCATGGAAATCCCGTCCATGACCGGCATATTGACATCGGTGACAATAACGTCCGGATGTTCCCGTTGGGCGGTCTTGAGGCCGATCAATCCGTCTTCGGCCAGCAGAACATCGAATCCTTCAAGTTCCAAGAAATATTTGACAACAGAAATAATTGTTCGATTGTCTTCCACCACGAGAATGCGCGCTCTTCCATCTGTAACGGCTGGCTTGCTGTTTTCATTTTTCTTAGGTGCGCCCGATATTTCGGGCTCCTGACGAATGCCTCGCGCGGGAAGAACAGACTCCGTCGTCGCTTCGGTCCCCTCAGCCGGAGCCGCAGCGTCATCGGGTGAAACAACCTGCAGAATTGCGTCGAGAGTGGTCAAACCTTTTGCCGCTTTCGATATCGCATCTTCGATTAAGGTACGCATTCCTCCGGCGCGTGCCGCTCGTCGCAATTCGTGCTCTGGCGCCCTTGCCGTGATGAGCGCTCGCAATTCATCGTTGACATGCAGCAGTTCATGAATCGCCAACCGTCCTTTGAACCCTGCTTGCATGCACTTTTCGCAACCCTTGCCGGCCATCCACTTGGCGTCAGCAGGCAGGCGCTCGATACCGCCAAATTTTTGCAGAGTCTCTGGATTCGGCGGATGGGGGACGCTACAAAAAACGCAATTCCTTTGAACGAGCCGTTGCGCCAGAATACCGATCAGGGCGGATGCCACCAGGAACGGCTCGATTCCCAAGTCAAACAACCGACTAACCGTGGCCGGGGCGTCATTGGTATGAAGCGTGCTCAGCAGTAAATGACCGGTTTGCGCTGCCTCTAAAGCGATTCCCGCCGTTTCCTCGTCACGGATCTCCCCCACCAGAATTATGTTCGGGTCTTGCCGAAGTATCGAACGCAGGCCGCTTGCAAAAGTCACACCAGCTTTCGTATTGATTTGAACCTGGTTTACGCCATCAAGCTGATATTCGATGGGATCCTCGACAGTGATAATGTTCGTGGTGGGCGACTTTACCCAGTTGAGTGCGGTGTAAAGGGTTGAACTTTTTCCGCTCCCGGTGGGTCCGGTGACAAGAATCATCCCCTGTGGCCGTAGCAGCAGTTGCTGAAGCATCTTGAGGTTCTCCGGAGTGAGGTCGATCTTTTCGATCGGCATCACCGCTCTTCTCTGGTCGAGAAGCCGAATAACCACCTTTTCTCCGTACTGTGTGGGCAACGTTGACACGCGGAGGTCAATGCGCTGGCCTTCAAATCGCAGCCGGCTGCGGCCGTCCTGCGGACGGCGGCGGTCGGAAATATCCATTCCAGAAATAATCTTCAAGCGAGAAATCGTTGCATCCTGAAGATGCTTGGGAATCTTGAATACTTCCTGCAACAGGCCGTCAACGCGCTGCCGAACCAAGAGGTTTTTTTCTTTGGGTTCGACGTGAATGTCGCTGGCGCCCGCCTTGGCCGCGCCGCTCAGCATCAGATTGACGAGTCGCACCACCGGAGCGAGTTTGGTGTCTCTGGCCAGTTTGTCGGCGTCCACAGCTTCTTCCACATCTTCGGCCGCTATGACCTCGCCCTCGGGCGAGGCGCCCGTCAAATTCTCATAGGTCTCGTCAGCTTCGACTGTTTTGGAGGGAAATAGATCCTGCAATCTAAGGATGGCAGTCTGCGTCGCTACGACCGGCACTACCTGCTTGCTGGTCCTGAACATTACGTCTTGGATCGCGGAATAATCCAGCGGGTCAGACATGGCTAGACGAAGAGCATTGCTCTGTAGACTCAGCGGCATGACGAGGTGTTTTTGGCAGAATTGTAGGGGCAAAAGTGCGATAATTTCCGATTCAACCATGGGCAGAGTGCTGCCGGCCAAACACTCAAGCTGCAGCCCGCTGGCAATGGCGGCTGCCACAGCTTCTTCGGTTGTCAGCCCCAGGCTGGAAAGAGCTGTACCCAGGGAAACGTGCGATTTCGACCGCACCTCTTGAGCACTGTGGAGGCCAGCTGAGTCGATGAGTCCTGCACGAATTAGAAGTTCACCCACCATGCCAGGCTTTGTCGCCATAGGATTCCTTGCCTCGCTCTGGAAGTGCCGGCTGGCGTGGCGAAATTTAGTCCGCAGTATACCCGTGTTGAAACAGCAGAATTGCAGGCGACGGCTGACCTGGTGGGTCGCCATAGTCTCAGTGAGCATAGGTTTGTGTGTGTATAATTACTGTCTGCAATTGGACAGGTAGCGCGCTTTGCGGCGGATGGCGGTCTCGACTTGAGTCTTATAGTCCCGTTGTGGTGCTCAAGGTCGTTTTCATTCCCTTTGGCTGCCTGCTGACTATCCAGTTGCAGGGACGGGATCGCGCTTCTGCTCTTCTCTCGAGCAACGAGAGGCAGGCGCGAAGCCCTAGAGCCAACTACTCGTGCAGTACTACGCTCAGTAGAGAACTGTTGACTTGCAGACCGTCTTTGTATTCGATGAAACCCAACTTCCTGAATTTGTTCATAAAGAAATTGACTCGCGTGCGGGTCGTACCGATCATCTCGGCCAGCATTTCCTGCGACACTTTAGGCAGTATTCGGGTGGGATGGTCCTCCTGATCATAACGCACGAGCAACAGGAGGGTGCGGGCGAGCCGCTTTTCGATCGAATTGAATAGCTGATCGATCAGATCTTCTTCAATTCGAATGTTCCGCGCCAGGAGGAAAGTAATAAAGCGGTCCGAGAGCGCATTCTGCTCCTGAAGCATATTGAGCATTTCAGTTTTCTCAATGACGAGCACCGTGCTGGTCGCAATCGCGGTGGCCGTTCCCAGGCGGACGGGCTGAGCTACCAGGCAGCCTTCACCAAAGAAATCCCCGGATCCCACAATTGCCACGACCGCCTCTTTGCCGGCTCGATTAAGGACGCTCAGCTTTACACTGCCGTGTTGCAAGTACATTACGCTGGCGGCGGCGGCGCCTTGGACGTAAATATGTCCGCGCGCTTTGAACTCCTTTACATGCCTCGCCAAGCCAGACGAGTCAAGGAAATTCAAAACATCAAAGTGAGACTTCGCCGGGGGTTTGCTCTTGACCTTGAATTTCGGTTTGAAAGGCACTGTTTTGCTTTCATCAATCTCGTGACGAATTGATGGTAACCGTGACACACTGGCGAATTCAATGTGTACGCTATCGTACATAAAATAAACTGTAAAGTAAATAATTTTCGGGTTTGTAAGAACGGCACTAGTCGGGGGACGGCAACCGGCATCAGGTTCAGTTTGCAGGAACGGCGAATCGAAACCGCGCCGGGCCTTCCCCGAGCCCGGTACCTATCGATCTTTCCCGCCGTTCGCGTGTAGTGTATGGACTATTAACTGTAGGTACTGTCTACTTTTATACACAGGTCGGAAGATCTTCACAAAACTGGGGTTCTGGATATCATTGTGAGCGTGCCGAGCCCAGCAGGCACCCACGAGTAGGCAGCCGTAGACGATCTGGTGGATATTTTCAGAGTCCAGCGCGGTAAAGCGATATGCCCTGCCTGCGGCAACCCGCGAGAACAGGACCGAGACGATTTGCGCTAGTTTTCAGCCAGGGTGTAAGTTGACCGGATCTCCTTCGTCTGGTGACCCGCTCGGCGAGATCGATTCCGTCACAACCTAAGGCAGGCGATGGACGAAACATCGCTATCTGCTAACAGCATAGGAACCGTCCGTCTCAGGGCGATAGTCTGAATACGTAAGAATCCTTTCAACGGCCAGATTCTTCAGGAAAAAGATTCTGGCGCTTGCTCGCATTTCGACGCGCTCCGGCATCCAGACCCCGTCGCCGACGTTCTTCTGCTTCAAGATGATGCTTGAGCCCCGCTGCACACGAGCCACGAATAGTCCTATCGAGATCGCCTGCGTCACCTGACCCTCGACCTTGATCCAGCCGAAGTCCTGCTTGTCGATCCACAGTTTGCCTTCCACTTTGGAAAACATCTTGCCGTATTTGCCACGCGCCCGATATCCGGGACGCGGCTTAACGAGCAGGACATAGGCTGGCCGGCCGTCAAGTACCTCTTCGCCAAAAACACTGAAGTCGAAAGCATCGAGCGCGTCGCGGAGGAAAGACACGTTCTCCTCGACTTTCGCCAGCCGCACCGTCCGCTCTTCCGGCGTTTCGTGCTTCAGCTTCTCAAAATCCTGACCGAGTTTTTTTTGTTCTTCGCCCGTTGGAAGCTGCCCGTTGCGTTCGACGAGCTGCTCGAAGCGAGCGCCGCTGACTAGAATCATTCTGGTGACGGCGATATTTTCCGACTTCACTTTTCCCTGCGAGTCCAGGCGCCTATCCTGATCACGTTCCACGTAGGCATAGCGAGTGCGTGTCCGCAAACTGCGTTCGGTGGCCGCGATCGATTTGCTCACTATGTGGCGGGCATCTGGAACGCCCCCGTTGGTCGCGGGTTTTTCCGGTCCTCCGCCTTGAGCGAAACTGGCAGGAGAAACGGCAACCACGAGCAAGAGAGCTGCGACCCGGGATTTGGTCAGAAAGTCCATTTGATTTCAAGAGAACTCGAAGATCCCCCGAAATCAGGACCCGGAATGAGGTTAGCGCGTCGAAGGCCAAGCGTCTGTGCAAATTGGAACAGGTTTGCCGGTGTGCGTATTTAAAAAGGGGCGAGACGGACCTCACCGGGCTGCTGTTCTGGGCCTTTGTTGCGCAAGAGCACGCCATCTGCGGTCCGCCGCCCTGTCACGCGCAATCGGACGGAAAAAGCAACGCAGTAGATGCTCGATTGCCATCGCGGGCACGGCATCTGGATTCAAGTTCAAAAAAGGTTTAACTGGGTGGATCCAAAGCTCCTGATGCTACGGAGAAGGAGCCTCGGGAAAATCCAAGCTAGCGCATTCGCTTTCGTTTCGCGCCCATTTTTCCGGGTCAACTGGTCATCGCAATTCTAGAGCGTTTATCGAACCGCCAAAACCGCTCCCACGATTCCACCTATAATCACAAAGTACAAAAACCATCCAATCACGCGTTTCATATAGCACCGTCCTCAATAAAAAGTCGTGACGAATTTTCTGCCCAAGAGGTCGGCTAGGTGGGCCGCTGGGCCGAGACCTTTTTGACGTGCCGGAGCTTAGCAGTCAGGAACTTCCCGTACTGTCTCGTTATGGACAGTCGGCCCTGTCTCATTATGGACAGTCGACGTGGCGGGGAGGATTCAGGCAAGAACGGAACGATTCGCCCGTTGGCGCGATTTTCCTAGCTAGGTTGTCTGCAGCGAGGACGTCCCCGGCTGCACCGTTCTTGCGTTACTTCAGTGCGGTCTCTTGAGGTTGTCGTTCAATGAGATGTTCGACTCTGCCGGACCAATTGCAGAAACTCGGCGCGCGTATATGTCTTACCGTCAAAACGGAAGTGTGTTGCGTCCCGCTCAATCAGCTTATGCGCGTCAATCGCCCCATCGGGCAACACCCGCACGGAGGCGGGTTGCCCCATCACATCGACCGGCTTGCCGTGCTTCAGAACAAACTCGTGCAACGCGCCGTAGGTAAGTTCCAGGGGATCTTCTGTCTGCATAGGCAGGAACCTCGCGCATACCCTACTCGCCTTCAGGACTCGCTTCGCTCCGTCACCCCGACCTGGATCGCGCGGCTTATTTTTAAGGTTTGGTTGGCCCCGCCAATCTCCAGCCGTTCTTCAACTGTTGATATCAGACCTGAAGCGTGGCAGGCAGTCTCTCGGCCCTCATGATTTTCATCGCTTCCATAGTCCGGGTGAGAGCTTCGTATTCATCAGGATTTCTCTCCGGCAATATTTCTTCTGACCGCTTCAGGAGAACGATTTCAGCGTGGTCCAGCTTTTCGCGGAACATCTTTTGATCGAACTCATACACGGCGGCCAAGTAGTGCGGATGCCAGTCGTATTCATTCATAGGTTCTCCATTTCGGATCAGTGTATTCGGGGGGCTGCAGCGGCAGGAATTACGTTCTGGCAACCTTCTTTTTCAGTTTCCGCAGGGCTTCCACAGCACGCCAGAGGTCGAGTCTTTCTTCCAGAGGTTCGGGATTGTCAGCCAGTTCCAGGTAGCGATCCAGAATGGCTCTTTTTGCTAGGACTATCGAGATTGGCAAAAAAGACGGCACATCCTCAATAAGGGCTTCGGCATAGGGCAAGTGCCAGCTTTCGGCCAGGAAGCAGTTGGTTCTGTTGCGCTGAATCCTGTCCTGTCTCTTCTCAGGCAACAAAACAGACACTAAAGCGGATCCTCCGAGAATCGTTCGGTCGCTGGGGGTTTGACTTCGAGGCGTGATCTGCAGGTCGGGGGGCATGGCAACCTCCGACAAAGCAATACCACCCACAGTGTTGTTTGTAAGTACTGTTTTGGACACCCCGAAAACGCTTCAGTTCGGTCGTGGAAACGGGCATGAATGTCATGCCTGATCAATGAGATCGAAGATTTTATAGAATGCGGTCTGTTGGCAATTCTTGCATTCGATGACCTGATCATCGGCCGGAATTTAGGCTTGAGCGGAATAAAGTAGATTTGAATTCGGTCAATAATTCTGGCGTACATGAATATCATCCTGCAGTCGGGACAAATCAGTGCCCAACTGGCCACACCTAGAGTGACGGTACGTTCTTGCAGTTAACCGTGATGTCGGGCCGCTCGGTCTGATTTCTTCGTTGCAATCGCTTCGATCGCCATGAGTCTCCGGTCGATATGCGGATGAAAACGCCATCCACCTGAGTGCAAGACGCATCGTTTCCCGGCAGTCATCCCGCACGTCGGACAGTTGACCGAAGATGATTGTTTGGAAGTCAGGTCACTTTTCTTCATGCCGATATACTGCAACAGTCAGCGAACGGAAACTGTTCAATTCTGCACGTCTGGCAAGCCATTATTTAAGTTTCACCAAAGTGTCTAAAATGTGGCAGCGTACATTCTAAATAACCTCGATGCTTCCATTGGACGGCGATAAAGATCGATATTTACCGGCTCTAGGGAAGGCCCGGCGCTATTTCGACCCGCCGTTCTTTCATCTCCTCCCGCACACTGCCTTCCAGTTTTAGCCCGCCTCTTGTGGTCCACTGTGCTTCAACGCCCCGGAACGCCAAGCTGATACGGACTTGGCGTTCTCCCCCAAAATTCGTATAGACGGCTCAGGAGTCTAGCGAGGCGGCGGCTTGCCGCGGTGTGCAAAAAAGTACATACAAACTAGAGTTTGCTTTGGTATTGCTTAGTTGGAGCGTTCCAGGCTCCTGTCCATGCAAACGAATACGCGGCGCTTAAACATGAGGTCGGGATGGGCCATAAAACAAGAACGGCAAAACTCGGGAACCCCACAGTAGCTAATGTGCGCAAAGAAATGGCCAAGCCGCGCGTCACTAGGTCTGCCAGGCGAGACGCGCTTGATCGAGATACGACTAGAGTTCCTGAACCTCCCCGCACAACTGTCCCGGGCAATGTGGAGAAAATCATTCCGTCTGGCGGCACGAGCAAACCGGAGAAGGCCCAGATCGCCACGGATGAGACCAGCGGACCCCATCGAGATTTTCGAATTGAAAATACTTTGACGGATGAACACGGCGAGGATGTCAAACTCAGGAAGGGCGCTCGCGTAGAAGTCACCGTGACGGCGAGAAATGCTGCCTCCAAGCGCAAGACTTAAGAAAAGTAGCGGCAACCGCTTTCTAGCAGTGGGTATGAAGAAGAGACCGTGTTGGCGAAAAGAAGACGTTGCCTCGGCATCTGCCAAAAATATCGCAAGCGATCCTGGCGACTGAGATTCGGCACATCATGCCGCGCGCGAGTCCGTCTTTTTTGACGAACAAGTGCCGGAAATGAGGCAATCAACCAGAGTCAGTCCCAGTTACCAGACTATATGTGTTGCGTAGACTACCTTGTGGTGATGACAGAGCCAGCCGTGTTATCGGGGTAAAAATCAGGCGGCTCAGATTCCGTGATCCTATGCGACACTTCGGCCGCGAAAGAAGTGCATCGCCAGAAAGACTATGGCTACAACCAACAGTATGTGTATCAGGCCGCCTGTAACGTGGAACGCTGTAAATCCCAAAAGCCACATAATGATAAGCACAGCTGCAATGATTCCTAGCATAAGTTTCCTCCCGCATCATCAATAAACCGAGACAAGACGAGTGTAGCCCTTATTCTGAAGAGGTCTATTCGGTCAACCCGCTAGATGCGAGAGTGGAATGCTGTAGACGTTGACAGCTCGCCGGCAACAGAACGAGAACGCCGGCGCCCAGTTGGCAATTTACAACGAACTAGGTTTGCCCGGGCGCGAACAGGCTCGGTCGGCCGCGCTTGTGGCGCGCCCATTTCATTTCGTTTTAGGCAGCTTTCGGGGCCCGGCGTCCGCGTTCTCTTGCGACCTTTTGCGCTACGGCAAGCAGGAGCTTCCTGTCTGAATCCGTCGCTTTGCCGAGGTACCTCACGAGCTTGTGCAGATAGACGGAATCCCTCCCGGTGCTGCCCCACGCGAGGTCGCTTGAAGTTTTCCGTTTGAGAAGGTTCGGCAGCTTGGGAGGTTCGTCGCCGTCATAAAACAACTGATACAAGGGAATTTCGAGCGCCCGCGCCATTTTCTCTAAAGTTTCAAGTGCCGGGACCGTGTAGCCGTTCTCGACGCGAGAAATATAACAGCGGAGCAACCCGGTTCTTTTCTCGATGTCTCCTTGGGAGAGATTCTTTTCTTCCCGCAGCTGACGCAAACGATCGTTGACTATCATTTTCACCTCTCTGGCCACTAGCGATTGCGAACTTCCGATAACGTCGAAACCGAATAGAGCGGAACGCCCTGGTCCCCGTCGAATGGTGCATCTAACCCGTAGCGGCAATGCGCATGGTCACGCCAACGACGCGGCCCACGATGTCCGCTTCTCGCGGATAAGCAAAGCGGCGCACCTCGCACTTGGAATTCGGGTGGGGAACGGCCGACAAGTAGCCACCGCTCATCTCGCACCAACTGCAGAGGTATGCGCCACGGAGTTCTAGAAAATAAATTGGCCTGTCGTATTCGCTGTCCCAATTGACGTTGATGATTTTCCGCTGATTTTGATCGATCTGGACAATCGAACCCGGACGGATGAGCGGCGACATGCGTTTGTCGCCCATGCCCACAAAGCCATACGTGCCGTTCCGCAAATCTAGATGCTGAATCAGCCGGATCGGAACTTCGCCCCATATTTCCACCAACTTTGAGAAAAGGTTGGTCTGGTCCAGGCGCAGGGCTTCGTGCGACTGTAGTGGAACCACGATCGTGTCTTCGGCGCGAGGCGCATCAAGAGCCAGCTGCGTTTTCGGAGGCGCGAACATCGCCTGGTCTCGTTCGAAGTCGCTCAAGTGCAGGCCATAGAATGCGAACAGGTTGGTCCAATGCGTTCTGTAGATTGCGCCAAGCGAGTACAGTTTGCAGGGCCCGGGAGTATAGGTTCCGTTCTCAACGTTGTTCAGCCAGCCGCGCGAAATAAAGAAATCGTAGTTCTGTTTCTTATCGGCGAGTTGTCGGCTCAGGGCTTCCACTGCCCGGAGGGTAAGCCCGTGACTCTCCCGCAGCTGTTTTAGTTTCGCTCCCGCACTCTCCGTTGGCCTGTCCGCGTTCATGATAGTCCTAAGTTATAATCGCACTCGTTAGTATATATCTGTGGACTTGCTGACACCTTAGCATAGCTGTCACTCGCCTTCTGAACTTTTTTGCGTTTGTCTGTAGTTCCGGACACCGCTTTTTGTCCGCAAACCCAGTCAATTCCGAGTTTTTTGGCGAATCCATCTCCCATCGTCTTCGACTAGACAGACCATGTCCCTGTCCTCCAGGCGTTCGCCCGTCGAAGTTCTTGCCGCGATTCGGTCCCTGCTTTCCTCTCAAGGATTGTCGCTCGCCGAACTGACCAGACGGTCGCGAGTTCGTTTTCCGAGCAACTCTCTTTTTTGGATCCCGTCCAATTTCTACAACACCCTGCATCACCTGTCCTTCACTCCGAGCCTCCACCAGCTCTTCGCATTGAGCGTACTTACGGGGTACCGGCTTACGGACTGGCTTGCCGTTTTCGGATTTTCCTTCGACGCGGCAGCTAGCTTTCAAGCTTCATGGCCTCGCTTTCAAACCGTTGAGTTGGATGCCCGAATCTACGATCGGCATGCGGACGTCTCGTGGTTTGAAGAAGCCCACTTGATTTCGCTGGGAAACGAGCTCTTGCCCTTGAGCCACTGGCTCTCAGGCGAGAAAACAATTCGGCGCCTAGATTCTCTGGCTGGCGAAACCTCTCCTACGTTCCGCTACCTGAAGATCGGCACCGGCGACGCGTACGCGTACCCGGATCTGTTGCCGGAGAGCGTCGTTCGTGTCGACCCGCGCGCCGCGACCGAACGTCTGCTGAGTGAGCCGTATGCGAATCGCATACTCGCGATTGAGCATGCCCGCGGCATCACCTGCAGCCGGGTTCGTCCGAGCGGACATGACCGGGTTATGCTTTGCTCCCGACAGGTTCCCTACGCGCCGGTCGAACTGAAGCTCGAGACCGAAGCGAGAGTTCTCGGAGTTGTCGACCTCGAGTTTCGCCGGCTGGTCTACCGGGGAGCGCCGACGGTGACGAGTAAGACGGCTCGGCACTGGACGCCAAGCGCCCTTCCCCAGGCAGCCCAGAGAATAAGCGTTTACCTTCGGCGCTCGCGCCTGCGCGCGGGATTGTCATTCCGCGAAGCGTCCGACAGAACCAGGGAGATTGCGCGAGTTCTGGAGGATTCGAACTATTTTTGCGCGGCAAGTGCGCTTTCCGACATGGAAGCGCGCGAAGTTTTCCCTCGCCACGTCCACAAACTAATCTCCCTGAGCGCGGTGTACTGCCTATCGGCAGCGGAGCTGGTCGCCTTGGCAGGGTTGTCTCTGGGCAGTGCCGGACAAGAAGCGATGCCGAAAGAGTCGATAAAGATTACCGGTCGCCGCTCGGCAGGAACAGAACAATTGCCTTCACAGTTTTTACAGGCAATTGCAGATAGCTTCGAGGAAATTCCGTTCTTTCTGCAGGGCGCCCTGCCAACAGTTCTTGGTCTTTCCAGCCCGTCGGTCCGCGATCTGTTTTGGGCCGGGACCACAAGTCATTTCACGCACCCATATCTCAAGAATTGCGCCTTCCTGGCTGTGAATCGCAAAAGCAAGACTCCCGCTCCGGCATTGTCTTCTCCGGTTTGGGCGCAGCCACTGTTCGTTCTAGAGCTGCGCAATGGAAATCGCTTCGCCGCCGCCTGCACTCTGCAGAATGGCACGCTCCATGTCCGGCCTTGCACAACCGCGGCGCGAACTCTCATCCGCCTGCGCAATCACGTCGACGTCGAAATCTTGGGCAAGATCGTCTCACTGGTTCGCCGACTGGCGAACTAGTGTTGTCGCCGCAGAGTGGTTCCCGGTTTTTGGGTATTCAACCTGCAGCGACCATGCATGGAACACCAAAGGCGAACGACTGCCAACCATGCAGGCGCGTTCCGGCTTCTTGGCAGCCGCATTTCAATTGTGTTTCTGAACCAGCGCATCGTATTTGAGAATATTTCGCGGACCGTCTGGATTCGTGCACTTCCATCTGGCATTTTGCAGGTGGCCCCAGCGGAAAATTAGCGGAGGCCCCAGTGAGGTTCTAGTGCGAAGAGCAACTGCCAGGATCCGCAGCACCCACTCAGCAGGTGGCGCAATCGTCATCGATATCGACAACGGGAAGATGTTCTCTCTGAACACGTCCGCTTCTGTCGTCTTTCAGCTTCTGGTCAGAGGCCTCGGTGACAAACAGATCGTCGGCGAATTGATGACGCGGTTTGAAATTCCAGCGGCGGTTGCGCAACGGGACCTCGATGATTTCAGGAAGGCTCTCGACAATCACGCCCTATTTCCAGCCCGCTCAGCTGGCTCCGTGGAGTGACCCGTGCGCCATACTGCCCCCGCAAAAATGGAGATTTGCCGAGTCCTTCTTGTCAGGAGGGACGCTTCCGAGCTGCTTGTCTTTGAGACGCAAGCCGGGCTGCATCTGGTGACGGCGGAAATCCCAGTGCACAGCCGGGTCGCAGAAGAGCTGAATGCCTGGTTCAAGATTCATTGGAATCTTGACGTCTATTCCCTTTATTGTCTGCCCGCACCAGACACTTGTCCGGCCGCGCGGTATCTCGTTGTCGAGACTCTTGACCGTGATGCAGCCGCGCCGCAGACAGCGCGTTGGATCTCAACGCGCGTGGTGAACGACGTTCAGTTCCATGAGAGTCTGGACTCCATCGCCGTTCAGACCTGGCTCGAACGTCCTTCAACTGAAAGTGCGAACGGAAGCCCGGGTCCGTTCACTAAACCAGGCTGGCTTTTCGCCGTAAGAGAGCTGGTCGAGGAAGCCATTCGACCGATTTCACTCAAACTCACTGGGAGCTTTCTCCAGTTGAATGCGAGTCCTTCTTTTAACTTGATCCGTTTTGAAACCGACGGCGCGGCCGTGTGGTTCAAAGCTGTCAGCGAGCCAAACACGCGTGAATTTCCGCTCACACTGGCATTGTGCGCAAAGCTCAGTGCTTACATGCCGCGCCTGCTGGCAACCCAGCCGCTCTGGAACGCCTGGATGACACTGGAAGTTCCCGGCGTGCCCCTCGTGCAATGCGAGCACCCGTCGGCCTGGACCCGCGCCGCACGCGACCTCGCCAAAATGCAAGTAGCATCCATCGGAATGGCGGAAGAGATTTTGCGCTGTGGGGCGCGGGACGTTCGGACAGAAACTCTGCTCGGTCAATTGAAACCGTTCTTCGCGACAATGGGTGAGTTGATGAAACAACAGCCCAGAAATCCACCATCGCCGCTGTCGCCGATTGAACTTACACAACTCGAAGCCGAAACGGGCGACGTCCTGCTCGCCACAGAGCGCACGGGAATTCCCGACACCGTGGGGCATCTCGACCTAAATTCGGGAAACATTATCGTGCAGCCTGACCGCACTGTTTTTCTGGATTGGGCAGAAGGCTGCGTAGGCCATCCCTTCTTCAGCTTTGCCTATCTCCTTGAATATTTCATGCGAGCCTTCGGCGGAAGCTCGCACGCAGAATCCGCTCTCGTTCGCGCGTACGCAGATGTCTGGGCACCCGTCCGATCAGTGCGAAATTTTGATGAGACGCTCGCCGACTCCGTCTTCCTCGCCGTGTTTGCGCACGCTGTTTCCACGGACCTTTGGCGCGACGAGACCAAGTTGTCGGCGCCTTCGGTGGCGGGCTATTACCGGAGCCTCGTTCGTCGATTGAAGCGCTACCGGGATCGTATCCGCCGCGGAGTTTCAAGCGTTTCCGAAGTATTTGCCTGAGAGGAGCGTCTCCATGTTTTTCACAACTGTCCGTGCCTACCTGGCGCTGCTTCGCTTCGAACTGTTCCTCTGGCGCGGGGATTTCGCAGGATTGTATGACGCGGTTCGTCGCCGGACGTGCTCGAGCGTCGAGCGCGGCAACGGAACTGCGGAGAATATTTGCGCTGCGGTCGATCTTGCCAGCATCTGGTATTGGAAGCAGGTGCTCTGCCTGCAGCGATCAGCAGTCGCAGCGTGTTTGTTGCGAGACAACGGCGTTCCCGCAGAACTGGTAATCGGCGCCCAGCAGATGCCGTTCCGCGCCCACGCCTGGGTCGAAGTCCACGGACGTGTGGTGAACGATAAGTCGTATACCAATGAAATGTATGCGGTCCTCGACCGCTGCTGACGGAAACGGAAGGCCATGGCTTATGGAACTCCTCTCGGGACAATGGACATTTTACGGGGCAATGGGCGGTGAAACTCGCGTGCGCCTCCCCTTCGCCGATGTCGCCAATGCGGGTGACACGGTTTTCTGTGACGAAAATGTCGGTCTCCTGGTTCGCGGACCGGCCGTCGTGAAACTTCGCCGGCATTCGAGCAAACCAGGCGGCGAGACCGATTCCGTGCTGGTTTGGAAGGGGCGCCTCGACAACGCTCCGGCTCTTGCGGGTGCACTTGGGATAGCACCCAACGTACCCGGGGAGCGCGCAGAAATAGTTGGCCAAGCTTACGAACGGTGGGGTTCAGAAGCGTTTGGCAGAGTGCAAGGTGACTGGGCGCTAGCCATCTGGGATGCACGCGAACGGTGCCTCATTCTGGCGAGAGACCCAATCGGAACTCAGCCGCTGTTCTACTCACTGACTCCAGCTGGGTTGAAGTGGAGCAGTTCGCTCGCTTGGCTCGTCCAGAATTCCGGTCGGAGTCTGTCACTCAACCTTGAATATCTCGCCGGATGGCTCTCTTTTTTTCCCTCCGCGACCATAACTCCGTATTCCGGAATCGCCGCAGTTCCCCCGTCGTGCTTCGTCAAATTCCAGGACCGACGAGCGGTGACTTGCAAGTATTGGGATTTCCAGCCAATTGAGTCCGCGGGGGTTCGCGACGCGTACGAATACGAAGAACAGTTCCGTTCCCTCCTTTCAAATTCCATCCGCCGGCGCCTGCGTTCTAGTCGACCGGTGCTCGCCGAACTCAGCGGCGGGATGGATTCTTCATCGATCGTTTGCATAGCCGATGCCTTGCTTTTGCGCGAGCCGGGACTCACTCCACGGCTGGATACACTGTCCTATTACGATGACGACGAGCCCAACTGGAACGAACGGCCGTACTTCACTTTGGTAGAGCGAAAGCGCGGTCGCGAAGGCCTGCACATTGCGGTTGATTCCTCGCGCTATGCCGCGGGGCTTTTTGAAAACCAAGAATTCGCTGTCGTTCCGGCTGAATTGGGCAAAACCTCCGGACGCGACGACCAAGTTACAGAATTCATCCGGTCCCACGGTTACGGAACCATACTCTCGGGTATCGGAGGCGACGAATTCACCGGCGGCGTTCCGACGCCGATTCCAGAGCTGGCCGATCTCCTGGCCAGTGGGCAGATTCGAGTCTTCGCGAGGCAGTTGATGCAGTGGGCGCTCAGCCAAAAACGCCCGTGGACTGTTCTCTGCTTTGAGACGCTGCGGAGTTTCGCTCCACCGTACTTCGGGCGACTCGCCAGTGCCCGAAAGCCTCCGCTCTGGCTGACCGCAAGATTTCGACGGCAATTTCGTTCCGTCCTTACTGGGTACGACAAACCCTTGACGCTCTGGGGGCACCGGCCCACCTTTCAGGAAAATTTATCGGCCCTCGAAGCGCTGCGGCGGCAGCTGGCTATGTCTCACGTGGGTTCGGATAATCCGGCGCAAAAGTGTTATCCCTATCTGGATTGCGATCTATTGCAGTTTCTCTTCAACGTTCCCCGCGAGCAGCTTGTGCAACCCGGCCGCCGGCGTGCCCTGATGCGCCGTTCACTTTGCGGTATCGTGCCCGATGAAATCCTGAATAGGAAACGGAAAGCGTACGTCAGCCGGGCTCCACGAACTGCGATTGCCGGCCAGTGGCCGAACATGCAAGCGGTAACGCGCGACATGATTGCCGAGTCGCTGGGAATCGTTTCCTCCGCCGCATTCCGGCAAGCGCTCGAAGATGTTCGCAGCGGAAAGGAAGGAGCCATCGTGCCCATTCAAAGAATGCTGCTGCTGGAATGCTGGCTACGCAATCTCTCACAGTGCGGCGTGCTGTCCAGCACTGGCTCAGTACCGCGACACAAGTACCAACATCGAGCAAGTTCGGCACCTGTCTGAATTTCGGATGTGCCCCGGGAAAAGCTTTCAGCTAGCTGAAGAACGAAGAACCATGAAAGGAGGTGAAGACAATGAAATACGAAAAACCGGAAATTGCTGTGGTCGGTTCCGCGATCGAAGCAGTGCAAGACTCGATCACCAAGCATGCTCCGGTCATTGACAGCCCGTTGGGAGTAACCGCCTCGGCGTACCAGTCTGACGAGGAATAGACCCTGTGCGGCACTCCAGGCGCCGAGTGTCCTACGGTAACCCTCGGGGCCAGTTGGCAACGTTTGGCGCCGTCTGCAACTGCGCCAACTGGCCTCCGTCTCTAAATGTCCTGCTCTGAAAGGAGGTGATTTTTATGAATTACGTCGCACCAGCACTCGTCGAACTTGCAAACGCGATCGAAGCGGTGCAAGGCAGCACACAGAAACTATCCATCCCCATGGATTTTGAAGGGATGGTGACCGTGTCTGCCTATGAGTCTGACGAGCTGTAGCACACGAGGGCAGCCAACCCGGCCACTGCCCTGATCATCGGGAAGGAACGGGCAACTGCTGCGTTGAGCTGGCAGTGTCCTTTTGCACGCTGCGCAGTTCTCTCCAGCGCAGATTTCTTTCCCCCTTGCTGGGGTCCGCGCTTTCTTCACCCTTGAGCCAGAACGTGAACCAGTCCGCGGCACCGCCTTGTGAAACGAGGCGGTCCCAAGGCTTCTCCATGATGTGTGTGCCGGTAGGAAAAAAGACGAGCTCCACCGGAACGCCGAGACGCTTGAGTCCAATGTAGGGTGCCCACATCGCGGGGAGAAGCTCCGGTGTGTTGGATTGCAACTGCAAAGGCGTTTTCACGAGATCGAGAGAGAATTCCGGCGATCTGCGCAGCCAGTAGATCAATCCTCCGCCAAAAGGCATCCCGCCATTGAGCATTTCGGAATCGGCAGCCGTGAACTGGTGCGCATTGAGGAACTGCAGATATTGCGAGTAGCCCCCGTCTGAGAAGTCCGCCACTACAGCCGCGGCGAAGTGCAGCTTCGAGTGCACGAGCATATAGTGCACATACAAACCTGTCCTGCTGAACCCGCTAATGCCGAGCCGGCCGCGGTCGAGCGAGCCCAATCCGTCAACATATTCAACCGCGCGCTCCAGCGTCTCCATCATATTCGGCGCTTCTGCGGGAGTTTCATCCAAACTATGTTGGTCGGGGACCTGAAGTACGAGGAAGCCGCGAGCGGCAAGAGCTTGCGCAGCACAAGCTGTCGTAAACGAACCGTCAATCCAGAAGCTTTTCGGATCAAATCCATGTGTCTGAACCACGAGGGGATATTGCTTGCCAGAATCATATCCGGGCGGAAAGTACAATCCTGCGTGCACCTCCTTATGTTGAGCGCCGACGAATTTAATTTCTTCGACCCTCCCAAATTCGATATCGGCGAACTGCGGGTTCAGATCTAGCAGGACGGCCGACTGTCCTGATTTCGAATCGGAAACCGTGATCTTGGGAGGCGTGTTTAGATCCTGCCGGGCGGTAACTCTTGGCGGCATCTCCTCTGATGAGGCACTTTGCGCTGGCACCCAGTGCGCACCATTTTCACGAAAATATCGAAGCTCTACCGGAGAGCCGGAACCCCCGCGTCGCCGCGTCTCAAATTCCAGTAGTTGTCCATTCCGCTCGCTGCGCACAAATTGCAGGTCGTCTTCGCTGAGCAACGCGTGGCGGAGACTTTTTGGATCGACCTCGACGACGGCAGGAGTTGCCAGGCGTTTGGGATTTCCGACGGCCAGGTCGAGAGGCGGAAGCACACCGGTCAATAAAACCGCTCCGCTGTCCCTCCTCCAAACTACCTCCGAACCGTAAAAGCTGACCGGAGCGTCCAGTAGCACCCTGCCCTTTCCAGATTCCGTATCGATCACCACATAAAGAAACATCGAGGTCAACGCATTTTTAGGCAGCGTCCGGTCAAGCACTCGAGCAACCAGGGGTTCCCGATAGTCGCGCCAGGTTGGTGAAACCTCCAGCAGTTGTAGCTCTGCGACAAGCTGTTGGCCATCGGGGGACAGCGAAAAACGCAGGTAGTTTCCGGTCAACGCTCCGCGCAGTTCGGGAGCAATCGGCAAAGGCCGCGATTTGCCGGTTCTCACGTCGAGGACAAACAAATCGCGATTTTCGTCCCTCCTCTCCCCCATAAGCAATTCAGACATGTCTTCGCTGCCCACCGTGACACCCTCGCGCGCGGATCGCTCCGTCAGAACGCGCAGTCTTGGTTTTTCCGCCGCATAAACCAGTGTCCGACCCGCGGCGTCAGATGAAAACTCGATCAGGTTCGTTGGATGACTAGTGAGCTTCCTGAGAACACCGGACTTCGCGCTCACGGAATAGACCTGCGATGTTTCCCCCGGATTCTCGCCGCGAAACAGCAAGGTATCGTTGTCCGCGAGCCAGATGAGGTTCGTTAGCCCTTCCCGGTTCGATGAAGAAGACAAGGACGCCAGGGTTCTCGGCTTCGGTCCGTCAAAGACCTCACTGGTCTTGAAGAGCAGCAGAGAATAATCGTTGGTGTTTCGTTCCAGATTTCCTTTTTTGAGAATAATGACAAATTGCTTCTGGTCGGGGGAGAAATAAGCAAAGTCCTGCGTCAACGCTCCCGCATAACTGTTAATCGATCCGGCTCCGGCAATCCGCACCATGCGGATTGCATCTTCCTCAGTTGCGAAGCGTTTCGTCTGCTTCTGTGGTTGCCCTGCGGCTGTAAGCGGGGCCACAGCAAGAAATGGGACGCCCAAAACAAGCCCAACCGCGAGACCTCGAATCATTCCTTTCCGCCGTGCACAGGCGTAACGTTCTGAGCGCATTTTCACTCCCTCTCTTTCCTGTTTATGTTTGCTATCTGGTTAGAACGTCAAACGCAGAGAGAGCTGTAGAGAACGTGGACCGCCCTCCTGAAAGAGCGGGTTCAGTCCTCCCAAGCCCCGATTCAACATCCTGGTTGATCTCAGTTGCGTAGTGCCGTAAAACACGAGTCCTTGCGGGTTCGTAAAATTTGGATGATTGAGAATGTTGAACGCGTCCACGCGGAACTGCAGACGCAACCGTTCGGACAAGACAAATTTCTTGGCCACTGAGGAATCAAATTGGACGAGGGCAAATCCGGGTATGTCGTTGCGGCCTTCAGTTCCCTGCTGGCCGGCAGCCGATTGGGCGAAAGCGGCAGGGTTAAGACTCTGCCCGCCGCCGACATTCGGATTCGAAATCCATTGCGGCTGACCCGCAACTTCGTCCGGCCGGATGTAGGTATAACCGAGGACCGGCGACAATACGAAATTGAGAGCATTGAACGGAAATCCAGTTCTGGCAACACCGATGAGATCAACGGACCAGTCATTCAAAATCGCCGAGCGCGCTCGGGACTTTGCCAAACCTGGAATCTCATAGTGCAGGGCTGCGGAAAAGCTGTGACGGACATCGAAGTCGGACGAGGCGTAGTCCCCTGCTGCAGATATTGCGTTCGCCCCGCTGACCACGTCATTGGATGAGTTGTCGAGGGAGTGCGAGAAGCTGTAGTTCCCGAGCGCCTGCAATCCCGATCGCAGCGCCTTGCGGTACTGCACCTGCAGGGCCTGGTAGTTTGACAAGGCTCCATTGGTGGTCAGATAAAAGTAGGAAGAAAAGTTGGAATTGGGCTGATAGTAGCCGCTGTTCCTCAACAGTTCTCTTCCGGCTTGTCCGACATAGGTAAGCGTCAGCGCCTGACTTGTGCCGAAGGATTTCTCGAGAGCCACATTCCATTGATAAGATCGCGGAAGTTTCAAATCAGGCGAAAAGCCGAAGGCTCCGGGGAACGGTGGCTCGAGACTGAGCGACGGCTGGAACGGAGTCAAGTCCGTGACGGGAATGGACACCGACGGCGTCGTTCGCGTGGAACCGTTGGGAAATCCAGTCGCGAGTGTAGCGACCTGGCCCAATCCCAAATCATAGAAAATGCCCCAGTTTGCGCGCAGAACAAAGTCCTGCTTCGCTCCTAAGGCATAGGCGAGGCCCAGACGGGGAGCAAAATTGGCGTAAGTGGTCGTCCAGAGAGGTGTGCCAGGCGCTGCCAGCGCCATGGTTGCCGGGTCGGAAACATTTTCCCACGAAGCCAGTGTCGTCGTACCTCTTCCGTTCGGCGCAGGACTCAATTCCCAACGCAAGCCATAGATCAGCGTCAAACGAGAACTCGCCTTCCAGCTGTCTTGCGCATACAGCGACAGCGCTTGGGTCAGAAGACTGGAATTCTTTTGGCTGACCACCACTAAACTTCCTTGCCCGGTAGAAACGAGGCTCTCGACTGAGTCTGCTGTGAAGGCCACGGTTGGAGCAGGCGAAGTGTCGAGGAACAAGGCCCGATAGTCTGCGCCGAACTTTAGCGCGTGACTGCCCACTATTATGTCCAGATCATCCGCGATGTTGAATTGACGCGTTCGCCCCGCAGCCAGCGGCCCCACCGCGAGGAAGTCCGTGTCGCCAGTCTGGAATTCGACCTGACTTGTGCTGCTGGGGAAGCTTCCAAGAAAATAACTCGGGTTCAGCGGCACTGCTCCGGCGAACGAATCCATGGTGTCTGTTGCCGCGGAGTTCTGGGTTGAATAGTTTCCCCGCAACGAATTGGCAAGTGTATTGGTGAACGCCATACTCGTACCAACAGTCATCGTCTTGGTATTGGCGGCGGTCGTTTGCAGCGTCGTTAGCCCGTAAACGCGGTTGATACTCGCCGACGGCGCGTCACTATACCTGCCAAATACGGAAACCCGATCTCCAAACTTGTGATCGATGCGAATACTTCCGGCATCGAGCGTGGCGCTGTTTGAAAAAACCCCGGTGAACTGTGCCGTAAAACCGTCCGCCGAGACCGGACCGTTGGGCAACGGATAGGAGTTCAGCATCGGCGCCACAGAATCGGGAGCGGATTCACGGACCGCAATCGACGGCACATCGATTACGGACGTCTGGGGGAGACGCAACCTCGCTCCTTCATAGGAGAGGAAAAAGAACGTTTTATCCTTCCACACCGGTCCCCCAATGAACGCACCGAAATCATTGTGACGCTCTGCGGGGCGAGACCGCCCCGCTGCATTCGCAAACCAATCATTTGCATCGAAAATATCATTTCGAAAGTATTCGTATCCGCCGCCGTGGAGATCGTTGGTTCCCGAACGCGTCGTGAGAATTACCTGTCCTCCCGGGGACCTTCCGAATTCCGGGGAAGACGAAGAAGTTACAACACGGAACTCCTGCAGCGCTTCAACGGACACCAGACTGCTCGTTCCGCCCAAAGCGCTGAATGCCTGGGACGTTCCTGTGCCTGATTGCGCAGGAAACAAACCCGGAGTGATGCCAAAATTCCCGGACACTCCGTCGACGCTGAAGTTATTCGCATCCGTTCTCTGCCCGGCGATGCTGAATTGTCCGGTGGCCACCGCACTCGTCGGAGCGATGACCACGCCGGGAGTCAATTGCAGAAGGGTGTTGAAGCTGCGGCCGTTCAGCGGCAGATTCTCTACAAACTGCCGATCAATCACCGTGCTCACCGAGGCTGATTCCGTATTAATGAGCGGCGCACCTCCTTGGATCGTTACGATTTCAGAAACCGCACCCAGCGGGAGGGCAAAGTTAATTGCCAGCGCGTCCTGCACGTTGATGACGATGTCGGGTTTGATGATCGTCTTGAAACCGATCTTGGACACCTGAACGCGGTAGTTGCCCGGCGGAAGATTGGGCACGACATAGATGCCTTCGCCGTTCGACTTTGTCGCAACCTGCACGCGCGTGGCGTCGTTTACGACCAGGACTTCGGCGCCGGCGATGGTGCTTCCCGTGGGATCAGTGACAATTCCACTGACGGTTCCGGTTGGTGACTGCGCAGCAGATGGATGGATAAATGAAAGAAAAATAAATGAGCAACAAACCAGGCTGCGCAGTCGCAAAGGATCCTCCGGAAAGTGAGGAATCTCGCCTCACTAACAAGGTCTATGCGAATGACTGTTATTTTTGTGCCAATTGATTGCTGTCCTGAATTCAGGACAGTTTACGCGAGCCAAACTATTTTCGTTCAAGGATGATTCGGGCCGACGCGCAGGTAGGCAAACAGCAGCTGCTTCCCGCTTGGGTGATGGCTTCCGCCGTTGGGTTCGACCGTCACGAACACCGCATCGATATCTTGCAGTGTCTTCGGATCGTCGGCTTTGAGCACCCAGCGTTTCTTGCTTACATTGTCTTCATAGAAAATGCCGAGGCTGCGAGCCTGCTGCCGGTCTGGCCCTCGCCGGCCCCAGGCCTGAAACGAACTCGCATTTTGCACACCCGGCTGCGCATCCAAATCGAACGCGTAGAAAATCAGAGATTTTCCTTTGGTGTAGAAAACCCGGCCGTAGGTTTTGTCTGTTCCAGCCCGCGTAACGTCATGCACATCTGCCATGTACAGATCGCGGGCGCCCATCAGTTCGCGAATGTCGCGGTCGTGCTCGAGCAGCTCCTGCTGTTTTGCGACTTCGACTTGCCTCTGGTCAAGGGCTTGCTCGCGGTCCCTCATGAGCTGTGACAGTTCATTCACCTTCGCTTGCAAAACGGTTGCGCGATTCGCCGATTCCGCACGTTCTGCCGTGGCCGTATCAAGCGCGGTCTCAAGCTCAGCCAACTTTGCTTGTGCCGCGGCCAGCTCCTCATCTCGTTTTTTTCCGGAACCGCCGGCGGCATGCGCGAACTGTTGCTGGCTTTCCGCCGAGCGTGTGGCGACAAGATTCGCGGACTGCAAGGCATTGACAGCGCTGCTCTGCTCGGCCAGTTGACGCTTGAGATCGCCTATGACTTTGTCACTTTGTGCCAGCTTGGCCATCCATTGTGAGCGCTCGCGGCCCGCGTCGCTCGCCTGCGCTTCCAGAGGATTCTCGGGCTCTTTTACGCTGGCAGGAACTGTTTGCGCAACATCCAGGCCGCGCCGCACCCCTGTTCTATACAAAGTGATGCCCAGCGCGATCACCAGAAGCACGGCAGCCGCAAAGGGCATCCATACTTCTCTCCAGCGAATTTGTGAGGGGCGGTAGGTGAAGCGCCGTCCCGCCCGTAGCCTGTCGCTCCCAGTCTGATCACCTGCCGTGGGGACTATGTTTTCACGATCAAACCGCTTGAAAAATCGCTTCTCCGCTTCCTCGACAGACCAGGCAGCATCCACGCCTTCTTCATTTCCCGCCACCTCTGTTGCCAGAGCCGAACCACCGTAGATTGCCGTAACTTCGTATTCTTTCATCGCTTGGCGACAGGACAGACACTCGGCGAGATGAGCATCGAGCTTCACGCGTTCCTCTGCGCTCAATTCGCCTGCGGTCGCTGCAGCGCACAACTGCAGGAATTCTTCATGCGGGCCCATCGGTTGAATGCCTCGACTTCTCATCGAACTTCAACTTGTAGCATAGGGACTATCGCCTGTTCAATTCGCACTCGGTCAAGTGCGCGCGCAGCCTCTGAAGTCCCCGATAGTGATGGTGTCTGACGTTGGCATAGGATTGTCCCAGCTTTTCAGCAATTTCGGCGAAGCTATAACCCTCAAAGAAATGCAGCCGCAAGGTTTCGCGTTGTTCATCGGTAAGCGCGTCCAGGACGTTTCGCCACCCATTTTTTCCAAACAGCCCCTCGACGGTCTGGTCATAGTCTGCGCCGGAATTTCTAGGAGATTCAAGTTCGGGCGACCTGTCCGCAATTCCGGACAGATAGTGTCCCTGGGACTTTAGCTTCCTCCGGCGCAGGAGCGCTTGCGTGTAGGCCACTTGCACGATCCATGAGCGGGCGCTTCCTTTCAAGCTGTCGAACAGCGCGCTCTTCCGGTGGATGTAGAGAAAGACTTCCTGAACTAGATCGTCAGCCTCATCTTTATCCCGAAGAATCCTATCGCCAATATTCCGGACCATGCGGGCGTAACGTCGGAAGAGCAGGGCGAGCGCGTCACGGTCACCTGTGCAGATCTCAGCCAACAGCCGCTCGTCGGACGCTTCCGTCTGACAAGAGGGCTGGTTAGCTGATATGCGAATGCCAGGTTCCTTTTCTGCAGAAAGCGGCAGGCCAGGAAAGCGCGTTGTGGAGAAAGAGCTCACCTTGGTTCCTCGTGAATCGCCATTGGTCTCGATGAATCAATGCAGAATATGTTCTGTAGCAATATGTTCGACAACATAACAGGCTCTTCGGCGAGATGGGAAAGCGTCGGAAACATGTTCAGCCTACGTCTGGACCTGAAAGGGCCTTCGGAGAGGTACTACGCCAGATGCGGGAACAGCGAAAGCTGTCCCAGGAAGTTCTCGGAGCAAATTGTGAGTCTGACCGCACTTTTGTCAGCATGCTAGAGCGAGGTTTGGTAAGCCCCACGTTGAGGACGATTGTAAAGCTCTCTAAGGGACTGAAAGTCGCTCCGTCCGAAATCATTCGTCGCACGGAACGGTCAACCTTCTACCGCGCCTGATTACTTATATCGTTCTAATAGCGCACTTTGTCAAGAGAATAGTGATCTATAAAAGCGTTCCTGCGATTCCATGATCCCGCTATGGTGCCAGTGTGACGGAATCTCTACGTTTCGGTAGGCGACTGCGTGACGTTAGGATCGAGGCAGGCTTGAAACAAGGTCAAGTCGCCCGAGCAGTGGATGTCGATTCAAAACACATTAGTAGACTCGAACGCGGTAAGGTCAATCCTTCCTTTGAATTAATATTTCAATTGGCGACTGTGTTGAGAGTGTCGCCAGCGACACTCTTTGATTTTGATCGTTCCGAGACAACTCCGACCACTGTGGAGAGGGACCTCCGTCTTCTTCTCGAAAAACGTGACCTGAAGCAACTCAAACAAGCTCGCCTTGTCTTGAAGGCTTTGTTCGAACTTTAGACTGTCTCAACCCTTTTTACTCTGATTGTCATCCGCGAACGAATCAAGTCGTGCTCGGGACTTTCAATCAGTTTACCTTCCGGGAATAGCCCCAACGGAACAGATCGAGTTCTTGTCCTTAGTTAAGGACATCGCACGACCAGCGAGATAAAAGACACTCCATGGTGATAGTCTTCGGCGGCCGAGGAATGTCAGTCTTGAGGGTATCTTTTATGATTCGACCTTCGCACGCAAAGGCTTCAGAGCCGCTCTGCCCTTCTTTTCCCTTCTGGCTTCGTCGGTGCTCCGTCATGGTGCTCACGACTTCCGTTGGGCTTCTGTGCGTGTCTATATTCGCTCGCAAATACGAGACAGCATTTTCAGCAGGCCTAGTTCCTGTTCTTTTTGTTACGTTGAGTTTCGCGGTTTTCCTAAACATCTATTCGCTTTGGAGTATCAGACAAGAATATCGGGAATCGGACCAAGCGTTTCGCTATGCAGATTGTGAATTTTCATCCATCTTTAAAAATGTACTCGACGGAATACTCATCGTCGATAGCGAGGGAACTTGTTTGGATGCCAACCCCTCTGCAGCGACTATCTTGCGACTCCCGTTCAACAAACTCGTCGGCCAAAACGTCGGCCGCTTCCTGGTCAACCATTCTGCCTTTATGGAAGGGTGGAACTCTTTTCTGCAAAACAAGAACCATCGAGGACGTGCGCGTCTGGCCGCGGGAGATGGAACTGGACTGTTTGTAGACTACACAGCCACGGCCAACTATCTGCCTGGCCGGCACGTTTTGATCATTTGTGACGTGACCGAGCGCACACATGCTGAAATGAAGATTGTCGAACAGCTTGATGCAGTCGAAGCTGCCAGAGCTGAAGCGGAAGCGCTTCGCAAATCGACTCTGGCCCTTAGCCAGAACCTGGCGATGGACTCGGTGCTCGATACGCTTTTGCAATGCATTTCTGAATTGGTTCCATTCAGCAGAGCCACGGTGCTGTTTGTAGAGGACGGTTTCGAATTGATGATTGCCCGAGAGTGTCCACGGATTGTGCCGAAAAGAATTGGATTTACCTTGAAACCTTCAGAGAATAGCTTTCTTGAGCGGGTGCTCTTTGAGAAGAGGGCCATGCTGCTGGCCGATGTTGCCGCAGAATCGGCATGGAGCGGCGCTCCGCCACTAGACCATCTGCAATCCTGGATGGGCATACCGCTGGTCGCCGCTGGCCGCGTGCTGGGCATCCTGTCTCTCGGATCCAGCTCGCCTCACACTTTCACCGCTGAACACCTTCGTCTCGCCAAGTCCCTGGCAGTCCCGGCAGCGGTGGCCATTCAGAACGCCCGGACTCATGAGCGTGCGGAAATTTATGCCGCCGGATTGCAGGTCCGCCTTCAGGAAATACATAAAGCGCTCGGGCCATTGGAGAATTCGGAAAGAAAACGATCTCGTTCCCGCGAGTCCTGATGTTGCGACCGGTTCACGGACACGGACGAATCAGGTTCCATTCCCTCTTGCGGATTCTGGACTCGGCAGGCTGAACCGAACCCGCCCGGTTCGCGCAGTCGTCATGCTGACGGACGCTTCAGAATCACTGCCAAAGCACGCAGCCGCGCCGAGTCTTCCGGGTTCTTCGCCGTGGCGGCGCTCTTTTCAAGCGACGGCCCCATGCGCTGCAACTTCGCCAGTTCGTTCTTGCTCCTGTGGGACGTCTCTACTCTTTCGATGGCTTTCCGCAAAATTGTTATGCGGTCTGCCGGCAAGGCCTGCGACCGCGACAACTGGTCCAGGTACGCCTTGGCCACGACCAGCTGTGCCGGCCACTCAATCTTCTGCTGGGTTTGCACATTCAGCTCGCCCAACCGAACCGTCTTGGCCGCGTCAATTTCGTTCTGGGTTAGAAACTTGGTCGGCGTCAGCTCAAAGACATCCAGGCCACGTGCAATCTCCGAAGCGTAAATATTGCCGTTGTACCAATAGGCCGACCAGTCTCCGCCCATCACGAGCATCTTCGGATCAATCGGTCCACGGTCGAAGTAGGCAATTTCAAACGGATGCGCCACGTCGGTGAAGTCCACAAGGGAGATGCCGCCCTGGTACCAGGCTTGTACTTCAATATCGCGGCCGGGAACCGGAACGAGCGAGCCGTTGTGCGCCACACAGTTCTCGGTATCGCCTTGCGCGGCCGGCAACTTGTAATAGTTCGCAAAACTCAGCTTGTCGTCCTTCAGACGGAAGATGGCATCCGCACCCCACTTGTTTGGATCGTTCGCACGGCACCGCGGCCCGAGGCCTCCGCCCCACTCGTCGGTGAACACGACCTTGGATCCATCATTGGAGAACGAAGCCGAATGCCAATACGCATAGTTCGGGTCGTTCACCGCATCCACGCGCTTTGGATGTACCGGGTCCTTGATGTCGAGCAAAATTCCGTTGCCGGAGCATGCGCCGGCCGCCAGCCCAATAGCGGAGTACACCGTGATGTCGTGACACTGATTGGTGTCCGCGGGCTTCTCCTTGCCCTTGCCGTGAGTGCCGCCATTGTTCAGGCCATTCATCGCGCCGGTGCGCGCATCGATAAATACGCGGGGGCTCGAAACGACCTTGGCATCCTGCGGCGCAGCCAGCGGAACCTTGATCACTTCGATGCGAAACAGCGCGGTATTGGGATCTTTATCAGGCTTTTCACCGGAGCACCCGGCCAGTTCTTCCGGTTGGCGCACAAACGATGTGCCCGACACGTAGATGTAGGCATTTTCTGCGTCCTTCGGGTCGAGCACCAAAGTGTGCGTATGCGATCCGCGGCAGGTCTGCACCGCTGCCACTTGCTTCGGGTTCTTGATGTCGGAAATGTCGAAGATTCTCACGCCACGGAAGCGGTCCCGCTGCGCCGCCGGCAAGCGACGCTTCTTTTCTTTTTCAGTGCCTGCAGGTGGCGGAGGTTC
>DATHFT010000030.1:0-89690 GCA_035317965.1 Saccharimonadales bacterium (SeqCode) | reverse complement strand
AGTCGATTGGGCGGGACAAAGATGGGCCGCCGCTCGCTTCCTACGATTCAAACGTGAATGGAATGTTGTTCTACACCAATTCAATTCACGATTTTGATCTCGCGCGGTGGCTGGTGCGGGATGAAGTCAGTGAAGTTCATGCCTACACGACCACGGCCATTCGGCCCGAGGTCGCGAAATTCGGGGACGTGGTGGCGAGCGTGGTCAATCTGAAATTCCATGCCGGCGCGATTGGAAATATTGAGTCTTACGCGCAGGCGGCGTACGGGTACGACGTGCGCACGGAGATCGTTGGCTCAAAAGGCTCGATTCTGGTGGGCGGTCTGCACCAAACCCCGGCAACTTTCCTGACCGCTCACGGGAGCGTGCGGCCGATTGTCGATCATTTTCTTTCGGCTTTTGCCGACGCCTACCTGGCCGAGATTCGGGATTTTGTGGACTGCATGTTGAGCGAGCGCGCGCCACGCGTAACCGGGGAAGATGGCCTGAAGGCGCTGGCCATGGCGGTGGCAGCGGAGACCTCCCACCGGGAAGCCAAAGCTGTGAAAGTTCCTCTGGCCATCGCCGCCACTGCTTGAAGCCCTAGTTTGGAGGAAGGTGTGACCGTAGCTGCCGTTTCGTCCTTTAAGAGTCCCCTGCATCAGATGACCGCGACCACGCCGACCTGTTTGTGGAGCGATTCTGTTTCGACACAGGACCTTCCCTATTCGATCGAGCATGGCGCCGTGGGCGCCACCTGCAATCCGGTGATTGTCGTCGGAGCGCTGAAGAAGGAAATCGACGCCTGGCGCGAGAGAATCCAGTCGCTCGTTCAGGAAATGCCCATCGCCACCGAAGACGAGATTGCCTGGCAGCTGGTTCGCGAAATGTCCATCAAAGCCGCCGCCTTGCTGAAGCGGGTCTTTGATGAACAGCGTGGACGAAACGGGCGGCTCTCGATACAGACCGATCCCCGCTTATTCCGTGACAGCAAAGCGATGGAAAAACAGGCGCTGGAGTTTAACCAGCTGGCGCCGAACATGATTGTTAAGATTCCCGTCACAAGTGCTGGAATACCGGCGATTGAAGAAGCAACCTACCGGGGGATCAGTATCAATGCGACGGTCTGCTTCACCGTTCCACAATGCATTGCGGTGGCCGAAGCGGTCGAGCGCGGTCTCGTGCGGCGCGAGCGTGAAGGCAAGGACATCGCCACGATGGGGCCGGTGTGCACGATCATGGTCGGCCGGCTCGATGACTGGCTGAAGGTTTTGGCGGAAAAAGACAATGTAAGTGTGGACCCTGGATATTTTGAGTGGGCCGGGGTGGCGGTATTCAAGAAAACCTACCGGATATTCACAGAACGCGGCTATCGATTGCGGCTGTTGTCGGCGGCGTTTCGAAATCACATGCACTGGAGCGAGTTTATTGGAGGGGACGTGGTGATTTCGCCGCCTCACGCGTGGCAGGTGCGTTTCAATGCCAGCGATATCGCGATTCGCAGCCGCATTCATGAAGCAGTTTCCGGAGAAATAGTGGAAGAATTGAACAGGAGATTTCGTGATTTTCGTCGCGCGTATGCCGAGGACGGACTGACGATCGCGGAATTTGATACCTTTGGCCCCACGGTGCGCACCCTTCGCCAGTTTATTGCGGCATGCCATGATCTCGATGGCGTGATCAGGGAGTTCTTGCTGCCCAATCCCGACTTGTCCTAATGCCGAAAAGGGCTAAACGCTTTGAAGGGAAGCAAAATTCTGGTATCTTGACCTCGCGATAGAGTATGTCTACCTCCAGGAAACGTAACCCCACGCAAAACAAAGCCGCTAGCATTTCCGATGTCGCGCGGGAAGCGCGGGTTTCCATCTTCACCGTTTCCGCGGTCATCAACAACAAAGCTCACGTGGGCAAGAATCTGCGCCAACGCGTAGAAAGTGCGATAGAAAAGCTGCATTACCGGCCCAATCTGGTCGCGCGCAGCTTGATCAAGCAGAAAACTCAGACCATCGGGATGATCGTGCCAGATATCGCCAACCCCTTCTTTCCGATGGTGGTTCGCGGTGCCGAGGACGCGGCTCAGAAACACGGATACAATCTTCTGCTCTGCAATAGCGATGACAGCCCGGAAAAAGAAGAAGTGGCGGTCGAGCTGCTGCTTTCTAAGCGTGTAGACGGAATCCTGCTGACCAAGGCGGCGGGCGATTTTCGGCCGTCGCTGCAGCAGACGATCAAAGAGGTGAACGTTCCTTTTGTTCTGGTGATGCGCACCTATCCGCAGCTGACCCGAGACGCGGTGATCAGCGACGATTACCAGGGCGCTTATGAAGCGGTGTGCCATCTGGCCCGTTCGGGGCGCCGGCGCATCGCGCTGATCAGCGGACCACTCAAGATCAGCAACGCCAAAGAGCGGTGGCGTGGATTTCGTGATGCGCTTGAAGCGAAAAATCTTCCCTACGATCCAGAAATGGTCATCGAAGGGGATTACCGAATTGAGTCGGGCTTCCGCGCCGGGCACTCACTGCTGTCCCACAGGCCGGACGGGATCTACGTCGCCAACCACTTGATGACCATCGGATTGTTGCAGGCCGTGGACGAAATGGGATTGCGGTGTCCGGAAGATTTCGGGTTGGTAAGCTTTGACGACTATCCCTGGCTTGGAGTGTTTCGACCGCGTCTAACGACAGTCGAGCTGCCGAAACATCAATTGGGCAGCGAGGCGGCGGAACTGCTCATTCACAGAATCGCTGGAAATGAAGGTAAACCGGTGCTCAAGAAACTGTTGCCGGAACTGCGCATCCGGGAATCCTGCGGATTTGCGCAGTTCGTAGCGAAAGGACCACTCTCGGAGACAGTAGCGAGTCCGAGTCTTGCGCTGCCCGACCCGGTTAAGTAGAGAAGCGCCCGCTAGGGAAGTTCTGTGCCTTCGTCAATCTTGAAAAGTTTGGGGCGCAGGGTGAACATGCGGGTTCTGTAGGCCGCGTACACAATCCCAATGCCGAGCCAGATCAGTCCTGCGTATTTGGTCCACGGTTGCAGGCCGAGCAGCAGAACAAAGCAAAAGACGGCGCCGAATCCGGGAATGAAGGCATCGGTGAAGAATTTTCTCCTCCGGGTGGCTTCCGGGCGAACCCAAAAGTACAAAAGGGCGGCGAGATTGACCGCCGTGAAAGCCAGCAGCGCGCCGAAAGTCACGATCTCAGCCGCGAGGTGCCACGGAATTGTTAAAACGGCCACATACGCGAGAACTCCGACGATGCATTCGTTGTAAATGGGATTGCCGCGCTTGGGACTGAGGTGCCCGAAGATTCTCCTCGGTATGACGTCATCGCGGCCCATGCTGTACAGCAAGCGAGCAGCCCCTACGTGGCCGGCCAGACCGCAAGCCAAACTGGACACCAGCAGCACGACGCCGTAGGCCGTAAACAGCAGAGGTCCGCCGGCAATCCGCGCGACATCCATAAAGGCGGTTTCGTGATTTTGTAGTGTGCTGTAGTCGGGCCATACGCGCTGCGCCAGATAGACCTGCAAGCCGCTGAAGAGTCCCGTAAAGACGCAGACGAGCACGGAAGCCAGCAGGACGTTGCGCTTGGGATTCTTTACTTCTTCCGCAAGAATCGAGACGCCATCGAAGCCGATGAATACCAGCGCCGCAAACGAAGTTCCCGCTGCCAGCGCCCGCAGGTTGAAGGTCTGGGGATCGTAAATGGGCTGAAAGGAGAAAAGGCCCGTGAAGTGTTGATGCAGTACGACATAACGGAAGGCTTGGACGAGAAATACCGCGGTGACCAGCACCATGAAGCCAAGCAATATTTCGTTGGTGCGCGCCGTGAACTTGATTCCTTGAATGGTCATGATGGTAATCGATCCGACGATCAGCGCGGCGAGCAACGGAAAGGGAACCGCCGGCAGGATGCGTTGAATCGTGAGCACGGCGTAGAGCGCGTTCTGGATGGGCTGGAATAGATATTCAAGAAACATGGCCCAGCCCAGTACAAAACCTACGTGGGGATTGAGCGTCTTGCTGACGTAGGAGTAGACCGAGCCGGATGAGGGATATACGTTGGCCATCCGCCCGAAGCTGACGGCAGTGACCGACATGGCGACCATCGCGAGCAGCAGGGTGGTTACGGCGTGTCCCCGGGACAGGAATTGCGCCTCGCCGAACAGGGGAACGGCGGCGATCGGTGAGGTGAGAATGACACCGTAATAAACGAGATCCCACAGCGTCAGGACGCGCTTCAGATGGGCGGGCTCGGCTGAACTCGGCTGAGCGGGTGGAGCGGGCGGCTGCACGCTTAGCTCTTTTCCTCGGAGCCGAAGAAGTAGCGTTCCTTCTTGCGAGCCTCTTCGTAGTTTTTCCGCGCGGCCCGCACCGCGACACTCTCGGAAACCTCCGCAATCGGAACGTCCCACCATGATTCGTACCCGGGAACTTTGTGGTTGTACGAGGTTTCGACAACAATTACAGATGTGCGCGGTTGCTTGCGCATGGCAGGCAAGGCTTCCCGCAGTTCGGCAAGAGTGTGCGCTTCGGCGGTGTGGGCCCCAAGACTGGCGGCGTTTGCCGCGAAATCGACCGGCAAATTGTCACCGCGGTACCGGCCATCCTTCCAGTAGCGATACTTCGTGCCCATTCCCTCGTTGCCACAGCTCTGGCTGAGCGCGCCGATGCTTGAAAACCCGTGGTTGTCGAGCACGATGATGTTCAGCTTGTAGTTCTCCTGCAGAGCCGTAACGATCTCTTGCGCCATCATCAGGTACGATCCGTCGCCGACGACGACGTAAACCTCGCAATCCGGACGCGCCATCTTTACCCCGAGGCCGCCGGCAATTTCATAGCCCATGCAGGAATATCCGTATTCCATGTGGTAGGTTCCCGGGCGATGTGCGCGCCAGAGTTTGTGAAGATCGCCCGGGAGGCTGCCGGCTGCAGCCACTAAAATATCGGAAGGTTCTGTGAACTCGTTCAGGGCCCCGATTACTTCTCCCTGCGAAATGGGGGGATCTTTGCGGATGGCGTAGATGCGCTCAACTTCCGCTTCCCAGTCCGCGCGGAATTCTGCGATTCGGGCGCGGTAGGTTTCTTCGATTTTGTAGTCGGCAACGGCTTGGCTCAGTTCTTCGATGGTTACCCGGGCATCGCTGGTTAAAGCGAGAGCCGCATGTTTTGCAGCGTCGAATTCGGCGACATTGATGTTGATGAAGCGGACGGCCGGGTTCTGAAAGGCGGTTTTCGATGCGCTGGTGAAATCGCTGTAGCGCGTGCCAATGCCGATGACCAGATCGGCTTCGCGGGCCAAAATATTGGCTCCCGGAGTTCCGGTTACTCCGACGGCTCCGAGTTGTTGTGCGTGGTTAAAGGGGAGGGTGCCTTTTCCGGCCTGGGTTTCGCACACCGGTATTCCCGTGCTTTCTGCGAACCTCGACAGGGCGTCTGAGGCTCCTGAATAGAGCACTCCGCCACCGGCCACGATGAGGGGACGCTTCGCCGAACGAATCCACTCCGTCGCGCGACCGAGAAGCGATCGATCGCAACGGTTGCGAGCGACGGGCCATACCCGTTTATGAAAAAATTCTTCCTCAAAGTCGAAGGCCATCGCTTGCACGTCTTGTGGCAAGCAGAGCGTGACGGCGCCTGTTTCGGCCGGCGAGGTCAGCACGCGAACTGCCTCGGGAAGGGACGTTAGAATTTGTTCCGGGCGCTGAATGCGATCCCAATAGCGCGAAACCGGTTTGAAACAATCATTTACGGAAATATCCTGGGTCGACACCGATTCGAGCTGCTGCAGGACGGGCGCGACCTTGCGGCTGGCGAAAATGTCGCCCGGCAGAAGGAGTACCGGGAGGCGGTTTATGGTGGCGAGCGCCGCGCCCGTAACCATGTTCGTGGCTCCGGGACCGATCGAGGTGGTACAGGCCATCGCTTTCCTGCGGAACGTGGCTTTGGAAAAGGCCGCCGCGGCGTGAACCATGGCCTGCTCGTTGCGAAAAAGGTAGTAGCGCAGACCGCGATCCTGCTCGAGCGCCTGACCTATTCCGGCGACGTTTCCGTGTCCAAAAATGCCAAAACAGCCTTCAAAGAACCGGTTCTGGAGGCCGTCTCGCTCCACATATTGACTCTGCAGGAAGGAGATGATGGCTTGCGCGACTGTGAGCCGTCTGGTCATGAAGTTCGCCCCGCTCGGGATATTGCGCCGGTCTGTCGTTCTGTGCAAATTCCAAAGTTAGTCGCGCACGAGTGGCAGGCGCGGACTGGGTTCGCCCCACGCGGAACGGATCCAGCTGTGCTGCGAATCTTCGGTGACGGCCACGGCGCGCGAAGAGCCGGCCAGGAAATTAAGGTAGTAAATGTCGTAGCCCGGGCCCGCCACGACCGAGTGATATCCGCTGTGGACGAGGACCGCGTCGCCGTCCCGTGTTTTCAGAATGCGCTCGCCTGCCGGAGTTCCGTACAAATGCTGAAACGCAAATCCGCCCGGCCGTTGAATCCGATAGTAATAGATTTCATCTAAATCCACTTCCTGTGGCGGGTTGTGCACGTCGTGCTTGTGGGGAGGATAGCTCGACCAATTTCCTCCCGGCGTGTAGACCTCGATGACCACGAGTTTATCTGCGGCGAATGAGGGGGATATCACGTCGACGATTTGTCGAGAAGCGTTGCCGCCGCCCCGCAGGCTGCTGACCACATCCGACGGAGTGACCAGTTTGGGCTGCAAACGGGCTTCGGAGGGAACCCGGCACTCGGCGATTTCGCAGACGGTTTCCGCGGTGAACGACACCTCGGACATCGCCGGTATATACAACGTGTACGGAAATCCATCAAAGACGTGCTTGCGCTTTCCCAGAGCTTGCTGGCCCTCGCCCCAATTGGCGAGGCAGCGCCCACCGAGCACCACAAAGGCGGCTTCTTCGTTTTCGGTCCGGGCGCGAAAACTCTCTCCCGGCTGCAGCTTCCGGACAATGAAACCCATCCACTGCCAGCCAGCTTGCTCCCGCGAGACCCGGAGCAACTCTCCGGATTGTTCGGGGGCCACGATCGTGGAATGAAATAGAAAGGCGCTGTCGTCCAAGTGTCGACCTCACTTACCGTAAAGGGTTTTCAAATGTCTATCTAAACGTTATGACAATATGCCAAAGGAGAACGGCCATTGTCAACGAAAGTGTGGAAGCCGGTGGCCGCCCCGGGCGGGCTGGCGAAGAATCGTCTTAACGTTAATATGATTGTCATATTGTATTGGTAGGATTTGCCATAATTACGGTGGAATCGTCTCTTCTAATCAATATGAGAGCGGTTCCTGGCCAGGAGTGCGGATCGCGCGACCCCCGTCGCCAGATTCATCTTGACGTAACGCGCGCTCGTTGATATAAGCTCACGGTATAAACGTTTTGACAAAGCTCATCACCATAGCCGTCACCAGCAAGCCCGGGGAAAGTTAATGTTCAGGAGGAGCAAGTGAAAGCCAATCAGCACAGGAATCATTCGGCGGGGGTACATTCAGCGGCGGCCAGGCGTCCGGCGAAGTGGATGGGCTTGATTTTGCTGGCCCTGGCCCTGGTTTGCAGCCCCCTAGGGGTCACCCGCGCCGCTACCGTGGCTTCCGGTATTTCCGGGCTGGTCACCGATTCGAGCGGAGCGGTGGTTGTCGGCGCCACGATTCAAGTCAAGTCCACGGAAACCGGAATCACCGAAACGCAACAAACCAATGCGGACGGGTTCTATGCGTTCCTCGACCTGCCTCCGGGACACTACGACATCGAAGTGCGGCAAAGCGGATTCTCGTCCTACCTGCAAACGGGAATCCTGCTCGACGTCAATTCCGCCAAGGTTTTAAACGTCAAGCTGAACGTGGGAGGGGCCACGGAAAAAGTGGAAGTAACCAGCGATGCCGTCCAGCTGGACACGGCCAGTACCCAGGGCGGCGAAGTAATCAGCGCCCAGACCATGACAGCCGTGCCACTGGTAACCCGCAGTTACACCGATCTTCTGGCCTTGCAACCCGGCGTAGCGGCAGTTTCGTCAGGACTGGCGGGCGGCCAGGGAGGGCAGTTCAGTGCCACCGGGTTTACCTTCACCTCCATCTCTGGAGATCTGAACGCCGGAAACGTTTCCGTCAATGGTCAGCGGGAATCGTCGAACGGCTTTTTGCTGAATGGAACGACGGTGCAGGAATTTGCCTTCTCGGGAGCGGCGATCATTCCCAACCTCGATTCCATCGCCGAGTTTCGCATCATCACCAACAATTACGATGCAGAATACGGCAACTACTCGGGCGGACAGATCAACGTCATCACCAAGTCCGGCGCGAATCAATTTCATGGCAGCGCCTTTGAGTTTTTGCGGAATCAGGTCTTTGATGCCAAGAACTTTTTCAGTTCCACGCGAGACGAGCACAAGCAGAATGAATTCGGCGGAACATTTGGCGGTCCGATCAAGCGCGACAAATTATTTTTCTTCGGCGACTACCAGGGCAACCGGGTCGTTCTCGGGCAGTCCGGCCAGGGAGGCACGACGGCCGTGCCTTCCGACGCGGAACGCACGGGAGATTTTTCGGCCATAGCCGGCGCCCTGACCGGTACCGTCCAGGGAACCGCATGGGCTCAGGAACTTTCCACCCGAGCAGGATATACGGTCACTCCAGGAGAGCGTTATTACTTCGCAGGTTGTACCACTGCGAATTGCGTTTTCCCCGGCGCGCAAGTTCCGGCGGGTTTCCTTACGACGCCTTCCAAGAATCTCCTGCCCTTTGTTCTTCCGGTAACCCAGGTGGTCGATGGCACCAGCCAGTTTGTGCCTGATGCTGCCGCTCCTTCGCACCTACGAGACGACAAAACCAGCGGCCGCGTTGACTACAATTCAGGTCTGGGACTCGTCAGTGGCTACTATTTCTTCGACCAGTATCATCAAAGCGTGCCCAGCATCGCACTGCCGGGATTTGGCAGCGACTTCACGGGCCGGTCCCAAGTTGTGGATATTGGAGACTCCAAGACCTTTGGCAATGGGGCCGTCAATGAAGCACGCTTTGGCTTTACCCGGCTGCGTTTCTTGATTCACAGCCCGACGGGCGGCGAGGGCGTTGATCCCGGCACTCTGGGTTTTGCTTTTGGTCCGGACACATTGGGGATTTCTCCCTCCCAACCGAAATACGCCCACGTTCCCAACATCCATTTCAACGACTTTTCGTTTGGCGCCTCAGGCGGCCCGCTGGGCGTTACCGAAAATACCTTCCAGGTGATCGACAATTACCGAAAAATCATCGGGACGCATACCATCAGCGTCGGCGGGCAGTTTCGCTACAACCAGCTGGTTGAATACAACCTCGGATCGAACGGAGACTTCACGTTTGATGGTTCAGAGACGGGAAATGATTTTGCCGACTTTTTGATTGGTGCTCCTTCCCAGTATTCGCAGGGGCAAGGATTTCCTTCCTATGGCCGCTCCCGCTATTTCGGACTGTATGGCCAGGACAGCTGGCGCCTGCGCTCAAACATTACGTTGAACTATGGATTGCGCTGGGATGTCAGCCGCCCGTGGTCGGAATTGCACAATGAAATTGAGACGCTCATACTCGGCGTGCAATCGCTGGTGTTCCCCGGAGCTCCCACCGGATGGCTCTTCCCCGGCGATCCCGGCGTACCCACGACACTAGCACCGACGCGCTATCACAACTTCGCCCCGCGCTTTGGAATCGCTTACTCTCCTTCCGCTGACAATGGGTTTCTGAAAAAGTTGACCGGGGGTCCCGGCAAGACCAGCATTCGCGCCGGTTGGGGACTCTTCTACAGCACATTTGAAGGTGGCACCAACTTCAACGAAATCGGAGACGCCCCGTTCGGAGCCTTTTACGGAAGCCCGGTACCGCCGCAATTTGTGACACCGTTTGTGGACCGCGGAACGGGAAATATCGAAGGTCAAAGATTTCCGGTAGCGCCTCCACCATTTAATTCTTCGCCGAGCAATCCAGACACCTCCATCAATTGGGCAAATTTTCTGCCCATTGGAACTTCGCCGGCTTTCTGGCATGAGAACGATTTGCCGTACACCGAGCAGTATCAGCTTTCGATTGAAAGACAGATCGGTTCGGCGACGCTCTTTACCATTGGCTATATCGGAGCCCAAAGCCATCGTCTGCTTTCCTCACTGCAGGCCAATCCCGGCGATCCCGCCCTTTGTCTGAGCTTGAGTGATGCCAATGTGACGACAGGTCCCGGCACCGGCTGCGGTCCGAACGGCGAAAACGGCACGTATTTCCCGGTCGGCGGAGGGGTAGTGAACGGCACGCGTGGCCCCTTCGGCCCTAGCTTCTCGAGCGAGGGTTACTTCATTACCATGGGCAAGTCCAGCTACAACTCACTGCAACTTAGTTTGCGTGAAAGACTGAAAGGTTTGGAATTCCTGGCTGGCTATACCTACTCGAAATCGCTGGACAACTCCTCGGGTTACGGTGAGCAGATCAATTTCCTCAACCCCGGAGCCCGCTCACTTTCTTCCTTCGATATGCGTCACAATTTTGTGATCAGCTACGACTATCATTTGCCGATTGATCGTCTACCCGGGCCCAGCCGTCTGGTAAAAGGCTGGAGGCTGAGCGGAATCACCCGGTTTGCAACCGGTATTCCGGTAACCCTGGTGGAAACCGATGACCATTCACTGACCGGTACGGCCGGAGCCGGAGCCATTTCATTGCCGATTGATGTCCCGAATTTCACTCCCGGTCCTTTGAACATCTCCGACCCGCGCTCGGGTACCTATTTCAATACCAGCTTGTTTTCCAAAGAAGAGATCGGTCAGCTGGGAAATGCCAGCCGCCGGTTCTTCTCGGGTCCTGGCCTGAACAATTGGGACATCGCACTTTTGAAAGATACGCACATTCGCGAAGGCATGAATCTCGAATTCCGTTGCGAACTTTTCAACGCCTTCAACCATGCCCAGTTCCAATCACCGGATGGCAATATCGCTGACCTTCCCACTGCCGACAACAATTTCACCGGCAATTTCGGCAGGTCTACGGTTGCCAATCCCCCAAGGATCATGCAGCTTTCGCTTAAACTGCTTTTCTGACAATCTGTCGCGTCTCGAGAGTAAATTAAATGGTCCGCTCTGGTGTGCGGGCCATTTAACCAATTCAGAGGGTCCTTCGTCATGCTTCGCGGCAAGTGGTGGACATTGCCGGGAAGCGGAACAGAAAGCGCAAAGCGAAAGCGAGGTGAGTCTGGATGACCGACGAATTCGGGAAATCTTCAAGGCGCAGCTTCGTTCTGAACTCTGCGCTTGGTTTGGGGGCGGTCGCAGCAGGCGCGTCGCTGTCTCCGCCGGTCACAGCCGAAGCTCCGGGCCCTCCGCGCGGAATTGACACGCGAAGCGCAAAGCCGCTGACGGACATAGCGGTCAGGGTGACCAGCGGAAAAGAACGATTTGCCGGCCGGCAACCGATTCACTGGCAATCGCTTTCGGCGCCCTTGCTCGTTTCAGCAACGCAATCAATCAACATAGCGCAATCAGCCCCGGCAACACCGGCAGCCGACATTATTCGACTCATCGTGGCGAACACCTATCAGGACATTCTGGGGTTTGGCGGGTGCTTTTCCGATGCGTCTTGCTACCTGCTGGACCGGCTCCGTCCACCGGCCCGCGCGCAATTTCTTCACGAATTATTTCATCCATCGGAAATGGGGCTAAGCGTAAACCGCACCTGCATCGGAGCTTGCGATTCTGCCACGAAACTCTACAGCTATGACGACGGAGAGGAAGATCCAGAACTCAAACGGTTCTCGATCGAGCATGACCGTGAATATATTCTCCCGGTTTTGCGCAAGGTCCGTGAAATAAATCCCGAGGTTTTTTATTTCGCCTCTCCCTGGAGTCCGCCGGGTTGGATGAAGTGGAATAAATCGATGTTAGGCGGCGCCATGAGCCGGCAATACCTGGCCTCCTATGCGCAATATTTTCTGAAATTTCTCGAGGCTTACGCGGCAGAAGGCGTAGCCGTCGGAGCCATCACGCCGCAAAACGAAATTGATACCGACCAGCATGGTCAAATGCCGGCTTGTTCCTGGTCGCAGGAATGCGAGACTGAATTTATTACAGATCATCTGGGACCGCTCTTGGAGAAGACCAATACCCCCACCCAGATATGGATTCTCGATCACAACTATGTTTACTGGGGACGCGTCATTTCCGAGCTTGATGATCCGCAATTTCGCAGCTATGTAAATTCGGTCGCCTGGCATGGGTACGTGGGTGAACCGAGCATGATGAGCAAAGTGCATTCCGCGCATCCGCAAATTGATATGTATTTCACGGAAGGCAGCACCGACTACAACGATCCTCACTACCAGGACGATTGGGCAAAGTGGGGCACGATTTACACAGGAGTGCTCAACAATTGGTGTCGTGCCGCGGTAGCATGGAACATCGCGACCGACGAGCATGGTAAACCAAACATCGGCCCCTATCCCTGCGGCGGCATTGTCATCATCAATCCCAACACCCAGGAAATTATTCGCAGTGGACAGTACTGGGCTCTCGCGCATTTCTCTCGCGCAATGAAACGCGGAGCCCGGCGGTTTGAGTCCCAGAGTGAAGCACTCAATCTCGGCCACGTGGCCGTCGAAAACCCCGGAGGAGAAAAGGTCCTTATACTGACTAACCCCGGGGCCAAGCGAACCGTTCAGGTCGCCCAGGGACTCAGTTCGGCCACCGTGGCCCTGGATGAAAATTCAATTACGACTTTGACCTGGACGTGATCCTGTGTCCCGGGCGGCCGAAACTCGAGGCGCGAAAATCTCGAAACTCCCAAGATAGGGACGGAAGGAAACTCTTGTTCGCCAGCATCTGCAGTGCCGGGAGAAAAATATTGCGAGCTTCCTCCACGGCCAAGCTAGTCGCCGTGTTAGCCAGCTGTTTCGTGGGTTGTCCATTTACTCTCGCTCAGGAAACGAAAAGCGCCGCTCGCTACGCGGACGTAACCGGCAAGCTCGGTAGCCTGACGAGAATCCCGCTGTCGGGTTGCCGGCTGCATGCGGATGTTGTGCATCCGGAAAGCGCGTCTCTGGATGACGCAACCTGGCCGCAAGTGGCCGTCGGCGCAAAGTTTGCAAGTGGCGTGCATGTCCTGCGCTGCCAATTTAAAGCCCCGCGTGATTTAAACGGATATAGCCTGGCGGGCACAAGCCTGCGGGTCGCGTTCGATCTACAGGGCGATGGCATGACCATGCTCAGCGTGTTCTCCAACGGCTATAACGTCTACCGCGGCAACGCCGACACCTTGGAACCGATTTTGCTGACTACGGGCGCGCAGCCGGACGAAGCGTTCGTCATCGCCGTGCGGCTCGAAGTCGGAGATCAACCTAGAACACTGAGCAGAAGCGAGATACTGGTCGAACCGCGAGCGGGCCGACCTGATCCAGAATTGCTGCGCCTGGAAATTCTGTCGTTGCAGCCCATCCTCGCCTCGTATCCAAGCGATGAGCGCCGGAAACAGCTCGATTTGGCCGTTGGCGCAATAGACTTTTCAAAACTCGAGGCTGGCAATCAGAGCGGCTTTGACGACTCGCTCAAGCTGGCGCAAGACCAGCTGCAGGGGCTGCAGCCCTGGATAAAACAATTTCGAATCCGCGCCGTGGGAAATTCGCACATTGACATGGCTTGGCTATGGCCGTGGACCGAAACTGTGGAAACTGTGCGTAACACATTTCAGAGCGCGCTAAACATGATGAACGAGTATCCCGATTTTACCTACAGCGCTTCTACGGCTCGCGCTTACGAGTGGATGGAGGAGAAATATCCCAGCCTGTTTCAGGAAATTCAACACCGAGTCAAAGAAGGGCGCTGGGAAATTGTCGGCGGGATGTGGGTCGAACCGGACCTCAACATGCCGGGTGGCGAGTCCCTGACCCGGCAAATCCTCATTGGCAAACAATATTTCAAAAAGAAATTTGACGTCGACGTTCGCGTCGGGTGGAATCCGGATTCCTTCGGATACAACTGGCAACTGCCGCAGATATACAAAAAATCCGGGATCGATTATTTTGTCACCGCGAAACTGCAGTGGGCGCACGAATTTACTACTTTTCCTTATAAATATTTTTGGTGGGAAGCCCCCGATGGAAGCCGGCTGCTGACCTATTTCCCCCACGACTACGGAAGTCTGATGGAGCCGGTGGTGATGGCCGCAGACGTTGCCGAATGGATCCCGTCCACCTACCACGACGGCGACAAAAGCCCGGGCATGATGTACCTCTACGGCGTCGGAGATCACGGCGGCGGGCCCACAAGAACGATGCTCGATCAGGCGGCACGGCTCATGCAGCCGGACGCTGTGTATCCTAAAGTTGAGTTCAGTACAGCCGCTTCCTTTTTTTCGGATTTGGACAAACAGAAGGAGCTTCCGATTCCTGTCTGGAAAAACGAACTATATTTTCAATATCACCGTGGCGTATTCACAACGCAATCAGAGACCAAGAAGCGGATTCGTCAAACGGAAGAGACACTTCTTGACGCTGAAAAATTTGCCTCGCTTGCCCAGCTCTATGGACGCCGGTACCCGCACGAGCAGCTTACCACTGCATGGAAAGCTCTGCTGTTCGACCAGTTCCATGACATCATGCCGGGCTCGGGCATTGCCGTGAATTATCTTGATGCGCAGCGCGATCTCGATGTGGCGGAACGCTCCAGCCGGGAGATTCTCAACCGCTCGCTTGAAGAAATCTCCGCCAGAGTAAACACCCAGCAAAAGGGAACTCCTGTCGTTGTGTATAACTCGATGTCCTGGCCCCGGGATGAGATTGTCGAAGCAAGCGTTCAGCTGCCAGCGCGGGCCCCGGGCATCGAAGTCGTTGATGCCAAGGGGAAGCGGGTCCTGTCGCAAGTCCTGGCGAACGACCCGAATACCGGGCGAATTACATTCTTGTTGCAAGCCAGAGCGCCTGCCGTTGGCTATGCGACCTTTTTTGTACGGCCGGCTGCGGGTTCGGCTCCAGTAAGCCCGACGCTGAAAGCGAGTGTCGACGGGCTGGAGAACGAATTCATCCAGTTGAAAGTAAATTCTTCAACGGGCTGCATCACCAGCATAGTGGAGAAGAAAAGTAAGCGTGAAATGCTTGCGCCTTCTGCCAGCGACACAGGTGGCCCCAGGGACGGGGCCTGCGGAAATCTTTTGCAGGCTTTCGTCGATAAACCAAAAGAGTATGACGCGTGGAATATCGACGCTGACTTCGAAAAGCAATACTGGAGCCTCGATCATGCGGACTCTGTCGAGTTGACCGAGGCCGGGCCGCTGCGCTCCGCGATCCGCGTTCGCCACCATTTTCAGGCCTCTTCCTTTACGCAGGACATTATTCTGTACACCGGCGCGTCACGCATCGATGTCAGAATGCAGACCGAATGGCACGAAAAACATATTCTGCTCAAAGTGGCTTTCCCCACGAGTGTGCGCAGCCGCAAAGCCACGTTCGAAATTCCTTTTGGTTCGATTGAACGGCCGACAACGCGCAATACCCCGGAAGAGAAAGCCCAATTTGAAGTCCCCGCCGAGCACTGGGCCGACTTGTCGGATTCCGAGCACGGCGTGAGCATCTTGAATGACAGCAAATACGGATACGACGCCAAGGAAAATGTTCTGCGTTTGTCCTTGCTGCGGTCGCCGGACTGGCCAGACCCTCATGCGGATGAAGGTCATCATGAATTCACCTATGCGATCTATCCGCACAGCGGCAACTGGCGGGAGGCGGAAACGGTTCGCGCGGGTTACAACCTCAACTACAAACTCGCAGCGGTCCAGGTGCTGAACCATGATGGTAGCTTGCCTCCGGAGCATTCCTTTCTGGGACTCTCTTCGCAGAACGTCGTGCTTACGGCGATCAAAGGCTCCGCAGATGAAAATGAGAACGGCGATTTCCTGGTCTTGCGATTTTATGAATGGGCAGGCGAGGACCGGGATGTAACACTGCAATTGCCGGCGGGAGCGCAATCCGCCTGGGAAACGAACCTAATCGAACAACCGATTGGCAAGCTTGCGCTTAGCAAGGGAACGACCACCGTACACTGCAAACCATTTGAAATTAAGACAGTGAAGGTAAAGATTTCAGCAAATTCACGTGATTAAGGCTGCAAGAAGGAATATTCAACAAATGGGCATTGGCAAAAACATAGTGCGAAGTTTTACCGGACCGCTGCTTCTTTCTGCGTCGCTCGTGATCTCACTAGCGATTCCTTCCGTCGCCAGCGCCGAACCGGACAAAAATCGAATCGTGATTGTGATCAGCCTCGATGGCTTTCCGGCCTACGCGCTCGACGATCCCCGGCTCCCCATTCCCACTTTGCGGAAGTTGATCGAAGAGGGGACCGTGGCGGCCTCCATGAAACCAGTCAATCCGACCGTAACGTGGCCCAACCATACGGCGATGATTACCGGCGTGGACGCTTCGAAGCATCACGTTGTCTTCAATGGACTGCTCACGTGGCCAAGCGCGCATGTGCCTCCGCCCATCGAGCCGTGGCGAGACAAAGACGTAATGGTTCATGCGCCCACCGTTTACGATATTGCGCATGAAGCCGGCCTAACGACGGCGCAGGTCGATTGGGTCGCAATTTACCATGCCAAAACGATCGACTGGCAATTTGCCGAGCTGCCCGATCCAAACGGGGAAATTGAAAAGGGCATGATCGCCAAAGGCCTGGTCACGAAAGAGCAATTGGAAAAATTCGAGGCCAGCAGCCAGGCATGGCAGGACCAGATGTGGACGAACGCTGCCGTCGAGATTCTCGAAAAGCATAAGCCTAATCTTCTGCTCTTTCACTTGCTTACCCTGGACGACATAAACCATGAATACGGTCCGATGAGTGGTGCCAGCCTGACGGCCATGGCCTTTCTCGATTCGCAAGTGAAACGAATTCTGGACGTTCTCAAGGCCACTGGAATGACGAAACGGGCCACGGTGCTGATTGTTTCTGATCATGGTTTCCGGACCTACCAGCACAAGATTCACGCCAACGTTTTGTTGCGGCAGGCCGGCCTCCTCAGTGGACCAAAAGGGCAGGAAACGGCGGAAGCCTGGGTGGCCGCCGAAGGCGGCAGCGCCATGGTCTACGTTGCGAATCCTGCACGCAAAGCCGAACTGATTCCCCGGCTGCGGCAACTATTGACAGCAGCTCCTGGCGTGGATCACGTTTACGGCACTGAAGATTTTTCCCGGCTCGGATTGCCAAGTCCCGAGCAAAGCAATCAAGCTCCTGACCTCGTGCTCGCCGCAAAGCCGGACTATGCCTTCGACAACGAACTCGAAGGAGCTCCGGTCACCGAAGCCGCAGGAGGCACACACGGGTTTTTGAATAGCGATCCCAAAATGCAGGCTATCTTCATCGCCTGGGGAGCGGGAATCCCCTCCGGCGTTCATCTCAACAGCATCGCCAATTTCGATGTTGCTCCGACAATCGCCGCGCTGCTGGGGCTGGAGCTGAAACAGACGCAAGGGCATGCCATCCCCCTTAGCGTCAAACCCGTGTCCACACCCTAGCACTATGAAACTCAATTCATACCTTCTGAAGAGCACGATCGTTGCGGCGCTGGGCGGGCTGCTGTTCGGTTTCGATACTGCCGTAATCGCGGGCACCACCCACGCCCTCAGCGATACCTTTCATCTGTCGCCTACGGCACTGGGAGTAACGGTTTCTTCGGCGCTTTGGGGAACCATCATTGGTTCGCTGTTCGCCGGAATTCCGGGCGACAAATTTGGCCGCCGCGACAGCTTGCGGATCATGGCGGTGTTGTACTTTATTTCCGCTCTTGGATGTGCGTTCGCCTGGGACTGGACATCGTTCGTTTTCTTCCGCTTTATCGGCGGGCTGGGGATTGGTGGGTCCTCCGTATTGGGTCCCATGTATATCGCAGAAATTTCGCCGGCGAAATGGCGCGGACGTCTCGTGGCATTTTTTCAATTCAATATCGTCTTCGGCATTCTTCTTGCCTATCTTTCCAATTACATTGTTGGAATCCTGCAATTGGGTGCAACAGAATGGCGTTGGAAGCTGGGCATTCCGGCGTTGCCCGCCCTATTTTTTCTCTTCTTCCTGATTGGCATTCCACGCAGTCCGCGTTGGCTGGTCAAAAAACAGAGAATTGCGGAAGCCAGAGACGTCTTACGAATGATGGCCGAGGGAAACTACGAGCAGGAACTTCAGGATATTGTCGTTTCGATCGATGCCGAGCATTCCGCACAGGACTCGCTCATTTCCTGGAAATACCGTTTTCCGATTTTTCTGGCTGTTTCCATCGGTATGTTCAATCAGCTGTCCGGCATCAACGCCATTCTCTATTACCTGAATGATATTTTTGCCTTTGCCGGCTTCAGTAAAGTCTCTTCTGATCTGCAGGCTGTCGCTATCGGCGCAACCAATCTGGTTTTCACCATGCTGGCCATGTCGGTGATTGACCGTATCGGTCGCAAAACCTTACTGCTGATTGGCTCCGTGGGTACGGCTGGGTGTCTCGCCGGGGTCGCCGCCATCTTCATCACGCACAGCCACCAGAATCTTCTCGTTTGGCTTTTGATCGGCTACATTGCATTTTTTGCTTTCTCGCAGGGCGCGGTTATCTGGGTATTCATCGGCGAAGTCTTCCCGAACCGCGTCAGGGCCCAAGGCCAAAGTTTAGGCAGTTTCTCGCATTGGATCATGAACGCCATGATCTCCGGAGTCTTTCCACTTCTTGCCGCTTCTTCTGGCGGCTATCCCTTTGTGTTTTTTGCCGCAATGATGGTTATCCAGTTTTTTGTGGTCCTGCTGGTCTACCCTGAAACCAAGGGCATTTCTCTTGAAGAAATGCAAAAGAAACTCAAGATCGCGTGAGTCGATTTCGGAACGCATTTTTTGCGCAGCGGCGGTCGGCGAGCGGGTAACCAGCGCCAGTGAATGCTGGTTGGCATCCCGTTCCTAACCGTGCAACAGGATAATGAATCGACGGGCCTCGTTAGGGAACTCTGCTGGATTGTTCCTCAGATACCTACCTTGCCATGTTTCCTGCTTTGTCGCGCAGTGCGGAACCATCTAAAGGGTGAGGCAAAAACAGGTATCGTGCAGAAGCCGTTTCGCGAACTGTAAAAACGACTGACGAGCAGTTATTTCATTGCGCTTTGTGGCATGCCAACGATCTGCCGCTCGAGATATTAAATGCCAGAAGCTCTACAAATTGTCCCAGACGTCTACGTGCAGATGTCCATCGCCGGAACTGGAATTGACGAATTCCTCGGCATTCGACCAAGCCGAATACGGACGAATCTCGTTTCCGTCCCAACCGGACAAGCGAATCATTTTTTCGTCCGCGAGTTTGACGATTTCTCGCCGCACCATCAGCTCAGAGACATTGTAGAATGCTGAAATTCGGCGCGTGTTGATGCAGGCTGAGTGCTTCTTGGCCCTCGCCAATCGAAGAATTTCGGTTCTAACAAGAGAAATCATGTTGTACGACCTCATTCCATTTCTTAAAGAGCAGTGGTGATAGATTTGAAGTCTTCCAGATGATCCGAGCGGGCAACCGGAGTATACACACCGGGAACGTGTAGTGAAAGACCCTCCCCTGGTTCGCCTGGTTTGTGAAGAGCTAACCTATCTACGCCGCACTAGGCTGGTTCTGGCCGATAGTGCGCACTAGCTCCGTGCGTTTTGTGTTGCCGATTCCACCGCGTCGGTACTGCGGCAATTTCGGACGCAACCGACAGGCTTCTTGCATCCGCGTCGATACCTGTTGGCATGACAAATGGCAGATGCCATCATAAAGTCATGAAAGTCAAGATTGACAAGACTGGTCGAATCGTCCTGCCTAGGCCTGTGCGCGAGAGACTTCAGCTTCGGGAAGGATCCGAGCTCGAAATCGAAGAGCGCGCAGACGGTCTAAGGCTAAGACCGGTCGAACAACGACCTTCCATGGTTCGGAAGAACGGCATTTGGGTTCACTTGGGCAAAGTACATCGAGACTTTGATTGGGATGTTGCAGTCGATGCCATACGAGAAGAACGCATAAGGCTACTTCAGGTGTGCAGTTGACCGCGGACCGACTTGAGCAACATTGGCCCCTCCAGTTCGGACGTGGAAAGTCCGGGAAGGCATTCCGATAGGCGACCGATATAAACGTCGGATAGGCGGACTTCCGGCTGATGACCTATATATAAGTCAAATAGGCCAGCTTTGTCGCGGGCTGTCGCTTATATCGGACATTTCGCTCCCTGGGGAATGGGAAGTTGCGTCAATTCTGTGCATTCAGCTCACGGACTGAAGCGAAAGATCCGAGAGGCCTATTCCATCAACTTCAAAACTCGAATGAATCCTATTCCATTTTGCGTGCGGCCGGGCCCACGGCGGTCGCCTGCTTGGTCTTGGGGTCGATGCCGATCAGCGCCACGCCGCCCACTCCCCCGCGGCTTGCGGAAACCACGTGGCCGCGAGTCCTCAGGTCAGCCTGCACTCCTTCAGACAGGGTGTTGGGGACAGAAAGACTGCCCAGGACGGCGCGTTCCTGGCCGAAGGAGCTGATGAAATGCGTGGTGGAGAAGCGCGGCGCCTTAAAAGCCTCCTCGGGACTCATGCCGAATTCCACATAGTTTAGGATGACCTGAATGGCTGCCTGATCCTGTTGGTCGCCACCTGCTACCGAGATCGCCATCACGGGATCGCTGTCATGGAACAGGAGCGTGGGACTCAACGTGATCCGCGGCCGCTTGCCCGACTGAATGACGTTGGGAGTTCCCGCAAACGTGTTCAGGCTGCTGAGCCGGCTTCCGTGAATAATGCCCGTGTGTCCGGCCACGCCGGCTGTACTCGAAAGGCCGCTGGGAGTTGCCGCAATGACGTTGCCAAATTTATCAGTCACGCACATGACGGTGGTTCCGCCATGCCAAGGGCCAGTAATGGTAGGCGACTTTGTCGGTTTCATATTGTAAGGGTCGCCCGGCCGGAGCTCGAGAGAAGCTTTTTTCGGATCGATCAGCTCGCGCCGCATTTTGGTGTACCGATCAGATAACAACTGCTGCATCGGCACTTTCACGAAGTTCGGATCGCCGTAATACTCATCGCGATCCGCCAGTGCCAGTTTCTCCGCTTCCAGCACGGTATGGATGTAGTCCGCCGAATTGAAACCCATCTTTCTTAGGTCGAAGCCTTCCAGGAGGCGCAACGTCTGTGAAAGATAAGGACCCTGCGTCAGCGGACCGGCCTTATAGACCGTGTAGCCACGGTACGTAGTTTTGAGCGGATCCACTACGTAAGTTTTGTGCGCGGCCAAATCCGCTTTGCGAAGGAAACCGCCCTTTTCGATATACCAGGCTTCCAGAGCATCGGCGATGTCGCCGCGATAGAAGCGTTCGGAGACGGCTTGTAGCTTCTGCTGCCGCGTACCTTGCGCAGCCCTTTCAGATTCCACCAATTTGCGAAAGGTCAGGGCCAGATCAGCCTGCCAGTTCACGCCGGTTTCAATTCTCTCCCCGCTGCCAGTATCGATATACCAACTGGGACCGCCGGCATCCAGAATCGCCAGCGTCGGCTGCACGACCTCCTCAAAGTTTTTGGTTCCATAAAGTTCTAGCAGAGTGACGATGGCATCCATGGCGCCAGGCACTGCGGCTGCCTTGACGTCACCGTCAGGGATTCCGTTTTTCATGTACCAGGCGATCGCTTTGGGGTCGCGAGGGGCCTCGCCCTGCCCCTCGAGCAGCTTCACGGTTTTATGGTCGGCGCTGTAAACCAGAATAGGGATCTCTCCTCCCACGCAGTACGCGCCTACAGAAGTTACGGAAAGTGCCAGCAGAGTGGCGGCGCCTGCATCGGCGGCGTTTCCGCCCTGTTCCAGAATCTTGATGCCTGCCGCAGTGGCGGCGGGCTTGCCGGAAACAATCACTCCTTGGCCGCCGGCGGCGATACTCGGTCCCTGCTGCGGCCACGCGAAGGGCGCCAGAAAAAAGACGGAAGCGGCCGATATCAAAATGATCTTGCGCATAAGAGTTCAACTCCGTTGTAGCGGCTGGCATCTCTTGCCAGCAAGTCATCAAGGGTATACCAACTCTATTATCTCCCGCTGATTCCGCAATCGGGCATGATTGATGCTGTAGGTCATCTCAAGAGTGGATCTAAGAACGGTGCTGAGTAACGATAGTGAGCTTTCGCGATGTGCGGCTGCGCGATTTCTTTGTTGAGGATCTTTGATCAAAGAAAATCCCATCCGACGTGGAAAGCCGTTTGTTTCGCAAAATCCAGATGCTCGATGACGCGACAACGGATCAAGACTTACGGGTGCCGCCCAGTAACCACTTCGAAAAGCTGCGCGGAAATCTTGAAGGGTTCCATTCGATCCGCGTCAACAAACGATGGCGCCCGATCTTTCAATGGGATGGCGGCCGAGCCGAAGCAACAGATGTCTAACACGTCAATGAGTTGTGCAACGACCGCCGAAACGTCACCGCCCCGACCGCGCTCATCCTTGCCCGTGTGTTTGGCGACAGCCCCGATTTCTGGCTGAACGTGCAGCGGCGCAGCGATCTGTGGAATGCAATGCACTCGCCTCGTGAACGCGAACGGATCAAACGGGCTCGACCGCTGACGGTGGCCGGATAACCAAGCGCATCGATCTGGAGGAAAGAACTCTGCAACCTCTGGACAACCCGTTCGGCCCAAAAGTGTTACCTATGTAGCCGGTACGCACTGTCACCTATGTGTCCGGGCCGGACAATCTGAGCAGTGGCGGAGGAGGAGGGATTTGAACCCCCGAGACCCTTTCGAGTCTAACGGTTTTCAAGACCGCCGGTTTCAACCGCTCACCCACTCCTCCGCTTTCAATTATAACCAACTACGGCACTTAGAGGGGTAATTGGTGACACTTTCGGGCTTGATTGCTGCAATTTGGTGCGTAGTCAGGCTCTGTCGCTAAGAGGCCCGCCCGGAAGGCATCCATATTTGAATGTAGGCCACAAAATGACGGGCGTACCATTAGATTGTACAGATAAGTAGGGGGTCAGATCGATGGCGATTAATGCTCGGGGGCGCGTGAGTTTTCTGCGCTGCTCCGCAGCTTGGGCCGCACTTGCCTACCCTGCACTACTTTTTTTGGTGCGGTTCGACGGTGGTTCATTAGATGCGGATACGATCATCTATCTGTTTCCCTTGCTCGCACTTCCTTTCTTCGGAACTGCAATCCTATGGTTGCTGACGTTGCGGATTCAAGCGGCGGCCGCCAGCATTTCAATAGGGGTCGCGATTGGTCTTTTATTGCCAATCGTTGACGGCCGCATTTGGCTGATTTGCTTTCCTGGGTTCGAACGCACGGCAGCGTTTTTCTCCAGCGCTGTTGTCATATCCCTCCCGAGTGCCCTCGGGGGTGGCGTTGCAGGCTGGCTACGTATGCGCGTTCGACCGGTCTAGGGTCGTCAAATCTCAGACGAATGTCTCAGAGGAAAAGCGACTTCTCGACTTGCGTGAGCCCATGGGCTTCGCTTCTACTGAAATTGCTTCGAATTAAACTTCACGCGACAAGATCGCGAGAAAAATGCGAACGCCAAGGTCCATGCAGCAGGTAAGCAGCATAGACATGCGCAATCTCCAATCTACATTATAAGGTCTATTGCTGTTTTTACAGAACAGACGGTCAGGCTCAAGCCCAAACAGGTGGAACAGGGGCTCCCAATGTTGGACGCCGTCGCGGCCGCAATGGCCGAGAAATACGCCTGCCCAATACTCACGACCGATCATAATCACTTCGCCCTGTAGTCGGGGCGGGCCTTATTAAAGTTGAATTCCTAAGATAAGAGCTGGTGGCTAATCCTGTTGCACAAGATTCTGCGCGTTGCACATTCTGTTGCACAAATCGCTGACAAATCCGCCCAAATCGCCGCCTTGCCATCTCTTCGGGAGCAGAGACAAAAACGACTCAGAAGTGGCTGGAACTACATGACCGCAAACACTTGCGGAAGTTTTTTGGTGCCAACGATGGCCTTGACAGATCGCTGATATTTCCTCCATTATGGAGGAGTTTAGGAGGAACCCTATGGCAGTTCTGAACATCAAAAACCTCCCCGACTCTCTCTACAGAAAGCTCCAGGCTAGAGCGAAGCGTCAGCACCGATCGGTCGCTCAGGAGGTTACTCATCTTCTTAGTGATGCTCTTGAAGCGCCGAAACCTCTGTCGATTCTTGATCTCAAGGGTTTGGGCAAAGAGCACTGGAGAAGAGTTGAACCTTCGAAACATGTTGAGCGAGAACGGGCCTCATGGGATTGATGGCCGATCTCGGCGGCGGCCCTGTAGGAGTGGACACGGCCATCTTCATCTACTTCATCGAAGAACATCCCCGGTTTCTTCCGCTGGTTGAGCCTCTTTTCAGAGAAGTGAATGAGGGCCGCAAGGAGTTGGTTACATCGGCGCTAACCTTGCTCGAAGTCTTGGTCGTTCCCTACCGTTCTGGAGACCACCTGCTGGCCGAGCGATATGAAGCTCTTCTCACGCAGAGCCGCGGCGTCCACGTTGCAGATATTTCTCGTGATCATCTGCGCGCCGCTGCACAGCTAAGAGCCGCAACGGGAGTCAAGACGCCTGATTCTCTCCAGGTTGTGGCGGCATTGGCAGTCGGGTGCACAGCTTTTCTTACGAATGATCGCGAACTTCCGACCATACCCGGTCTCCGTATCCTGCAATTGTCTTCCTACGTTAACGCTAGATGAACCTGCACGCGCACAGCATCCTTTTCACCCCGCCACATTCTCTCTCCATTCCCTAACCGGGAGTGGTACAAATGCGAATTGCGATCCGAGCGGAAACTTCTCACCTGCAATTTCACCTAAACTCAGGCTTACACATATCCATGATTTTGCCAGGTGGTTCCGTCTGCCCTGTTGCGTGCTACGGGCACTGTCGTCTTTCAATTCGCTATTAACTGGATCAGTCTTTTGCGGCATTGCTGAGTCGCTGCTTGAGCGCGTCTGGAACCCTCAACAGACGCAGGCCATCGCCCCGATGGCTATTGTCGCTGATCTCGACGAGGACATTTCCACCGGCCATCACAACATTCGAGGCAAAGCCGCCGTCTCGTTTTCCCCATATTGCGATCACTTCGCCCGACGACGCGTCACGCCACTCAAGGTCGAAATGGCCGTTGCGCGTCACGGCCGCGCGACCGAAGGTCTTGAAAAATGCAAAGCTCGTGAACTCGTCGGTGGCCCATAGCCGGCTCCCCGTCGCAACGTTGAAGGCCAGTGCACGGCCCTGTGCCAGGACGAACACGTTCTCGCCGTCCTGCTCAAGCCCGATATATCCGCCCAATTCATTTGGCAGATCGGCGCGCCACAGCTCGCGAAGTGTCGCTTGCTCCAGGCATTGGAGCTGGTACGTCGGACCAAAGCTCACGACGCAGACCGCGTCGCCGAACGCCGATAGCGCAGCAGTTTTCAGCCCGGTACTCACACGAGTTGGTGCTTGGGTCGGGTCGTCAAACACCAGAAGTGGACCGTTGTGAATGGCAGAAAACACCCGCCGCCGCCCCTGCACCAGACTCCGAGATACGTCCTCGCCCATCGCATACGTCTGGATCTGACCATCGGGGGTTACGACGTACACAGACTTGTCGTCTGGCACGAACAGCCGGCCCAACGCCGCAACAATCGACGGCCCCGTCGTTCCCAGGTCGGGATTCGCGGTCAACGGCTTCGCCCACACGGGCTTGCCTCGGACTGAAATGCAATGAACCACACGGTCGTCGGAGACGAAGTACAAGCGGTCTCCAATCCGAACCGCATTTGACCGCACGGCATCTGTCGTCGGATATGTCCAGATTATCTTGTGAGACACGACGTCGAAGCCGGAGACTCGAGTCTTGTCGACAATTCCATATCCGATTCCGAGGACTACAGTGTGATCGTCGAGAACGTTGAGAACGTGAACTCCCGCCCTGGCCAGTGGGATGTCCCAGACCGTCTCCGCGGCGATTGCTGGTAGAGTCGAGCGAAGAGCCTCGTTCAATGTTCTGAGCGCGTTCTCGGCAACGTCGACGTCACTGTCTTTCGTGAGGTCGCGAAGAACATCGAGACGACCAGTGCTGTCAACTCCTTCAAGAGCTGCCACTGTCGCCCTTCTGGCGGCACTCTCTTTTGAAACGCTCAGTACTTTCGCCAATCGTACGACGGTTTCCGAAGGGACTGTCCGCAGAATTCGCAGGGCGTTTGATTTCAGGTACCGCAGCTGATATTTGGGATCCGAAGCTTGGATCAACGCCGTGACGAACGCGTCGTCCGGAGGGTCGGAGACGGGAAACCCGTGTTCGACGAACCCATCTTTGATCCATTGCGCTTGCGTCTTACCTTTGTTCTTTTCGTACCACCGCCGCCAGTCTTCGGCGTTACGTCCGGCATCGTGATTGGTGATTGATTGGAGGGCGTCTAGCACGTGAAAACGAGTGTCAATGGCGGTGTACGGTCCTTCGCGCGGCACCGTCCCCTGTTTCGCCAATGCCTCGATCAAGAAGGGAACTGACGTGGCGTCGCCGATTCGGCCGATCTCCAAAATGACGTCGTGAGGATCGCCCGACGATAGAAGGGCCTTATGAAGCTGCGCGAGACGTTCAGCAGTTGGAAGTTGCGGGTTAGGTACCGGTTGGAGGTCGTGCGGCACGATTGTGGTGACTTGTTGCGCCGCGATTGCCACAAGGCCCGACTGCGGTACGGTCGCTACGACCAAAGGCACCGCCAAGGTCACTGATACCGTCAGCAGCCTCCACATGCTCATGGTCGTTTTGTTCGATGGCGAAAACATCTCGTTAGTAGGTTATCGGCTTATGTTTCCGAAGTCATCGTGACCTTAGCAACTCAGGCGAACTCGCGCAAATGCGCAGCGAGTTTGATGTCGCGTAAGCGGCAGGATTAGGAATTAGCAATTCGCGACAAGGGAAGGAGTGAGAAGTCTGTTGCACAAAATTCTTCGCGTTGCACATTCTGTTGCACAAAAGGCTGCCAAAGTAGCCCAAAACACCCCATTTCCATGTAGTACCGCGTACCGTAAGTTGTTGAATTGTATCAGGTGGGAGTACTACCTAGTGAATTTCAAGACCGCCGGTTTCAACCGCTCACCCACTCCTCCACAGTGATTCTATTACACTTGTAGAAACCAGCGTTGCACATTCACCCTTGGTCCGATAGGCCTCCGAGGCGCAGATCGTCGTTTATTTCGTTATCGTTACAACCTCCTCATTTGCAGGGCAAGCCCTCATTTGCACCCGAATGCCTACCATGTGCCTCCCTTCGTATCAGCGCTCGTGCCGGGGAGAAGTTTCTGCTTGGCTGCACGAAGACACTCCGGAGGCTCGCGCCTTTCCATGGGAGCGCCTGACGTGCACTCCCCCATTGTGTATGTCTCTATGGGAGACCCTACTTAAGATATGTGCGCACGATTTGAATCATGTCCTCTGCGGCTTCCTCGGCGGATTTCGAATTCTTCGGCATGTGGTTGAGGATGTGGTCTTCCATGAGTTCCCCCATCAGGCTGTTGATCGCGCCACGGGCGGCGGCGAGACGGCGTAGAATCTCGGAGCATTGCTCGTCGCCATTCAGTCCCTTGAGTACCGACTCAAGTTGGCCGATGACCTTTTTGGTTCGATTTACCAAATCCAATTTTTCTCGGGAAGTATGTGTCATTCTGCTTGACTATCCTATCCGGGTAGGGTATCTAGGTCTTGCACCTACCCAGTAGGGGTAGGGTACATGGAGCAACGCTAGTATATATGGAAATGAAACCTCAAGAACCGGAACCTCCAGGTAGCAGCAACCACCTGGAACTCCACGATTGGCGAGCCTAGCGTCGCACTTCTGAACGCCCGCTCGCTCTCGCGGAACACACAAAAACACGAGCGAGTGGGACTCTTCGTAGTCGCTGTATAGATCCCACCTGACAATTTGATTTGAACCCGCGAGACCACTTCCTGCGCGATAAGAAGAGATGTGTCTTGCAGGAGGAGGGGACTGTGCGCCTTTTTACGAGCAATTTGTGGAATTCCGCGACAGGCTCCAGCCTGCACTGCGTTTGGGTACGCGAGCATGACGGGAAACGGGAACGGTTGGTTTCGATCTGGATCGGTATGCCAGCGAGCGAACCACAGATCCAGATGCAAACCGTTGAGAGCGACACGGTCGCGACCACGTGTGCGGTGCGTGACGAGGCACGCGCCGACGACATTGCACGGGAGACTCGCGATTTCATTCGTTGGCTTCACAGTTAGCGAACGAAAAGGAACGAGGGGAAATCATGGCTTGGCATGTATTCGCGATTCGTTTGATTGTCGGCCTCTTGCTTGGCGCGCTGATCGGCGCTGAACGTCAATGGCGCCAGCGTATGGCAGGCCTGCGCACGAACGCCCTGGTCGCAGCAGGTGCTGGAATGTTTGTCATGCTCTCGGCGCTTGCCGTCCATCCCGACGAGAGTTTCCGCATCGCGGGGCAGGTTGTCTCAGGCATTGGCTTTCTGGGGGCCGGAGTAATTCTGCGCAACGGGCTAAATATCACGGGGCTGAACACCGCAGCCACACTCTGGTGTTCGGCAGCTATTGGAACCCTGGCCGGGTATGGAATGTACGGGTCCGCGATCACGGGTGCGGTCGCCGTGATCGCCGCGAATGTCTGCTTGCGGCCCATCGGGAAGGCGCTCAATCGCGGAATGGGCACCGCCGATGCGGACATTACCTATCTATTTCGGACGACCGCCCGTGTAGATCAGGAAGCTCACATGCGTGCGCTCTTGCTTCATTCGCTGGGCGGACAGCCTCTGCTGCTTAAGTCGCTGAAGAGCGATGACGTAGAGCACACGGACAAGGTCGAGGTGCAGGCCATCCTGACAAGCACTGGGAGGCAGAACCTGCTTCTCGAACAGATTGTCAGCCGCTTAAGCCTGGAGCCCGGCGTCAGTGGGGTTAGCTGGGAGATCGTGGCTGAACATGAGTAAGGGGAGGAGGAAACCACTTGGAAAAGCGTTCGAGTAATGACGACAAGCCTGGCCCTGGATGCGGGATGCCAATAGTCGTCCGTAAGCAGTGGCTGTTACCAATTCGCGAGTAAACAAAAGGAGAGAATCATGCACAGGGCAAAAATTGTGTTTCTGTTGTTGGCAGTTCTTGTTATGGCCTTCGCGGCGCGCGCAGAAGTTGGGGGAAAAATCACCGGCGTGGTAAGAGACCAGAGCGGCTCGGTCATTGCCGGAGCTACGGTAGTCATCTCGAACGCACAAACAGGAGCCAAACTGACCGCTACCACCGACCAAGATGGTGTATTTACATTTCCTGTTTTGTCCGTCGGCCAATACCAGATCGATGTGACCGCGGATGCATTCAGGCCTTACAGCAAGACCGGCCTCGTCATCGACATCAACAGCGCGCTCGCACTGGATGTAACGCTACAGGTAAATGAACAAGACCAGTCGATCGTGGTGACCGAGAGCAGCGCGCAGGTTGAAACCACCGACACTCAACTCGGTCAGGTGCTGGGGAGCACGAAGGTCACGGAGATCCCGCTCAATGGCAGGAGCTACACCGATCTATTCGCAACGCAAGTCGGCGTTACACCGCTGACCACCAGCGGTGCTGGAAACAGTACTTCGGGCGGCGGCTTTGGAACCGTCCCCGTCGCAGGCGCAACGAATACCGGACAGTTTTCGATTAACGGCCAGCGAGAGGACGCCAACGGTTTTTCCATCAATGGTGCCAATGTACAGGAAGGAATCGGGCAGCAGGCGGGTATCATTCCCAACCTCGACTCCATCGCCGAGTTTCGCATCCTCACGAGCAATACCGACGCGCAGTACGGAAATTACAGCGGCGGGCTGATCAACGTGGTAACCAAATCCGGCGGAAATGCTTTTCATGGTTCCGGATTCGAGTTTCTCCGCAATACAGATCTTGACGCGAAAAACTACTTCTCCTCACAACGCTCCACTTTCCAGCAGAACCAATACGGCGGAACCCTCGGTGGGCCCATCAAGCAGAATAGGCTTTTCTTTTTCGCAGACTATCAAGGACAGCACACCAAGCAAGGCCAGGACACCGGAGTTGTGTCCGTGCCCTCCCTGGCCAATCGCACTGGCAACTTCTCCGATTCGCCCGCCTTCACAGGCACAGTGAACGGTCCTTACCTGGCCCAGACTCTTTCAAACCTTTTGGGCCGACCGGTCACACAAAGCGAATCGTACTCAAGCGTTTTCCCAGGGAACGTAATCCCGGAATCGGCGTTCTCGATTCCCGCAACCAAACTTCTTCAATTCATACCCTCTGCAAATCTTGGAGCGAACGGTTTCGAGTCCACTTCCGAAGCTCTAACGCTTCACGATGAAAAAGCTGCAGGGCGCATCGATTGGAACACAGACCGGTCTGGAAATTTCTCGTTCTACTATTTTTTCGATAAATACAATCTCGACAATCCGTATCCTTCCGGCTTCGGTGGTGCCACGGTTCCTAATCCTAACGGCGGAGCCTTCAACGCAACGTCCAGTGGTGTGGACCAGCTCTTTGTCGTCAGCAACACCAAGACATTTGGTTCGACGCTTGTGAATGAGGCGCGGCTCAGCGCAACTCGCTTGAACAACAATCTAGGAGTTCCCCAAGGTGGCGTAGGCACAACTCTTGCTCAGCAGGGAATTACTGCGGGAGGTCAAGGCATCGTTCAGGGAGCGCCACAATTTGCGGGTGTCGAGACTTTGTACTTCAACTCATTCACTGCTGGGACCGAACCTTTCTTCGTCGCACAGATCAACAACACGTTCGATGCCAGCGATACCGTTTCCAAGGTCCGCGCCAACCACACTATGAAATTCGGATTTGAATACATTTGGTACAAGGTGAAGCAGAATCCCGACTTGGTTGCCAACGGAACGTTCTCATTTTTTGGGAGTGGCAATCAATCGACCGGCAACGGCTTCGCTGATTTCCTGCTCGGACTTCCCGATTTCTACTCGCAGCAATCATCCCCTGCATTTTACGAGAGCGCCGCGAATGGTGGTATTTTCGCGCAGGACAGTTGGAGAATTCGCCCCAATATCACCGTCAACTATGGACTGCGCTGGGATTACATTACTCCTTGGGCCGAGAAGCATCACCAGACCACTACGTTTGTTCAGGGCGTAGAGTCAACGACATTTCCAGGCGCTCCCCTCGGCTATCTGGTTCCCGGCGATCCCTTGCCAGATGGTTCGCACATTCCTGCCGCAATTGCTCCAACGCCTCTCGACAATTTCTCTCCCCGCCTCGGCATCGCATATTCGCCAAACTATTCAAGCGGCTGGTTGAACAAGTTGACCGGTGGTCCTGGCAAAACCAGCATCCGCGCCGGCGCGGGCCGATTTTTCACGGCCGTCGAAGGTCTGACCATCGCCTATCCCACGGGCAATCCACCTTATGGATTGACCTACACCAGTCCAGAGGCACCAATTATGGCGAGCCCGTTCATCGGAGCGCTTACCGGGACCAACTTCATTCAGCAATTTCCTGTGAACGTTCCCGGCTACAACGTTTCTGCCACAAATCCCGATCCGAATGTGGATTGGTCGCGCTATACGCCCATCAGCGGGGCTGGCAGCGTATATCCGCACAACAAGACGCCGTACACCATGTCGGCCAACTTGACGGTCGAGCGGCAACTTGGCTCGAACACGGTACTCAGTATCGGCTTTATCGGTTCTTTCAGCCGACATCTGCTGGCTGTCCACTCGGTGAGCCCGGGAAACCCCGCTTTGTGCCTCAGCTTGAGTCAACCGCAAGACGTATTGCCCGGAACTCCCACCTGCGGTCCGTTCGGCGAGAATACTGTCTACACCCGCGCCGATGGAACGATTGTTACCGGAACGCGCGCTCCATTCCCCAATACAATTGGCACCGACGCGGTTTACCAAAACATGGGCAATGCCAACTACAACAGCTTGCAAACATCGCTCAAACGAACGGCGGGACGCTTCACTTTTCTGGCCAGCTATACGTATGGCAAGTCGATGGACTGGGCCTCCAGCATTCAAGAGCAGGTCAATCCCTTCGACTTCCGGAAGGAATACGCAATCTCCGCGTTCGACCTCAAACACAACTTCGTCTTCAGCTACAACTACGAACTGCCGATTGACAAGCTGTTGCGCAAATCCAACCGTTTGACCCAGGGTTGGGCAATCTCGGGCGTTACCCGCTTTGCCACCGGGTTGCCGGTTACTTTTCAGAGTTTCGGAGACAACGCTTTGGTGCAGGTCCAGAACAACGGCGTCAATAGCGTTAGCATCGATCTGCCGGATTACAACCCGAGCCTCGGAGCATTGGACATCAACCACAACCCTCGCAACAATCCGATGGCCTTCAATACGGAGCTCTTCAGTCCGAACGCCCTCGGCACGTTTGGCAATTCTTCGCGACGTTTCTTTTATGGGCCCGGAATAAACAATTACGACGTGGGCCTGCGCAAGACCACTCGCATTACCGAATCAGCCTCGTTGGAATTCCGTTTCGAAACGTTCAACACCTTCAACCACGCCCAGTTCGACGGCGCGAACTCGGTAGACGGCAACATCAGCAACTCCACCTTCGGACAAATCCTGAAGTCGCAGCCGGGGCGCGTTTCACAAGTCGCGCTCAAGCTCAGCTTCTGAGAGTGGGGCGGGCTTCCAAAGAGTACTTATGGCTCAGACTCAGCTTGACAAAGACAAATTGCTCATCCGCGTTCGCCGTATCCGCGGACAGGTGGACGCTATTGAACGAGCCCTGGAATCCGAGGCCGATTTCAAGGACAGGCTCCAGCTCATGGCCGCATGTCGTGGCGCTCTGAGTGGACTAATGGCCGAAGCTATCGAGGGGCATCTCCGGTTTCACGTACTCGCTCCTCGCCAAGCAAGAAATTCCCTACAGGCGGAAGCTGCAGAGGAGGTGATCGGTGTTGTTCGGTCTTACTTGAAATAGTCCCAGGTGCGTATTTGTGAAAGAAGGTACGACCAATACATCGGTCGGAGGTAACGGTTCCCCAGACCGTTGTGCGTACGTTCGCACAAGATTTGACATGGTTTTTTCAAGCCGCCGCCGATCCGAATGGCTCTCACGCATTACATCTCAGTGCGACCTATTCAAGCGTCGGCAACCGGCGAACAATCTCGCCGTTTCTTCGCTGAGGGAAAAATTGGGGGGACTTCAGGCATGCGGAGCCACATTTCAGTACATGGTGACACTACCAAATATTTTTCTAACTCGTTTGTTTTCAAAACTAAGATTGAAAAGGAACGACTCCAGGAGATATTACGCCCTGCCTTGGGCGCAGGAGGTCGCGGCTTTAGCATTTTCCAATTACGCGTTGTTACAGCGTTTCTAAGTCAACGCGAAGACTGGGCTCATTCCCCAGCGATCCTCGCGCAACAATCCGAACACGCCAGGCCCCGCACTCCTTCGATTCCTTCTTCGGTGATGATGGGAACCATGACTAGAGCGGCCAACGGATCGGCCCACCATAAGCCGAAAAAAGCGTTGAGCAGCAAGCCAACTAGGAGGATAGATGACAGGTAGGTACAAAATTCCGTTTGCTTGGCGTCCGCGTGCATGGCGGCGCTGCCCAAGGCACGGCCCACCTTTCGCTTGGCACGCGAGAGAATTGGCATGACAACCAGAGACGCGCACGCCAGAATGATTCCCGCAATGCTGTGTTCAGGGGCGCGCTTCGACCATAGGTCGGAAATCGAATCGTAGGCGATGTAAGCGCCAAGCAGGAGAAAACACGCACCAACGATGCGTAGCGCCCGCTTCTCGTTCGCTTCCCGGCGATACACATCAGAATCAACGGACATTCTCCAGAGCAAGACCGAGCCGGAAGTCACTTCAATGAAACTATCTATTCCGAATCCCACTAGCGAAATGCTTCCCGCAACAATTCCAGCCACGACAGCGACCAAACCCTCGAGCGTGTTCCACACCACTGTGAAATATTCGAGCCTTCGTCCGCGAAGTACAGCGGCCGGGCGTTCCAGGGTGTCGATTGTGGCCATGCCAACAGTTTACGCCTCCGTTGACTTGACTTTCCTGAGCCATATTCGTCGGTTGTTCTTGTGTCCGGCGTCCAGAGATTCGCGCCTAAAGCACGGGCAGGAAGAGCAGCGTCAAAGGAGAATGCCCCGAAGTATGAGCAATCAACTAAGAAGTAAATACACAGTCCGGTGACATCCACTAGAGTCGCTACGAAAGGCGCTGAGCTCGCGGCGGGGTCAAATCCGAGTCGGCGAAGAATGAACGATTCTCGGTCCGCGCTGATAGAAGTTAGCTTCGATTCAAACCACACCATTACGATATCGAGCATTGCTCTCGATGCAGACGTGAGGCCGATCATTGCGGACACTGTCGATGGGAAACCGCTCACAGGGTATGTTCCGTACTATTTTCTCGCGAGAACTGGCAAGGAGATCATCGTGAACAAAAACGCAAAACTAATCGCGATCAAGTAGCTGAAAAACTCCTAGCTAGCTCTCATTCGCGTGACGCGGTCGTGACAGCACTTCACCAAACGATCAGACTATCGTATGAGGTGATGACGGGTGTTCCTTTAGACTGCAATGATAAATAAGGACCGAATCAATGGCGATTAATGCTCGAGGGAATGTGAGCTCTCTGCGCTGCTGCGCGGCCTGGGCCGCACTGACCTACCCTGGATTACTTTTGGTGGTCCGACTCGATGGTGGTCGATTCGATGCGGATGCGATCATCTATCTGTTTCCGTTGCTTGCGCTTCCTTTCCTCGGAACTGTGATCCTATGGCTACTGACATTGCGGATTCACGCGACCGTCGCCAGCATTTCAATAGGGGTCGCGATTGGCCTGTTGCTGCCAACCGTTGACAGCCGCATTTGGATGCTTTGCTTTCCTGGGTTCGAAAGCTCGACAGCGTTTTTCACCAGTGCTGTTGTCATATCCCTCCCGAATGCCCTCGGGGGTGGCGTTGCAGGCTGGCTCCGCACGCGAGTTCGACGGTCTAGGACCACAAACGGTTTTCGGGGTGCCAAACAAAAGGAGTTTAGTGATATTGTTGATCCGCTGGTCGTTTTTAGTGTTTTTGGATGATATTTAGTGAATTTTGTGGTATAACAGCTTAGTCGATTTACTCACGAGACGTCGTTTCTTAGTGATACGGAATAATTTTTAGTGGTTTTGGATTTAAAATGAACAAGGAAGCCGGTCTAATTGGCTTATCGAGGCTGGTCGAAGACCTGGGATTAAGGGTACCCGCACCGGCAGTCTGCTCCGAGGCGATTCGGGGGGCCCGGCGAACCAAAATCTCGGATGATTCGATCCTCGAACAATATCCGTTGTCTTATGCACCAACGGACCTGCTCGGACAGCTTCGGTTCGCAATGCGCTACGAACCGGTGGACGTCGGGGTGATCGCTGCGGCGTTCCAGAAGATCCCACGAGAAGACGTGGAGAAGTGGGTGCGGTCGGAATACATCGGGAAATATGTGCGTCGGGCTTGGTATTTGTACGAACTCTTGACCGGGAACATTCTTGATGTGCCGGATGTGCCTCCGACGAATAAAGTGCTCTTGTTAGACCCGGCATTGCATGTAACGACGACGGGGACGCGAATCCGACGGCAGCGAGTGATCGATAACCTCCTGGGGAATCGGGACTACTGCCCGACCATACGGCGTACCGAAGCTCTCGACGCTGCGATGGCGCGAGGCTTGGAGACCGAAGCGAAGAAGATTGTTGAGGATTGCGACCCGATCGTCCTAAGAAGAGCGGTTCACTATCTGTTCACGAAAGAAACGAAATCCTCGTTCGCAATCGAAGGGGAGAAACCGAGTTCAGAACGGACCGAACGGTTTGTGCAAGCTCTGACCCACGCTCCGGAATTCGATACTTCGAGCAAGGCTGCGTTTGTGGAACTGCAAAATGCGATCGTGGACGCTCGCTATGCGCAGAAGGATTGGCGTACCGGACAGAACTACGTTTCGGAGACGGGACCTAACTATGTGGAATTGGTTCAATTCGTCTGCCCGAAACCGGGAGACGTGGGTTCCCTCATGGACGGATGGATGCGCATGGTGGCTCGTGTCGAAAAGGATCGTGTGGATGCGGTATGTTCGGCCGTTCTCACGGGATTCGGTTTTGTCTTCGTGCATCCATTCGAAGATGGCAACGGGCGCATCCATCGCTTCTTGATACATCACAGTCTGGCGAAACTGGGCTACATGCCTCAAGGCATCGTCTTTCCGATTTCGGCCGTCATGCTGCGCAACCTTGCCAAGTATGACAAAGCGCTGACGGCATTCTCTGGGAAAATCGGACCTCTTATTGAATACCGGATGGATGAGGCGCAGCGGATGACGGTTCTGAATGAGACAAAGAATCTGTATCAATATTTCGATGCAACTGCGCAGGCCGAATACCTCTACGAATGCGTGGCAGAAACCATCGAGAAGGATCTGCGTGAAGAGATCGGATTCATTCAAAGACACGACCGGGCGCTCGATGAAACCAAGGAAATTGTGGATATGCCCGACAAACGTGCATCGTTGCTCGTGCGTTTGATCATGCAGAATAAAGGTCGGCTGGCACAGAATAAGCGCAATCTGTTTTCTGAAGTGACGGATGAGGAGCTGGTGAAGATAGAAAAGGCTATCGGAGCGGGCTGACACGGACCGACTGTACGGCGGAAGATTTCGTGCGAAGAGCGAGCCGGTCGTGCGGTTGTGGGAATGAGCTCTCCGACAGCTATGGAGTTCCTCTGGATGGGGAGCCAAGAGCTGAAACATTCCGACTGGCTTCAGAGTGGATTAATCCCTGAACTACAAGCGTACTACCAGGATCAATCGAAAACCCAGGATCTGCGCGATCAAATTCCAGATAATGTAATGGAACTCGTGGATGAGAAAATGCAACTTACTGGAATGTATTTCGACGCAGCATTTTGGCAAGTGCTTTATAGCAGTTTAGCATCGGGCCAGGAATGGGCCGATGCATTTGTAAACATGACAGACCAAATTTTTGAAAAAGCTGACACAATTGCCGGCCGCTATGTGCCAACCACGAGTTACACTGCGGTACAGAAAATTGGTCCCTCAAGCTATATTCCTGTGCCGCTGCCGTAGATTCAACTGTTAATGTCAGGAGAATTCTTACTTGAGACAGTCGATGACCGACATTTTTAGCTCAACGATCTCAAGAACCTCGGTATTCGTTGCAGTATGTCTATTGATTTTTGATCAGAGCCTCGGAAACGCAAAACCAAGTCACCCCTTGGTTTTTGATCAACAATCCGCGCAAATCGGGAAATATTGTTTTGAGTTCGGCGGCAATTTAAACACTGAAGATGCATTTTTTCAAGATCTGAAGCGAACAGAGACCAACTCGAGAGTCCGATTTCACAAGGGCGATAAGGACTTTGTCTATTTCCCAGAGAGTTTGAAGATTCAGATCTATGCGGCTGGCAAAAAGTGCAAACCTTCAACTGATTCTCAAGATGATGAATATCCAAGAATAGATTTGATGCGGACATTCCATTTCGATGTCTACTGGAAAGAAGGAGTAACTCTCAGGCGGGCACGCGAAGTCACACCGACTTTTCTGAGTTCTTTGCAAGACGGACAAAATAGCGCCATAGCTTCTGGAATATGGAATTTTACGTTCGAAGTGAAGGACTCTAACATACCGCTAACCAACCACCTAGTCGTCGTAATTTCCAGTACTGGCGACAAAGATGTGGCACGTATGTCAGCGAAACTGTACTAGTCAAGAGGGATCCTTTACTTGGTTTGGATGGTTGAACGAGCTCACGTACGCGTTCCGCAAGAGTCAGGCAGCAGCCATACCACTACTTATGCCTATGTGAGTCGCATCACGTCGGCCCTCACGACTTTCGACTCATGCGGCTATGTCAATTGGGTGGCCACGGTGAACTCGGATTTGGTCCAGCATTCTCTCTCACATACCTGCAAGCTCTCGCGAGAAAGCAGCAACGACTGCGTTACGTTTTTAAGCGATGCTCATCGAGGAGTCTGGCCAGTTGCTACGAGCATTTCGTCCTGGGCAAGAATGTGGTCCAGTTGCGATTGCAGAAGCAAAGTTTTCGCTTCGAGTTCGCGAGCGGCGGCGCTTTGCTCTTGAGAGGTTAGGGCGGCTCCGGCTTTGACCTGCTGTTCAAAGATTCGACGCGATTCGGTGCGCAGCGCGAGCAGGTCGTCGGAGACTTTAATCATTTGCCGAGTGCGGTCTAGTTTGTTGTAAGCAGACTGCACACGAAATTCGACCTCTTCCTTCACGCGAGCGAGATTCTCGTCGGCTTGTTTCAACTGAGCTTTGTGTTCGTTGATTTCGGCGTTTCTGCGGCCACCATCGAACAAATCGTAGCCGATATGTAAGCCGAAAGTGCCGAAGTTGCGCGCGAGAAAGGGAACGTTGTTTTGATAGCTGTAACGGGCGAAGGCTTCCACGTCGGGAATGTACGCGCGTTTCGCAAAGCGGATGGCAGCTGAGGCCTTTTCAACCTCGGCACGCGCTTCTGCGATTTCCGGATGAGATTCGAGAGCGAAGCGAACGCATGCTTCGCGTTCGCAGATGTCGGAGACCTGCCGAACTGTTGCGTCGAGTTCGAGCGGCGTGGACAGCGGCAAACCGATCGCATCGTTCAATTGCATGGTGAGATCTGAAAGCTGCAATTCCGTAGTGAGCAGATCCTGCTTGGCCTCAAGCGCCGCGGCCCGGCTTTCAATGGCCTGCTCTTCGAGTGCGCCGCCGAACTTTACCTGCGCCAAACGCTCGTCGTTCAGTGAATCGCTAGCCTGAATTTTAGCTTTGACGGCTTCGCGACGGGTCTGAGCGATGAGGACGCGATAATAAAGCTGGTGAACGTTGAGGGCGACCGAGTTTTCAACCTGACGCCCTTTGCCACGGGTCGCGTCAAGTTCAGCCGCAGCAATATCGTTTGCGGATTTGATTTTAAAAAGGCCGGTGAGCGGCTGTGTCAGAGAGGTTCCGCTGCTGACAAACGTGTGGCCACCCTGATTCAAAGTGACGGAGCGCCCCGGGATAGGAGTGCCGTCCACGGTTCCCAATGCTCCCTGAGGGATGCCGATGAATTGCGAGTCCGTGACGCGCAAGGAGCTGCCGTCGGTCCGCATGATGGGAAAATAGGCGCTGCGGGCGATTTCCTTGGTTTGCTGTTTCTCTTCGACTTTATATCCGGCAATGCGCACAACGTGATTGTGTTTGAGCGCAAGCTGCACCGCTTCATCAAGCGAGATGCGGCGAACGGGTTTAGACTCCTGCGCTGCGAGATTCGCCGCGAAAGCAGCCGTGAAAGAAATAGAGAGAACGACATGGCGCAATTTCATGTTCGACCCCTTTAAGGGACAAAAGCTATTCATCTTGAAATGCGAGCTCGCGATAGTTGAGAGGAGAAGGCCGTAGGCACGCGATAAGCAGAAGCGCAAAGAAGCAAGCCCAGGCTACGAAGTAAAATCCGTCGATGAAAGTCAGGGTATACGCCTGCAAGCGCACTCGGGCGGCCATGATGCCAACGGCTCGACCACCTGCGGCAGCCAGGCTCGACGATTTTCCGTATAGACCAGTGGTGAGCAAATGAAGGTTCGCGTCATCGATCCAGTTTCCACCCTGAACGTGCAAGCCGAGCAGATTGGAGTGCAGACGCTCACGAACGGCAATGAAGTGCGTCATGACGGCGACGCCAATCTGTCCGCCGAGAAGCCGGACGATGTGAAAGAAGGCGGAGAAAGTGAGAGCGTTCTGCGGTTTGCTGAGGCCGCCGGAGAACAGTGCCTGTAAAACGATGGTGGAGACGAGGCCGATGAATGCGAACGATTGTCCAACACCCATCAGTAATTCCGTGCGATAAAAATCGGCAGCGGACCATGCGCTGGTGTAGCCGGCGTTGAGCCAGCATGCGAATGCGATGCAGGAGAATCCAGTGGCCAATAGGAAGCGCGAGTCGACGCCCCACAACAAAAGCAGCGCGGCGACGATGGCGATGAAGATCTGCGGCACGGCAGTCCAAATGACAGCCGGACCGATTTGATTGGCTTCAAAGCCATGAATAGAGAGCGCTTGCGGAACCAAGATGATGGTTGCGAGCAGAGCGAAACGAAAAATGATAAGGGCGACGCCGAGAACCTGGGTGTTCCACTGCCGCAAATACGGCAAGTCGACCAGCGGATTCGGACTGCGCAGCCGACGGGCGAGTGAGGCGAACAGAAAAACCAAGCCGCCGAAGAACAGTGCGTCGAACAGACCGGAACGCCACCAATCGAGGCGTTGCCCCTGGTCGAGCGCGGCAAACAGCATGGCGAAGCCGGCGCTTGCGTAAAGAAAGCCTGCAAAGCTTGGTGGGTCGCCGGATTTTTTACGAGGCGGACTGGACGGAATGCCGAAATAGACACAGGCAATCATGAATGGAGTGAGGATTGCGGGAATCCAGAACATCCATTGATACGAGAGATGATCGCGGGACCAGCCATAGAGCGAAGGAGCGACGTTTACGGCGAAGTCCACGAACGTGGCGTAAAAAGCGAGGGTTAACGGGAGGAAGCGAAGCGGAATGCTGCGCAAAGCAAAGGCGAGAGTGAGCGGATAGAAAGTGCCGGAGGTGAGCCCGGCGAGAACGAGTGCGGTGATGAGGAGACTGTAGCTGTGGATGAACGGTAAAAATGCGCAGAGCAGCGTGAACAGACTCGCGGCCAGTATTAAAACGCGGCGGGGCCCGAGCAAGCCGCCGAGGTAAACGGTGAATGGACCAATGAACATCAGCGCGATGTTGAAAGAGCTGCCAATCCATGCGCCGGTGTCGAAACCGATGCCGAGAGCGCCTTTTAGGTCGGGTGTGCCGAGGGAGAGCAAGCGGCCCGCGAGCGTGACAATTCCCGCGCCCGAGACGACACCGAGAATGCCGAGCAGCGGACTTTGCGAAAGCTCCTGCGGGAGCGCGCCAGCAATTGCCTTGGCAACTTGCCGTGGGCTTGGTGCATGCAGCGTTGCGGTTTGCGTAGCCATGAGGGTCGCCCGCTAGTGATTCGTCTTCACGGTGGCTGTGACGGAAAGCCCGGGACGAAGGCGTGCTGCCTGAGCTGCGTCGTCGAGAGAAATTTTCACGGGGATCCGTTGCACGACTTTGGTGAAGTTGCCCGAAGCATTGTCCGGCGGGAGCAGAGCGAACTGCGAGCCGCTGGCAGGCGCGATTTCCAGAACTTTGCCGCGCAAGACCTGATCCGGGTAGGCATCAATTCTAATTTCCGCGAGGTCGCCAGCCTTCATGTGTGTGAGTTGCGTTTCGCGGTAGTTGGCCTGCACCCATTTATTTTCTGCGACAAACGTGAGGACTTGCATTCCCGGAGAAACGAGCTGGCCGGTGCGCACCTGACGCTCTCCAACGATGCCGCCGGCGGGCGCGTGGATTTTCGTGTAGCCGAGATTGATTTGCGCTGCCGATAAGGCGGCTTCTTTTGCGTGAAGATCGGCGAGCAGCTGTTGCTCCTGCGACTCCAGTACGCCTTTGCCGCGGCGTTCCGCTTCAACAGCGATTTCATTGGCGCGCAGCGCGGTTCGTGCCTGTTCGAAGTCAGCTTCACGACCGGCGGCTTGCGCGGCCAAGCGCTGCTCGTCGGCGATGGCACTTTCGACATGTTGCTGGGTTGCGGCGTGATTCGCCAAAAGTGATTCCTGGCGGGTGCGTTCGGCGCGGGTACGCGTGACATCGGCCTGCGCGGCTTCCTTGCCGGCTTGTGCCGCGGCGATTTGCGACTTGGCTTGGTCGATTCCAGCTAGGGCGCGATCGATGCGGGCATCCTGCAGCTCTCGCTGTTTCTGATTGTTTTGAATGGCAGCGTGAGCGGCCTGGACAGCGGCCCGAGCTTGAGCGAGTTGCGCCTGGTAGTCGTCGTCCTGCAGCTCGACGAGAAGATCACCGGATTGAACTTTCTGGTAGTCATTCACTTTTACATCGCGCACGATTCCAGCCACTTTCGTGCTGAGAGGGGTCAAATCTCCTCGAACAAAGGCATCGTCGGTGACTTGCTCCGCGCGGCCGCCTTCCCAGCCATTCCAGTTGTGCGCCAGGGTGTAGGCGACGATTCCAGCGAGTAAAAGCACGAAAAGCGGAGTGGCGTATTTCAGCCAAGGCCATCTGGTTTGGCCGTGAGGGTCCACAGCGGATGGGGGGACCGCCGCTGGAGTTGCAGCTGCGGGATGGGAAGCGGGAGCTTGAGAGGGAGAGGCCATAAGCGAAACTCCTTAAATCCTTAGGAAACCGTGGTGCCAATTGCCAGCGCGAAGGAAGCGCAGAGCATACTCCAAAAATGCTGGAAGCGTCAGACCGGGCGAAAAAATACGATTTAGCATGCGTTGGCCATCGGTGTCAATGCTGCAAAACCAACTGTCGCTGCAAAACCAACGCGCGGCGACTTCGCTGAACTTGTTATTCATTCCGGAGCCTGGCGCCTGGCAAGCTGCCGGACAAGGTAGCTACAGAAGCGGCAACCGAGACTTCGCGGTAGAATCAAGGGTGGATTCGCAGGGTTGAGTGAACCTTAATGAAGCAAATCGACGATTTTCAATGCACAGTAACCACGAAGCGCCCGTTCGGGTGTATGGAATTGTGGGCTGGAAATGAACGCGTGCACCGACAATTGAATTTGGCCGGGCTCGAAGGCGATGTGATTGCGCAGCCTTCGGGAAGCGAGAGCGGCGGGGATCTTTCTGCGGTGTTTTCCTGTAGCGACGATATCGCGCGAGTTGTGCTGGCTGATTGCGTGGGGCACGGATACGAAGCGAGCGCGGTGGCGCGGCACGTCCACAATTTGCTGCACAAGTTCCGCGACGTGGAAGATACGCCTGCGCTGCTGGCGGCGCTGAACGACGAGTTCACGCTTTCGAATGAACAGGCGGAGGGGCCGCTGCGGTTGACGACGGTCGTGACCGGAACGTTCGACGGGCACACCCGAGAATTTCGCTACGCGTATGCGGCACATCCGCGGATGCTGCATTGGGTAGCGCGCGACTCGCGATTTATGGAAATTGGCGAGGGTCTTGAAGGACTTCCAATGGGCGTGACGATCGGCGAGCAGTACCTGGAGCAGAGCATCCGGCTTTATCCGGGCGATATGATTCTGGCCTTTTCCGATGGAGCGACCGAAGTGTTTGCGGAGAACGGCGAAGAGCTGACTTCGCGCGGATTTTTGCGGCTGGCGGAAGAGACGATCAAGAAATTGCCGGCGCCGATCGTGCTGCACGATTTCTCCGAGGCGCTGCTGGACCGCTTGCAGGCTTACCGGGGCGGGGATGGAATTTTAGCGGATGACGTTACGCTGCTGACGCTGCGGCACGGCGATACGCTTCTCTGAGCGATTCTGCGGGCTTATCACGCCAAACCAAGCAGATTAATTCGCGGCCGGAGCGGGCGGGTGCGCGGCAAAGTATTGTTCGAGGCTGGAGGCCAGGTCCGCGACACCGGCTTGCACGTTGCGATCAAGCGCAGAAACCAGAGCGGCGACGTTTTTGCCGGCGACGGGTTCGTCGTGATGATAGGGATGAGTCCAGAGCGTGTTGCGCGTTTTTGCGTCGAGGAGTTCGGCTTCAAAGGTGACGCGGGCTACCAGACCGCCTCCGGTTGAGATTTCTTTCAGATCGTAGAGGTGGCCACGCAGAATGTATTCTCCGCGCGCGTTGCTGCGCATCGAGCGAATCTCCTGGTAGCGGCCCGACCCGCGCAGCCGCCGAACGATAATTTCATGGAGCATTTCTGAGGGAGGTTCGGTCCAGCGCTCGTATTGGTAAAGACCCATTTCTTCAGTGCTTGAGCCATAGACGATGCGGTCTTCGCGGTAGAGATGCGAGGACATGAAGGGACTGACGAGGATACGGACCGGATATTGCTCGCCACCAACTGCGGGGCGAGAGCTCTCGTTCACAGCGCCGAGCTGGTAGTAATGGCTGGTGCGGGCCGCGCCGCATCCGGCGAGCAAAACGGCGGCCGCGAATATCGAAGCAAAGGTTACCAAAATATTTTTCATGGCGAATTCCTTGTGTGCCTTGCTCATGGCCGCCCCGTCTTGTGCTCCTTAGGAGTTGACGAGCGCAGGAGCGTATACGGTCTCATTTTGATGATCTCGGTAAATTCCTTCATGTTCTCGCTGACATGGCGGAAGTTTTCCAGGATTTCGTCGATATTTTCCGCGTTAGCGCCAAGGGTGTTGTTCAACTGTCCGGTGAGATCCTGAATGGAATCGAGATTTTGGCGCAACTGAACCAGCACTTTGTGAATGTCCGGGCGATCTTCGGCGATAAGCGCGTCAACGTGTTCGATGGCCTTGTTGGCCTCGGCGGACGTTTTGCGAATATCGTCGATAAGCGGTTCGAGCTTGGTGCTGGCTCGGTCTAGGTGGTCCAGCGTGGAGCGCAGCTTGGGACGATTCTCTTCGAGCATGCCGCGCGTGTTGGCGATGGTGGCGGATAGGTTGGCGCGATTCTGCTCGTTCAACAGATCATTGACGCGTTCAATTGTGACTTTCAATTCTATGGCGCGCTCGTTGAAGGTGCTAAGGAGCTGTTGCGCCTGGGGAGCAATGTCGTTGATCTTGGCAGTGATGGCGTTGAAGTCGACGAACGGCTCGGCCGGCAGGGCGCTGCCCGAAGTCGCCAAAGTTGCCTGTTGGCTGCCAGGAACGATTTCCAGGTGATTGTCGCCGAGAGGGCTCATGCTCATGATGCGGACCTTGCTGTCGGTCTTAACGGGCAGGTCTGGCTTGACGCTGAAGGTGATTTCGATGCGCGCAGGATTTTGCGGGTCGATACGGAGCTGCTCGACGCGGCCAGCCTTGGGACCGCCGGCGTAACGGACGGCGGCACCGGGCTCGAGTCCACCCGCGAAGGGGAACGATGCGTGAAAGGTTTTGCCGGATCCGGCGAAAGCGCCGGTGAGCACGAAGACGGTGGCTACAAGCAGTCCGCCGGCGATCAAAACGAATAGTCCAACGATTGCCTGCTCTCGTTTGGCTTCCATATCGCTCTCCCCCTTCTCTTCTCTGCCCGTTTCAGCCGGGTTCCCACAGGGCTCAGCGCCCGTGCATACGATCTTTGGTCAACATCTGCAAGTAATCAAGTTCCTGTTCGACTTCGGGTTCAGCGACGCGATCGAGAAACTGGCGAACCCGCGAATGCGTGCTTTCCTGCATTTGCTTAACGGTACCGAGAGCGACGACGTAGCCCTTGTCGATCAGGACCATGCGGTCGGCGATCAGAAAAGCGCTGGCCAGCTCGTGGGTGACCACGATGATGGTCATGTGGAAGGCTCTTTTCAGCTCGAGGATAAGTTCGTCGATGCCGGCGGCGATGATGGGGTCGAGGCCGGCGGAGGGCTCGTCGAAAAAGAGGATTTCCGGGTCCATGGAAAGCGCGCGAGCGACCGCGGCACGCTTCTTCATGCCGCCGCTAAGTTGCGAGGGCATGTAGTCTTCATAGCCGGCGAGTCCGACTTGTTCAAGCTTGAGGCGAACCATGATGTCGACGGTTGAATCCGCAAGACGCGTGTGCTCTTTGAGCGGAAGAGCGACGTTTTGGCCGACGGTCATCGAGCCGAATAGCGCACCGCCCTGGAAAGACATGCCCATTTTCTTTCGCGTCTCTTCGCCCTGTTCGCGGGTCATGCTTGCGGTGTTCTTGCCGCGAATCCAGATTTCGCCGGAGGTGGGCCGCTCGAGGCCAACGAGCGTGCGCAAGAGCGTGCTCTTGCCGGAGCCGGAGCCGCCGAGAATAACCATGGTTTCACCGCTCTGGACGTCGAAGCTGACACCATGAAGAATTTCGCGTTGACCGTAACTGACGCGGAGATCGCGAATGGAGATCATGGCTTCGCCAGACGCGGCATTCGGAACTTCGGGTGGTCCAGCGAGAGTCGCCACTTTATTTTCCGCCCACGAAAAAGAATAACGCTGTGAAAACAAGGTCGACCGCAATAACCATGAAGATCGAAGTCACTACCGCGGCAGTGGTGGAACGGCCGACTTGCTCCGCGCCGCCGCCCGTGTTCAGGCCTTCATAGCAGCCGACGGCGGTGATGGTGGCGCCAAACATGACGCTTTTGATAAGGCCGGTGGTGATATCGCGCAGGAAGAGGGCGTCGAGCGAAGCATGAATGTAGCCGATAAAAGTAAAGTCTGCTTGAGCGACGCCGAAAAGCGATCCGCCCAGCACACCCATAAAATTGGCCCAGATGGTGAGGCACGGAAGCATCACGATCATGGCGAGAAATTTGGGCGTGACGAGAAACTGCACGGGGTTGATGGCCATGGTCTCGAGCGCATCGATTTCTTCACTGACCTTCATGGTGCCAAGTTCGGCGGCGAACGCGGAACCGGAACGGCCGATGACGACGATCGCGGTGATGAGCGGGCCCAGTTCACGCGACATGGAAATGATGACTGCACTGGCCACGTAGTTGATCGCCCCGAACTTTTTGAGTTCGTAGGCGCTCTGCAGGGCCAGGATCAAACCGATGAAAAATGTGATGAGCGAAAGAATGGGCAGCGCACGCACACCCACTTCCATGGCTTGCGAAACGCCGCGGCTGATGCGCAAGGGTTTGCCGCGAAATGGCGCGACGAAGACGTAAGAAGCGGCGCTCACACCTAGTTTCACCAAGCCGCCGAGGTAGGCAAGTGTATCGACGACCGCCTTGCCAATTTGTGTGAGAGCACCGGTCATTACAGCCGCTTTCTCCGCCTGAAACAAGAATACATACGCTGCGAACCGCTGGATGGAAACAGTGCCGGACTACGCCAGCGCGTGCTCCTCGTCTTCATGCACTTCAAAAATCTTGAGCAAGCGGGAGAGTTGCAAGACTTCGCGCGCCGCCGGACTCAGTCCAAACAGAATGAAGCGCAACCCAAGATCGCGCGATGCCTTGAGGCCTTCGACCAGCGAAGCAACACCCGAGCTATCGATATAACGGACCTTGGTAAGGTTGACGATCACGCGAGGAGTCTTGCGATCGCGCATTTCCTGGAGCAGAGTCTTGCGCATTTCCGGTGAGTTGGCGAGGTCGATATCACCGGAAACATCGAAGATGGTCACCTGATCCATACGCCTGGGATTGATTTGCACGAGTACAACTCCTTTGTAGCCGGGTTCTGGTTCTTTCCTACATCGCGTATTTCAACATGCGCAGCGTGTTGGTTTTGCCTCTTCTACTGTGTTCGACCACGTCCATACTTTTGCGCATCCATTCAAGTCCCAGGCCGCCCGGGTCCAGCTCAGAACTTGGCGGCGCCTGCAGCTTGCGGGGAGGCATCGGAATGCCCCGGTCGGTGATAACGATCTCGAGCGCTGCCTTGGCGCCTTGCGGGAGCTTGGAGGCAACCGACCAGCAAGTCAAATGGATAGGAAGATCTCGCTTGTTTTCATAGGCATGGCGCATGACATTGGCCAGGGCTTCGTCCACAGAACGAATCACAGCACGCGAATCTTCCGGAGAAAAACCGATCGATTCACAAAGTGCGCTCACGGCACTGCGCACAACGCCAAGGAGTTGCGGCGTGCTGGAAAACTTGAGCCGCAAGAGCGCTACGCGTTCGCCAGGTTTTGCACTCTTCAAGGACAGATCCGTTGTGCCGGAAGAAGTTCTTGGGCTGGGCGCATTTGCGGCAGCGCGCGATACGGGTAAGACTTTCTTCACGAATTCGCTCCGTGCTAGGTGACCCTGATCCAAGGATAGACTTTAATTGCGTGGGTAGAGTTGTAATACAGTACGGCAGTGAAACTCAACACCTAGTAAGGTTTAGCGGCTGATGCTGGCCCAGGAAGTGAACTCGGCCTGCGATGTCCTTTTCCAAGACCACTTTGCCGTCGTGGTTGGCGAACTGCGTGTGGGTGGTTTCGCACGCGTGTGCGAATAACAGGGACCGCCGCCTGCTTGGATGCGAAGTTCGTAGGGGTGTAGCGCATTGTTACGGTGACGGTCGGATGAAATGATTAATCGGCGCGGAGAGAGCTAACGGGGTCGAGGCGCGAGGCACGCCACGCGGGGATGACGCATGCAGCGGCTGCGACCAGGATGAGAATCAGGCTGACCGCGAAGAAAACAACGGGATCCAGAGGCTCGGTTTGATAGAGCATGGATTTGACGAGGCGGACGACTGCCGCGCTGGCAACAAGTCCGAGGAAAAGACCCACGATGGCGGGGCGCAGGCCGTCGAGCAGTACGAGACGGAGAACTTGCGTTTGCTGGGCGCCAAGAGTCATGCGGATGCCAAGTTCGGGGGTGCGTTGAGTGACCAGGTAGGCGAGGACACCGTAGAGACCGGCGGCCGCGAGGATGAGCGCGATGATGGCGAAGGTTAGGATCAGGATGGAGTCGAATTGGGAGCCGAGGGTGGATTTGACAATCGTTTCCTGGAGGGTGGCGATATTGGAAACAGGAAGATCAGGGTCCATCTGGCCGACAAGTTTTTGTACGGGGATTGCTAGTGCTGAGACGTTGTGTGAGGAGCGCAGCACAAGTGTAGCGCCGGTGTAACCATTGCCGTAGATGGGCCAATAAAGAGTGGGTTCAGGGAGCTGCGAAATCGACCACCGAGTATCACCCACCACCCCAATAATTTCGAAAGTCGTGCTCGTCATGCCGATTTTGAGATGGCGGCCAATCGGATCTTCATCGGGAAAGCATAGCTTTGCGGCAGCGTTGTTGATCACAACTACATTGGCACGATCAAGCCGTTCGTCTTGACGAAAAGTACGTCCACTCGTGAACGGAATCTGAATAGCGGAAAAATAGCCGGGATCGGCTCCGCGGACCTGCAGGTCGAGCCCCTTCGGCAATGGTGGATGCTCGACCACAGAAAGCAGGCGATCCCCTCCCCAGCCGCGGCCAGGGGCGGAACTGACCAATCCTGCGGAATCTACTCCGGGAATGGTGCGAACACCGTTAATGAGTTGTTCGAAAAAAGCGGTTTGTTGCACAGGAGTCTGGTAACGAGCTTCCGGGATGCTGATATACATGGCCAAGACATTTTCTGCTGCTGGGATGCCAAGGCTGGTGTTGCGAAGGCGTTGGAAGCTCTTAAGGAGCAGTCCGGCACCAACGAGTAGCACTACCGTAAGACTGACTTCAAGAACCAGCAGTAGCTTGCGAAGCCCGGCGCGGGATTGACCTGCTGTATTGGAGCGTGAAGAGTCCTGCAGAGACTCAGTAATCCGGCGACTATTGGCACCGAGCGCTGAGATGAGACCGGAGAAAATCGTGCAGAGAAAGATGGCCGAGATGGCGAACAAAGCGACCGTGGAATCGAAGTGCAGCGTTTCGACCCGAGTGATGTCGTGACGAGCGTGGATCAGCCAGCGAAGAGCGGCCCAGGCTAGAAATAAACCAATGGCACCACCGGTCAGTGACAGCAGAAAACTTTCAGTGACGCGCTCCAGTAAAAGCTGCAAGCGGTCGCCGCCGAGGGCCGCGCGAATGGCGAGTTCTTTGGCGCGCGCAGCGGTGCGGGCTACGAGCAAACTGGCCACGTTGAGACAGGCGATGAGCAGGACGCAACCCGTGGCAGCAAAAATCGTATAAAGCGAAGTTTTGTAATCGTCGACGATATCATCCAAAAGAGTACGTCCGCCAACAGCGTCGTGAACGGCAGGTCCAGGATGATCGGCTTTGATGTGCTCTTGAACGGTGGTGAGGCGGGTGACGAGACTGGCAAAGGTTGCGCCGGGGCGCAAGCGTGCGACCACCGTAAATTCATGGTCATCGAACGCGGTGAGAAGTTGTGGAGGAGCTTCATGGGTTAGGGGCGTCCAAACCTGGATTGTGCTGCCACCATATCTTCCGGAATAGAAAAAATCGGACGGTAAAATTCCAATGACTGTGTAGGGTTTGGAGTTGAGCCAGATTTCTTTGCCGACGATAGTGGGATCGGAAGCGTAACGACGTTTCCAAAAGGCGTTTGCCAGTATAACGGTGGCCTGAGCGTCCGGACGGTCATCGGATTCGGCGAAAAAGCGGCCGACGACGGGAACGACACCGAGAGTCGAAAAGAAGTTATAAGAACACCAGCCGGCTTCGATGCGCTCTGGGAGTTTGCCGCTCTCGGCGGAGACGCTGTAACCCTGAAAGGGAGAAGCGGTTGAAAGTTCCGCCAAGTCCTGAGCTGCGGATTGCCAGAGAGGGATACTGCCGGCGTCCACGACATTATAGGGGTTGGAATCGGGGTGCGTGGCTTGGTGTTCATAAAGGGCGAAGAGTTGTTCCGGGGCGTGATACGGCAGAGGGTTGAGCAGGACACCGCGCACGACGGTAAACATGGCGGTGTTAGAACCAATGGCCAGGGCCATGATGAGAATAGCAACCGTGGCGAACCCAGGAGAGCGGCGAAGAGTGCGTATTGCGAATTTCAGATTGCGGATTGTGGTGTCGAGCAGCTGAAACGAATTTTGCTGCCAAAGGCCTTCGCGAACTTTTATGCTGCTGCCGAATTTTAGCTGAGCCTGGCGGCGAGCTTCTCCTGGAGAAAGGCCGCGCGAGATGTTTTCTGAGATTTCTTCCCTAAGGTAGGAATCCATTTCCTGCTGAAGGTCGGCGTCTTGTTTCCTGCGGCGAAAAAATCTGAGCCAACTCACAAGTCACCTCGTCGGGACGGAGTTTTTTCTCCCATGACGAGGGCGATGGCGCGGGCCATCTGTCGCCAGCGATTGGATTCACGCGTAAGCTGCTTTTTGCCCGTGGCTGTCAGGCGATAGAACTTGGCTTTGCGATTATTTTCGCTGGCGCCCCAGTAGGCGGAAAGCCAGCCGCGGTCTTCGAGCCGGTGCAGAGCGGGATAGAGAGAACCTTGTTCGACTTCGAGAACGTCTTCCGAGGTGCGCTCGATAACTTTGGCGATGGTGTGGCCGTGGGCGTCGCCGGATTGCAGTGTGCGGAGAATCATCATGTCGAGAGTGCCTTTCAGCATCTCAGCGTTAGACGGAGTTTTTCGGGGCAAGTTAGGTCTCCACTAGAAGTTCTATGGGAAGAAAGGCTACCCCACTCGATGTTCTATGTAAAGGCGACAGATTAAAGCCGACGCCAGGAATTGATGAGATTTGCAGCAGCGCCACTCGGTAAGAATATCGTCCAATTCCGTGAGGAATTCCTTCCATGGGGAAGGCAATTCTCCAGCGACACGACTAGTTTCGGCGAGAACAACGTGCGCACGTCTAAGCGTAGCTAGTGGCCGTTGATCTATTTTTTTCCCGTCGTTCGGCGGTGATTCGCTCCAGATATCCGCTCGAGCGAAACGCGTCCAGGGGATCTTCCGGCAAACCGCGCGCCCGTCTCCATTGCTGGACCGCGGGCCGGACATCTTGCCAAAATGCCCCGCGCAAAGTTTCTTCTGCGTCGACAAGTGAACACTTCTGCTGAAGCTTTGCCAGGCGATCGTGATCGACGAGAGCTGCGCGCGCGAGGAGTTCCTGCGCGGTGCAGACGGTCTGAATCATCGCCTCGATTTTTCCTTTAAGGTTATGGCTTTGATCAACCATGTAGGCGATGTCCGCAGTGCTTTGCGTCTCCCATTCGTACATTCTGATCTCATGGAATATCCGGAAGATTTGATAGGGGTCGATGGAGCCGAGAGTAAGATCGTCGTCCGCGTATCGCCGGTCATTGAAATGGAACCCGCCGAGCATTTTCCGGTGTAGAAGCCAAGCGACGATTTGTTCGATGTTTTGCGCTTGATAGTGATGTCCGGTATCGACAAGGACCGCGGCTTGCGGGCCGGCATGCTGCGCGAGCAGCAAAGCCATTCCCCAGTCCGCGATGTCGGTGTGGTAGAAGGCGGGTTCAAAGGGTTTGTATTCGATCAGCAGACGTTGGCCGGGTTTCAGGCTGGTGTGGATTTCTCTGAGACTTTCCTCGAAATAGCCGATGCGCTGCCGGATATTCTGGGTGCCCGGATAGTTGGAACCGTCCGCGAACCAGGGTGAGACGTCGCGCGATTTGAGGGCCTGCGAAATTCGAACGCAATCGAGAATATGCGCAATGGCCATCCGGCGGATGGCCGCGTCTGGATTGCCGACTGAGCCGTATTTGTATTGCTGATCCTGAAAAATATTGGGATTGATTGATCCGGATCGAATGGCAAAACGCGCGGCCAGATTTTCAACCTCGGGCACATCCTGCAATCCTCGGGGCAGATCCCACTGTACATGGAGAGCCAGCGTCGGGCAGGCGCCGGTGAATGCGTGGACCTGAGAGGCGTCACTGAATTTTTCTTCGATCGTTGTCGCAGCGGCGGCCTGGATAAATTTGCCGAAGCGCGTGCCCGTATTGGCGAATCCCCAGGAAGGGAGCTCAATACGAAAGTTGTCGAGAGCCTTCCCAATCATTTCAACTGATCTATCGTTCATGGCGGCATCTCCCTCGCTTACCTGCATCTTCATGCCCGCAGCCGGCGTTAGTTTGTTTGGCGGTCATTTGCAATCACCAAAGGAATTGCCGACAACCATTCGGCCCACTTTGCGACCGAACCCGCAGTCACGCCCCCAGAAGAAGCTTGCGGGTTCTCGAGGGCCGCCATCTGGACGGCAAAATTTCCGATCGTCGTACTCTCCACCGAACCAAGGACGATTTCAAGACCGCTACGCTCGGCCGTGAGTCGATTGAGCAGACTGTTCTTGCTGCCACCGCCCACCATGAAAAGCCGCCTGAGCTTTCGCCCCGTGATCCTGCCGATCGCCGAGAGCACTTCCGAGTAGCGCCGGGCCATACTGTGAAAGATCGTGTTGGCGATAAGCGGAATGTTGGAATGGTTCAAGGTGAACTGCGGTTGACCGAGCCGCGCCAGTTGCGAGCCAATCTTACCGAGCATGTCACCGGGAAGCATGAGTTCAGGCTCATCTACGTTGATAAGCGCCGGAGGCGCAGGCAAAGAAGCGCAGCGTGAAACAATATCTTCAAACGACACGTTAAAGCCTTGTTGCTCCCATTCGTCCATACATTGACGGAGCAGCCACAAGCCGTTCACATTTTTCAGGAAACAGATCCGTCCAGACACGCCTCCGAGATTTGTGAAATTTTGTGCGCACGCGTCGGCCGTAACGCAGGGAGCGCTCAGAACCGTTCCGACGAGCGACCATGTTCCGGAGCTGATGAAAGCCCAATCATCACCGACTGCCGGAATAGCAGCGACAGCGGAAGCGGTATCGTGGCAGGCCGGGAGAATGACCCGAGTGTCGTGAAATGCCGGCAGACTGGCGAGATCTCCGGTTAGCGGACCGAGGATGGTCCCGGCGGCTACGATTTGCGGAGCAGATTCGACATCCAGCCCGAGTGTAGTGAAAATCTCCGGACACCAGGAATGAGTACCCAGCTGCACGAGGCCGGTGTGGGTCGCGTTCGTGTACTCGCTCGCCCGCTTGCCGCAGAGGCGATAGGCCATGAATTCAGGAAGATTGATCCAGGGAGTGTGCACATCCCGACCGGCGAGTTTGTCGGCGTAGAGCTGGTATAGAGTGTTCAGTCTCATGATCTGAATTCCGGTCAACGCGTAGAGACCAGCGGCCGGCATGATGGCATGGACTGCCACTTCTGATTTTTCCGTTCGTTCATCGCGATAGCAAAAGGGCAGCGCGAGAGGATCTCCTTTGCTATCCAGCCGGACGTAGTCGACGGCCCACCCGTCGATAGCCACCGAGGCGATTCCCTCCGGGGCGCGAACGGCACAAGAGTTCAGACCAGTCATGATCCCTGCAAAAATGGCATCGAGGCTCCAGCGCAGATCGCCGTCCACGGAAAGCGGGGCGTTTCGGTAGCGGTGGACCACTTCGATTGCGGGATGACCCTGGTTCCAGCGGAGCAGGGAGACACGGCAACTCTGCGCGCCTAAATCGATGGCGACGAGAGCTTTCCGGTTGGGCGCAAACTCCATATCGACTTTCGGGCTCCGAGCAATTCCGAACTTTGGCCAAAAATGAGCGTCAACGAAGAAACGCTTCCGGCAAACCGCCGTCGACGGGAATCAAATGGCCGGTCGTGCAGCGCGATTGTGGCCCGGCAAGGAACAAGATGGCTGCAGCGCAGTCCTGCGGATCGATCGGCTGATGAGTCAGAGTGCGCTTCGCGTAGAATTCGGCGAGTATGGTGCGGAGCTGCTCGTCAGAAGCCGATTGTTCAAAGGGGATCGCATACTTGGCGAGAGAAGCGAGGACCCGGTCGCGAGGGAACATTGTCGAACCTTTGACGACCGTCGCCGGGCTGATGCCGTTCACACGGACTTTCGGCGCCAGAGAAATTGCAAACTCGCGGACAAGGTGATTTACGGCCGCCTTGCTCGCGTCGTAGGCTTCGCTGCCGCGTTTGGGAACGACGGCGTTCGCAGAGCTGACGAGGACAACCGTTGCGGCCAGATCTTGCTCGCGGAGTATTCCTGCAGCTTCCTCGATAAGCCGATGGTTGGCCGTCACGTTGATGTCGAGAGTCAACCCCCACTGCGTATCGTTGATTTTTCCGTCGGGTGAAGAAGGGAAGATTGCCGCGGTGTTGACAACCATGTCGAGACCGCCGAATTGCGCAACGACTTCGCCAAGTGCCTGCCGGATGGACTCGCGATCGCGAATATCAATCGGGACGCCAGCGGCCGCTTCTTTGCCGATTATTTTTTGCGCTTCACTGGCGACGGCCCGGGCCGATTCCAGGTCTTTATCGGCGACAACCACGTGCGCACCTCGTTGTGCGGCAAGCAGCGCGGTTTCCCGGCCCACACCGTTTCCACCGCCAACCACCACACAAATCAGCCGGCTGAGTTCTTTTTCTGGAGGCTGGCGACGAATCTTGGCTTCTTCGAGCTGCCAATATTCAATTCGAAAAGCCTCCGATGGCGGCAGGGCTACATAGTTTGAACAGACGGTAAAAGCTTCGGTCCTGGCGGCTGGTCCCGCTTGCGGCAGAACTGCTGGCGGTTCGCCCGAACTCAGTGCGGTCGCGCCTTCCATCACATGGATGGCGTTGGTATAGAACTCGCCGGTGATGCGGGCTTCGGTTTTGTTTTTGCCGAAACTGAACATGCCGATCCCGGGAACTAACACGACAGTCGGGTTGGCGTCGCGTATTTTGGGAGAGTCTGGCTGCGCAAAAGATTTGTAGTAAGCGGAATATTCTTTGCGGTAGTTCTCAAGGGCGGCGTCGATGGCCTCCTGCAAACCGGTAAGACGATTCTCGGGAGTCCAGGGAACGAACAGCGGGCGGATTTTTGTGCGAATGAAGTGGTCCGGGCAACTCGTTCCGAGGTGCGCCAGGTTGGCGGCGTCTGACGAATTTACGAAACGCAGAACTTCAGGAAGGCCGCTGAAATTTCCAATCAAGCGCTGTCCAGCGGAAACACGGCCACGGATGAACGGAAAAATCTCCCGTGCGTGGGAGATGCTGCGTTCCAGAGTCGCGGCGCTGCGGCCTCCAAATAGTTTTTCCCCGCTGCGCTGTACGTGCTCGGAAACAAACTGCCCGAGCTGGTCGATGATGGTAATGGTGTTGCGGTAGCACTCACGCTGCGTGTCTCCCCATGTGAAGAGCCCATGTCCGCCGAGAACAATGCCGTCACAGTCCGGCGTTCGCGTTACGGCATCACGCAGCATCATGGCGAGTTCGAACCCCGGCCTCTGCCACGGCAGCCAAATTAACTTGTGGGAATACACCTGGTTGAACTCCTTCATCTTCGCAAGACCGTTTGCCGCGGCAGCCAGGGCAATGCCCCAGTCCGGGTGAAGGTGGTCGATGTGCTTGAAGGGCAGAAAGGCATGCAGCGGGGTGTCGATGGAAGCGGCCACCGGGTTATTGCCGAAAGCGCAGAGCGGGTAGAGATCGACCATCGCATCTTCGGTCGCAACCCCCTGATAACGTCCAGCCAGGGCCTGCAGCTTGTCCAAGTAAAGTGCGGCAAAACCCTTTCGCTCTATGCTGCCAATGTCTCCGCCGCTGCCTTTGATCCACATGACGTTTTTTTGCGAATTATCGAGAGGATCGGCGTCCGTGAATTTCGAACTGGTATTGCCGCCGCCAAAGTTCGTGATGCGCAGATCGGAGCCCAGGACGTTGGAGCGGTAACGCAGGAGCTCGGCTTCGTCCAAAGTAGCGGCAATGCGTTCATCCCAGCGATCTTCGAGGTAGCGAAGGTTTGCTCTGGTGCTCATAAAAGGCCTTTGGCAAAGTAAGCGACCACCAGCCGTTGCGACCGGGGTGCACCTGCACTGGACGTACAACTTCGAGACGATACGTTAGCGGGGTCCGCCAGTGCAATAGATTAATTGTTTCAATAGAGGAACGCGCCAGGATTACCTGGCAGTTTTGCGCCTGCGCCCGGGAGGCAAAGCGCCCATCATCAACTTATGTTTGACGTAATTGTACGGCGGAACCATCTGCCCGTTTAGGATGGCAAGTCCCAGCTGGATCAGTTGCGGTCCGTAACTCGCCGCTTCATGGGATACGGAGGCGATGAAGCAACTTCCCGGAATTTTCAACTCGTCGAGCGCTTCGGGAATGCAATCCTGGCCGACGATAGCGACGTGGCGTTCGCGCTTGGCTTCGCGGACGGCTTGCAGCGCGCCAAGGGCGCTTGTGTCGGTGGCTGCGGAGACCAGGATTCCACGGTCTTTGGGATGCTTGCGCAGAAAATCGAGCATCATGCGGTGGCTTCTTCCGCGCAACCCCCCGCCGTCGAGCGAAACGTACCTCTCATCGCGCAACAAGGGAAACTTCGAGCGAATGCCAGCAAAGGCCCCGCCGATGCGGCTGTGAACGAGCGGGCCGGCTTCCTTGATGTCCAAGCCCACGATCCAGCTCGCCACGCCGTGCCAATTGTTCCGGGCGTGTTGCGCAAGAAATAGCCCGGCTTCATAGCCCACGCGATAATTATCCACGCCTAGAAACGTCGCGTGCGGATGAGGAATGTCGACAGCAATCAGCGGAATCTTGGAGCCATGTATTTTATCGGCGATCGCCGGCGCAATCCGCTGATCAATCTGAAACTCTATGACCAGATCGACACGCTGGCGAACAAACTCTTCGGCATTCCGCATGGCTGTATTGGCGTCGTATTTATTGTCCAGGACCAGCAGATCGACTCCGGCCGAAGCCGCAGCGGCGACCAGGCTCTCGCGAACCGCTTCCGAGAAGGGCATCTCAGAAGATTCGGCCCCGAATCCAAATCGTACCTTGCGGGGCCGCCCCACGAGGCGGTAGAGACCGTTTTCCGATTGTGCGATATAGCCGCGATGCGTAAGGGTCTTGAGTATTCGATAAACAGTCGTCTTGGAGAAATTGGTTTGCTGGAAAATATCCTCGAGAGACTTTGGCTGGCCTTCCTTTTGCAGCAATTCAAGAATGTCCAGCGCTTTGGATAACACCGGAATGAGATAGAGGCGAGGTGGCCCGGTGCGTGGCTGCCTGTTGCTCATGAGAACTGGAGTATATCCCAGGCGGGGAACCGGAACCCTGGTTTCAATAGATACATTGCTTTTGTATTGACTGTGGCGAGCGCGGCGCACTAAAGTCACGCACGACAAGTCTGCGACTCGATTGCAACCCGGTCGTCTACTGCGTTCAACGCGCTGGCGTTTTTTTGGGAGGATCTTCCTTGGTTCCAAATCCTTTGCTCGGCGTGTTCTTCCACTGGTTGGGCGGGCTGGCATCCGGCAGCTTCTACGTTCCCTATCGCCACGTGAAGGCCTGGTCCTGGGAAACCTACTGGCTCGTTGGCGGATTCTTCAGTTGGATTATCGTGCCGTGGATCCTGGCCTTGTTCATGACCAGCGATCTGGTCCGTGTGCTGCGGGAGACGCCTGGCGGAGCGCTGTTGTGGTCGTACACGTTTGGCGTTTTGTGGGGACTTGGCGGGCTGACATTTGGATTGACCATGCGCTACCTGGGGATGTCGCTCGGAATGGCGGTGGCGCTCGGATATACAGCCGCGTTTGGCACGCTCATGCCGCCTATTTTTCGCGGGCAGTTTGTGAGCGAAGTTCTGGGAACGCGGTCCGGTTTGGTGATTCTGGCCGGAGTGGGAATCTGCATGCTGGGAATTGTATTTGCCGGCGGAGCGGGAATCTCCAAAGAGAAGGAAATGTCAGAGGAGCAGAAGCGCGCGTCGATCAAGGAATTCAGTTTGAAAAAAGGACTACTCGTCGCTACATTTTCCGGGGTCATGAGTGCGTGTTTTGCCTACGGATTGGCCGCCGGTGATCCGATCAAGGAAATTACCCTTCGTCATGGCACACCGGTGCTGTGGCAGGGACTGCCCGTGCTGGTTGTGGTCTTGCTCGGCGGCTTTACCACCAATTTTATCTGGTGCGTCATGCTGAATGTGCGAAACCGGACAGGTCACGAATATTTCGAGTCCAGCGTGCGCCGGCCAGGGTTGGCGAAAGAGAATGAGCCGATCCTGGAAAACGTGACGGACGCTCCCGCCGAGCGAATGGCCGAGGCGGCGCCGCAGGCATTGACGAGCCCCGTGAAGGCGCCAATGCTTGCAAATTATTTTTTCTCAGCGCTGGCCGGAACTACGTGGTATTTTCAGTTTTTCTTCTACACCATGGGCGAAACGCAGATGGGCCGGTACAAATTCTCCAGTTGGACTTTGCACATGGCCAGCATCATTATCTTCAGCACGCTCTGGGGTATCGCCTTAAAGGAATGGAAAGGCACTGGTGTTCGCACGAAATGTTTGGTGGGGCTCAGCTTGTTCGTGCTGGTGGCATCGACGATCGTCGTCGGTTATGGAAACTATTTGGGCGCCGCAACTGTCGCGGCCAAGTGATCGTCGAGTGGATCAAACAAATTCTCCTTTGTCACAATATAAAACAGTGAATGGACCAGGCCAACAGTGAGCGGGAATCTTTCATCGCGGGCGATCAATATCGCGGACTTGCGGGAGATGGCGCGCCGCCGTCTCCCGCCGGTCGTTTTTGACTATCTCGATGGTGGCGCCGACGGAGAACTGACGCTCCGCGGGAATTGCCGTGCGTTTGAGGATGTTACCTTCCGGCCGCGGCAAGCGATTGCCATCGGTGAATGCAATCTGAAAACCAGTGTTCTGAGCTGCAATCTGTCTTTTCCCGCCATGCTGGCGCCGGTCGGTTACAGCCGCATGATGCATCCGAAAGGCGAAGTTGCCGCCGCCGGGGCGGCTGGCGCTGCGGGCACAGGCTACATACTCTCCACAATTTCCGGACACCGGCTGGAAGATGTGCGCGCGGCTTCAGCCGGACCCGTGTGGTACCAGCTTTATCTGGTGGGCGGCCGCGAAGTAGCCGAAGCGGCTCTCGATCGCGCAAAAACGGCGGGATTTTCCGCACTCGTTGTCACGATCGATACTCCTGTGGCGGGCATGCGAGAGCGCGATGCGCGCAACGGTATGAAGCAGCTTCTCGGCAGATCGGCCATTGCAAAAATTCCGTACTTGCATCATTTCCTGGCGCATCCGAGCTGGCTCGCAGCGTTTCTCGTGGATGGGGGCGTGCCGCCGCTGGCAAATATTGTGCTGCCGAACCAAGGGCCCATGCCCCTGATGGATGTCGGCTCCGCGCTGGCCAAGGCCGTTGTCACTTGGGAAGATTTGCGTTGGCTGCGCGAATCGTGGAAGGGCCCCATCGTTGTGAAAGGCGTGATGATTGGCGACGACGCGAGACGCGCGGTAGACGAAGGAGCGGTTGCGGTCGTGGTTTCCAACCATGGAGGACGCCAGCTTGACGGCGTTTCAGCTACGCTGCGGGCCCTGCCGGAGATTGTCGCCGCTGTTGGCAGTCAGGCGGAAGTGCTTATGGACGGCGGTGTACGGCGTGGCGGAGATATTGTGAAAGCGATTTGTCTGGGCGCCCGCGCGGTGCTCGTTGGCCGCGCGTACGCTTATGGTTTGGCTGCGGCGGGCCAGCCCGGTGTTACTCGCGCGCTCGAAATACTGCGCGACGACGTCGAGCGAACCTTGCGGTTGCTGGGCTGTCCGGCGGTCTCAGCGCTCAACTCCTCTTACGTCGAAGTTCCCCGCAACTGGAACGCTTCCTAGATAAACGAGCCGCCGAAGAACTCGTGGCTCGTGCGCGTGTGAGTCGACGCACTTTAACGGCGAACCTCGGGCTGCGGCAGCGAAACTTCAAACCGGTAGCTGCCCGCGGGAAGTTCGTACGTGAAACCGTCGCCGTGCTTTGGCAAGGTCCGAATCGTTTTGCTCGTCGACAAGCGCTGACCGTCCAGTTTGTAGGATTCCTCTTGTTCTGCGGTCAGCGGCAAGAGTCCGGTCGAATTCGCAGGAACGGTAAGATTCCAGGTAGCGGTGTCTCCGGTGATCGACCACGCCGAATGAATCGTTCCGTAGGACGACTCATAGGAAAAATCGAGGCTCCCCAATCGTTTGTCAAAATTCGGATGAAGCAGAATCGTATGGAATCCGGGGTCCCGAGGGGTGGAATCAATCCCTGCCGCGTAGCGATAAATCCAGTCAGCGACAGCGCCGTACGCGTAGTGATTGAAGGAATTCATGCCGGGCTCGTTGAGCTTTTTGTCGCCATCCCAGCGTTCCCACATGGTAGTTGCGCCATGTTCGATCAAGTAGCCCCACGATGGATAATCGGTATTGAGCAGAAGACGATAGGCGATGTCCGCGTGGCCGGTGTCCGCTAGCACGCCCAGTAGATACGGAGTTCCCAAAAATCCAGTGGCAAGCCGCCACTGATTTTTTTCCAGGCGATCGACCAAACGATCCGCGGCCACCTTGCGCAGCGCGTCCGGCAATAAATTCATGTGCAACGCGAGAATGTAGCCGGTCTGCGTTTCGACCGGCTTATCGCCGAGGGTATTGTTGCCCGTGCTGGAGGCGAATACGACAGGCGGTGGCACACCACCGACAAAGCCATCGGCATGCACAAAAGCCTCATTGAAAGCGTCTTTGATCTTCTGGAACAAGGCGGTGTACTTCTGTTCGTCCGCGGTGTTTCCGACCGCGTGGGCCATCTCGCTCATCAGCGTCGCGTCATACGCCCAGTAGGCCGTGGCGATCAAGTCCACAGGGGTAACGCCTTCAGGGGCCAGCCAATCGGCAAACGGGATGCCGTAGCCTTTTCTCCAAAGATAATTGGGGTTCTGCGACTCGATGGCAGCGAGGTATTTTTCCATTCCGTCCCAATTTTCCGTTACTACCTTTTTATCGCCGGTCTGGATCCACGAGGTCCAGGGAATGATTACGCCGGCGTCGCTCCAGCCCGTTCCGTAGCCGGGGTTTCGCGCGACGGTTCCAGGCGCAAAAATTCCATACATGTCCGTGCCCACCTGGGTTCCCCGCAAGTCGGCTCCGAATTTCCGGGAGAATGTGGTCAGGTCCATATTGTAGGCAGCGGCGCGCCAGAATACCTGGGCATCGGCGGTCCATCCGAGGCGTTCGTCACGTTGCGGGCAGTCGGTCGGAACTCCCACGAAGTTCGAACGCTGACCCCACTGGATGTTGCTCCACAGTTGATTCACCATGGCATTGCCGGTTTTCAGCTTCGCGGTGAACGGCGCATCGGTGTGGAAAACGACCGCCTGCACATCCTCTCGATTCGGCTTCACTTTCAGGCCGGTGACTTCCACATAGCGGAAGCCATGAAATGTAAACGATGGCTCAAATTCCTCGCGGCCCTTGCCGGACAAAATGAAATGGTCTGTGGCTTTCGCCGTTCGCAGGTTGTCGACGTACGGGGTTCCGTCGGCATTGAGGATCTCGGCAAAACGCAGGCGCACATCCGTTCCCGCCGGACCTTTCGCGCGAATTCTAGCCACGCCGGACAGGTTCTGCCCGAAATCAAAGACATAGACGCCGGGACGGGGAATTTTGACGGACTTGGCCCGTAAAACCTCGTGGCGCCGGATCGGCGGGAAATACTGCCAAAGAATCTCCGGCTCCGCGGGCTGCACTATTTCGGCGGGCTTCCAGTGGGTGTCGTTAAATGACCCGGTGTTCCATCCCGGCTGCAATCGCCGCGCGTCGTAGGTTTCACCGTCATAGATTTCCGCGCTCAGAATCGGCGACGTATCCGCTTTCCATTTTTCATCCGTCGGAATGACTTCCACGGTCCCGTCCTCAAACTCAATGCGGAGCTGGGCGCGCAGCGCCGGAGGCGTTCGCCCGTAGTTATTTCCTTGTTGAAACCACATCAATGGCGTTGCATACCAGCCCGGCGCAAGTAAAGCCGCAAGCGCATTTTGTCCCGTCTTCAGTTCTGCTGTGACGTCGTACGTTTGATAGGCGACCTGCTGCCTGAAATCCATCCAGCCGGGAGCCAGGATTTCATCGCCAATGTTTTTTCCATTGATGGATAACTCGTACGCGCCTAAAGCCGTTGCGTAGATGCGTGCCGAGGTCACCGGCTTGCTCAGCTGAAATCCGCGGCGGAGCGATTTTACGGCGCCCGTACGCCATGGAAAGCCCAGGTCGTTCGCTTCCATGTCAGACGGCGGCAAAACATAGAGTACGGCCGGGTTCCAGGACGCGTCGTTGAACTCCGGAGATTGCCAATGGGCATTGGCATTCAATGCAGCGCGCCAACCCTCTGAACCAGTCTTGAATAGTTCCGTTCTGCCGTCGGCGGTCTCCACGTAAAGCACGGCGCTCATGGGAATTTGGCTGATGTTGGCGTCGTATCTTACGATTTCAATCGCCAGCAGGTTTTTGCCTGCTCGAAGCATTTTCGTTGCGTCGCGCACCATGTACGTCTTCCACGGCATTTGACGCCAAGGCGGAAGCGGCTGTGATTCAAGCACCGGCTGGCCGTTGATCCAGGCGCCCGGCGAATCCTGTCCCGTGACGTACAGGAGTGCGCGCTTGGGCGGTTTTGCGAGTTCAAATGGCAAGCGAAAGTCGTGTCGGGATTTGTCATCTTTGGTCGGGGTCAGATGGTCGGAGTTGGTGATCCACACTGCGCCTGACGCTCGTACTTGACGCAACTCGGGTTCTTCATAGCCAATCCATTTGGCACTCCAGTTTTTCTGGTCGCGAAGCCCGGTCTCCCACCAGCTGGGATCGCCGGGCGACCCTGCCTTCGCGTTTTGATCCCACACGAGAACCCGCCAGTAGTAACGTTTGACTGGCTGCAGGGCAGGACCCGCATAAACGACAGAGCGCGAGTCGCCTGAATCGACACGCCCACTGTTCCACACATCGGCCGTTCCCTGCGCGAGTTGCGCCGCTGTTGAGGCCACCTCGATTTGATAGGCCGTTTGCCGCGCGCCCATGCGCGAATCCTGAATTTTCCAGGACAGGACCGGGTTTTTGGTATCCACGCCAAGAGGAGTTGTAAGCGATTCGCACTCGAGCATGACGGGCCTCATGGTCTGGCCCGATGCGCCCGAGACGAGCAGGAACATTGTCGCGAAGACCAGGGCCATGCGGAGTGGCGCGCTCTTCGAGTGGTGGCGGGGATTCGGCATTTGCAGTTCTCCTTGAAGCACTTGCTGTGGCTTGAGGGCGAAATGTCTGACCATTGATTCATCCGCAGCGCGGCCGGGCACGTGGCGCAATGTAGCGGCAACCCGTGCCGCCTGTCAATTATGTGGAAAATATTTCCCTATTGAATTTCGCCGCTAGCAGACCTGCACGCAATCCATGCCCAGCAGGGCCGCCAGTTTTTTCAATTTTCCCGAAATGTGGCCAACGCCGACCGCACAATGGTGGGCAGGTCCTTCGGCATTCCACGCTTCCATAAAACGCCGCGCACCGATCGGGAAACGGTACCGGCTGTTGGTATTGCCGATCTCGAGAATCGGTCCGGGCACGGATTCGGCTTCGGCAGCCAGCAGCAGCAGTTTGTCAGCGCGTTGCACGACCGACAGTAAGGTGACCGGACCGTGTTTGACGGACATCTCTACCGACAAGCCGCGCCCCACCTTGCCGTGGAACACCTCTAAGGGACGTACTTTGATTTTTCCTTCGGCAATGGCCAGGTGACCGGGGCCGTCATGGCCCATGAGGATGATGTCTTCACTGAAATCCACGGCGTAATATTCGGTGAACGAGCCGCCAACTCCGAACAAATCCATGATCTTCATGGCTTGCGCATTCTTGATTTCATATTCGCCGGCAACCGGGATTCCGCGCGCGGTAAGCAGGCTCGTTCCCAAAATAATGGAACGAATCGTGTCTTCGTTGTCGGCGTTTCCCGTACCCTGGTAGTAGTAGGCCAGTGAACCGAGCTGGTGAGTCTCAGCCATCCGGTCGAGAGCCAGTGATGTGCTGGCGGCGCGCTCCAGTTCTCTGGGTTCGCAGTCGGATTGCACGTCAAAGTAAGTTCGGAACTCCTCGACCCGTTCTGCAATGGCTGCAGGCTGGACCTCGCGCCTCAGCTTTGCCAGTTCATCGACTTCCAGTATCTCGATGTGGCCGCCAAAATAGGCGCACTGCTGTGTCAGATCAGAATAAATATCGAGCATTCCGCCGTAGTAGTGGCCCATGACCCCGAGCCGGTTGTGTTCCATGGCATGCGCCACACGCCCGGCCTCGACCCAGTCCGCAATTTCAGCCCGCGCGGCCGGATCTCCCGTCAGCATTCCGGTGATTTGAAAAAAAGGAATGTTGCAGCGGCGAAACACATTGGCAATTTCAGGTACGGGACACGCCTGGCAGTAGGCCAGCCACTCGCCCGTCATCTTTGTGCGGTCGCCCATTTTGTTGAAAGCTTCGTAATCGATGGCCGCGGACGGCGAAAGATTTAGCAAGATGACCGGGACTTTCGCCCGGCGTACGACTGGCAGAACGGTCGATGACAACGCATAGGTTGTGACGTAGAGAAAAATGAGATCGACATCTTGTTGACGGAAGGTATGACCTGCCCCTTGGGCTTTTTCCGGAGAATCGACCAGTCCCAGATTGATGACCTGCGCGCCCATTTGTTCAAGCTGCTGCGAAACTTCGTGCACATAGCCGGTCAAACGCTTATGCAGTCCGGCGAATTGCGGCCAATAGGTATCGAGACCGATTCCGAAAAGCCCCACCTTGAAAGGGTGGGTCCGAAGAATGTCATTCATGGTTTGCCCCGCGATTGCCTGATCTTCCCTGAGTCGTACGCAGGCCGGTGTGATTCTACAATGAATAATATTGGGCGCTGAGCGAAGAACGAAACAGCTCGGCCTTGCCCGCCCGTATTGACGGCGCGCGGGCTGGAGTGCAGGATATCGCCTGTGGGCACGACGGAAGGAGATTTCTGATGGCTCGAGCCGCGTTTCGCTTGCGAATTAAAGCCGGCATGGAGAAAGAATACGACCTCGCCCACCGCAGTGTGTGGCCTGCACTCCTCGACAAATTGAAGGAGGTGGGGATATCGCAGTACTCGATCTTCCGGAGAGAGCAGGATCTGTTTCTGTTCATGCATGTGGAGAATTTCGACGCGGCGTGGCGAGCGCTCGATGGCGATCCGACCAATCTGCAATGGCAGCAAGAGATGGGCCGGCTATTTGAACCGGTGCCCGGCCTGAAACCAGGTGAGCGATTCGCCATGATGGAAGAAGTATTTTATCTGGACTGAAGACTCTGGGTACGAGCGGGGTGCTAGGTTGTTTTTGTGGAGTGCGGCAATACAGGAAACCCCATGGCTCCCAGGTCCTCCCGGAGCTGCCCCAGCGAGCGGAATTGTACAGAGGCGATCCCTTGCGCGCGAGCCGCAAGCACATTCGATTCGCGGTCGTCGATGAACAAGGTCTCTTCCGGAGCGCTGCCCAGAAGTTTCAAGCAATGCTGGTAAATTTCCGGTTCGGGCTTGATTCGCCCGATTTCCGATGAAAAAACCTGAAAATCGAAGCGCTGAATCCAATCGCATTTCGTGCGCATGTGCCGGGTAAATTCCTTGTTCAAATTTGAAAGAATCGACGTCTGGTAGCCGGCCGCGCGCAGTTTGTCCACCCAGAGCAGCATGTCTTCTTCCAGCTGGCTCCACATTTCAATATCGTGCCGGCGCAGCCAGTCGATTTGTGCGGGGTCCAGCGTGCTGCCCGTGTCCCGAGCAAATCTCTGCCAATATTCTTCCCCATCGAGCTCTCCGCGGTCGTAAACTCCGCGATTGCGTTCGTAAAGCGTCCAAAATGTGGAATCATCAATGCCGAAAATTTGCAATATTTCGTCAATCGACTTTTTTGCCGGGGTGCGGCAAAGCACGAGTCCGTAGTCCACGAGGACGCTTTTGAACATCAAAAATATCTCCTGCTACTTATTCTAGACGAAAGGGACATTTTCGCCGCGCGCCCGTGCACCGGCGGGCCCGGCCTGCGATCTAATTCCGGCATCGGCCGCATCGCATTTCAAGCACTGGACGGCTCTGGCGGTTCGCTGTGCCGAAGGGAAAGGCGTTTTTACCCGTCGGGAGCCGGAACGTCATGACAGAAGCCCCCCAGGTGCTGATTGATTTCTTCCGGCGTCAGCCCATCGGGCTGGGTTCCCGCAGCGAGTTCAACGGTCTGCACCACAAGGATTGAGCGGAGGGCGTTCCCAATCACAGCCGTGGCGGCCTTCCCCGCTAGATCGGCGTCCAGCATGAGTACGACTTGGTCGAAGTAGGTTCCTAGCAATGTGGCTTGGCGGCCGGACAGCTGCGAGCCCATGAGAGCGGCCACGTTCGGGTAGCCGGCCTGATGGATTTTGAACGTATCGAAGAAGCCTTCGACGAGAATGAGGGTACGGCGGCCTTTTTCGATGGCTCGATGGAGATTGAACAGCAGGTGAGATTTGCGGAAGCCGGCAGGGAGGCGATATTTGGGCTTTGTCGGGCCGATGGCGCGCCCCGAGTAGGCGACCAGTTCACCCTGTTCGTTGTGGATGGGAACGACAACCCGTCCGCGCAGGAAACCGTTCCCGCCGTAGTATCCAACGCCGAAGTGCTGGGCCGTCGACTCATCGATTCCACGCGATGCAATATAAGGATGCTGGTGGTCGATGTTGCGCAGAGTGAACGGTAGCGGACGATTTTCTGGCGCGCACGGGACCGATTCATCGTCGCCGGAAGTGGCGCCGGAAGTCTGATTTTCTTCTAGCGAATGCTGCAGGCGCAGAGCCGCCTCTCGGACCGAACAACGCTCCATCTCGGCGACGAAGCCGAAGACGTTTCCTCCGACGCGGCCCGCGCGAGCCGCGATGCACGAAGCGGACTGACAGGACCAGACGTTCCGCGTGAGACTGACAGAGAAGCTGTCATTGCTGGTGGTGGAGGAGTGTGCGGGAAGTGGGCATTTCCCACGGAACTCACCGGCACCGACGCGCCGAAGGCGAATGTCGTAGTGCGCGAGAACGGTCTCCATCGAGACCCGTCCTCTGACGCCTTTAAAGTCGACCCATTCGGCCGGCATCATTTGCCTCCGCTGCGGCTAAAGGGGTGTCACCGCTCATGTCTGTTCGGCCTTCGCGTACATCACGCAGTAGTCAAAGAGGTCGGCATCGGGGTCGTAGTGATTGATTTCAAGAACTTCCGCGATGACCCGACGGCCCGGCCGCCGTTCGATGTGCACAACGACTTCAAGCGAGTCGCCAATGTTGGTTTTAATCGCGCGATAGGGCAGTTCGACCCCGCTTTGCAGAACGCAACTGGTAAACCGGGCGAGTCCCTGTTTCGCCGAGTTCGCGTGAATCGTCGAGAGCGTGCCTGCGTGTCCGGTGTTCAGGAGTTGCAGCAGATCGAAGGCTTCGCCTCCCCGAATCTCGCCCAGGATGATCCGGTCCGGGCGATGTCTGAGGGAGGCCTTGAGAAGATCGCGGATGGCCACTGCCGGAACTCCGTTTTGTTCGCGGCGGGCTTCAAAGCGGACGAGGTTCGACTGGGACAATTGCAGTTCCGCGGTGTCCTCAATCAGCAGTATGCGTTCGTCGCTCGGAATGAACTTCGCAAGCAGACCGGCGAGAGTCGTCTTTCCCGTGCCCGTTCCGCCTGAAATCAGGATGTTCTTGCGCTTCAGGACGTAGTCTTCCAGACGATTGGCCAGCGGCCGGTCGAGCGTGCCCGACCGGATCAGATCTTCCAATTCAAAATGCCGTGAGTTGAACTTGCGAATGGTGAGCGTGACGCCGCACAGACTGCATGGCGGGATCACCGCGGCGACCCGGCTTCCGTCCGGCAAACGGGAATCCAGAATCGGCTTCGATTCCGAGACATCGTCTCCCAGCCGGCGCGCGATATTCTTCACCGCCACCAGGAGAGATTTTTCCGCGAGCGTGACACCCTGCACCTGCTCGAGGTAGCCGCTTTTCTCGATGAAGATGTGGCCCGGCCCGTTCACCATGACTTCACTGATGGAGTCATCGAGGATGAGGTGTTCGATGGGTTTCAGAAACGGAAGAATGATTTCGAATCCATTCATCACAGAGCTCCTTCGGCCAGCTGCTCGAAGTACGACTTGTTGGGATCGTTGTAGTACGGCTTCAGGTAGCAAAACATCGGCGGCATGGGATTGAGGCCGTCGTAGGCGATCGTGACGGATTGCGCGTTACACAGTTCGGTGAAGGTCTTCATGTCGAAGCGAAAATCGCTCTGGGTGTTGTAGCTTTTGGACGCGGTAATGTTGGCGCGGTGGGACAATGCCTTTCCGGTCAGCAAACTGACGCGCGCGTCGTGCCCGCTTTCCGACAAGTTGTAGCTGACTTTCAGCCGGTCCTCGCGCCCGCACAGCTCGCTGGCCGTTCTGGCGGAGAAGTCATCGGACAGCGAAAGAAAGATCTTGGTGCGAAAGGTCTGAAGAAGAGTGCGCCAGCTGTCGCCGGGCAACGCCGAACGGAGCGAGCTGATGCTCTGCGTGGCGACGATCGGAATGCATTTCGGCTGGCGGGACAAGCTGAAGAATTTCTCGTCGCCGGTAGGATCGCTTTCGCCTACGGTTGCAAAGTGCTGGTATTCATCGCAGAGAAACAGCACCTGGCGGAAATGGCGTTCGGGATGGGCTTCGATTTCAGGTACCCGGTTGAGCACGGCACGTTCGAAATCGAGCTTCATCATGACGCCAAGGGCTTTGGCCAGCCCGGGGTTCATGCCGATCGGGAAATTGAGAGCGCACACCTTGCCGTGCTCAATCAACCAGGAAAACGAAGGTAACGGTCGTCCGTACTGATTCGCTGTGTTCTTCTGCGGGTCGTAGCACTCCGCCTTCGGGCAAAAGACTTTCTTTACTTTCGGGTTGTCATCGAACAGAGACAGGAAAACGGAAATGCCTTCGACAATCGAAGTGCGAAGTTTCGGCTCGATCCTTCTCCAGTCCTCGTCATGCCATCGCTTGACGGCCGCGAACTGCTCGAGCTTTTCCGGGTCCGCCTGCGATGGATCGAGCAGGGACCGGGACTCGTGCGGAATTCCGCGTTTGCGAAGCAGTTGGCGAAGTTCGGGGGTTGCAGGCGCGACGTAACGGTCTTCACTCGGATCATGTGCGAAGCCGAGGCCGGCCAGGTCTTCGATGCGTTCGCCGAACAGCTTCGGTGGCAGGGCAATCAGCTGGCGGCCCAGGATGATCTGTTCCGCTTCATGAATGCGCTGTTCGAGGAGGGGCGGGCAGATCGCGCAGTGGTAGACATCGAACAGCGTGACGTATCCGTAGGCGAGCTTATATAAAAGGATGATGAACTTCACGAGGTTGGTGTAGGCCTGCTGCCAGAACGGTTCTTTGCCGCGCCCAAACAGATTGTTGAGGAGCGTAGCGATACTAAAGGCGAGAGCATAAGCGTCGAGATCGTTGTGCAGAGGGTTGTAGCGGTAGTCGGAGTCTAGAGAGATTTCGATGTAATCTTCGCCGCGTCCCGAGCGCTCCAGGATCTCCTTCACGCGTTTGCAGAAATCTCCCTTGACCTCCAGGATCAGGCCGCCGATTCGCTTATCCTTATTAATAGCCTCGTAGGAGAGGATCTGTTCGGCGAAGGGATGCAGGCACGACGAGGTCTTGCCGCTTCCCACGGCGCCGAATACCGCGATTCCGGTGAACAGCCCGCGTTCCGGTATGGTGAGCCAGCGCGGTGTTTCTGAAGGACCCGGCTTTCGCGGATTATGAACCTCTCCCAGCACCAGAAAAAGCTCGTCGCGCTTGTGCGGGTCGGGATAGGCCGGCAAGCGTCCCGGAGCCACGGTTCTGCCGAGTTTCAGCGTGAAGGTATAGACCACTGAAAAGACACCGGCGTACACCATGTACGGCGTTGAAAAAAGACACGCCCAGTAAAGGTACTTGAAGCTTAAAAGCGCGTGCGGTGCGCGCACGGCAATGACCCGCAAAAAGACTTGCTCGTCGGGGAACGGAACCCGATAGAACAAGACGAGTCCGGTGGTCATGGCCAGCAGGCCGGCAACGAAACTTCGCGAGTCGAGGATGCGGCGCAGCATCTCCCTACCCTCCTTCCCCTGTCGCCGTCTTTGGCGTTGCCAGAGCGTTTGCGCGCTGTTCGTCTCTCCACTTCCGAAAGTCCTGGTCCCGCCAAAGACTGTTCTTGAGGACGGCATTGACCACGTGATCCGGACTGCTTTCAATGAAGCGAGCGTAGTCTTCAAGCAGCTGTTTGACGGGTTCTTCGACTTTCACTTCGAGCGTTACGATGGCTGGTGCCTTCTTGATGAACGACATGTTCTTCTCCTTGATTGAAGTAGTTGCAAAATCCACTGCGAGCCGCGAACTCCCGCCTCGGGGGCTTCCGCCCGTCTCCCGTCGTCTCTGGAGGTGCTCTCGCCGCAAGGCGGGAAACGATGTTTTTACGTTCTTCACTGATTTCGCTCGGCTTCCGGTCGATTCGCGCCGACAGCCGCGAGGAGGCGCGGTTCGAACTGAACGTCGTGACGAGTGCCATTGCCTGCGAGCTCCTCGCGGACTTGTGTGTCGGTGATGCGCCCGGTTTTCCAGCCGCCGTACATCCCCTCGAAACGCGGCGCTCCGAATCGCCGCTGTGCCCGGTTGCGGAAAATGAGATCGGCTTCGCTGAGTGCGTTGTACCGGCGATCGTCCCAAGCCTTACGGACTCCGAAATACCGGAGGAGATCGCCCGCAGGGTTGACGCCCAGGGCAATCGTCACCAGCGAATCGAAGTGTTCGCGCGCTTTGTCGAAGTGCGCTTCCGTGCGCGCGAGATAGATGAAACGGAATGCCGCCAGTTCCCGAAAAAGAGGAAGGTACGTTTTGAGGTGCCGCAGGAATTCAGCCAGATTCGCTTCACCCCGCTGGATGAAGGAAAAAGTGAGCACAGGAGGCGAGACAAAACTGTCGAGGTACATCGGAAAGCGATCGCCAAAGTAGCGGACGATAGGCTGCGATCCGGTGTGGCCGGGATAGCTCTTCGACGGAAAGCGGTGCGGAGCAATGCCGCATATCTGTTCGAAATACCGGCACTTGTCCTGCTCGGTTTCCAGAAAGTCCAAGCGGCGATGGGCAAGGACAAAATCGAGTATCGCCAGATGCCTCTGGATGTATTCGATTTCGTGCTCGCGGTCGTTGCCGAGGTTTTCGCGCCCGAGATGCCGGTAGAGCTTCCGGGCAAAAACGTGGTACACGACGCCGTGCTTCGGAAAGCACTCGGTCCGGACGTGTTTGTTGGCCTGGAGTTTTGCCCGGAAAAGCGTGGTGCGCTTGCCCGGGTGCGCGCCCGTGAACGCCAGATAGTGGCGGGCCATGAAGTAGCCGGAATGCGTAGCAACGAGATAGAGAAAATGGGCTTCCTCGGGAGTGTAGCCGAAGGCTTCCAGCGTCTCGCGGTGGGAGGGGGACATGGTCATAGCAGGAGAATCCTTGAGGCGAGTTCCTGTCCGTCGAGAATCCTGCGGAGGCGCGAAGCATCTTCGCGATGGCTGTATAGAGAAAACCCGGCTTTCGCCTTTTCGGCGACACCGCGTGGACGGTAGTGGCGCGTGGCAAGTTCGAGGTCCACGCGCCGGAGTTCCAGCTCTGCCGTTTGATACTCGATGCGCATGTCGGGCAGCGGAGTCTTTCCGTCGACGACGGTGAGCCCATGTCTCCGGGCAAGGCGCTTGATCTCCTGCGGATCGCTGCTGCGGTCGCCGAGCTTCGCCCGGTCGCGATTAAGATTGCTCTTCAGTTCATAGTCGAGCAGCACGCGCAGAAGCTTGCCGCCGTCCCGTTCGATGCGGTCGGCCTCGGTGTGAAAGAGGCGATACAGTTCTGCGTCGTGCTCGGCTTCCCGGGGTCGCGCGATGCCGTGATAGATCCTCTGGTCTTCTGGAAGACGAACTGCGTTCTCTAGAACGCGCTTTCCGGTTTTCGTCAGCGTCAGAACGCGCAGGGTCTTCCGTCCGGAGATGGCCAGCGTTTGCTCGGACAGAAGGCTTTGCCGCTTGAGCCGCCGAACATCGTGCTCCATGCGGGCGTGGTCGGAGGCGTAGGCCAGGCGCGCCAGTTCCGTTGCTGCCACTACGCGAAATGTTCCAAGTTCTGCCATTGTGTGGAGTTCGGACTCCCGGAGAAGAAACGTGCGGTCGCGGAGCGAGTACGCGCGAGGAGGGCCTTCGCGCTCAGCCGTCAGCGCGCGCGGTTCACGAGTGCGGGGCAGAGGAATCTCCAGCCGCTCGGCGCCCGAACGCGGCGCGGCCCGTCCGGGTTCAGGATCCCGCTTGCCGGGGTCTTCCTCTCGCGGTAGTGGATCAAACGGAAACGCGTCGCGCGACATATTTACTTCCTCTCTTCATTCTCAGGAGGCAGAGGCAGTTCGATCTGCCCGGTCTGGAATTGCAGGTCGAGGTGCGAAAGTTTTCGTCCGGTATCCTTCAAGAGAAACTTGCGCTGCAGAAGCAATGCCGCGCCAAACACGTTGAGAAACAGCACGCCAGAGGCGAGGAGAATCGGCGACGCGTAGCTGCGGAAGAGAACCTTTCTGTACGGGGCCATAAACTTCAGCTGATCCATGAGCCAAAAGCCGTAGGCCAGACAGGTGGCGATGGTTAGGAGAACTGCGTTGGCAATCATTCTGGCCTTCTTTCACCCGCTGTTGCTGCGGGAGCGATTTCCCCGGCCGTGATTCCGGAAGGAGCGGGCGGGAGTCCGCAGCTGCCGAGGCTCTCCTGGCGCGCGCCGTTTGTTCGGGCGCTAAGCAATGGCGGGACGGAATGCGGGGTTTGCGAGGCGGAAAACCACGGGGAGACAACTGAAGTGGCGCGCGCAAGACGGGCCGAGGCTGCCGGGCGGACGCCCGCAGCTCCCATTCGCTTTGTCGTTCTGGGCGAAATCATTTGAAGGCCTGATCTTCCCGGAAATAGGAAATCGTCATGCCGAGCGGGTTGATCGGGATGAGTTCGTTGGGTACCTTGCTCTGAAAAACGAACACGAAGTTTGCGGTATACAAATCGCGTTTCAATTCGCTGTGATCGGCCGGCGAATAGTAGACGAGGTAGAAATCGGCCCGGGCGCGGAACGGCGGAGTCGCGAGCTCCTCGAGCGACACTTTTTTGACATCGACATCGATTTCCGGCGTGGCCGTGTTGGTAAGAAATTTTCGAATGATATCGTCCTTGTGATAGGCATCGAGAATTCCGCTCGCGAGCTTGCCGTCAAGGAAGTACAGCGACTTCGCGAAGTCGTCCTGGATCGTGTAGCGATTCCTGCGGTAGTAGAGCTTGGTGAACTGCGAGAGAAAGTATTTGGCTTCGGCATCCTGCGGCCGGTATGCGAAGTTGTGGTAATCGATGGCTTCCGCGCGTCCGACGTCGTCAATTCGAATGACCAGCGGCCGGAAATTTTCAAACGTGCGGATGGTTCTGAGATCGATAAGGGCCAGGGCCACAGCGACGAGTGCCAGGAGGACCAGCGCGATCTTCAGGTAGGTATTCGTCACCATCGGGTCACCATAGGATTCCAGGTAGAGGCGTTTTGCGTCGTGGAACGAGTCGTCACGGTTCATGCTCACAACTCCCTGGCCAGTGATGCCGGCGCGCCGAGGATTCCGGCGGAAGAGCCGCCGGCAGTGCCGCTAAAGATGTGGCCGGTCAGCGCGGGCACTTTCAGGAGGACGTAGATCGAAGCGACGAAGGTGATGAACAGGACCGGGAACCAGCCGATGAGCTGCACGATTGAAATAGTTCCGGCCGGCTGCAGAGTCAGCACACCGACCATCAGGTTTCCAATGATGTACACGACGGCGGCGGCGATCACTTCATAGAAGGCGTACTGCATGAAACAGCGCAGCCAGCCCCAGAAGAGCCATTCAAGCTTCGGAACGATAAAGAAGGGAACAAACGCCGGGCCTACGAGAACGCAAACGGCAGAGGCGATGAATCCGTAGGCGATGACGACGATGGAGATGGCCTGGGCGGATGCCAGAAGAACGATGACGATGACATAGATCGCCATGCCCAGGAAATCGGTTACGCCCGGCGCATCGATCCGCGCTTCAAAGTCTCCGATGCGATCAACGATGGTCTGCAGTTCCGTCTGGTTGATGCGGTTGGCGAGGAATTGCGCTTCATCGGTAATCAGATGATGAAAGCTTGTGCCGATCCCCGGTATCGGTGTGCTGTAGTAATTGACCATCGCGAATCCAAAAGCGATGGTGAGCAGCAGGCTCGCGAAATCGTCGAACTGGAAGTACTGCTTTCCGCCGGCGGCCGCGAGCGCCGACCGTACTCCGTACCAGGCCACCAGAATCGTAGCGAACATGCGAAACAGGTTTTGTCCCATGGCGTCAAAAAAACCGAGGTTCTGCGTCAGAACATCGTTGATCGCCTGATACAGGAACTGGAGGAAATCGGTTTGCACGGGCTCGGCTCCTTCGACGCGGGAATGGGAATCGGCTAGGGCATGCGAAAGTTCTGCAACGAGTTCGTCAGTGTGCCGGTGAGCCGAGCCATGTTTCCCGCCAGGCTGGCGCGCCGGCTGATGTCGGCATTGATGGCGTTGGCGGTTGCTTCGCGCTGCTGTTTCGCGGCAATGGTTTGCTGCTCCAGGAGTGAAGCCAGCAGTTTGTTGGAATCCTGAATCGAACGCAGCGTCAGAACATTCGTGGCGTTGAGTTTGTTAAGCACTGCGACTTCGCTGTTCAGCTCCGGAATGTCGGAAAGGGAATCCTGTTCGAGATTGCCAATTTGCGTCTCCAGCGCCGCGGCATTGCCGCGAATCGTGCCGAGAGTCAGCAGCGCGTTCGTATTGGCGCCGTCTGCAAGTTCAACCGAAGCGTACTGTGATGTGACGCGGGAGAGTTCGTCGGCCGACATCCCGGACAGCGCCGCTTGATCGTAGGCCCGCAGCTGGGTGGTGGAGCGCCGGTAACCCGGCGGAACGGACTGGCCTGAATTTGCGCCACTGGTCCAGCCCGTCGTATTTCCGTAGGTGTCGAGTGCGGTCACATTCCGCCAGTTGGAAAACTGGGCGCGATAGCGTGCCGGCATGTTGTGCAGGTTTCGCGACATCTGCAGCGCAAGGTTGTACGCGCTGACGATTTGCGCGTAGGTCCTTTGCAGTTCAAGCAAATGTCTCTGCAACTGCTGGTAGCGCAGCAGGGCGTTACTGTAGTTCGTCGGATCGTAGACCACCCCGCCAAACTGAGCCGAAGCGGTGCCAACACAGAAAACCAAAACGAGCAGACCAGCCAGAAATTCCTTTCGCATGTTTTTCTCTTTCCGCCTTCAAAGATTTGAAGGCATGGTGTGATTTGTGTAGTCGGGCAGCGCGAGGTCGCCGGAGAGATAGACTTTGACGCGATGGCCCTCGCGGATGGTCACCGTCGGAAGGATGCTCAGAAACCGGTCGAGAATTTGTGCAGACGATTGCGCCGTACTTTGCGCAAATCCCTGACGCATGAGGTCGGTGCCGGAGGCCGTCAAGGTGGCCGAAGCGCCTCCTTCGGCTATCGCGCCGATGGCTCCAATCGCCAGCGAAGCACCGAAAATGCGGAGGTAGTGGCTATTGACCTGATCGCGCAGGCCGGCGTCGCCGATCTGGTTGAGGCCCTGAAAATGATCGAGGCTGGTTGAATAGCCGTCGGGCATGACCAAGCGGTGAAACGAGACCGCGATGCGGGTTTGTCCAAGGCTGTCGACTTTGCGGGATTCGCCCAGCAGTTTTGCGCCAGCAGGTATCAGCAGATGCTGGCGGTCATGAGAATAGACGTCATTGCTCACAAGACATTCCACCGGTCCCGTCATCTGTCCGTCGAGCCGGTTCACCAGAACGGTTTCCAGTATGGTTCCTTCAAACAGAACGTAGGTCTTGCCTGTCGCCGCGGCCGGCGCGCCAGCCGGCGCGGAGACAGGTGTGTGCGTGGCCTCCTTTCGTTGGCTTTCCGCGGCGGAATCCTTGGCCGGGGTCGGATTCCCGGCCGGCAGCACTGGCAGGGCGAGCCGGGCCGCCGTCTCCTCGGCTGAAGCCAAGGGCAGAGGGACGGCATCCGGGTCGCTTGCCCGCGCGGCTTCCAGAGTCTTGCGGTAGGTGAGCGCGACGTTTGAAGAAAACAGCGAGAGATAATTACGCTTCTTGCGCTCGGCCTCGATCGGGTCTTCTGTCCGTCCGGGCTGGTTGCCATTCGCGGAACTGGGAACTGCAGCCGGTTGGACCTCAGTTCCTCCTCCCGCTGCGAGCGCGCTCTGGGCCACGATCTGCTCGCGCTGCAGCTGCTGAATGCGGTTCTGCAAATCAACGATCTTGGCCTCGTTCACTTCAAGCGGCGCTTGTACAGCCGGCCCCGGGGGTACGGCCCGGGTAGCAGCCGGCGGCTTCTTTCCTCCCGTAAGCCACATGATGATGACCATGAGCACGGCCAGGCTGATGAGCAGCCACGACTGGACATTGGTCGGCAACAAGCCGGCTGGCTTCGGTGCTTTGTCCTGGATCGCTGCAGGGGGAGTCATCCGGCGTCCTTATTTGGCAGTGAGTTGGCGGGAGAAATTGAATTTTTTCCTGCCCAGGGCCAGATAACCGGCATCGACGATTTTCGGCACGATGTACACGCCGTTTTCGAGCTGGAACGAAACGAGGTTGGGTTTGCCTTCCTTGATTTCGTAGACGACCGGCTTTTCGCGTGCCGCGCACCGGATGTAGGTGAAGCGTTCGTCGTGGTAGATTGCGGAAACCAGAAATGGTTCCCGGGCAGACTTTCGATCGAAGACGTAATCGAAGCGCAGTCGTCCGGCATAACTCGAACGGAACCGGTTGACCTCTTCAGTCGCGGCCGATTCGGCCGCGCGAATTTGCTCGGCGGTCTGCTCGTGGATGTCCGCCAGTTCTTTTTTGTACGCTTCGGCATCGGCGGCACGGACATAGCCGCGCAGTGCGCTGCCCGCCACGGTCCCTTCCTTCAGCTCAACGAACAATTTCAGATCGGGCTCGAGGTTCGGGTCACTGCTGATTTCGGTAAGAAGAAATGAATAGACATGCCCGCTGGCCGTGATGAGATTGAGGTTGCTGTGAATTCCGGCCTGCGCGGGGTGGATGTAACAGAGATTGTGCGATCCGTTGATGATCCAGAATTCCCGGTCGCCGGTCGTGAAATCTAGAATCTCTTCGGCGTCCGGCAATACAATGAGGGTCGAGAAGCGCAGCTTGGCGTGGACGGGAACAATGTCTTCCTTGCTGTATTTGACGACGCGGGCTCCGGCGTCGCCAGCCCCGGCTCGTGTGCCGCCGAACGTCAGAATCACACTGAGCAGAAGCAGCGCGCGAAGTGGGCGACACTGTGGTTTTGCTGAACCAGCAGACGGCATGATGTTTCTCCTTTGCCTTGCATTCATCTTCCCTGCGAATTCCGTTCTTCAAACCACCGGGCGACCGACTGAGTAAAGATCACCATCCCGGTGAGCAGTGCTGCGAACGCCACCGGGACGAGGCTGGTCGCCACCCCAAATCGCTCGGCCGTTTCGCCAAGGTTCGGAATCACACGCCGCCCCCTGCAAGAAAATCGAGGCCCTTCTCAAAACCGTAGGCCTCGAACGCTTCCCGTCGCTTGCGGTTGTCGTAAGGGTCGTTGGTATAGAGCCAATAGCTGCGCCGGTCCACGTTGAGATTCGCGACCTTGGCCAGTTCCGGAGTTTTAATCAGAAACTGCTGCTTGGGAAGGAGCGCTGCGATCAGCGCTACTTCGGTGTCATTCAGATGAAACTGCCGGCGGTACATTTCCTGGTCCATATCGGGATTGGCGAGAAAGATCTTGGTGGCGCAGCTTTCCACGATCACCTCGAGGAGTTCGGAACGCTTCAGCTCGTCAAGCGATTGCGTCGACAGAATCATGGCCGCGTTGTGCTTGCGCCAGGATTTAAGAGCTTCCGTCACGTATTTCTGAATGCTGGGATGGCGGAGAAACACCCAAGCCTCATCGATGAAAAACGCTTTGAATGTGGTGGACAGGTTGTAGTCCGTGATGAGTTCGCTCGCGCGGTGCAGCAGGTAGAAGAGCAGGGGTTCGAGAAGTTCCGGATAGCGGCTCATCTGCTGGAAGTCGAAACATTGAAACCGTGAAAACGAGATGGTGTCCTCGGGATTGTCGAAAAGAAATCCGAACTGGCCGCCGCGCGTCCAATTGGCCAGCGCAACCGTGAGGTGCCGGGGCAGTGTGCTGGCAAGGACATCGAGCGTGCGCAGCGCGGGGTCGAGCGAATACAGGTTTTCGATCTGTTCGTAGAGTTCCCGCTCGGCCAGATGGTCGAGCTGGCCGGCAGCGCCGCCCAGCAGCACTTTGATGAAGAGCGCAAGAAAGTCGAAGTTTGCTTTCGTCGGCGGCAAGCAGAATGGATTGAGGGTGAAGCCGGGAGATTCGATGCCCACGCGCAAGTACGAGCCGCCCAACAGGCGTGTAAGGCTTTCAAAGCTGCCGCCCAGATCGAAGATGAAGGTCATGGGACTGTATTTCTGGAGATTGGCAACGAGAAAATTCAAAAGGAACGATTTCCCGCTCCCGGTCCGGCCGAGAATCACGGAATGCGCGACATCGCGGTAGTGCAGATTCAGGAAGTACGGCGTACCGTGGTTGGTTTCCAGCACGGCAAGGTATTCCTGCCGGAGGTGGCGGTTACAGGTGTCGCCGGAGTCGAGCGTGAACAGAAACGACAGATCGGCATAGTTGGTATTCAAGAGGTAGAGGTAGCGAAGATTGAAGGCGTAATTTCCCGGCACAGCGGCAAGGAAGGCATTGAGCAGGTTGTAGCGCTCGTCATACAACTGCGCGTCATGCACGGCAAATACCTTGTAAAACTCAGCCGTCGCGCGTTCGACGGCCGCAAGGTCGCTGTCGTAAATCACAACGGTCAGGGAAAACTCCCCGAAGTAGTTGCCGCGAAGTTCGATCTCCTCAATACCTTTCCCCAGTTCGCGCACCTGTGATTCCTTGGCATCGTCGAGCAAGGCGTCCTGGGCAGGCGCGTCGCCCATATTGACTTGGCTGAGGAACGACCGTTTCGTATTGTGAAAATGCCGGCGCCGGGCCTGGATATGGCGCCGCGTCTTGCCCGGCGCTTCTTTCTTCCATTCCGTCACGACGTGAAAGTTCGCCCGCACATCGAGAAGCCCTTTGAGCAGCAGGGGAAAGGTGTGTGCGGAAGGCTCTTTCAGCGTGAGCACTTTGACGTAGTGGTCGTCCAGACGCAGATGCCCGCGGTGACACTCGAGGTGCGATTCCGGGAGGTAATAGTCAAGAAAGGTGTCGTGCTTGAGCTTGGCGCTGGCGAGTTTGTGCGGAGCGAAGTTGAGCGTTCGCTTCAGCACGACGAAGGCTTCTTCTTTGGGAAGAATGCGGGTCGTCACGAAGTCGCTGACCTGCGTTTGGAAACTTTCCACCTTCTGCCGCAGAGCGGATTCCGCACGCTCGATTTCGCGTTCCTCGAGACCGAAACACGCCCGCGCAGACAGCCGCGCTCGCAGTTCGCTCCAGGAGCGCCGCGGGCTGGCCGGAAATTCGACAATCGAGCGCAGAACAGAACCGCGCGCGGCGAGCGCCGGGCGCAACACCACAAACACGATGGAAAGTGAAAACAGCGAGTCGGCCTTTCCCGCAAAATGCGCTACGCGGTCGCGAATGGCGGAATCGACGATTTGATTTCCGCAATAGCTATGCGGGATCGCCGGGCGGTTTCGTTTGAACAGCAACTGGTAGACGCGATCGTTTTCCTCAAAGAGCCGCAGGGCGGACTCCAGACGCTTGGTCAAAACGTCCACGGCCCGTTGCTCCAGGCATTCGTAATCGACTCCCTGCACTTCGAGAATCATTCCGACTTCGCCGGACTTGGTAAGGAAAGTGTGCTGTCCAATGAAGCCAAAAAGGTTGACCATGGCGCCGAGTGAGCCGGTTTCCTGGTAGTTCTTGAAGACCCGCTTGAGATTCAGCACGATAGGCCTCCTGCAACGGACTCCGGAGTCAACTTGAGCGGGTCGTACTCGCGCCGGACCTTTGCTGCGCGAAGGAGGAGCTTCAGAATCTGCGGATCGGTTGTGGTGGCCCAGCGGGCGACGAAGTACAAGAGCGAAAAGATCAGGAAGCCGCCCGAAAGACTGTTCAACAGATTGAAGGTTGCGGCCCCAAGACACATGGCGAAGAAAAACAGTTTTCGTTCCGCCCCCAGAATGGTGAGCGGACGGGAAAGCGAACGGTGCACCGGGTTGATCCTTCGCGCGTATTCCATGGCAGGTTACTCGGCTCGCACAACTCTCACGGAAAAAGCCAAGCCATGAAGTTGACGGCGGCGATGGCCATGCCGACTCCAAAGAGAACGCCTGCGAGGACGCGCTTCGAGCCGCCTTCCCCAAACGCAAAAGTGAGGCCGGACACCACGATCGCCACGAGAGAAAGGCCGCGGGCGATGGTGCTCGTGAATGCCTGCTGGAGAACGACGACCGCGTTTTCCCAAGGAGAGTTGCCGTTCGCTTGCGCCAAGACCGGCGCAGCCAGGAAGAGGGCCAGCAGTACGCAGTAGACAACTCGAGCCGAACATATCCAGCCTTCGGCGACCATCCAGCTTGTTTTCATTTCCCACCTCAGCAAGAAAGTTGCATCGCGATGCGCAATGCGAGGGAAGCTCCCGGGTCCGATACTCGTTGCACTCGCAGCCGGTACGCACTGGTCCGCAGACACGCTAGGCTCAAAGTTCGCAAACCTCGCCCGGTGCGCCTTGACGCCACGCAGCAGCAAAGGGTTTCTCGCACGAACTTCCCTCTAACTAGCTATTCAGTGTTTGCGGAGAAAAATGTGTCGCAGGAAACTAAAAAATAGTTCAGCGAGGAATCGAGAGACGTGCGTGGCCTGAAGAAGAGGACAAAAGAGTATTGTTCCGCCGCGAGTCAATCGGGATCAAGCAGTCTCGGGCCCGGACCTTGCTCGCCAAGTTTGTCCCACGGATTGCGCAGCGGACAAACACCGAGGGACAGGCAGCCGCAGCCGATGCAACCGTCCAGCTGGTCGCGCAGGCGGCTGAGTCGGTCGATGCGGTCGTTCAATTCCGCTCTCCAGGCCGCCGACAAAGTTTTCCAATCCTGCGAGGTCGGTGTGCGTTCGCCAGGAAGTGCGCTGAGTGCCTTGCGAATGGAAGCCAGCGGAATACCCGTGCGCTGGGCGACTTTGATGACCGCGACGCGGCGAAGCACTTCGCGGGCGTAGCGCCGCTGGTTTCCGGCATTGCGCCAGCTTTTGATAAGCCCCTTGGTTTCATAGAAGTGGAGCGTCGAGACGGCTACGCCGCTGCGCGCCGCGACTTCACCCACGGTCAATTCACGGTGGAAGCCCGGTTGTCCAGCCTTAGGTTTCACTTTGCCCTTGACCTCAAGTTAACTTGAGGTTGTACCGTAATTCCTGGAGATTTGCAAACCGAGAGAGGAACACACACACGCGTGGAGAACAAAATAACAGTCGCATTGATCTATGGAAGCACTCGCGCCGGGCGTTTCTGCGACAAAGTCGCGGCGTGGGTCGGAAAACAAATCTCCGCCAAAGCTGAATTCGCTTTGGACATTGTCGATCCGGCCTATCCGCCCGCGCGCGCTCGGGAGAGCGAGGAAATGTACGACACGGTCTGGCTGCGGCACCACATGGGAATTGCAGACGCGTTCCTGGTTGTGACTCCGGAATACAACCACGGTTATCCGGCCGGACTGAAGTCCCTCGTCGATTCGGTGGGCGCCGAATGGCAAGCCAAGCCCGTGGCCTTTGTCTCCTACGGGGGCGTTTCCGGAGGTCTGCGTGCCGTCGAGCAGCTCCGCCAGGTATTTGCGGAGTTGCACGCCGTCACAATCCGGGATTCGGTGAGTTTTGCAAGTGCCTGGGAGCAGTTCAACGCCGATGGAACGCTCAAGAGTCCGGAACGGGCCGAGAAGCAGATGGCAACAGTGTTGCAGCGTCTGCAATGGTGGGCCGTCGTGTTGCGCAACGGACGCAATGCAATTCCGTACACTCCCGCAGCATGAGTGTAGGGAAGGGAAGTACGAACGGAAGTAGAACGGAAGTAGCGCAAAGTGAAACTCGACAGGAGCAACGATGATTCTAGTTACAGGTGCAACAGGAACGGTAGGACGCGAAGTGGTGGCGCAACTTCTTCAGGCAGGGCAGAGTGTACGCGCAATGACGCGGAATCCCGCGAAGGCCCGGATTGATAGCCGTGTTGAGGTCGTGACGGGAGATTTCCGCGTTCCGGACACGCTGGCCCAGGCGGTTGAAGGCACCGAGCGCGTGTTCTCGCTGACATACGGGCCGCAGACCGGCGTTCAAGAGCGAAGTCTCGCCCGAGCAGCCAAGGCAGCAGGAGTTCGTCACATCGTAAAACTTTCGGCGCTCGGCGGCGACAATGAAACGCGAAACACCATCCGCAAGTGGCACGACGAGGGCGAGCAAGCGATACGGGACACCGGAATCGCGGTGACGGTTCTGCGGCCCGGCGCTTTCATGTCCAATGCACTGCATTGGCGCGAATCGATTCGCGCCCAAGGCAAGGTATTTTCAAACTACGGCGACGGAAAGCTGCCACCGGTTCACCCCAGGGACATCGCCGCGGTTGCTGTCCGTGCGCTGACTGCAGACGGCCACGAAGGACGGATATATCCGATCACGGGGCCTGAAGCCCTGAGTGTGAGCGAGCAGGTGCGAATCCTCTCAGACGCCACCGGCAAGCGTATTGAATACGTCCCGGTCACCGACGAAGCCGCACGAACGAGACTCGAACAAACGGGCATGCCTGCGTTCCTGATAGACGCCCTGTTGCCGTTCGCCGCTTTTATTCGCAGCGGCAGGGCCGCCGAAGTGGTTCACACGGTTGAAGAAGTAACCGGCAGGCCAGCGCTCACCTTCAGCGATTGGGCGCAGGAGAATGCACCGGCGTTCCGGTAGCGCCCAGGGCGTAACCGCGGGAAACTTGAAACCGGAAGTTAGCGGGCCAATCTTCGCAGTTTGGCGATCAGTCGTTTGAATCGTTGCCGAACAGCGTTCGAGGACGATCCATTCAAGGCGGCCAGTTCCTCGCCGCTGTTTCCGTCCAATTTGAATTGATCGAGTAGTGTAACTTCGGCCGCGGACAGCACTCCTTTCCTTACGCACCGGTCGAGAAAATGGCGCAGGAGCGCATACCGTTCAAACGAGTCTTTGCCCGTGAGCAGCGACCAGTCTCCGGATTCGGGATGATTGAGGACGGCCGCTCTGGCGCTCTCGCGGCTTGCCCACTCGAACAGTTGCCGCTTCACACCGCGCGAAATTGCAAACGCAAAGTGGGACTGCCGTGTCGCCAGTTCAACCGAGCGTAGAAACTGCAGAAGGAAGCTGAGCGCCTGTTGCGTGATGTCCTCCTCGGCGAGGCCTGCTTGTTGTCGGCTGACGCGGCGAATGGTGCGATGCAGCATCGGCAGAAATACCAGCACGAGAATCGTCTCAACGAAGGCCGCATTTGTTTTGCGAAGTTCGAATATTTCACGGAGCAGGCCGTCGGACCCGGCATCCGCCGGGGACATCCTGAGATGCGCGAGCAAACTCGCGACCGACCGATGCTCGAGCAGGGTTGCGAACGGAGAGAACAATTCGTGGACGGCACGGCTGTCGGTGCGGGCGAGTTCGGCGAGCAGAAGCGTTTCGATGTTGCACAGTGCGCAATCGCAGTCGATTTCAAGGGGCATGGTCGAACTCCCCACCCAGCGACACACTGGGCGAACGAGAGGGAACGCGCTCTCGCTGGTTTGCGGCGAACAGAGCAACAGCAACGGTTGCGGGGGCGTAACCGGGTATCGCCACCGATCACCGAGCGGCAGCGAAGGAGACGTATCCTCTGCAATCCTGAGCACACCCGGTGATATTTTTTTTCTGTGGCAGGAGAGCAGGACAAAAGAACAAAGCCCTGCGGCTTGATTTACAAGCGCCGCAATTGAAACAGCGCTTCGCTGAATCGGGAGCCGCCATCCGTTCCGTTTGTTGGTGTTGGCACTTTAGCTTCCGCCCAGAGTTCGCGCGCGCGCCGCAGAAGAGGGCGACACTCGCCGCTTTGGCTTTCTTGGGCCTGCTGTCCGCGCGCTCGGTACGGCGAGCGCATGAGTAGTCCGTCAACGAGGACACGTCGCCTTCCGGATGTGCCTAGGCATCGAGGTGGAAACAGAGTTCGGCGTCCATTTCGCGGTCGATACGCGTGCGCCTGGAAAAAGGACGTGCAGCCAAGAGCGAAGCCCAGAACCAGGAGCGCGGGTGGCTCTTGGTGTCTTCCTACGGACAACGTTTTCCGGTCCCCCGGCTTCCCCTTGCCAAACTAGGAGAGTGTCGCTACACTCCTAGCTACGCTAGGAGTGTAGCGATTGTGAACCAAACTGCGGAACTGCTCCCGGGCACGCTCGACATGCTGATTCTCAAAGCGGTGTCCTTAAAACCTCTGCACGGATACGGCGTGTTGCTGCGCATCCGGCAGATTTCCCGGGAGGCGCTGGAGATTCCACAGGGATCGTTATATCCGGCCCTGTACCGGTTGGAGCATCACAATCTCATCACCTCCGAGTGGGGCCAGAGCGAGAACAATCGCCGGGCGAAATACTACACCTTGACCGCCGCCGCCTGCGTGAGGAAACCGCAGGCTGGAACCGGCTGACGTCTGCAATGGCGGCGGCATTGAACACTACGCCGGAGGACGTCTGACATGTTCAAGCGTTTTGCTTCGTTGTTTCGTGCGCTCACGCGGCGGCGTGATTTCGAAGACGGCATGTCGGAGGAGCTGCGCTTCCATGTCGAGCAATATACGGAGGAGCTGGTGCGCGGCGGCATGTCACGGGACAAAGCGGCCCGCCAGGCACGGATCGAGCTCGGCAGCTCTACCAATATAAAAGCGGATTGCCGCCAGGCGTTGGGGCTTCATTTGTTTGACGAGTTTCAGAGGCAGCTAAGCTACGCCGGTCGCTTGCTGCGAAAGAGTCCTGGATTCACGGCTACAGCGCTTCTGACGCTTGCCGTTTGCTTCGGCGCCAATCTAATGATTTTTGCGGTGATCGACTCGGTGCTGCTGCGTCCACTGCCGTTTCCTGAGCCCGGCCGGCTCGTCACCATTTTTAACACCTATCCAAAAGCGGGCGTTGAGCGCGACGGCTCTTCGCTGACCAACTACTACGAACGACGTGGTCATATTTCTGCCTTCACCGCGCTCGCGATCTATAGCTATGGCACGGAGATTATAGGTGAGCCGGGCTCAACGGAACGCGAGCCAACCATGCGAGTATCTCCCGATTTTTTCTCTACTCTGGGGCTCGGCCCTGCGATTGGACGTAGTTTCACGGAAGAGGAAACCACTTCTGAAACCGACCATGTGGCCATTGTTTCCGACAGCTTTTGGCGGCAACGATACAATGCCGATCCCCATGTGATCGGAAAGCAGGTTCGGGTAAACAGTGTCCCCAGAACCGTCGTCGGCGTCTTGCCTCCCGCGTTTGCTTTTCTCTCCTCCGATGCCCGGTTGTTCCTCCCTCTGCCATCGCGCCCGGAAGATCGCACGCCGTTGCGACGGCACGCCGGGGGAAATGTCATTCAAATGATTGCCCGGCTCAAACCGGGCGCGACTCTCGCCCAGGCCCAGTCGCAGATCGACGCGCAGAATGCCGTTTTGGAACTAGACGACCCGCAAGCCAAAATGATTGCCGATGCGGGCTTTCAGTCCCTGGTAGTCCCGCTGCACGCCGACCACGTCGCAGCGATCCGTCCCATTTTGCTGCTGTTGCAGGCGGCTGCGATGGTCCTGCTGCTGATCGGCGCAGCGAACCTTGTGAACCTGCTGCTCGTTCGCGCCAGCGGTCGAATCAAAGAGCTAGCCGTTCGCCAGGCGCTGGGTGCAAGTCGGGGATACGTGGCGAGCGAAGTGGTCGTCGAGACCACCTTGCTCACATTGATTGGAGGACTACTGGGACTCGCCGTCGGTGCCGGCGGAATCCATCTCCTGCGCGTATTGGGCACGGACCGCCTGCCTTTGGGAGGCCGTATCGCCCTCGATGCGCGATTGGCACTCGCCGCCCCGGTCGCAGCCATCGTCATGGGCATCGTGTTCGCAGTGCCGGTCACCTGGTTCAACCTCCGGCGCTATCTCGGTAATGCGCTGCAATCGGAGAGCCGGGGTGGAACAAGCGGCCGTGCCACTCAATTCCTGCGTCACAGCTTCATCGTCTCTCAGATTGCTTTGGCGTTCATGCTATTGGCCGGAGCCGGTCTGCTCGGCCTCAGTCTCGAGCGTGCCATGGCCGTTTCTCCGGGCTTCCAGTCCGACCACATCCTCACGGGGCAAATCTTGCTTCCGTGGGCAGCCTATCCGGAAAGGGCCCGTCTGAGTTTTGTTGACAGCTTGACGGAAAAAATCGCTCACCTGCCGGGAGTGCTGTCGGCAGGCGTGGTCAACAATGTGCCCTTCAGTGGCCACAGCGGGAAAAGCGCCGCCACCGTAAAGGGCTACACTCCCCGCCCCGGCGAATCCGTACGAGCGCACTACTCGTACGGCGTCGGGGGCGACTACTTTCGCGCCATGGGTTTCTCTCTGCGGGAAGGACGATTCCTGACGGCCGACGATTCACGCCGCTCCGAGCGGGTCTGCGTTGTGGACGAAGATTTCGCCGGGTACTACTGGCCGACGGGCAGCGCGATTGGGCAACGATTGTGGGACGGATCGGAAGTGGGGAAGGACACCGAAGCTTTCACTGTTATCGGCGTTGTTGGGGCGGCGAAACAAGCGGGGTTGACAGAAGACAGCGCTCAGGGCGCAATCTATTATCCCTACGCCTTCCGCGTCGGAGACAGTTTCTTCGCCGCCGTCAGAACAAGCTTTCCGCCGGAATCACTCGGGTTGGCGCTGCAAAAGGTGGTTCGGCAAATTGACCCTGACATACCGATCAATGACCTCCGGTCGATGGAAACCCGTATTACCGATAGCCTGGTCGCGCGTCGTTCGCCGGCGCTGTTGGCGGGTCTGTTCTCCGGTATCGCTTTGTTGCTCACCGCGATCGGTACCTATGGCGTGTTGAGTTATGCGGTCGCACAACGTCGCCGCGAGATCGGTGTACGTATGGCCCTCGGAGCGCAACCTTCGCAGATCCGCAGCCAGTTCTTTTCACTCTCATTACGCTTGCTAGCTTACGGAACCTTTCTGGGCCTGATCGGAGCATGGCAAGCGGGCCGCGCCATGCGGACGGTGCTCTTCCAGGTACCAGCGCTTAGCGTGACGATCCTCGCTGGTGCTGCGTGCGTGATCGGAGTCGTGTGTCTCGCGGCTTGCCTGTTACCATCTCAACGCGCTGCGCGAATATCTCCCAGCGAGGCTCTCGCTGAGGAGTAGTGAGGTTGTTCGACGTGTCGGTCCAGCGCGCACGGCGTCCGTCACAAATCGGATCGGGCGGTGTTGTTTGGAGGGCAAGTTGCGGCAGAACATAGCGATCGTTTGGCTTGGCTTGATTCTTGCGTTGCCCTGCGCGCGCAGCGCATTCGCGCAGGACAGTCCGGACTGGACCGAGCCGTTTCCGGCCTTCCGCATCGCGGGCAACCTGTACTATGTCGGCAGTAAGGGGCTCGCGAGTTATCTGGTCACGACGCCGCAAGGGAACATTCTTATCAACAGTGATCTGGAATCAAATGTATCGATGATTGCGGCCAGCATTGAAAAGCTCGGATTCAAATTCAAAGACACAAAGGTTCTGCTGATCAGTCACGCGCATTGGGATCACGCTGCAGGCAGCGCGAAGATCAAGGAGATGACCGGAGCAAGGTACATGGTAATGGATGCCGACGTACCTGTAGTCGAGTCCGGCGGCAAGACCGATTTTCAGTACGGCAACAGTCCTCGTTCTCTTTATCCACCCACCAAAGTCGATCGCGTGTTGCACGATGGCGACGAAGTAAGACTTGGCGGTGCAGTGCTCGTTGCGCACCTTACTCCAGGCCATACAAAAGGCTGCACCACGTGGACCATGAAGGTGAGCGAGGGCGGTAAAACCTACGACGTGGTGATCATTGGCAGTCCGAGTGTCAACTCGGGCTACCAGCTCATCCACAACAACAAGTATCCGCAGATCGCCCAAGACTACGAGCGCATGTGGGCCGTTTTGAAGTCCTTGCCATGCGATATTTTCCTTGGCGCCCACGGCGGTTACTTCGGGCTGGAAGAAAAATATCCGCTCATGAAAGACGGGAGTGCGAACCCGTTCATTGATCCTGGTGGCTACAAAAAGTTCGTAGCTCAAAAAGAGCAAGACTTCCGAACGGAACTGGTAAAGCAAACACTCGCCGCCAAATAAAACGTGAAGCCAAAGAGCGTAACTAAGGAGGCTAGTCTGAAGATGAATTCCCTATCTTTGCGTTTTTGGACCCTTTCGGGGTCGAAGAGGAAGATGCGAAGTGAAGATTTAGATACCTTCCAGAGCATCCTCCGCAAGGCCCTCGCCGTGACCTAAGCGCTCGGCCTACGACGTCGCCCGCAGCCGTTTCGGAAATGGAAACTATAAATACATGATCCGATTTTCCTTTTCGCTGCGCTATTCCCTGGGGTCTCTCACGGTGCAGTGGACATGGTCCCAATTCGCTTACGGCACAACGATTTAAGAAATGGGATTTCGGCAGCAAATTTGCTCGGGTACGTCTGTGATTCAGGACGTCGCTTCAGAGTGGTCTGGTCCCGCCTCTCACTTGGGCTGGTTGATATGGTCGTGCATAATACGCAGGTAGTTTCGTTCTCAACTTTTGGCAAAAAAGAAGGATCCCGCTGCCGTCGCTCTTGGGCGGAAAGGCGGGAGGGAGATCGCAAAGCGCGGTTCAGCGTATTTCAGGAAACTCCAAGCCAAGCGCAAGAATCGCCGAGGCGGTCGCCCTCCCAACCCCAAGAAAGTCCGCTGAAAAGTTCGCTGGAAAACAACGAGCGCTCGTTGTAACATAATGCGCACTGTGAGTTCCTCTGTTACTGCGCGTTTTCCGAATCTGCCTGTCTCTTCAAAAAGAGAAGGCGACACATTTCGCGCTCTCTCTTCGCAAGACCATCCTCAAGAATTCGACTGTGACTTGCTAGTCGCTCAAATTGCTGCTGGCGATAGGGAAGCCATGTCGCGGCTTTTCCATCGCTTTGCGGGTGCTGTCCAGACAGTCGGCCGGAGGATTCTTCGAAACGATGCAGAGGCTGACGATTTGGTGCAAGAGGTGTTTTTGTATATTCACAGGAAGGCGGGACTATTTGACCGGACCAAGGGCGACGCCCGCTCTTGGATTTTTCAAGTTGCCTATACCCAGGCTTTCATACGTCGCAGGCACCTGAATTCGATCGGTTTTTATGCGTCCGGCATTTTGGACCTGGCGTCGGAAAACGGGCCGGCGACGAATTCGGGCGCAGACTAC
>DATHFT010000029.1:0-46219 GCA_035317965.1 Saccharimonadales bacterium (SeqCode) | reverse complement strand
ACACCTGGCGAAATCGCTTGCCCTGATTGAGCGCGTTGCCAGTGCCCGCTCCGCTTCAATCATGGACGTGGGAGGCGGAGAATCGACTCTCGTTGACGACCTGCTCGTGCGGGGATACCAGCGCGTCACGGTTCTCGATGTCTCGCCAACGGCCGTCGAGTTGGCGACAAAGCGCCTGGGTTCGGCCGCGGCACAAGTGCGTTGGATCGTTGCAGATATCACCGAAATCAAACTCGAACCACATACCTTCGACCTCTGGCATGATCGCGCCGTATTCCATTTCCTCACAACCGACGAAGAGCGCGTGGCGTACGTCAGGCAGGTCGCTCGCAGCGTCAAACCGGGCGGCCACGTCATTGTCAGCACCTTTGGCCCGGAAGGTCCCAGGAAATGCAGTGGCCTCGCCGTCATGCGCTACGGGAGTCGCGCCCTGCACCGCGAATTTGGCGCACGTTTCCGCTTGATGGAAAGTTCAACAGAGTTGCATCACACACCGTTCGGAACCACGCAACAATTTCTCTACTGCTACTGCCAGATCGACTGAGCTTTCCTAGAGTTTTCGCTCAGAGACTTCCTGCCCGGACTACTTGCTTGATCCCGCTTCAAGAATCTCTTTGCGTTCCGGCTTGTCGGCGCGCGCGCACACCAGGAGGAGTTCGGCAAAATATTTACGGCTCTTCGCGCGATCGTCTGTGCGCTGCGCCGCGCGCGCTGCCCCATACAGCGCGCGAAAGCGCCGCGGCTCGCGCTCGAGAGTTGCTTCAAACTGCTCGAGCGCCTGCCCGGGTTGATTCAACTGCAGCAGCATCTCCCCCAGCAATTCGCGCGAAGGCGCCAGCGGTCCAGGCGTTACCGCGCTCTTTTCGGAACCATCTTCGAGCTCCGCCGCCGATTTCATTTCCCGCAGCGCTCCGTCCGTATTTCCTTCCGCAAGCGCGGTCCACGCGGCGACAGCCCGGCGTTGTACTTCGACTTGCCCCGCCCAGTAGCCTTCGGTCGACTGCAGAAGCTGTTCGTGGATTTTAGCAAGCGCCTCGCGGGCGCGGCGCGCAGCTGCCACGTCTCCCAAGCGCGCCGCCGCCAGACCGCGAGCAAAGTGTGTCATGGCCTCTGTGTAGGGAAACGGAGACTCGCGCACTTCAAGGTGCGCTGCCGCTTTCCAGTCCTGCCGCTCAAGCGCGTACCGCGCCGGAATCGCCGCGAGCGCAAAATATCCGGCCGACGGCGGAGCAGCGCCGCTGACCATGATCTTCGGGTTGAAGCGCGCTCGCACCTCCGGCAGCGATTCGACGAGCTGCCCGACAGCACGATCCTGCGCCGTCTGCAAATAGGCGTAAGCCTGGTAGTCGAGCGCGTGCAGCTCTTCGCCTGTCTGCCCTTCACGCCGCGCTGCGGCAGAAGCGGCCCGGTTGCTGTCGATCGATTCCTGCCAGTCGCCGACCCGGGTAAATGTGTGCGAGGGCATGTGCAATGCATGCGGAGCGTCGGGAGCGATCGTTGAATAGCGCTGGGCCGCGCCCAAAGCCCGCGCCGCTAGCGGCGGCACGTCGTAGGTGTGAATAATGTAGTGCGCGAGGCCCGGATGCTCGGGTTCCTTGACGAAAAGCGCTTCCAGAAGTGCTCCCGCCTTCAGCCTGCTGGCGTACGTCTTGTCCGTTGGTTCTTCCGAGGCCGCCAGTGCCAGGGCATAAAAAATCACAGCTTCATGGTCCTCGGGATACTGAGCTGCCAGCCCGGCCATCGCGTCGCGATAGGCGAGTAAACGCGCCTGCTGCGTCGTATTCGCAAAATCTGCGTACAGCTTTGCCACGGCCGTGATGTAGGCGCGCTCGCGCTCCGTTTTGGCGGGGATCGCCTGGCCCCGTTCGGCCGCTGCTGCCCCCGCCTGAAGTTGCGCCGGAGCCTTCAGTCCCGCGGCAAATGGATTGCTCCAATCACTCAACGCAATGCCCCAATACGCCATGGAGCAAGAGGGATCCGATTTCAGTGCGGCACCAAATCCATCGATGGCATGACTGAACTGGAAAGAATGCAAAAGCGCCACACCGCGGACGAACTGTGTCTGCGCCTCAGCATTGCACGACACCGCAAAACGCACCGTCCCCAGTTTCTCGCCGGCCGCCCCGTGCTGATGTTCTTGCGCGGCTAGGACGCTGGCTGCCAGAAGCAAAACCATGGCTCGAGAGACGTGTGCACGCAGCATCGGGTGCCTCCGTGAGGCGAAGCGGAATTGAAATTTAAGCAGCGACGAGGCCGGCGTAGGGTTGCTGCCGTTGCGCGTGAATATAACACTTTGCGCCGCCACACGCAGCTACTCCCGTTGTAAGTGGCGGTGTATTTTCGGTTATCGCATTTGTCAGGCGACACTCTCCGGCTCGAAACCGTGGGACTGGACTTGTAGTAGTCTACGACCGTGAAACTTGAATACCTGCCCACTGGGTCCCCAGATTGCCCTCTGATTCTGCTTTACGAGTTCAACCAATCGGAGGCGCAGCACCTGAGGCAGCTTGTAAAATCGCTGGTCGCCGGTGATCGTCAAGATGTGGCCCTCCAAAATGAAGAGTGGGTAGAACCTGTCGGGCAGTGTTGCCTAGATCTGCGACGAGGTAGCCGCAATCAGGGCGTTCGCGAGGCGCAGGCACTTGAATTCGAGTGCCTGCTGAGTGCGGACGGTTGGAGCAAAGTGGAGAGATTGCTTGAGCCCTTCTGTGAGTCCAACACGTCCGGTTTCCAGTGGCTCACCCACGACGGCAGAATTGCTCTACTCTTCTCGCAGACCGGCCAATGGTAATCCCTTGCCACTTGATGTCCGACAAGCGTTAGTCAGACTTGCGTTGCTTTGTGTTTGCGCTTTACTTGCTCGAAGTTTCAAAAACTTCGGCTCGACCCAATCAGTCAGGCTATCTGAGAACAGGAACAATCAATTCTTTGAACAAGATCCAGGCGACAGCGACGACGAAAAAGGTAAACACAGAGAACAGGACAATCGTCGAGGTTTTGTAGGGTTTTCGCGGCAATAAGGGGAGATGGGGAAGGACTAACGGTTCCTTCGCCATCTCCAGCGTTTGCCAGGCAAGTGCCCGTAGCTACAGTTCTACTCAGTCGACTGGCCAACACCGAATCGGTCCAGCGATGGTCTTGGTGGCCGGTTGCGGAAAAAGCGAAACCTCAACAGGGTAAGCAACCGCCGAGGGGTATCGGCTCGAAACATTTTCATAACCCGTGCAAACCGGCATTCGGGGACTCTTCAGCTCAAGTTTCTTTCTGACCTGCTCCCAGCAAATGGACTTTTCGGTATACAGATCGCAGCCTGCCTCGACCACTCGCAGATATCTCATTGTGAGGTCGCTATCATGATCGCCGGTGAACCTCAGGCGGTTGAAGGGCGAACTGGCAGGTTTTTCGTTCCACATGGCTGCGTTGTATGCCGAGTCCCTAAAAATCTTGTTGCCGGTTCTGAAATCAAAGATGGTGAACGGCATTCCGCCGTCCGTGCCGTCCGCGTCATTAAGAAACACCAGGTTCCCTTTGACTCCGTTGAAGTACCCGCTCCACTCCGGCCATTTTAAGATCCTTTCCCCGCTCGCATGTGTCCGAGCACAGGCTGGAGCCGGTCCCTTTTGGATTGGAACAATCGCCACCCACACTGCTCCCTTTTTTCCTTCGTCGTCGTATTCCTTAATCATGAAGTTCAGATAGAGGAAACAGTACAACTTAACCCGCAAGTGGCGTCCGCCCGGCGGATTGTTCTCAGACAAACCGAAATCTACAACTTTCCTCTTGAGTGGCACATCGAAGGAGTCCGCGAATGCGGTGGACGCGAAGGCGACCACACTTAGTCCAAGCAACAGAATGGAGACAAGTCTCCGGTAGCCACAAAGGTCCATGATGATATTCCCGGTCGAAATCTTACACCACCGCTAGGAGCTCTCTCAGTCCTATGTCAAACGTTTTACCAGGAGCTGGTCCGCCGCGGAGGCCCCTGAGCTTCTATTTACCTTGTCGGAGACTTCGAAGATTGTAAGAATAGCTGCGGCGATAGCGTGAGAGCGAAAACAGCACTATGGATGATTGGCATTTCAAACGGTGCATTCGGCATTCATTTCTTACTTTGGAAATTGCGGCTTACACCTCAGGTTTCGGCAGGAATAGACCCGTTTGCTGGCCCCCTCGCACTTTGGTTTTTGTTGTTTTGCATTTTGACGGTCGTAGAGATAGTGGCAATTGTTCGCGGCTACGTTAAAGACGGCTGGAGGGGACCCGCAGCGGCAACTGTGTTACTAGTTCCCCAAATAGGCGTGATGTACTGGCAATGGTCGGCGGTGCAGGGAGTCTGAACTAAAAGCTTTGTTTTAGCCTCGCTCAGTCGTTTTCTTCGGCTGAAAACAGGTTCGATTCCGATCCGGTCATTCACGGCCTCGCGGAGTGGTTGCCTGGATCCCCGCTAATGACTTGCCCCGGGATGCGTCGTATGGTTGCGCCAGTTATTTTCCCGGCCCGTAATCCAAGTAACTTTCCAGTAAGAAATAAAGTTCATCGGCCGAACCATGAAGGTTCGGACCCCAGGAGGGGTACATATGAAACGTGTCTTGCGGGTTGTCGTGGTTGCTCTTTTAGTCGTGGTTGGTTCCTGCACTCTGCGAGCTCAGAATAATCCGCTCGTCGGAACTTGGAAACTTAACGTCACAAAATCGACATACGATCCCGGACCGGCACCCAAGAGCCTGACGCGCACGGTTGAAGCGCAAGGCGATGGCGTGAAGTATACTTTTGACGGAGTCGCCGCCGACGGAAGTGCGATTTCCTACAGTTTCTCCGTCCAATTTGACGGCAAAGACAATCCCATCTCGGGTTCGATGCCAGCCGGCGCAGACACCGTTGCCGCCACGCGCACGGACGCCAACCACTTTGTGGCGACCCTTAAAAAGGGCGGCAAGGTGCTTGGCACGTCCAAAGTGGCAATTTCAAGCGATGGAAAGGTTACGACCGTCGACGCGACAGCTACTACGGCGACCGGCGCGAAAATGCACGAAGTTCAGGTCTACGACAAGCAATAGAAACGACGATAAAAACCCAAGCACGCTAAATCCAGGCAAATGAGAGGGCGGCTCTTCGTCGGGCCGCCCTCCCGTTTTGCGAATCGCGTCGCCAACTCGCAGCTACCAGCCATCGCCTCTGAAGACCGGCATCTCAGCCCTCACCGTCTATGATTACGACGGCATCTTCGATAGTTCGCCTTCTCCGTGTATAGTTCACTCGGTCACGCTGATCCAGCCAACGCTTGGCCGCGAACGTACATGCCTTTGAACAAGAGAAAATTCGAAACCGCAAGAACGCGAAAGTTCCGAGAGACCGAGTTGTGCCGAGAGGACGAGCGCACGATCGGGCACATCGAGGAATTTGGTTGTTCTGTCCTAAGCGTGGAGCGAACGAGCTATGGCCTCGGATGGTCATACACAGTCGGCATTTTCGACACCTGCGCCAAACCTGAACTGATCACCGTGGGGCTACCTCCAGAAACCGCGCACTACGCCTTGAACGAAGCCGCGAAGCTAATGCGTGCCGGGGCTGATCTCACAAAAAAGCGACATCGTGGTCTCGTGGGTGAGGTCGAGTGCGAGTTTCGTCCCGTTGACCCAAAGTGGATAACTCAACTGATGGGCTGGGCAATTTGGTACTACGACGGCGCTGCCTTCCCTGTGCTTCAAGCGCTGTATCCCGACCTCGAGAATCGTTTCCCGGGGGACAAAGAGTTCGACCAAAGGTTTGCGCAGCCCTTGATGCAGCCGTCTGCTCCCATGATGAAAGTCGAAAGCGATTTTTGGGCCTCAACCGATCCGAAAAGCAGCCTTTTCAACTGGAAATTCCCAGATCCGCCGCACACGGGTGTCTATCTCTCCCAATCGGTTCACGCCGGGACCGAGCCAGTCACCTACGTCGCACACGATGCTGACGATGGGTCGTGGCAGTTTCTTGGTGAAAGCATGGCAGATGGAGGTGGCCCCGTGTACTGCTGCTTTCACCATCCGGTCGACTCCGACCCTACCCTGGCCGAGTTAGTGGACTTGCCGCTTGGCTGGTATGCCGAACGCTCTAAGATCGGAGAGCCATGGGTTCGAAGCCAGCAGACACCAGATGCGGCGCCTGAATAGAGATCACCGCGACAGGAACTGGCACACGCCTGTTTTTAACGACGCAGGCCAGCGAAACTATTCCGAGTTAACCTTCGGCCGCCCCGCGAAATCGACTTCGATTGGCTGTCACAACATCTGGGGCAGGCTGATATACTCTCGCGAATCTTCGGAGTCCAGCCAATGCCATCGAAATCGGAACCGCCAGTCGCAATTCGTGCCGCCACGCCGGCGGACAGTGCCATCTGTGGAGGAATTTGCTATGAGGCCTTCTTAAAACTCAGCGCGAAGCATGGATTTCCTTGCGATTTTCCCGGACCGGAGGCTGCCGCGGGCGTACTTTCCATGCTGTTTTCCAATCCGGGCTTTTACTGCGTAGTGGCGGAGAGTGATGGTCGCATCGTAGGAAGCAATTGTCTTGACGAACGGTCCGTGATCGCTGGAATTGGCCCAATTACCGTCGATCCGGGCACACAAAATCTTGGGGTCGGACGCAAGCTCATGCAGGCGGTGATGGACCGGGCTCGGGAGCGTCGACCTGCAGGTATGCGATTGGTGCAAGCCGCTTATCACAATCGCTCGCTCTCGCTTTACACGACCCTCGGCTTCGACGCTCGCGAACCTCTTTCTTGCGTCCAGGGACGGCCCCTCGACCGGAATGTTCCAGGTTGTGTGGTACGACCAGCGCGAGGCGATGATTTGGACGCCTGTAACGCCCTGTCCCGTCGCGTGCACGGATTTGAGCGAGGTACTGAATTGGCGAATGCCATTCAACAGAAAACCGCCAGCGTGGTGGAGCGCGGAGGCTGTATTGCTGGATTCGCGACTGCTTTGGGTTTCGTCGGCCATGCAACAGCCGAGACCAACATGGACATGCAATCGCTTATTGCGTCAGCGGAATCTTTTGCTGGTCCCGGCATTCTCGTGCCGTCACGGAATAGCGCCCTGCTGCGCTGGTGCCTCGCAAATGGCCTGCAAGTGGTCCAGCCAATGACGTTAATGAGCATCGGGCTATACAATGAACCAGCCGGTGCATGGCTCCCTTCGGTCTTGTTTTGAGCGTATGCCTGCCTCTTCCAGAAACTTCAAAACGGGACAACGGGAATGGGCTGCGGGATGATCGGCGAAAAATATCCGGTGAGCGTGAATCAGGCGCTAAAGTTTCGGGCATGCAGCCGGTTCGAACGTTTCAGACCATTCCCGCCGCGTATCAATGCGGCTTGAAGGTCTTTCCGGTCTCCAGCAGCGTCTTCAGGCGGGAAAGAATGCGTGGCCATCCATCGGCGCAGGCGGCGTAGGTAGGGTCATCCTCGGCCCACTCGTCATGAGTGACCGTTACTTTTGTGGCTTCGGTTTCGGGCACCAGTTCGATCGTCGCGCGTGACGATTTATCATTTTGGGCCATGGCGAAGGTGTACTGAAAAACATTCGGCGGCTCAAACCGAAGGACCTTCCCTCGGACGTAGGTCATGGGCTTGCCATCGGGTCCCGCGCCCACCCATGCGAGCAAGCCATCAGGCCGAAAGTCCGCCTGAAGCTCAGCGCCCGAGAAAATGATGCGGTTCGACTCCCTCGACACAAAGCCTTCCCACACCTTCTCCGGCGTGGCGGCAATGTAGAAGACGTATTTCAGTGGTGTTTGATGGGCCATGATTGCTCCCCTGGCTCCGCTCCGCCATCTTATATCCCCAGGCAAAAACTCAACAAGGCCGTACTGCCATCGGTTCTGCCTGATTTGCTCGCATCACGTGAAATTTCAGAAACCCTCCGGTTCGCGCTAGTCGGGTCGCCGGAAACTTACGACCGACGACTCCTTTGTACCTCCTGTTGACTTGCTTTTCTGCGCAGCCTACCATGCCTGCAACAAACGGATCCCCATCGATGATTGGTCAAACTGTCTCGCACTACCGCATCCTCGACCGCCTCGGGGGCGGTGGCATGGGCGTCGTCTACAAAGCTGAGGATGTAAAGCTCGGACGATTCGTAGCTCTCAAGTTCTTACCGGACGAAGTGGCCCAGGACGCGCAATCGCTCGCTCGCTTCCAGCGCGAAGCCAAAGCCGCTTCGGCACTGAATCACCCCAACATCTGCACCATCTATGAAATCGATGACGACAACGGCCAAGCCTTCATCGCGATGGAGTTTTTGGACGGCGCCACACTAAAACACAAGATTGCCGGGCGTCCCATGGAATTCGATGAACTGCTCGCTATCGGCATCGACATTGCCGACGCTCTGGACGCCGCGCACGCCTCCGGCATTGTTCATCGCGATGTAAAACCGGCAAACATTTTCATCACCAAACGCGGCCACGCCAAGATTCTGGATTTTGGTTTGGCCAAGGTGACCATCAACCAGCTGCTGTCAGAAGCGCAGGGGGCGACGCAGGCAACCATCGACGCTTCGCACGAACAACTCACCAGTCCCGGCACAGCGCTGGGCACCGTTGCTTACATGTCGCCGGAGCAGGCCTTGGGCAAAGAACTCGATCCCCGCACGGATCTTTTTTCCTTTGGCGCCGTCCTGTACGAAATGGCTACGGGCCGGCTGCCGTTCCGGGGAGATACCTCTGCAGCCATTTTTGATTCGATTCTGCATAAAGCCCCGGTCGCGCCGGTCCGCCTCAATCCGGACCTGCCCGCGCGACTCGAAGAGATTATTAACAAGGGGATTGAAAAGGACCGCAATCTCCGTTACCAGCATGCCGCCGATATTCGAGCTGACCTGCAACGACTCAAACGCGACACGGATTCCGGCCGTTCGGCTCAATTCACTGTGCCAACAGAACTCATCGCCACTCCGGACACGGCTCCGGGCTCCTCGCCTTCGGCTGTGCCTTCTCCCGTAGCAGCGGCGGAAACCGCTTCAAAAACTCGAAATAGTTCCGCGGCTCGCAAGCCACTGCTTTGGCTCGCTTGGGGCGCAATTGTCGCAGCGCTCATCAGTGCCGGAATGTTCTACACGCGGCGCACACCGCCGCTCACCGAACGAGACTCTGTCGTCCTCACCGAATTCGTCAACGCCACCGGTGACGCGGCTTTTGAAGGCACGCTAAAACAGGCACTCGCCGTGCAACTCGAACAGTCTCCTTTCCTCAACCTTGTTTCGCAATCGCACATCCGGGAAGCGCTCGGCTACATGGGGCGTCCACCTGCCGAGCGCATCACGACCGAAGTGGGCCGCGAGATTGCTCTGCGCCAGGGCGCGAGGGCCGTGCTCACCGGTACGATCAGCAATCTTGGCAGCCACTACGTAATTGCCCTCGATGCCGTAAACGCGCAATCCGGCGATTCCCTCGCCCGCGAGCAGGTCGAAGCAGCCAGCAAAGAAGAGGTGCTCAAGTCCCTCGACCAGGCCGCCTCCAGCATGCGCCGGAAACTCGGTGAATCGCTTGCTTCTGTGAAACAGTTCGCAACGCCGCTGGAACAGGCCACCACTTCCTCTCTCGACGCCCTCAAGGAATACAGTCTGGGACAAACGGAACACTCGAAATTGAATGACAACGTGGCGATTCCTCATCTCGAACGCGCCATCGCCATCGATCCGAACTTTGCCATGGCGCACGCGACCCTGGGCGTGGTCTATGACAATCTCACCCACAGGAAGAAGGCGCAGGATCTTCTGGCAAAAGCCTACGAATTGCGCGACCGGGCCAGCGAGCGCGAACGGTTTTATATCCTGGCGCACTACTACGGCGAAGGCTCAGGCCAAGTTGAGAAGCAAATCGAAGTGTACGAGGAGTGGAATCGCACCTACCCTCGAGATTCGGTGCCACTCGACAATATGGCGCTTGAATACGTGCGTATCGGCTTCCCGGAAAAGGCGGTAAACGCCGCGAGCGAGGCGCTGCGCCTGGATCCCCGCGACATTTACGCCTATCAAAACCTGGCACCGGCTTATGTGAATCTGGATCGCTACGACGAGGCCAAGGCCGTCATCGAACAAGCGTCGGCCCGGAAGCTCGATTCCATCGGAACTCGCATGGCCTCGCTCGACATCGCTTTTCTTCGCGGAGAAGGCTCCAAAATGGAACGCATCGTAGCGGATGCCGCTGGGACTCCCGACGAACCCTTCTTGTTGATTCGCCTGGCCAATGCCGAACATTCGCTCGGGAAAGTGGAGACCTCGCGAAATACACGGCAGAAGGCCTTCGCCGTTGCCAAGCGCCGCGGCCTGGAAGAGTTGGCATCCGGGATCCCGGCCACCGAGGCTACCCGGGATGCCGCCTACGGTTACGCCGGCTCTGCTCGACGAGCCGTGGAGGACGCGCTTCGCGGTACGAAAGACATGAATACGCGCGCGCTGTCGGCGAGAGCGCTTGCACAGATTGGGGAGACCGCGAGGGCCGAAAAACTCGTCGATGAACTTGCGGCCGAGTTCCCGAGCCAGACTCTGCTGAATGCTGTACATCTCCCAATCGCCCGGGCGCTTGTCTATTTGCAGCGGAACGCTCCAGCCGAGGCCGTTCGAGTTCTCGAACCTGGGAGGAAGTTTGAAAACGGGTTCGGTCCGACCAGCGCTAATTTCTGGCCCGCGTACGTGCGCGGACTGGCTTTCCTTAAAATGAATCAGGGGCCTGAAGCCGCCGCCGAATTCCAGAAGATTCTCGATCACCGGGGAGGTGCTTCGATCGGGGTCGTTTATCCCCTTGCCCAGCTAAGTCTGGCCCGGGCCCACGGCCTTGCCGGCGACAAAGCGAAAGCCCGCACCGCGTATCAAAACCTGTTCGCCTACTGGAAAGATGCCGACGCCGATATTCCCATCCTAAAAGAAGCCAAAGCGGAATACGCCAAACTCAATTGAACGAGCACCGCACCCCGAATTGACGCCCGGCCCCGTTTCACGAGACAGTAGCAAAGTTTTTGAAAGGGGCTTTATGGACTTGGGACTCGGTGGCCGCGTGGCCATCATTGCCGCCGCCAGCAAAGGATTAGGGCGCGCGGTCGCTGAAGAGCTGGCGCGCGAAGGCGCCGAGATCGCCATCTGCGCACGCAACGCCACAGCGCTTGAGGCGGCTGCCGCCGCAATCGCCAAAGCCGGCGGCCGCGAGCCGTTCTACCAGGCTGTCGATGTCACTGATTCGAGCGCTGTTAGCGCGTTTGTCGCGGCCGTCGAGGCTCGCTTTGGCCGCGTCGATATTTGTGTTACCAACTCCGGCGGCCCGCCGTCTAAGCTATTTAAGGATACCGAATCGCGCGACTGGCACTCCGCTATTGATCAACTCCTGATGAGCACCGTTTTTTTTGCCAAGGAAGTCTTGCCACGCATGCAGAAGAACAAATGGGGACGCCTGATCACCATCACGTCCTACACGGTAAAACAGCCCGTCGATGGCATGCTGCTGTCCAATTCCGTGCGCGCTGCCGTTACCGGGCTCGCCCGTACGCTTGCCAATGAATATGGTCCCGACGGCATCACCGTCAACAACGTCTGCCCCGGCTATACGAATACCGATCGTCTGGCGGATCTCGCCGGCACGCTGTCCAAGCGTAATAACACCACGCCGGAAGCCGTCTTCGCCAACTGGGAACAGCTGATACCCGCCCGCCGCATCGGTACCCCGCAGGAATTTGCCTCTGTCGTCACCTTTCTCGCTTCCGAACGCGCCAGCTACGTCAACGGCACCTCCATTGCCATCGACGGCGGCATTGTCCGGAGCCTGCTCTAAGGCATGACCGTCGGGCGCCAGCTGAATTTTTCCGTCCTTCCGCGACTCTTTTCCGTCGTGCGACTTGCGCCCGATGCAGCCATTCCCTTCTGGGCCACCGAAGCCCCCTTTTTTTCCATTACCCGCACGCCCGAGGAACTGTCCATCGTCGCCGAAGAGTTTCTTGTACCTGCTGGCGTAACGTCCGAGCCCGGTTGGTCAGTCCTCAAACTGGCTGGGCCTATCCCGTTCGCAGAAACCGGCGTTCTTTCCGCCGTTCTCGCGCCCCTGGCTTCGGCGAATATCAGCATCTTCTCGATTTCAACGTTCGATACCGATTACCTGCTTGTCCGTTCCACGTCCCTGCAAGAAGCCATCGCCGCGCTCGAGCAGTCGGGCCACAAAATTCACAGGAGCTCTGAAGAATGATCACGCACGTTCGAATGACCGCCATCCTGAGCCGCTGCAGCCGACGCGTAGCGTCCCTTGCAGTGCTGCTGGCCATCTCACTCTTTGCGCCGCACGTTCGCGGCGACGAACCCTATGCCCGCAGCCGCGACTACGATTTGCAGCACTCAAAAATTGCCGTCCGCTTTGATCTTGAGCAGAAGAAAATCATTGGCGACGTCACCCACACTCTTTCCATCCTCAAAGACGGCACCAGCAAAATTACCTTCGACTCCGTGGGTCTCAACATCACGAGCGTCACGATCAACAAGACCGCCACAAAATTCCAGACCACCTCCGACAAACTCATCATCCCGCTGGTTTCGGCGGCACGAGCCGGCGACAAGTTCGATATCGAAATCAAATACGACGGCAAACCCTCCAAGGGCGTCTACTTCATCCTTCCCGACAAGGACTATCCCGACCGCCCGAAGCAGATCTGGACGCAGGGCGAATCCGAAGACACCCGCTACTACCTGCCTACTTACGACTATCCAAACGACCGCCTGACCACGGAAACCATCATTACGGTCCCGGAATCCTTTCTCACCATCGCGAACGGGAAACTCGTCAGCGTCTCGAAACCGGAAAACGGCATGAAAACCTGGACCTGGAGAGAATCTCTCCCGAGTTCCACTTATCTCATCACCATCGTCGCGGGCGAACTCGACGAAGTGAAAGACACCTGGCGCGGCGCGCCGGTCACCTACTACGCGCCCAAAGGCCGCGGCGACCGGCTGGCCATCAACTACGGCCGCACTCCGGCCATGATGGAACTCTTCAGCAAGAAACTTGGCGTCGACTACCCCTGGGAGAAATATTCGCAGGCCATGGTCGATGATTTCATCGCCGGCGGCATGGAGAACTCCAGCGCCACCACCAACACCAGCTCTTCTCTGGTTCATCCAAAACTTGTCCCCGAATACGCGACCGGCCAGGACGATCTCATCTCCCACGAACTCGGCCATCAATGGTTTGGCGACCTGGTCACCACCAAAGACTGGGGCGACATTTGGCTCAATGAAGGCTTCGCCACGTTCATGGAAACAATTTGGACCGAAGCCCATTTCGGCAAAGAGCAAGCCGACTACAGCCGCTGGCTGGCCGGCCGCGAATGGTTCGATTCGCCAGGTCTATACGGCAAATCGATCGTTCGCCACGATTTCGACGACTCCGGCGAATTCGACGGCAACGCCTACACCAAAGGCGGCTGGGTCCTTGACATGCTCCGCCACCAGCTTGGGGAAGACGATTTCTATCGCGGCCTGAAGTACTACCTGGAGGCGAACCGCGGCAAGAACGCCGTCACCGCCGATCTCGCAAGAGCCATGGAAGCCGCCACGCACAGCAATGTTGATCAATTCCTCGGCCAGTGGATTTACGGCGCGGGCGCTCCGCGTTTCGACATCGCCTATTCCTACGACAGCGGAAAACACCAGGTCGCTCTCACTGTAAAACAAACCCAGAAGGTTGAAGGCAAGGTCGGAATTTTCCGCATCCCCACCGATGTCGAAATCTCGACTGCCTCCGGTGCAAAGTCCTATCCCGTCAAGATTTCAAAAACGAGCGAAGTCTTTACGTTACCGTCCGACTCCGCTCCGCTTATGGTCCTGTTCGATAAAGGCACTCACGTCCTGAAATCGGTGAATTTCCATAAGGAAAAAAAGGAATGGCTCTATCAATTGCAGAACGCCACCGAACTCGCCGATCGCGCCGATGCCGCCGAAGCCCTGGCCAAACTCAAAAACGACGACGAAGTTGCCAGCGCCCTCGGGGAAGCTCTGCGCAGTGACAAGGCCTGGGGAGTTCGCGCCACCGCCGCCGATGGACTCGGCTCGCTCGGCAGCCCTGCCGCAACCAAGCCCCTGCTCGATGCGCTCAACACGGCAAGTGAGCCTTGGATACGCAACCGCATCGTCGCCGCACTGGGCAATTGCAAAAACGACGCCACCGTAGCCGCAAAACTCGATGCCGTTGCGCACGAAGACAGCTCGTATCGCGCCCGGGCCTCCGCCCTTCTGGCACTCGGCAGACTCAAAACCGCCAGTGCCTTCGCCACGCTCAGCGCGGCAGCCACCGGCAGTTCTCCTGATGACATTCTCCGCCATGCCGCGCTGCGGGCCTTCGGTACACTCGGCGACGACAAAGCGGTCCCCACGCTTAGCGAGTGGGCAGCCATCGGCAAACCCATGGAATCCCGCACCGCCGCCATCAGCAGCCTCGGCCGCCTGCAGAAAGACAACAAAGAGATCACCCGGCAACTTGAAGGCTTTCTCCTCGAGCCGCATTTCCCTGTCCGCTACGCGGCCATTGCGGCTCTGGGCAGTCGCGGCGACTCAAGCGCCATTCCCGCGCTCGAAGCCATGCTGAAGAGCAACGACCTCAGCATCGAAATGGCTCCGCGCATCAAATCGCAAATCGCGCGCCTGCGGAAAGCATCCCAGGACAAATCCGGTCCACACGGTGACGCCGATGAAGATAGCGATGAAGAAACCGACAAGTCCGACACGAGCGCCCGCCTCGACAAACTGGAAGCTCTCCTGCGTGAAATGAACGACCGCCTGAGATCCATCGAAACGCGCTTGCCTCCGCCCAAGCCGTAATTGCGCCTCAGCTGCAACGAGAAAAAGGCTCCGACGCCGGAGCCTTTTTCTCGTTTCGCACTACAGTTTTTTGACTTTTTTTATGGCTCGCTGAGCAAAATCCGCAAATCGCGTAAATTATTTCCCGTCGGACCGGTAACGACCGCGTCTCCGAGCGCTTCAAAAAAACGAAACGCATCACTGCGCGCGAAATAGTCCTGCGGATCGAGGCCCAGCTCCTTCGCGCGGGCTAACGTCTCCCCATCGGCTACGGCGCCGGCCCCGGGACTATTCCCGTCCACGCCGTCGGTCCCGACGCTTAAAACCGCAATCTTTTTCGCCGCAATCTTCTCTACGCAGGCCAGGACAAACGCCGAATTTCTCCCGCCTATTCCGTTGCCGGTAACCGGCGAGCTCAGTTCCCCATCCGCAATCAAAGCCACGCGCCGGCCCCCGTGAGCCTCCTGCAACTCCCTGAGTTGCGTTAGCAGATGATCCGCAGCCTTCTCGACCGGCCAGTCATCGGTCGAATTATCGCAGCACGCGATAAACCCGCAGGCCTCGGCCGCACGATGCGCCGGATGAAATAAATCATCCATCCCCAAGAGAAGATAGAACTCGGCATTCGCAAACGCCGCATTCCCTTTTTTCGGCGTCTCTGGCATTCGACCGGCACCCAACCACTGCCGGAGTTCGCTGGGAAATTTCGGCAGCAGAGAATATTTCCCGATGACACGCAGCGCGTCGAAGGTGGTCGTGGGATCACAAACGGTCGGTCCCGATGCCAGCGCCGACTCCTTGCCAAGCGGCACGTCGCTGACCGCTAAAGTCAGTTTGGTCGCCGCTCCTGCCGCCACCGCCAGTCGCCCGCCTTTGACCGCCGACAAATGCTTGCGCACGGTATTGATTTCATCAATCGATCCGCCACAGGTCACCAGCGCCCGGTGTACTTGCTGCACGTCTTCCAAGCGAAGGGCGGAATCGAGCGGCATCTCGACCAGAGCGGATCCGCCTCCTGAAAGCAGGAAAAACACGATCGTATTTTCATCACTGGTCTTCAGCAGTTCAAGAATCGCCTCAGCGGCCTCAAAGCTCTCCCGGTTCGGCATGGGATGGCCGCCTGAAAAGTACCGCCAGCCGGCCACCGCTTGTCGCGGCGGCTCAGGTGCAGAAACAATTCCCACACGCTTCACGTCAGGTCCGAGCACCCGGGTCAAGCCCTCGACCATCGCGTGCGCCGCTTTCCCGATCGCCACCACGTGTACCTGCCTGAACAAATTCAAGTCAACCGGTAAGCCACCGTCAAAAAGCAGCAGCGACCCGTCCAGCGAGAGCTTGCGCTCGATCGCCGCGGGAATATCAATCGCACCTGCGGTACTTGTGAAAATGCTGCGGGCGATCGTTTTTAAATCCGCCATAGTTGGAATTTCCGAATGAAGTTTTACTTGGGCTGCAGCGCGTCAGGATTCAGCATATTGGGTGCCTTCAGCCCCTTGAAAAACGCCACGGTATTTTCCGCCGCGATAACCGCCATCTTGGTCCGCGTCTCGAGCGATGCCGATCCCATATGCGGAGCCAGCACCACATTGGCCCGTTTGAGTCCCGGCAGGATGAACGGTTCGTTTTCATAGACGTCCAGCCCGGCGCCCGCGATTTTCCCGCTTTCAAGCGCGTAGACGAGAGCGGCTTCGTCCACCACCGGGCCGCGTGCGGTGTTAATCAGGAAGGCTGTCGGCTTCATCCGGCTGAGTTTCGCCATGTCGAAAAGTCCCCGCGTCGCTTCATTCAGCGGCACATGCAAAGTGACAAAATCCGCTTCGGCCAGCAGCGCGTTCAGTTCGCGATACTCGGCGGCAAATTCGCGTTCCACTTCCTCCGGCGCCCGTTTGGGAGAGTTATAAATGACTTTCATGTTGAATCCGCGGGCGCGCCGCGCCATGGCTTTTCCAATTCGTCCGAACCCCACGATGCCGAGCGTCTTCCCGTGAACGTCGGTCCCCACCAGCTGCGCCAAATCCCAATTCTTCCAATTCCCGGAGCGCGCCAGCGCTTCGCCTTCGCCGAGTCTCCGGGCTACGGCCATCAGCAGGGTCCACGCGAAATCCGCCGTCGTCTCATCCAGTACTCCGGGCGTATTGGTGGCCACCACGCCGCGCGCGGTACACGCCGGCACATCGATATTGTCGAATCCCACGGCTACATTCGCCACAATCCGCAATTTTGGCGCGGCGCGCAGCAGCTCCTCGCCGACGCGCACCGTCAGCAACGACACGAGCCCTTCTTTGTCTCGTACTCGTTGCAACAATTCGTCTTTGGGAATCAATTCGGCCTTGGCCCAGTACTCGACCTCGCAGACTTCCTGCAAGATCCGCTGCGCCGCGTCAAACAATTCATGGGTTGCCAGCACTTTGGGTTTCGGCATTCCTTGGCCCCCTCGAGCGTCCTCGGAAAATTCTACACTAGTCCATTCTCGATCGCCTCGCGCATCTCGGGCGTTGCGCGGGCCCCGAGGTTCTATCTATAGTTGGGGGCAGCCCATGAATCTCGCACTCATCCGCGAACTCGAATCGCTTCTCGGCAAGCCGTCGGTGCTCCATCTCGCTGAAGACCTTGCGCTCTACGAGTACGACGGTTCGGTTGAACGGGCCCTCCCGGACGTCGTGGTATTCCCTACGACGACCGAGCAGGTATCGCAAATCGTGCGGCTCGCTGCCCGGTATGACGTCCCCATCGTCGGCAGGGGCGCCGGCACCGGCCTTTCAGGAGGCGCGCTGGCCCGCACCGGCGGCGTTATGCTCGTTTTCGCGCGCATGAATCGCATTCTCGCGATTGACGCGCGAAACCAGCGAGCCGTCGTCGAACCGGGCGTAGTAAATTTCGAACTCTCGCGCGCCGCCGAACCCCACGGCCTGTACTTCGCCCCGGATCCTTCCAGCCAAAAATCCTGCACCATTGGCGGCAACGTCTCGGAAAACGCTGGCGGCCCCCACACTCTGGCCTACGGGGTCACCACCAATCACGTCGTCGCTCTCGAACTGGTGCTTCCCGACGGCGAGGTCGTCCGCGTCGGCAATGCCCATGGCGATGCTCATGGTTACGATCTCCCGGGCCTTTTCGTCGGCTCGGAAGGCACGCTCGCCCTGGTCACGGAAATCACCGTAAAACTCTTGCGCAAGCCCGAAGCGGTAAAAACGCTGCTCGCCGTTTTTGACTCGATCGATGACGCCACCGCGACCGTCGCCGAACTCACTGCTCGCGCCATTACCCCGGCTGCCTGCGAAATGCTTGACGGCTGGACTTTGCGCGCCATTGAAGACTATGTCCACGCCGGATTCCCGCGCGACAGCGCCGCCGTTCTGCTGATCGAAGTCGAAGGCCTCGCCGAAGCCGTCGCTGCGCAGGGGACGGCCGTCAGCGAAGTCTGCCACGAGCATCACGCCCGCGAAGTGCGCGTCGCCCGCAGCGACCACGAGCGCGATCTGCTCTGGAAAGGCCGCAAAAACGCGTTTGGCGCCATGGGCCGGCTCGCTCCGAGCAACTACGTTCTCGACGGCGTCATCCCCCGTTCCAAACTTCCCCAGACGCTCCGCCGCATCGCGGAAATCGGGGCGCGCTACAATTTCAAGATCGGCAACATCTTCCACGCCGGTGACGGGAATCTCCATCCCATCGTGCTTTTCGATCCCCGCGACCCAAGACAATTCGAACTCGCTCTTGAAGCCGCTTCAGAAATACTGCGCTATTGCGTGGAGGTCGGCGGCACACTCACCGGCGAACACGGCGTGGGAATGGAAAAATCCGAACTCATGCCTCTGCTTTTCTCCGATGACGACTTCGATCTGATGCGCCGCGTGCATGACGCCTTCAATCCCAACTCCGCGCTCAACCCCGGAAAGATTTTCCCGCTCGGCAAAGGGTGCGGAGAAATCCGCGTCAAATCCCCGAAACCAGCCGCGAGCCCTCGCGCATGACCGCAAGTTCTCCCCATGTCGCCGCCGAGCTCGAATCCATTGTCGGCCGCTCGCACACGAAGTCTTCACCGGAAGAATGTGCGGCCTATGCCGTCGACAACTGCATTCCCGGCGCCGTAGCGGCCCCGGCGTCCGCGCGGGAAGTCTCGGAAATCGTCCGCTTCGCCGCTAAAGAAAATCTCGCCGTAATCGCCTGCGGCTCCCGCTCCAAACTGAACATCGGCATGCCGCCTGCGCGCTACGACATCGCCCTCGACATGACCAGCCTGAACCAAATCGCCCACTACGATCCCGCTGACCTCACCTTGAGTGTGGAAGCGGGCATGTCTCTCACCACACTCTCGACCGCGCTTTGCGAGCAAAAGCAATTTCTTCCGCTCGCCGTTCCTTTCGCCGACCGCAGTACGGTCGGCGGCGCGATCGCTTCCGGCATCGACTCTCCGCTTCGCCAGCTCTACGGTACCGCCCGCGACTTCATCATCGGCGCCGAATTCGTCAACGGCACCGGCGCCCTCACCAAAAGCGGTGGCCGCGTCGTAAAAAATGTTACCGGCTACGATCTCCACAAACTACTCATCGGTTCCCTCGGCACGCTCGCCGTAATCACCCGCATCAATTTCCGCACCTTCCCGCTGCCTCTCGATACTCGCGGCTTCCTGGCCTCGTACCCGTCCGCCGCCGGGGCCCTGGCCTTGCGCGACCGAATTGCGAATTCGCCGCTCACTCCGAGTACTTTTGAAATCGTCAGTCCCGGGTTCCCCCATTTGTTTCCCGATTCGGGTTTGTGGCACGCCTGCGTCGGTTTTGCCGGGACGGCCGAAGTCTCGGGTCGCGTGTCGCGCGACCTTCTGGCCTTCGCCGCGGAAACGAGTTCCGTTTCGGCTGAAATACTGGGAGACCAGGCCTGCTTCACCCAATGGCAACAAATCCGCGAGGCCATTCCGAATCTTCTGTCCACGTCGCCGGCCATGTGCATCTTTAAAATCACGCAGCTGCCCGGCGCGTTGCCCAAACTATTTTCTTTGTTGGAAAAAATAGAATTGCCGAGTGTGGTCCTGGCCGGCGGCTCAGGCGCTTTCTACTACGGTGTCTCGCCGGCCTCGCCGGATCCCCAGCTGCTGGCCCGCACCGTAGCGTCCATCTTCGAGATCTGCACTGAGGAAAAGGCCACCTGCTCGCTGCTCTGGTGTCCCACGGAACTCAAAACGCACTTGAACATCTGGGGCCGAACTCGCCCGGACGGCGGACTGATGAAACGCCTGAAACTCGCGTTTGACCCGCAAAACGTCCTTGCGCCTGGCCGCTACTGATGGCTAAAGCGGCCGCAAGCTGTCTTATGATGTACAGAGACCAACATAAATCATGACCACCTCCCAAGTCTCCGGCCAGATTCCCGTATACGAGGACTATGCCCGCTGCGTCCACTGCGGCCTGTGCCTGAACGCCTGCCCTACCTACCGCCTGTGGAATCTCGAAGCCGACTCCCCGCGCGGCCGCATCCAGCAAATGATCCATGTCGCCCAGGACGAACTGACCGGCCAGCCGCACAGCACGCCGCCCATCACCGATTCCTTCGTCGATCACATCGATAAATGCCTGGACTGCCGCGCCTGCGAAACCGCCTGCCCGTCCGGCGTCGAGTACGGGCGGCTCGTTGAACACGCGCGCGCGCGGATTGACAGCGACTACACTCGACCGCTCTTTGCTCGCGTCGCGCGTGATTTCGTTTTCCGCAAACTGCTTCCCTATCCCCGCCGCATTGCCGCGGCTGCGCGTCTCGTCCGGCTCTACCAGCGTTCCGGCCTGCAGTCGCTCGCCCGCTCGACCGGAATCCTGAAACTTTTCGGCCTGGCGGAACGGGAAGCGTTACTGCCCCGCATCGACGACCATTTCTTTTTCTCGCAGCTGGGCCGAACCTTCCCTGCTGTGGGACCAGCTCGCGCTCGCGTGGCGTTCTTTGCCGGCTGCGTTGCGCAAGTCAGTTTCGCAGGTCTCAACGAAGCGACCATCCGCGTTCTCACCGCGAACGGCTGTGAAGTGATCGTTCCGGAAGGGCAATTCTGCTGCGGCGCTCTGGCCGCGCACGCCGGCGTCCGCGAGGCTGCGCGCGCACTCGCGCGCAAAAATCTCGTGGCCTTCGGTCTTGGCGAGTTCGACGCCATGGTGACCAACGCCGCCGGCTGCGGCTCCACTCTTAAGGAATACGATCACCTGTTCTCGCCCGACGAACCGGAATACGCCGCGGCCCAAGCCTTTGCGGCCAAGACCCGCGACGTCACCGAATTTCTCGGGAACCTGGGTCTCGCGGCGCCGCTGAAACCAATTCCTCTCCGCGTCACCTATCAGGACTCCTGCCACCTGCTGCATGGACAAAAAGTCCGCGAAGCCCCGCGCCAGCTCCTGCGCGCCATCCCGCATCTGGAATTTGTGGAATTACCCTGCTCGGAAATTTGTTGCGGCTCGGCCGGCATTTACAACGTAACGCACACCGAAGCTTCGCTCGAACTGCTTCGCGAAAAAATGAAGCACGTCGAATCCACGCGCGCCCAAACGATCGTCACCGCCAATCCCGGCTGCTTGCTGCAACTGCGTGCCGGCGTTGCCCTCCGGAAGACCAGCCAAGAAGTTCTGCACGTCGTCGAACTGCTCGATCGTGCGCTCACTGCGCCGGAACCCACGCCGGAACGCGCCGCGAGCGGCCGGGCGCCACGTACACCCTGATTTCTGCGCGGGCTATCTCTCTCCCACCAGGTACCGGCAGCCGCGCGATCCCATCTTCGCTGTGTGCGCGACGCCCGCCGGCACATCGCACCGCTCGCCCTGGTGATACGTTTTCTCGACCCCGCCCTGCGTGAGAGTCATCTCACCGCCGAGAATCACATGCGCCGTCTCTCCGCGATGCGTATGTTCCGGGTAAAACGCATGCGGCGCGTCCTCCCAAACAAACGTGCGTGCAAATCCCTCGCGTTCGAGTTGCCGCGCCAGTTCCTTTTCATCCATCCCGGAATCTTACATCACCCGGGGTCTGCTGTTCGTTTGAAGTCTTCCCTGTGCACGTCCAGTGGCCCGGCGCAAACGGTTACGCCCCTCTTGCAGCGATCGTGCTGCTGCAAAAGGGGCGCCGTCTTCAGGAGAGAAGCTCGTTGTCAGGCTTGCTGCCAGGCAGCCCGTCTAGTTGCTGGCGGGCGGTGCTGGAGCGTCAGCGGGCGGAGCCGGCGCTGGCATCCCTGGTCCACGGCGGAAGCGCTTGCCACCCACTCGGCCACCATGGCCTTGCTGTACTGTGTAGTCGGAAGGAACCGTGAAGAGCGTCGCGGCGGGTTCGCTGCGCTGGATATTCGCGAGCGTATAGCTGCTGTCGCCGAAACGCGGATCGGAATGCTTGCTCGATACCACCAGCTGCAAATCATTTGAGTACCACTGCTCGGAAACAACGGTGATGACCTTGTCATTCCCCATCCGTCCGGCCGGAATCGTCCGCGTGCGTCGGGTGCCCTGCGCCACAACTCCAGCGATCGTTTGCGTTCCCAGGGTTTCGACTTTCAGCGTGCCGTCGGCGATTTCCGTTTGTTCGCGCGCTTCAAACTTCGCTTTGCGGTCTCCGCCTGCGCCGTCCGGGCCCTTTGGCCCGTGGCCAGCCGGTTTCTTCATTTGAAACGCAATTTTTTTATCGGCTTCCAGCATGTAGCCGGTGGCTGCGACCGGATCACTGATAATCACCACCGACTTTGCCTGGCCGGCAGCACCCGCGCCGAAAGCCGGCAAGGTCTGTTCCTTACGGAACCGTCCCTGAGTGTCGCGAAACAAATTCGACTGCGTCTTGCGGGTGATGTGATTTCCGTCCGCCAGAGTCTGAGTATGCTCGGAAACTGCCGTTGCGCTAAAAGGCGCGCCCTTCACGACTTTTCCGCCGTGCATGCCGCCGAAGCCGAGCAACTCGAAGCCCGGGCCAAACGGACCGTCCGGACCGCCTTCGCCCGGCACGCCTTCTTGCAACATCAGCAGGGGAGGTGTTGCCGCTTCTTCTTGTCCCGGATGCTGCGCCTGCGCAATTCCGGCGCCGGCCAGCAACGCGCCGCTCAAAACCGAATACATGATTTTCCGACCCATCATTACCTTCTCCTCTTCTCTCCCTTGCAAATCGAAACTGATTACCAGAACTTTTTCGCGACTGGCTACTGCGGCAAACGTACCGCCTGCGGCTGGCCGTCCCGTCCGACCAGCAGATCCACCTGCACCCAGTCCGCTGCCGTCTCCGGATTTACCGGTAAGCCCATGGCGCCGAGAGCGCTGCGTCGCAAGCGAACCTGCATGATCGCGGCGTCTTCGGTATCGGAGGGAAACATTCCTGGCAGCAAGGTGAAGCCACCTGCGTCGCCGTCCGCGACCAGAATTTCATCCGCATTCAAATCACCGGCCGAACTGCCCGCTGCGGGCGGAGAAGCAAACGGACCCGCGGTCGCAGCATTGTGCTTCGCGGCCTCTGTGGCCTTGCTGGTTTTCCAGTTGTGCCAGCTCACGGCGCCGACCAGGGTCGCAGCCGTCGCCAGAACCCACATCGCAATCGCCGCAGCACGTTCGCTCTTTACGGCGCGATGCTGCATGCGAAACTCCTGGCGCAGCCGCATTTCAAGACGTGCGGGAGCGCTCGCCAACTGCGAATCCGCGGCCAGCACCTGCAATTCCCCTTGCGCCGCGAGCCAGGAATCCTGCAGCGAAGCGCAGCGCGAACAGCCACTCGCATGCTGCCGCGCGGCCACGCGTTCGAGCTCGGTCAGCGAACCGTCCCGCTCGGCGTTCATTCCGTAAATTTCAAATTCTTCGCACTTCATTTTTTTTCTGTTCCTTTACTGCACGACTTCACGTTCGCCGTACTCTTTCGCGACTCAGCGCGCTCCGACAGCGCGGCGCGGCGTGTCGCGAAAAATCTCGAGCTTGGCCAGCAGGAGCGCTCTGCCACGATGAAGTCGCGAGCGAATCGTTCCGATGGGACAGCCGATCAGTTGCGCGGCCTCCTCATAGCTTTTCTCTTCGAGCTCGCACAGCACGACCGCTTCGCGAAATTCGGCGGGCAGGTCGAGTACCGCGGCTCGTACATGTTCGAGACGCTCGCGTTTTTCCATCCACGTTGCCGGAGTAAACGGGTCCTGCAAAACAATTCCGGGCCCTTGCCCGTCGTCCTGTTTCTCTTCCAGAGTGACTTCCCGCGGCCGGCGTTCGAGATGCTTCATGACCCGGTTGCGCGCCACGCCGTACAAGAAGGCTCCGAGTGCGCCGCGCGCCGGATCGTATTTTCTGGGTTCGCGCATCAGGGTCATGAAAACGTCCTGCACAATTTCCTCGGCAGCCCAGGCATTGCCGGTCATGCGCAACGCGAACCGGTAGAGAGCGGCCTGATGGCGCTGGTAGAGAAGCAAAAAGGCTTCTTCGCTGCCCTTGGCGGCGCGCGCTAGCAGAACGTCGTCTCTGTCTTGTTCAGCGATCGGCATTTCTCCAGAGGTGACGCTCTGTCTGGTCTCACTTGTTAGTTCCGGCAAAGTGGCCGAAAAGTTCCCCGGGGCGGCCGCCGCCCGGGCGCCTGAAATGTAAGTCTTTGGTTTCACTGCAGGTTAGACGCTCGGCTACAAGTGCTGGTGTCACCCGGCTCGCGCGAGCACATGCGCCGACGCGTCAGGCGTCGCGCTCGGGCTTGAACATGCCGGCGGCGACGCGCGTGACGAAGCGGCGCGGAACCAGGCGTTCTCCGACCACGCCCAGTCGGTTGCGCCAGCCCGAGACCACGCAACTCTTGCCTCCGGCGAGCGCTCCGAGGCCCGTGCGCGCAACTTTTTGCGCGGACTCTTTTTCACGGGCAAATTGCTCCTGTCCGGCCACAGCGTGAAATTCGGATTCGGTCGAACCAGGGCAAAGGGCACAAACCCGGATGCCATAGGGTTTCATCTCCTCGGCCAAACCTTCGGCAAAGAGGAGGTCGAAAGCTTTGGTCGCAGCGTAGGTCGATATATAGGGCACCGCCTGGAACGAAGCCGTCGAGGCCACAATGAGCACGTCGCCACTTTTGCGGGAAATCATGGGAGGCAGGAACAAGCGCGTCAAATGGACGACGGCACTGCAATTGACCTGCACCATGTCGAGGAGTCGTTGCGCGGCAATTTCCGGCAATTCACCGTACGCTCCGAATCCCGCATTGTTAATGAGCAGATGAATGGCAATTCCCTTTTGCTCGGTAAAGGCGAAAATTTCCTCTGGCGCCTGCGGGTTGGCCAGATCCGCGGCCACGACTTCGGCCTGAATTTTGTGTTTCGCAGCAAGATCCCGCGCCAGTGCCTGCAGACGGTCTTCGCGGCGCGCCGTGAGCACAAGATTCGTGCCGCCGCGGGCCAGTTCCCCTGCGAGAGCACGGCCGATGCCGGCGCTGGCTCCTGTGACAAGCGCCCACTTGCCGCGCCATTCGGTATTCATGAAGTTTCCTCTCCTGAATAGTTTGCCATGCGCCACGGAAATCAACGAACGGAGCGAGCGAAAATAACTCGAGCGGGTGGAGGGTGCTACGGCTTGCCGGCGGGCGGGTTCTTTTCGCTGGGTTCTGAGGCTGCAGGCCACACGGCGTCGCGGACGCGCACACCTTCTTTTTTGATGCGGTCCATCAAACGGCGGGCCCATACAAATTCGGCGGCGAGCATGCCAAGGCCCAGGAGGATGACCGGAATTCCGGGTCCCGGCGTGACCAGCATCACGCCGCCCGCAAACAGCAATGTAAATCCCGCAATAATCAGAAAAACGCGCCGAACCTGTTCAACTGTGCGAAGGGCCATTTCTCTTGATGGTAGCAGGCCGCACGGACCTTGCGGCAGACGAGATGCCGGTTGGTAACAGGATGGCAATTGCAGGCGAGTTGATTATTTTGTGGCGACTGCAGCGGGCTGGTTCTGTTTTGCGCGCGCAATGAGCTTTCGCAGCTTGCCTTCAATCGCCGCATCGCCGATGTGTTCGTCCTGCAGGACTCCGTCGGAATCAATCGTAAAGGTATGGGGGATGGCGTCGACTCCGAACTTCTTGGCAATGGCTCCGGCGAATCCAGAATCGCGGTACTGCAACCAGGTCATCTGATTTTTCGTTATAAAGTCCTGCCACTTTTCCATATCGGAATCGAGGCTTACGCTGAGTATGACGAGCGGCTCACCCTGAAATTTCTTGGCGACATCGCGAAGGTGCGGAACAGCTTCGCGACACGGAGGACACCACGTGGCCCAGAAATCCAGGAGAACAACCTTTCCCTGCAGATCGTCCATGGAAATGGTCTGCCCGTCGAGCGTCGTGACACTGAAAGCCGGAGCCATGCGGGCGCGCGCCAGCTCGGGGCGCTCGATGTAGCGCTCCGCGCGCCGGCGGGCGGGATCGTCGGTTGCGGCGATCTTGAGGAATTTTGCAAACTGCGCTGTGGCCGCATCGTCCTGCTTGAGGTGCGCCAGGGCCTGGCCGTCAAGGTACACCGCTTCGGGAAACTTCACAGGCACCGTGAGCGCTTTGGTGCATTCGTCATGCGATCTCGTAAACAGCTCGTCTTTGTGTCGCTGGCTGGCCTCCCGGTAAAAGACCATGGCGGACTGGTAGTGGGCCAGAGCAACCGCGGTGTCGCCCTGCGAATTGGCTATCATTTCTTCGGCCCCCAGTTCGACCCCGTACCGGATCATCTGCTTTTCGCAGCCGAGGCAGTGGCCGCCCGACTGTTTGTCGGCCTTTTTGAATCCGTCGAGAGCAATCTGCGGATTTCTCTCCTTGAGATCTTCGACCGCCCGTTCGTAGGACTTGCGGGCCTTTTCATCGGCCGGCGCTTCGCTCGCTTGCTGCGCTGAAGCGGACGTCAAAAGAATTCCGGAAACAAGGACGGCACACACCAAGCGCATCGAGTTTCTCCGTAGACACCGTAGTCGAGCCATCGCGCGGGTTGAATCAGGATGATTCTAATAGCATCAATTACTGTAAATGTAAATTCAGGAATCAAGGACAGCGGCAGCCCGGCCGGGCTTCACATCAGGGGCAGCAGGTTGCTGTAGTCGTCGGTCCACAGGACCGGCTTTTGGTCAAGGAAGCTGTTGAAAGTAGCGCTTTTGATGACCGGGAGCGAGAGCACGGCCCGGCTGGGGGAGAGCAATACCCAATGGCTGTCGCGCGCCGGCATATAGGCAATTTCCAGATGATAGCTTCCGGCCAGGGCGGCGAGCACGGGCTTCAGATCGATGTAGCGGTTGCTGATGTGTATGGCGATGACCGAGCCGGCTCCGCGCAGATGCTCGCGATAGACCTGCATGGCCTCCCGCGTCAGCAAGTGCATGGGAACCGTGTCACCGCTGAACGCATCGAGCACCAGAACATCAAACCGCTGGCGAAGATTGTTGCGGGCTTCGGCTTCCAGAGAGATGCGGGCGTCGCCTTCAACAAACTCCAGCCCGGCATGACTATCCTCGAGGAAATGGAAATACGCGTTCTGGCCCTGCGCCAGGCGAATGACTTGCGGATCGATCTCGTAGAAACGAAAGACGTCTCCCGTTTTTCCGTAAGCCGCTAGCGTCCCCACGCCCAGGCCGACAACCCCAACGCGCAGGCCCGCGTCGCCCGTTCGAGGAAAATTCCGCAGCAGCAATCCGATACCGCTGTCGAAGGAATAATAGTAGGTGGGCTCACGGCGGCGCAGGAGATCCCGGGACTGCACTCCGTGCAGCGTAGACCCGTGCGTCATGAGCACCATTTTGTCGTCCTGGACGACGCGTTTGACTCCAAAAAAATTCCGCTCGGTGAGCACTACATGCCCCATTTTCATGGGGAAATGGGCCATAAATCCGACTCCAACGGCAGCCACAAACCAGGAATAGGCGGCGCAGAGAAAAACCGTTCTGCCGTCCCGCCCCAGGCTGTGCCGGGTTTTTCGGAGAAAAGCAAAGAGCGGGACAAAAAATGCCACAGAGAGCAGGGCCAACTCGATACTGCGGGTCGTACGCGACCAGGCGGGCGTCACCTGGATGGTCACGATCGAAACGAGGAGCGCGGCAAGGGCAAGCCCGGCAGCGAGTGCCGAAACGCTCCGAGGCCGCCAGGGACGTGAATATCGAGCGAGGGCGATGGCGGTCAAGAAAAACGTTACAACCAGCGTGATTCTGAATTCATGAACGTCTTGAAAGACGGCCGGCGCAACCAGGCCTACAAAAGCTCCTCCAAGGACTCCTCCGGTGGCCATCGCCAGGTAGAAAAACGTGAGTTGCCGGCTCGGAGGCCGCGAGCGCGAGAGTTCACCGTGCGCGATCATCCCCGTCGTGAATACCACGAGGCAGTAAAGTCCAATCACGGCCTGGAAGCCGCCTGATTTAACGAAGGCATTGAATAGAACCAGGCCCGTGACCGCCGCAAAATGGACCGGATAGAAAACACCGCGCCGGAACAGCCGGTCATTGTCGAAGCAGATCATCAGGGTCAGCAGGTACAGGACCAGCGGAAGCATCCAGAGAAACGGCATGGGCGGAACATCACTGCTAATTTGCGTTGTGGCGGCGAGCATCATTGCCGAGGGACAAGCGCTCAGGCCAACCCACAGCGCGAATCGTCTCCAGGGAACGGGTTGTGCGTCGAGGGTTGGCAGGGGCTGCGCGTCTGGTCGCGGAACAAATTCGAACACGCGTTTGCTGAGGAGCAAGATGCCGGCCGCGAACCCGAGATAACCGACGGACCAGATCCACGCCTGCGTCGTGAGATGAAACATCCACTCCAGGAAAAAAGGATACGACGCCAAGCCGAGCAGAGAACCGGCGTTGGAGGTGGCATAGAGTTGATAGGGAGAGCTCGCCGGCAGAAGCCGCGCGAACCAGCTTTGCACCAGCGGCCCCGTCGTCGACAGCACGAAAAAGGGCACGGCAACGGAACTCGCAAGAACCAGGAGAATACTGAGAATCGGATGAGTTGAGCCGACAGGCTTCAGCGCTTCGGCGGGCAATATGGGGCGGTGCGAGACGAGAAATTGCAAAACAAGAATGACCATCGACACGACAACGAGCGAACCGTGAATGCGCGCCTGCTTCTTCGCGTCAAACCGGGAAACCAGCCAATGAGAGTAGGCGTAACCGCAAAGAAGCAGCGCCTGAAATACGACGACACACGTATTCCAGACGGCGGCGGCCCCGCCATACCACGGCAATATCTGCTTGCCGATGAGAAGTTGTATTTGAAACAAGAGAAACGCACTGATGAAAATCGTCGCGGCGAATCGTAAAGGTGGGTTGGGCCGTCCGGGCTCTTTGCGGGCAGCGTCCTTGGCTACGTTCATAAATTGGGCAGATTCACGAATTTGCGGCGCCGAGAATTCGATAACGCAGATTGGCACATAGCCCGGAAGCCGCCAAGCGATAAGCATTTGGTCTGTTCTCAGGCGAATACGTACGCTTGAAGGCACATCGCTGAGTTGTCCCGAGCGTCTCGCGCCACTCCCCATGACCTGTCGCCGAAGCCAGTTCGCTTTGCTCTGGTCGTCGCACTTGCCAGGCAGTTGAGCGGGCTCGTTTGACGCGAGCTTACGCCAGGCATACACTCTGCCTCGCCATTTTGGAAAGACTGATTCGCCCAGGAGAACTGATGACGACGGACTTGCGTGGGAAAGTTGCGATTGTGACTGGTGGGACGTCTGGGATTGGGCGTGAGGCCGCCGTGCTTTTTGCAAAAGCGGGCGGCAAAGTGGTGGTCGCCGGCCGGCGCGAAGCGGAAGGACAGGACACTATAGGTTTAATCCGAGCGGCGGGCGGAGATGGCCTGTTTGTGAAGACCGACGTGTCGCGTGCCGCCGATGTGCGCGCGCTTGTCGAGAAAACAGTGGAAAAATTTGGCCGCTTGGATGTTGCGTTCAATAACGCCGGGATCGAGGGGAGCTGGAGCCCCATCGCCGAGCAATCCGAAGAAGACTGGGACGCAACCATCGATATCAATCTCAAAGGCGTGTGGCTTTGCCTGAAGTACGAAATTCAGCAGATGCTCAAGCAGGGCGGCGGCGGAGCGATCGTCAACATGGCGTCGGTCGCGGGCTTCATCGGTTCGGCCGGCGCAGCGACCTACTGCGCGAGCAAGCACGGCGTCATGGCGCTGACCAAGTCCGCCGCGCTTGAAACCGCGCGAAGCGGCATTCGGGTAAACGTCGTGTGCCCTGCGGTAATCGAAACGCCGATGGGTGAGCGTATCTGGGGCGCGCCGGAGGCGAAGAAATTTGCGCTCGGCCTCCATCCCATCGGCCGTTTTGGAAGGCCCGGGGAAATCGCCGACGCCGTCTTGTGGATGTGCTCGGACGGCGCCTCCTTCATGACGGGCCAATCCCTGGTTCTCGATGGCGGCTTCCTGGCGGGGCCTAATCCTCCGGGCTAGCCGCGAGTCTCAGAGGCTAGATTCAGTTTTTCTGCGCACCTGCTGGGCGAAAGCCGTAACTAAGTTGAGCGGCCTTGCAGCGAAAAAAGAACCTCCAAAGATTGTTGATGATACCGAGGCACGAGCATGAATCTTCAATTCTGGAAGAAGAGTTCGACGGGACCTGACGCAGCCGCGTCTCTCGCGGGTTTGGTCCTCGCGCATGCCGCATGGAGCGTTTCAGACCTGCCTGAAGGGGAACTTTTGGTGCCGCTCGCCATGATCGAAAAAGCGGGTCAGCGCGAGTTGCATCGATTTGAAGCTGAAACGCAGGAACAGGCTATCGCTGAGGGCAAGGCTGCGATGGGCCAGTTATCGGGAAGCGTTGACGCGTGGGCATTCGCCCGCGAAGGTCAATTCAACGAAGGCAGCGGCTATGTTGACGTACTTTCCATTGACGCCTGGGCCAAAGGAATGACGGCATCCATTTCCTTTGTTCAGAAATTTCGACCATTTGCTTCCGGTAAATTCGAGCTATTGGGCGAGCCCCTGGTTGTCATTGCCGGGGAATCTCAGAATCCTTCGGCTTCCAGCGATCTCCTTACAAAGCTTGCCCGTGCCATCCAGTCTCACCCGAAAGCCGCTGAACACTGGTCTGAGTGGTTTGTGAAAACAAATTAATCGTGATTTCGTACACCCGTGAGTCCCGGTTACCGGTCAAGTTCCGATATCCGCGCTAGCCGGGCCCTTGGCAGGACAACCTGACGTCGTCGTTTAACGCCAACGTAGCTCTATCCGAGGACCTTGGGCCGGACGGCTTGTGCTTTGGAAAATTTGACCGCGCCTGGCTAAAACTCGGCAGGCCGACCGGCCCGCAGCGAATTCCGGAACATCAATACACCTTTGGCTACATTCGTCCTGTGTTTTGAGCCTGCGTAGTAGGATTTTTCAGGCGTGTCCGAGCGGCGTGGCCGCGCTGGATTGCCGGAGGATTTCGTGAAAAAAGAATTCGCGCTCGAGCCAGGCGGTCCAAAGCGCCTCACCATAATCTACCCGAAGGACCTTGCCAATGCCGAAGTCCAGTTGGATGGCCAATGGATCATGGGCTTTCCCTCCAAGGCGGATTTTCAGCGAGGCACGACATGCAAACTTCCCGATGGTTCCCTGCTCACCGTCCGTTTTGGTCCAATCGAAGGAGTTCGCCTGCTCAAGGGCGTCCATGTCATTCGTAACGGCGCGCCTGTCCCCGGCTCGGCTGCCGACCCCGTTCCCAAATGGGCTTGGATTTTCATGGTCGCGTGCGCTCTGATTCCTGTCGTCACTTTGGGCGGCGGATTGCCGGCTCTCATTGGCTTTTCCGGCGTCACCGGCACTCTGGCCGTTTCCCGGGTGCACCGTTGGTCGACCGCCTTGCGCGCTGGTCTGTGCGCTCTTATCGCCGTTGCCTGTTGGGGCGCCTTGGCCGTGGTGTTCACCGTATTTGTGGTCGGCAAGTCTGTGTACCAGGCGCAACAAATTCATGCCAGTGCCGCCACATCTTCCGGCACGCCCACCGATAAACGCATTCGCGAAATCGGAATCACTTATTACAAACACGGCCACCGGCAGTCAGACATCGACAAAATTAAGGACAGCCTCTACGACGAGTGCGACAGCATGCAACCGCAGCAGTGCTCGGACTACCTCGACAAGGAGCTGCTGAAAGCGCAAGGCAGCCCTAATATTGAATAGAAACTTCGCCGTTTTTGAATGCACCTCGAAAGACTCAACTCCCGAGTCGGGTATGCGGATTATTTCAGAAGTGTCTCATCCTCTGAAGCCATAGCATGACCGTGGCCCGACAAAGCGAGTGTCTGCCCAGAACCCGATAACGTCGGCCCCTACCGTCGCGCAGAGAGAGTAGCCGCTTAGAGCGGGACCGCATGGTCGGAGGTGTAGCGTTCGAGCTGGGACGGGCGAGGCCCGATGTAGTGAAACGCTTCGGCCCACTCGAGACCATACTTCTGGCCCAGCCCCTTATCTGAGGGAACACCGCGCTGGTACAGTGAGTCGTAATCGAGAACGATGTTTTTAATATACGCACGATTGGCGGTGTCATCATCGCCGCCGAGAACCGGAAGCCGCAATTTCTGACTGGCAAGTTTGGCGCGCAAGCGGGCACCGTTTTCACCGCCAGGCCCCTGAGTTTTGTTTGCGACGTTGGCTTCCACTTTGCGATCGATCCACGGAGAAATGTCGACAACGCGATTGACGATTTGTGGGCCGCGCGCGAAATAGTATTTTTCCTGCACGGCGTGCGGTTGCAGACCCCCGGCGAGTTGCTCGGGATAGTCAAGATCCAAGCCCGCCATCCAGCACGACGCTTCCACCACTTGGGCGGTCACGTAATGGTCAGGATTTTCTTCGTAAATTCCCCAAGGATCGTAACAAACGATGGTATCGATCTTCAGAAGACGAATGAGATGGATAAGCCGCGCCCGCAGTTCAACGCGCGAGATTTCGTCCATCTGATGGTTGCGATATTCCAGGTTGAAGACCTTTTCAAGACCAAGGGCTTTGGCAACCGCTTCGGTATCCCGCTCATTGTCTAAAACGCGGTTGCCAGTCGTGCCGGACCCGGCCATTTCATCGTTGGTGGTACGAATGAGATAGCCCTTATAGCCTTCGCCGATGAGCTTGGCCACAGTACCACCGGCAAATATGGGGATATCGTCGGTGTGGGGCTGGATGGCGGCGAGAACTTTGCCCGCATGAGGTTTGCCGGACGCGGGACGCTCGACGAACACCTCTTCGGTCGTCGCCGGCCGGGCACCTTGGGGCGGAGCGCCGGTCGCTTGCCCGGCGGCCGATCCGCCAGAGCTGAGCAGCACTCCCCCGACCAGAAAATCACCGACGAAGTCTCGACGTTTCATAGCGGGCCTCCGAAACACACTGCGGTCGTCTCCGAGAGTCAGCTTCAATCCGGGCTGTGGACCTCGGCGACAATTCCGCGAACCCTTCTCACAGTTGCTGTAGGTTAATCCAGAATCGCACGAAGCACCATCTAGGAACCCGCATCCTGCCGAACTCTCTTAGCCACTTTTCTGGTGCACGCGTTGATCGGGAGTTGCCGAAGTTATCATCTATTGGTTTCGCTTCTTCAGAACTACTTTCACAGTTTTGCCTGCCTCTTTGCGGATCGTTCGGCGAGTTTCTGCCTTGACGGGCAGCATGTGCCTGCCATCACCCATGGCCATGAATGAGCTCTTGAAGGGATGGCCATCAATTGAGCCGGTGACCTTAACCAGGCCCCGCGTGCCAAAAAATTTGACTGAATTCGGCCAGACCACATAGGTCCATCCTCCCTTGTGGCTCTTCTGCAATTTGGCAGAAAATGCTTTGTTCAACTTGCTCTCCATGCGCTGACCTCCCGGAGTCGGAGTATATGTCACGTCATCTGCAGGCGTCATGGTCCTGATCATTGCTTTCAGGTGGCGATATGATCTTCACGAATCGTGGATTGAATTATCGAACTGAGATGAACCTTCGCCTGTGGATCGCGATCCTGGTCTTCACTGCATGCGCTGCCTTTGCGATTGGCTGGCATATCGAATACGCGCGCACCAGGAGCACACCTGCCGGAGGCTCGGGCCATCCGATCGGCAGTGTGCAATCCCCGCAGGCCGACTTCGAGTGCGCCGCCGATGATCGAGCGAATCACTGGCACACGATTCAGACGTATGTATATCAGCCGGTTCAAACACTCTACCTGGTCGCTTGGCAGATCTGTCCTGCCGACACCGAACGTCGGCGCGTGCGCGTCATGGACGCTAACTTCCAGAAGGTTTTTTACGAATACGAAGATGACGTGATTCTCCGCGTCGAGAAGGTTGAGCTCCTCGGTGACCACGTTCCTCAGTTGCTCATAGTGACCGGGTCCTCGGGCACCAATGACCGAATCGACTGGCACGTATTTAGCGAAGTGAACGGCCAACCGCAGGAATGGACATGGCCCGACTACAACGCTCCGGCGGAAAAGCTATTGCATGCAGATGAGAATTTCTGCTGCAAAACGTGGAATTTCCATCTCCGTGGGCACGACATTTTTCTTGCCGAGGGAATTTACCACAAGGATGAAGATGGAAATTGCTGCCCGAGCCGCGGCGGCGTCCTGGTTGGACTCAAGCCCATCCGCTATGGGTTTAAACTCGAAAGCGTGCAGCGCATCAGCAAGCCGGAATACCATGGTTGGCTATCCCAACCGTTCTGTTCACAGTGCACCTTAGCTGGCCCTTAACGCATTCATCAGGGCAATTGCGGGTACGCGTCGTAAACTGGTCCGCCTGGAGTGTCGGCCGAATGAAATCGCAACAGTTATATTCCATCTTACGGGAGCACTTGGTCCCGGTGTTCAAAGTGAACGGCTTCAAACGATCAAAAACCATGTTGAGTTGGGTGCGGCCCCGCGGCGAGCTTCATGTGGGCGTTTGGTGTCAGGCAGACCAGAGAGGCTGGGATACCTATGCTGGGTCAAAATTCGTCGTTGAGTTCCAACTCGGCCGTCAGCCTGTCATTGGCACGAATACGATTTGTCGCCAACGCATCGGGAGAATGTTGAGCACCGCTGAGCGGGAAGCAGTTCGCGCAATCCAGAACACTGTGATTGCCTCGTTGCATAGGCCTCCAAAAAACTACGCTCTTCTGAACGTATGTGAAGAAGTCAGCATTGTGTATCTGAAAGAATTCAAGTCCGTCGCCCAACCCTATAGCGAGCGCGACGACATCTGGTTTCGGTATGCGAGCGAGGAAGATGTTGATCGGTGGGCCAGGTTTCTCGTCACCAAGCTGCCGGACTGCCTTCGGCAGGTGGAGATGTGGAACGACCAAACACCTTCGTACTAGCTTGGCCACCTGGGCCATTCCTCAAACCGCTGTCTGGTGTCGCGTCACGTCCGAACGGCGCTCGCCCTGGAGCGCTCCACTGCAGAAGGACAGTGAGGGGGCCACGCAATTGATGTTGCCTTCCTCCGGCCACTTGCTTCATAGTGTGCTCACCAGAACCACCCCCCGCCCAGGTTCGAAAACCTATTCAAACAATTTAGGAGGGAATCATGAAGTCCTGTCGTTCCGTGTCCCCAGGTTTCGGCCCAACACCCTTCCGTGAGCATTCACAACACCTTCGCAGTTTCCCGATTAAGAAACTTCTCACACTTGCATTTTTCTCTTTCGCCATCACACTCATCGCATCGGCTCAGGCTCCTCCGCTTCCCCCCGGCGCCTCTCTCGTCGCGGACGGCCTGGAAGGTCCGCGCGGCCTCACCTTCGGCCCCGACGGTCTACTTTACGTCGCAGAAGCAGGCTTGGGCGGCGATCAGCAGGTGCCCGCTGGCTGCCCCAACGTTCCCAACGTCGGCCCGTACCACGGCGGACTCACGGCGCGCGTTTCGCGCATCGAGTCCGACGGCCAGCGCACCACCATCATTGATAATCTGCCCTCCGCGCAGAGCAGCCTACCTTCCGGTGACACCGTTGGCACAGCCGACGTCGCCTTCCTGGACGGCCAGCTTTACGCACTGATCGCGGGTGGCGGTTGCTCGCATGGCAATCCTGATTTCCCGGCTTCGGTCGTCCGTATCAACCGTAAGCACGGCACGGCGGAAATTGTTGCGAATCTGAGCGATTTCTTTCGCAGACATCCGGTAGCTCATCCTGCGGAAGGCGACTTCGAACCCGACGGCACGGCCTACGATCTAAATACGTTCCACGGGGATCTGCTCGTCGTCGAGCCGAACCACGGCAGATTGCTTCGCATCAACATCTCCAATTGGCGCGGCCCGCGGATTGAACAGCTCACCGATTTCTCCGCGGTCGTCGGCCACGTGGTGCCCACGGGCCTAGCCAAGCGCAACAATCGCTTTTACGTCGGCAATCTCGGCACTTTCCAAATCGTCCCGGGTAGCTCCAAGCTGTACCAGGTCACCCACGACGGCTTCATCATTGACTACTGGGCCGGTTTCACCACCGTCGTCGGCGTGACGGTCGACGACGATGGGCGCATCTACGTGCTCGAACTTTCCAGCGCCGCCGGTTTCCCGGACATCGGCAAGGGCCGCATCCTGCGCATCACCGGTACCACCGTCGAAGAAATTGTCACTGGTCTGAACGTCCCGACCGGCATGACTCTCGATCGCCACGGCGACATTTATGTCAGCGACTTGGGCGCCGCGCCAGGCTCCGTTGGTCGGATACTGCGGTTCGCTAATCCTGTGTCCGGCACAGTCATCACCAACATCGAAGCGCGCAAGCCCACTGCTCTGCGCGACGACGACGACGATAACGGTCATCAGCACGACGACTAACGGCTGTCGCAACATCATCCGGCGATATCAGCAACGAGAGTAAACGGCTTCAGCGTCGCCGCTGGGGCCGTTTCGTTGTTTGCAGCCACTCTCGCCTGGAAACTTTCACTGAATCGCTTGGGGCAAACGGATGAACCACGGTGAGGAAGCTTCCTAGCGCGTGCATTGTCGAAATACGTAACTTACGAGTGGCTCGCGATTCAGGCGCAGGATCCGGGCTAAATCGAGAGTTCGTTAGTCCTGCGCGACCGGGGGGAGGGGGGCTTAGACCTTCGTGGCGGACTTCTTTGCGATCAACTGATGCATCCGGCAGTGCGCAACCAGTGTGTCGGGTGAAGCGTCGGCCTCGTTCATTCCTGCAACCAGCTCTTCCAGCCGCGCCGCAGTCAGGCTTCCCTCTTTCACCATCCCAAGAGCGACGGCACGCAACGTCCAGTTCCAGAATCCTTTGTGCTCACCAGTAACGTAGTGCGGATGATAGGCGTCTACGTGGACGATCTCGAAGCCCGCTTCCTTCGCCCACAAATGGACGCGGCGTCCGCCCGAATAGTCCACTCCCCGCTGTCGGGCGCCTTCCATGCAAATGTCGCGCAGTTCCGCGTAAGCGGTCGAGGCCGGTTCGGCATAAACCGCGCTCACATCCGCTTCCTCGCATACCATCACTCCGCCCGGCTTCAAAGCCGCATGGATGGCGCGCATCGCACTTACGGGCCTGTTCAGATGGACCATCAGCCACCGCGAGTAAGACACATCGACACTCTCCGGCTCTAGCTCCGGTTCGTAAATGTTAGCGGAGCGAAACTGCGCGGTCTTCAGTCCGGCTTCGCGCGCCAATTCCGCAGCCACCTCCAGGTGATCTTCGTTCAGGTCGATCCCCGTGGCATGTGCTCCTTCGCTTGCGGCCCACCGAGTGACGTAGCCCAGCCCACAGCCAAACTCCACGAAACGGTGTCCTGAGGCGAATCCGGCCTTCCGCAGCAATTCGCGAGTTCGGCCATCGTGAATCGCACTGATGACGCGCAAGCGGTCGTGGTCAATTCGCCCGGCCCCCAGCAGGTACTTGTCTCCAATGGTGGACATTAGGTGCAAAGTATACTCCGCGCAAAGCTGGTTGTGCATAGATCGGATACGATGCTGGACAAAGAGGAGTTGTCGATTTCATGGCCCGACCCGCAAACGCCTGGCCTATGAACGTAGTCGGTTAGCTCTTTTTCACGGGAGGGTAAAGTACGCGCCCAATAGCCCAACAGACGAAAGCCGGCTCATCGACCTGGATGAAATGACCGCTCCTAGCTGTCGTGAGTAGGGTACCGTCGGGAACGCTCCGACTAAATGCGCTCAACGAGAGGATCCGGTAATTGAGCAGCAAATCCTCGTATTTCGCGGCATCGAATGGAACTTTCAGATCAGCAGGAAGATCTTTGAACCATTGGGTACTCAACAGAACGACTAGCGGCACCGGTGGCATGGGCAGCCGGGAGAAAGATGAAAAATCGTTAAGTCGAGCTTCGTGCGACACGTCAAGCTCAGACCGAGTCGCAGGAGGCAGCTCCGCGCCCTTCCTGTAGAAATAATCTTCAATGGTGGAGCGAAGCTTCTCTCCGTCACCGGCATGGCCCAACGGGCCGAACAGGTATTGAGCCCTTCCCGATGCAGTCTCTGTGAAGTCTGTGGGATCGATGAAGACAAGTCCCGCCACCTCCGACGGGTAGAGTCCGGCAAATGCGCGAATGAGCGGCCCACCCCAGGAATGTCCAACAAGAATGTAGGGGCGCGAAGCCACTCTGGAGAGGGCGGCGTGAAGCACGCTCGCGACATGTTCAGGTGTAGGGGATGCGCCGTCTGACTCGGATTTGCCCATACCGGGCCTATCGTAGGTGACGATTCGAAGCCGACCAGGAAGTTTGTCGATAACCCCGGACCACGTTTCCGCCCCCACGCCGAGACCATTTTCGAACACAACGGTGGAGAGGCGCGCTCCCGCTTTAGCCGGCAAACGAACCGTCATGTGCAGCTTATGGCCATCGTTGTCGAGGAAAAATTCTCGCATTACACGAGTCGGTTGTGCATTCAAGCTCGAAACAAGAAACAACAGCAAGGCCACCTTGTACAATCGACTTAAAATGATCATTGTCACGCCTCAGAAGCCTTTCGCCGTTGTATTTGTTGACGCATTTCGATAAGTCTAGGATAGCTTGCCGAATTCGATTCGTATGTCAAAAAACTTGGTTCGTCCCGACTCGGTGAGACGCGAAGCTGGACAAGTAACGACAGCCCAAAGATATGGCAAGCGACAAATAGCAGGAATTTCGGAAATTATGGTTGGGCTGCAGGATGCGCTGAATTTCGACTTTACGACTTTCCCAATTCAACTCCGATCAGAATCAGACCAACCCCAAGAACTACGAGAACAATGATTGCAGGCCTCGAGAGGAAGTTATTACTTGTGGTCTCAGTGCGCCTGTGTCCCGGAATTGCCAGTGTGGCCACGCGCATCGCTGCTCTCAGTACTTTCGGCCTTTCGCGCGGGAACGAGACTTTTACGCCCGTGACAGTGTTATCCGCGCTCAGGCGTGCTACCTCGTTGTAGCCGACTTCCACTTGCGTCTCGGTTACGGGATTCGTCACGATGAACGAATGGTCGCCGACATCGGACACATAGCCCGAGCGAAAGGACTTGTCCAGCAAAGTGACGCGTACCTGCACCGCTTCCCCGGTGCCAACGCTTGCGACAGCCTCTTTCACTTTTACCGGTTGCGGTTGACACGGCTCGGACTTGGTCTGCGCAACCGTGCGAGTTTCGCTGGTGCCTATGACCGTCAGTCCTGTAAGTACCAACCAGCAGAGTCTTCTCTTTTGCACGGTGGTGCCTTTCAACCAGTTCTTCTCAAATAACGACATCGATCAGTTATGAGGTGCAGCGGCGCTAAGGTAGCGCAGATGGGTGCGACGTTCAAGCCGGTAGACACGCTTCGGGGCTCACAGCGGACAGCAGTACTTTTGGGGACGACTGCGCTCTGTCATACGCTTGATCTCTTTCGCAATATGCCGGCCGGGTGCCGTAACGTTCTACCTAGTGGTCCCCACGTTGGCCGCATGAATCGGAGTTGACCCATCCTGGTTCTGAACATATATTCTCGACAACATGTCCGTACCAACCAGGCACAAACTTATGCATAGCCGGCTTTGCCTTGCGGTGGTGGGATTATTTCTTGCCGCAGCGGCCGTCGCGAATACCAGTGGCGGAGTTCAGGTTCATGAGCCTGGTCCTGCAACCCCAAATTCATTGCAGACGGGCGACGATGTGTCTCTGGAAGTAGCGTTTGAGGGCGGTGACTTAAAGAATCACACGTATTCAAATGTACCGCTGGGATTTTCTGTCACTGTTCCCAAGGATTGGAAGGCAGTTCTCAAATCCGAGATCAAGCGTGTGCTTCCAGAGGTCGTCGAACGCAATGCGCAGGCACATCCGGAACGAAGCGAGCAAGTTCGCGATAATTTCAAATCGATGGCTGTCCTCTTCATGGCGGCAGAGAAAAAATCTGCGCGAGGGCAATTGTCTTTGACCATTATGGCTGTGCCGATCAGCGAGGAGGACCGGACTCTTACAGGAGAAACCCTGCTTCACCAGATAGCTGAAAGTGCCCGTCAGCGCCATCGCGCGGACCGATATTTCGACGAGCCTCGGGAGAAAACGTACGGCGGAAAACGCCTATGGCAAAGCGATTTGCAAAGGCCGCAGTCGAGTTCGCTCGCTTTTATGCGCGAGGTGGTATTCGTGCAGAGAGGATTGCTTGTGATCGCAATGGGAGGCGCGCCAGATCGCGCTGCCTTGGACAAGCTCGAAGGAATCTACTCGACTCTGCGCTTCTTTGAACCTAAAGAGCACCGCAACTAACGGGCCCGCCCTCGTAGCGTGTTGAGAGCCTGATTGACGTCCGCATCAGTCAGGGCTCGCTCAGGCATTTTGTGCACGAACCATGTTTTGCCCGGATCTTGGCGCTTGGCCTGCCACTCTGTTTGCATCCGGAAATCTTGGCGAAAGGCACCGACATGCGAAGGTCACACCTTTTGATTTCGATCGCCTGGCTGTTTAGTCCCCTTCCGAGGTCTTTTAGGTGACGAGCTAGGAAGTGTGTTTAGCGGGATGATTCGCGTTTTTGAGCAGCTGGCGTTGCTCTTTGTCGTATTTCTTTGCGGCTTTTTGCTGTTGCTTGTCGGCCCTGCGTTGGGCTTTGGCTTGCGCCTTCTCTTGTTTCTTCTGGTACTCGTACAGTGCTTTTTGCTGCTTCTGGGCTGCCTTGCCAGACTGACGATCACTTTTTGAGACGCTCGTTCCTTGAGCTGCAATCGGCATCGGCCGTCCAGCGCTCAACGTGACCAGCAGTGTCAAAACAGCAATTCGTTTCATCCGGAATTTCCTTTTTGGTTTCGAAAACGACACCAGTCTATATCCATCTTGCACGCCGAACTCCAGGTAACACAATCTTTGTGATGCGAAAGTCATCACCGGAAGGCACTCGCGGGGGCTCTCACACCTGTGTGTCCGGCCACTTTGAAATCTGGAAGCAGGCATGCGAGAAGCGAGTTTTTCGAAGTCGGTATGGGCGGGGATCTAGGGATCGTCGAAAACGAGAACGGCCGTTTCAAAGCGAACGTCCTGCTTGTGAAGGTTTTTCCGGTTCTTCTGCTCGTCCCATGCAAATCGCACGGCTCGCCAGACGCGAAGAGAATGTCCCCTCGCGCCAGTCTGCCAATACATTTGTATGTACAACATGATGTACGCGAGTCGGCCACGAAAAATGGAGATAGAGGTGCACGGCTCGATCATCACCTGGGTTAACGCTGGCGAACTTCCAATTGGACCGGGCGCGCCAGCGAACTTACTTCCGGATCGTAGTATTCATACACCCGGGACCGGAACGTCCGAGCCCGAATGGGAAACTTCGCGCGCAACCGAAACTTCAGCCTCACTGTGTCGCCCGGCGCAAACGAATCGAAGTACAGGATGGCCTGTGTGGCCGTCAAGCTGAACTTCTCCAGCCGCCCGCTTTTCTGCCCCGCACTTTTCTCCTGGTATTCCTGCAGGTCTTCACTCAACAGGTCGAACCCGGGCGGAATCCCCAGGTCCACCATCACCATGTTGGCGGCCTTCGGCAAATTGTTTTTTATCGTAGCAGTTGCTGTGGCGATATCGTTCTGTACCAGATGCGCGCGATCGTAGGCCACTTCGATGGAAAGCGCCTCATTCTCCGGCTTTTTGTCCCAAGGCAGAAAATACTGCCCCACCACCTGGTACGCCAGCCCGCCCTTCCCCACAAAGCGGATCTCCACCGTGTTGCCGCCTTTCATGTCGACATCCTTGAACACAAATTGATGCAGTAGATCATTATTCTCCGGCGTCAGCACCAGTCTCTCCACCGTCTTGCCGTTCAACACAACTTCCAGCGTACCGCGAACGTCCGCCGCGCCTTTCTCCGATGCCAGCAGCAGCGCCCGCAACGCCATGATCGTCGCTTGCGTTGTCCCCCACGCACCAGAAGCATCTTTCTTTGCTGCGATGTACGTCATCGCCTTCCGTGCCGTGCCCGAAGCTCCGCCCCATTTCAGCAGCGCCTGCGCTGCCAGCCCGGTCGTCTCCACGCTGGCGCTCGTGCCCGTGGCGTACACGCCCGTTTCCTCCGCGCTCCACCACGCTTGCTCGTCCTTCTCCGTGCGCGCATCGAGCAGCAGTTGCATTGCCTGCCGCGTGAGGTCCCGGTCTTTGGCATAGTCCGCGGCGAAGTTGGCCAGCACCGCAAGCGTGTAGGCGTCGGCCTTCCCGTTCATGTGGCTCTCGATAAATTGTCGGGCCTTTTCCACCGCCGGCCCCTGGTAACCGGTATTCTCGAGCGCCCACGCGAGATACGCCGTGATGCGCAAAACGTCTGTGTTGTACCGGTTCGTCGCGCCTTCATTGATAAACGAGGTGTCCGGCTTCCAGCTCCCGTCCGGCTGCTGCTGCCCGGCCAGCCATTGCTGCGTTCGCGCAATCAGCTTGGGGTCCACGTCATGGACCTTGGACATGTCGCTGAACTCCATCAGGCCGTATGCTGTCAGGATTTTGTTCGCCGGCGCACTGCCAAACCATGAAAAACCGCCACTGGGAACTTCAAACGTCAGCAGCCGCTGGTACCCGTTGGCGATGAATCCCTCGGCCTTGGCATGCACTTCCGGAGTCAGTTTTTTCGTCCGTTTCATGTAATCGAGCGCCAGCACGTTCGGGTACGTGCTCGAGGACGTCTGTTCGAAGCACCCGGACGGCATGCGCAACAGGCTATCTATTCCTTCGATGACCTGGCTCAGCGGCCCCGGATACAGCCTGACGAAAATCTTGCTGGCCTCGGGAATGGACTCCGCCGGGAACGCCACCTCATGACGGGCAGTGGTTTCCAGCCGTCCGTTAGACACCACGCTTTGTTCGCGCCCGTTGGGAATCACTTCGATTTCCCGCACCACAATGTCCGCGCGGTTTGCTCCGCCTTTCATCCACGCGCCCAGAGTCAGCTTGAATTTCCCGATGCGCTTTGCTTCGAGCGTGAACTGCGACCCTCCCACTCGCGCGGATTCCACCGTGACGTTTTTCTCCGCAACATCATCCACCAGCGAAAACCAATCGTCTGGGTGCAGTTGCAGGTTCACGTCTCCCGTCGCGCCGGAATAGTTGTAAACCGCCACGGGAATCGAGACGCGGTCGCCCTGCGTGAGTGTCACCGGCAAATCCAGATCCACGAAGAAATCCTGGAACACTTTGATGCTGGAAGTGCCGCTGCCCAGCGCTCCGTGCGCCGTCGATGCCATCATCGCCATCCGCCATGTGGTAATGGAGTCCGCCAGCGGAATCACAATGCTTGCAACGCCGTCTCTGTCCGTAATGATTTCTGGATTAATGTACAGCGCCTCCGGAAAGTACGAGCGCACGCGCGGCGCTGCCGAACCAGATTCGTCTTTTTCTTTCACGAGCGTGGCGCTGTTGACAGCGACCATCTCGGCGGCCTGGTCGGCCGGCATAGCGCGGTCCATTTTGGGACGCGCTAGATCGAAAGCTTCAAATTCGCGTGCTTGGACTCGTGCAGCAACCACACCACCGGCTACGCCGCCAAAGACTCCGCCCGCGACTCCGCCGGGAACGCCGCCAGTCATTCCAAATCCAACTTTGAAATCCGCTACCGCCCGCCCCGTCTCACTCACCGCCACAACCGTTCCTGTATGTTCCTGCCGGAGCACAACGGAAAGCGTCGCCTGGTCGCGCGGGTCCAGTCCCAGCTTGCTGGAAACGCTCCCGGAGTCCGAGGAGATCCTGATTTGGTACTCACCTGCGGGAACACTTGCCAGCCGGAATTGCCCATCAGCACCCACGCTCGCCCTGCGTATCTTCCCGCTCAGAATCGAATGCAATTCTATAAAGGCTCCGTCCAGTGCTCCGCCCCACTGGTCGACGGCTGTTCCTACAATCTCCGCGCGCCCGCTAAATGGACCGCGCTCGTGCTCGATACGGACCCCAATCGTGCTCGGGCCCGCACTTGGGCGCCCCACAATCTTCCGGCGCCGCACTTCTACAGAAGTCCACATATCGTCGTGGGTCCCGAACTGCTTGTCCGGCCCAGCGCTGCGCACCAGGTAATGCGTCTTGTTTGAATCCCACGCCGGGTGTTCCACCCGTACCGCCGTATCCCACGCATCCCGAAGTCCCGCCGCGCCGTCGCGCGTCATGCCCTCGACAGTCTTTATCAAGTCTCCGCGTTCGGCGCTCTCCGCATACGCATGGCTGAGTCGTTCCGCTAACCCGCGCACCTGCGCCAGCAACCTCTCCTGGTACCGCTGCGCGTATTCGCCGTATTTCGTTTGCGGCACGGTCCGCCCGAACTCCGTCTCGAACTTGTTCGCGCTTACCATCTCCGTAGCGGAGAACAACGCGCGCGCCGCACGGTCATGCTGTTCGACTTGAGATTCTTCGACCGGGGCAACCAGTTCCGGCATCCCGATCGAGTGAATCTCATAGCGCGGCTTCAATACTTCCTGCTCCAGGTAAAAGAAAACCTTCGCAAACCCGGGTTGCTTTTCCGCCAGCGCAAATACCGCTTCATCGACCACCTGCAAACCCAGCGCCGCGCTCACGCCCTGTCCTTTTGCGTTCGTCACCCGGAAGCGGATGCGGGCCTCGCCGCCCGGTTTGTATGCCGTGGCATTTGCCGTAGCCTCGATCTTCAGTTCATCGGCCGGCTGCACAAACACCAGCCGGTGATCGGCTACCGGACGCGCATCACGCCCGAACAGGTAGGCGCTGAAGTCCAGGGTTCCCGCGAGTTCCGGCGTGGCCGCCAGGGTCATTTCCGCCTGGCCATTTTCAATGTCCAGGTCGCGCGTCAAAATTGTCTGCCCCTCCTTGACGATGTCCAGGTAAGCCGTGCCGCGCTTCACGGTGGAAAAAACTCGCAATCTCATGACGTCTCCTGCCCGGTAAACGGCGCGTTCCGTGCGCAGCAGGATTTGATCTTGTCCCGCTCGCATTTGCAGGGGCACACTGCTCGACGCGTGGTTCCCTTCCTGGTCCGTTGCCTCGACGGTGAGCATTTGCGTTCCCGCACCCGCCTTGATTCGAATCACTGCCACTCCGCCTTCATCGGTCGCCGCGCGTTGCTCGGCGCTACCTGCAGCATGGATTGTCAATTCCGCTCGCGCCGGTGTTCCATCGGGATAGGCAGCGAGCAGGAATATTTGATTCTCCAACCCCGGGATGAGCGTTCCCCCTTCCGGAACCGCGGTTACCAGCAGCGGCGTTTCGCTGACGGTGACCGCTTCTCCGCGGCTCTCGGAATGCCCCGCGGAATCCTTCACGGTGGCTTCAATCAGCACCCGCGCCGCGCCCTGGCTCAGGGGCCGCCCTGCAAAGTACCCTGGCAGCTTCAGATCGAATTCATAACTCCCGTCGCGATCGGTCTTCCCTTGCACGGATCCAACTTCAAACACCGCCACGTCCGCGCTGGAGGCCTTGACGCTGATTTCCGCTCCATCCACCGGCTTCCCAAAAAAGTAATTCGCGCGCACCGTGCCCTTCACATGGTCGCCCGGCCGGTAGCCGCGTTTCGTTTTCTTGCCATTCCGAGCGAACTCGACGGCCACCTTGAATTTCGGTAACACATAGCGTTCGACATTCAGCGCGATCTCCGCCGTATTGGTGGGCGCCGCGTCGGCTTCGCCCATCAGCGCGCGCAGGTGATAGGTGCCCAGGTTCACCTCATCGGCGAGCGCGAATTCTGCCGATGCAATTCCAAACTTGTCGGTCTCGGTCGCCCGCTTGAACACCTTGTTCCCGCGGGAATCTTCCACCTCAAACGTCAGTTTTCGCTTGGCAGCCGCTTCGTGATTCGAGCGGTCCAGCGCCAGCGCCCGCACATGTATCGTCTGGCTCGGCTGGTAAATGGGTTTTTCCGTCGTCAGCAGGATGGAAACTTTGTCTTCGAGTCGCACCGCTTGCGTGTATTCGGTCGAACCGATCGGCGTGTCGACCACGTAGCGCAGCTGGTGGCTTCCGGTTAGGCCGGCTGGAAATCGGAATTGCGCTTCGGCCGTCCCCCGCTGGTTGAGCCGTCCTGTAAAGAGGACGCGCGGCTTCTGCTCGGCAACGGCCAGTTCAATGCGAACCGTTCCGGCACCCGTGATCGCTTCATTCTTTGAATCCGTCACG
>DATHFT010000028.1:0-13385 GCA_035317965.1 Saccharimonadales bacterium (SeqCode) | reverse complement strand
CGTCTATATCTTTTGTTTTTGAGGCTTTAGATTGCAAAGGTGGGGTTATCGACATGCCTGGCCGCTGGACTCGTAGACGATTTATCGGTACGACAGCGGCAGCCGGGACCCTGGCTGCCGCCCCGGCTCGGGGTCTGGCGGCCAGATTACTTCAGGACGGCGCTCGCCGCGGCCTGCCGAGTGCACTTGGAGCCAGAATTGCCGACCAGGCCCCTTGGAAACTGCAGCCGTTTCCGATGACCCAGGTTCGTCTCGGCGCTGGCCCGTTCAAGTCGGCCCTGGAAGCGAACAGCCGCTACCTGCATTCCCTTCCCAATGAACGCCTTCTCCACACCTTTCGGCTGACAGCCGGTTTAGCGACAACGGCCGAGCCAATCGGAGGGTGGGAAGCGGTCGACTGCGAACTGCGAGGCCATTTCGCCGGAGGTCACTACCTTTCTGCTTGTGCGCTGACCTATTCAAGCACCGGAGATGAAGAACTGAAATCGAAAGCCGACGCGCTCGTCGCCGAGCTGGCGCGGTGTCAGCGAAACTTGAGCGGCGGTTATCTCGGCGCTTATCCCACAGAACTCTATGAGCGTTTGCGTGACGGACGGAGAGTTTGGGCGCCTTTTTATACCTATCACAAAATCATGGCCGGCCATCTCGACATGTATCTCCACTGTGGCAACCAGGAAGCCCTGGAGGTCGCCGAGAGAATGGCCAAGTGGGCGGGCGGTTTCCTCAATCCGCTTTCTGAAGAGCACATGGCCCGCCTGCAGCGCGTCGAACACGGCGGGATGAATGAAGTGCTTTTCAATCTATACGCAGTGACGGGAACGGAACAGTACCTCGTCCTCGCGCGTCGTTTCGATCACAAGAAAATCTTTGACCCCCTGGCCGAGCGCCGTGACGAGTTGAACGGCAATCACGCGAACACCAACATTCCTAAAATTGTGGGCGCCATCCGGGGCTATGAACTTACCGGGGAGCAGCGCTACTTCGACATTGCCGAGTATTTCTGGAATGAAGTCACGGCCCAGCACACGTACTGCACCGGAGGGACCAGCAACGGGGAAGGGTGGCACGAGCCCGGACGGATTTCCACCCAGCTTGGTCCTGAAGCGCAAGAGTGTTGCTGCAGCTACAACATGATGAAACTGAGCCGCCACTTGTACGGCCTCACGGGCAACCCATCCTTCATGGATTACTACGAACGACTTCTTGTCAACACCCGCCTCGGTTCTCAAGACCCCGATGGCATGGTGATGTACTTCATTTCGATGGCTCCGGGGCTGTACCGCACATTTGGAACCCCTTTCGACTCTTTCTTGTGCTGCACCGGAACCGGAGTTGAAGAATTTGCCAAGACCAATGATTCCATCTATTTCCACGATGAACAGGGGATCTACGTCAATCTGTTCATCGCTTCTGAACTCAATTGGAAAGAAAAAGAGTTAAAACTCGTCCAACAAACCGCATTTCCGGACGAAGACGGCACAACGCTCACGCTGGCCACGCCCAAACCCGTTCGCTTCGCCATCCATGTGCGAATTCCGTACTGGGCTACCAGCGGCACCGCGGTCAAAGTGAACGGCAAGCTCGAAAACATCGCGGCAAAACCAGGCACCTACGTGACGCTGGACCGCACCTGGAATAGTGGCGACAAAATTGAAATTTCTTTGCCCATGTCGCTGCACATCAATCCGACACCGGACGATCCCTCGATCCAGGCCATGATGTACGGCCCCATGGTCCTTGCCGGAGAACTCGGGACCGACGGTTTGAACAATTCCATGCGCTACGGTCCGCAAAGCCCGGCGTTGCCTGAAGGTCAAAAACCGCCCAAGCCGTTTGCGATCAAGGGCAACCGGCAAGATCCCACGGCGTGGGTGGAACCTGTCGCTGGCAAAACCCACGCCTTTCATACCGCTGGCCAGAAGGAATCGACTCGCGTTGTGCCGTTTTACAAAATCTTCAAGGATCGTTACACGGTCTATTGGAAAGTGAATACGTAGCTGTCCAGGTTGTGTACGGTATGCCGCCGGTGCCGTGCTCGCCGGCAACCCGCGGCTTCGCCGCGCGCAGGAGAGGAAAAAAGGTATGAAACGGAACATCGGAACTTCGCTTGGCCTGCTCGTGCTCTTGGCAGGAATTGCGCTCCCGGGCTTTTCTGCCGCACAGGAAAAGAGCGCCGCTCCGACTCCGCCGATGGGCTGGAACAGTTGGAATCATTTTGCAGAAAAAATTGATGCGCGCACCGTTCGCGCGCAGGCCGACGCCATGGTCGCGAGCGGAATGCGCGAAGCCGGCTACCTGTACGTCAATGTTGACGACACCTGGGAAGGGAAGCGCGACGACCAGGGGATCATCCATCCCAACGGCAAATTTAGGGACATGAAATCGCTCACCGATTACGTCCATAGCAAAGGCCTGAAAATTGGCTTGTACTCTTCGCCTGGCCCGAAAACCTGTGCCGGTTTTGAAGGGACACTCGGGCACGAAGAACAAGATGCCCAAACCTACGCGCAATGGGGTTTCGACTATCTGAAATACGACTGGTGCCAGCCCACGGGCACGCCGGAACAAATGAAAGCGGCGTACAGCAAAATGCGCGACGCTCTGGCGAAAACCGGACGCCCCATCGTCCTGAGCCTTTGCCAATACGGCTGGGGAAACGTTTGGGAATGGGGCCAATCGGTCGGTGGAAATTTGTGGCGGACGACGGGCGATATCGAAGACAACTACGATTCCATGGCCCAAATCGGATTCGGCCAGGCGGGTCTTGAAAAGTACGCCGGTCCGGGCCATTGGAACGACCCTGACATGCTCGAGGTCGGCAACGGCGGAATGAACGAAGACGAGTACCGCACGCATTTCAGCTTATGGTCCGTCCTTGCCGCGCCGTTGATCGCTGGCAACGACCTCACCAAGATGACGCCCTACACTTTGGAATTGCTCACCAATCGCGAAGTCATCGCTGTCGACCAAGACCCGCTCGGACGGCAGGGATACCCGGTTGTTCAGGAAGGACCTTTTGAAATCTGGATGAAGCCTCTAGCAGACGGCAGCATTGTCGCCGGCTTATTCAATCGCGGCAAAGCGGCCGACAAAATGACGCTTTATTTCGCGCACATTGGTTTGGCAGGAGAAGCGACGGTCCGCGACCTGTGGGTGAAACGCGATCTCGGCAGTTTTCCGGACAAATACAGCGTCTACGTGCCAGCGCATGGGGTCGTACTCGTGAAAGTAAAAGCGAAGTAAAGCCCGGACGAGTCGGGGCTCCCGCATTTTCCAGAACAAATTGCATTGCACGAGGAGAAGAAAAATCCTATGAACAGAAACACCCCGCGCTTGCTTTTGGCCTCCTTCGCGGTGTTCTTGGCGCTCGACCGCACCGCTGCCCAAGGGACAGTCGACGACTATCGCAAGGCCGAATTCTTCCAGACCGGCGGCCAGAGGAAACTGGTTACCGTGGCCAACGTCGATGCTCACTGGATCGAGAAGTCGGCCAAGTTCTGGTTTCGCGACGCCGGCCCCAAGAAAACGGAATTTCTGATCGTCGATCCGGCGCAAAATACAATGGCTCCTGCTTTCGATCACGAGCGCCTCGCTGCCGGATTGGCGCGCGCCGCAAAACAGGAATTTCAAGCCACCAAACTTCCGTTCGAGTCCTTCGACTTCGTCGATGGCGCAAAATCCATCAAATTCCGCGTTCATGATTCGGAATGGACTTGCACGCTCGGCGCATACGAATGCACCAAAGGCCCCGAAACGAAGAAGGAGCGCGACTACGAGGATTTATCACCCGACGGCAAGTGGGCCGCGTTCCTAAAGGATCACAATCTTTTCCTGCGCTACGTGCCGACCGGTGCTGCTGCGCAGATGACCTGGGATGGCGTGCAGGATTGGGACTACGCCGCCGACGTTCCTACTCTCGCGATGATGGTTCGGCAGGGGACCCAGGAGGTACAGCAAAGCCCCGCTGTTTCCTGGTCTCCGGATTCTTCCAGGCTCGTCTTGTGTCGCATCGATTCCCGCAGAGCCGGGCGGTTCACCAGTTTGCAATACGTTCCGCCCGACCAGCTCCGTCCGAAAGCGTTCACTTTCGCCTACCCCTTGCCCGGAGAAATCCTTTCATCTGCCGAAGCGTTTATCCTCGACGTCAAATCGGCCAAACTCACGCCGGTAAAAACGCCGCCGGTGGAAGTCTCGTTCAATTCCGGTCCTCATTACGTCTGGTCCGAAGACAGCAGATCTTTTCACTACGAATTCAACGAACGCGGCTACAAAGCAATTGAGCTGCGCGCGGTAGACGCCGAAACTGGAGAGCAAAAGGTTTTGCTTCGAGAACAATCGACCCAGTACGTCGATCCGGGCCTCTCGTTTGCGCGTTATCTGAAAAGCAGCGATGAAATTCTTTGGTCATCGGAACGCGACGGTTGGAACCACCTTTATCTTTATAGCGCCAAGACCGGCAAACTTGTCAACCAGGTGACCGCGGGGCCGTGGGTTGTGCATCGCGTCGAAGCCGTGGACGAAAAAAATAGGAAAGTTTATTTCCTGGCCGGCGGCCGTGAAACGGGCGAGGATCCTTATCAGACCCATCTTTACAGCACCGGTCTTGATGGCAAAGGCCTGGCACTGCTTTCGCCAGGCGACGCCACCCACTCCGCGAGCGTTTCGCCTGACTTCGAGTACTTTGTGGACAATTTCTCCCGGCCCGATTTGCCGGGCGCTTCCGTTCTGCGGCGGACCAAAGACGGCTCGGAAGTTCGCGTACTTGCGACGGGCGATGCGACCGAATTGCTCGCCACCGGCTGGAAGTATCCCGAGCCCTTTCGCGGCAATTCCGCCGACGGACGGACCCAACTTTACGGGCTCATCTGGCGTCCCTCAAGCTTTGATCCCACGCACAAGTATCCCGTCATCGAGCAGATTTATTCCGGCCCGCAGTCTTACTTCACCCCCAAAACTTTCCCGGCGGTGATTCAGCGCGCTGCCCTGCAAGCCGTCTCGGAACTGGGCGCGATTGTTGTTATGGTCGATGGCCGCGGTACCACGGGACGCTCGCGGGCCTTCCACGAATACTCCTATAGAAATCTTGGCGGTTCGTTTGAAGATCATGTCGCCATGATCAAGCAAATGGCCGCAAAATATCCATTCATGGACCTGACCCGCGTCGGCATTTACGGCACCTCGGCCGGCGGCTACGGGGCGGCTCACGCGATGCTGGTCTTTCCCGAATTTTACAAAGTCGGTGTAACCATTTCCGGCGACCATGACGCGCGGCTCGACAAAACGTGGTGGAACGAGGTGTACCAGGGCTATCCCGTCGAGGGAGACTACGTCGCGCAGTCCAACGTCACGATGGCCGACCGCTTGGAAGGCCATCTGCTCATCGAGCATGGCGATCTCGATGACAATGTCCACCCGGCAGGAACCATGCGCTTTGTCGACGCCTTGATCAAGGCCAACAAGACCTTCGACATGTTGTTTGTGCCGAATATGGCGCACGGAGAGAAAAACAATTACATGGCGCGTCGCCGGTGGGACTACTTCGTGCAATATCTGTTGGGTGTCACTCCGCCGCACAATTTCGAAGTGAAGACTCCGGCCGAATAGCGCGTTCAACACCTCTGTTCGGGTTGGTAACCGGAAAAAGGGCGGAAGCAAGATGCTTACGACCCTTTTTTCTGCCTAACTCAGCTGGCCCACCACTTCAAATGTGCGCGCCATCCCCGGAACTATGACCACGGTATCTTTGTGGGTCCCGGCAAGACTCGCCGAGCGCCCGTTTACCGTAACGCTTTGAATTTTGGAACTGGCCGGAACGCGCAGCTTTACATGCACTTCCTTCGGTGCCGAAGCCCTGGCCAGCACCACAGTGGCCGTCACCTTCTTCGCGGCCGGGTCGGCGGACAGTTTGAAATCAACCCGCCCCCAGCGGGTAGGCGCCTTTTCAATTTTGATTTCCTTGCCGGACCCCACCCACTCGCGAGGGACACCCTTGGCAAAATATAGTTTTTCTTCGTCGGAATCTTCCAGAACCAGCATCCACCGCACCAGCATCGGGATCGTCTGCTGCGCCGGAATGCAAAACAGGGAACTGTCGCCTTGCAGGCCGGATACCTCGCCCGCAGTCCAGCTTCCAGGCGTATGGTCGTGGTAGCGATGCGAATAGAGGAAGAGCAAGTATTCCTCGACGCGATCCAGCCGTAACAGCATCTGCGCATAGCCGTAGGAAATAAATCCCAGAATCGCGCGACTTTTTGGACGCGCCGGCTCGACATTGGCTACGACTCCAAGCGTCGTCGCGCCGTATCCCCGCATGCAGTCGATCACCAGGTTGGCCAGGTCCGGCGGCAGCACATCCGCCTGCAGCAGTTCGGCAAAAGGCCGGTGCGCCCACAATTGATCCGGAATTTTGCCCGTTTGAAACGTTTCTCGAAAGAGCCCCGGCGATCCCGCATAGGGCCCGATGTAGGGTGGCTTGAGGTCCTTTCGAACATTTTTCCTCATCGTCTGCACCAGCGATTCCTCGAGTGACTTGCTTCGTTTTGCCCACTCGGCGGATTGTTTCGGCTGGCCAATCGTCGCCCATGTCCGGCTGATGTCACCCAGTCCGCGCGCTGCAAACGCGCTGTTTCCGTAATACGGCAGCCACCAGGCCATCGGTTTTTCATGCAGTGCTGAATCGGATTCACTCCATCCATGAATAATCCCGTACCCCGGATCATCCGTCGGCAGTTGCAGACTGATATCGTGCAGGTCCGTCAAAATCTTCGCAGTCGCTGCAATCTTGGCCCGGTGCTTCAAAAGCAAGCTGCTGTCTTTTGTGTAATTGAAGTACCGCGCCAGCAAAAATAGCGTCAACCCGTACTGCGCGGTTTCCGGACCTCTCATATTCACGTTGCCCCGGGCGTCGACGAAGTCCGTGAAATAATTGTCGATGATCAGTCTGGTCACGGCAAAGCGTCCCAATTCGAGATTCGTATAGACCGCGCTCGTGAAAATGTCCTGGAACCCGTCGTATTCCGGTCCGTAGTAGTCACGGTCCACCGCCCCATATTTCGGATACACTCCGCCCGGCCGCACCATGAGTTCGCGCGCAACCGCGTGCTTCGACAGATAGGTCCACGATTCATCCGGCAACGACATCGGGGCGTAGTCCAAGAGCTGTTTGTCCCAATAGTTTGCAAATACCAGCAAGCCCCGGTAGAAATCTTCTGCTGCAGGCTCCTGCCGGGAGGGCGGAAAGGCGGGATAGCTGTAACCGTAAACAACCGAAGTGATTCGTCCGCCTTCGATCTTGGCCGTACGATGCCATGTTTGCACGATGAATTTGTCTTTTGCTTCGACATCACCAAAGACTACGACTTCGATGTAGGCGGTATCGGAAAGTGGAAAGACCTTGCGAACCGCTGGCATCCACCCGCCGAGCAATCCTTCGAATCGATTCTTGGGCCCCGATTGTCCCAGTTCCGGATAGTGCTGTTCGGGATGATAGGTTCGCGTGCTTCCGCGGGCCATCACCGGCATGGTGTCGAAGCATTCTTTGGTCCCCACAAAAGTGTTCCACGGCAGCCGCCAACCCCAGTCCTCGCGGGATTTCATGTTGGTCTCAAGCAATGGCGCAGCCGATCGCACTTTTTCCGGGTTGGGATCTCCTCCGCCTTCGAGCAGTTTGTCGGCGAGCAGATCCGGCCCCGACACACCGATCTCGTCCAAACTGATCCCCAGGTAGGGCGGATCGGCCGTATTGAAAGCCGCTTCGACATGCTTGGGCATCACCCGCGCCGCGCCCGTTGCAGAAACGAAGGTAAGGACTCCGTCGCGGGTCCGTAAATCCTCATACACTTTCCAGGACCCGGTGCCGAGCTTGAATTCCGCTAGTTTTGTGTGCCCGTCAATGTTTGCCTGGTCACCGGCGGACGCGGGCGCTGGATCAGTTGCAAAATGAAGTTCTTCGTTCACGCGTCCCGCGGCGTTTCCCGTTGCGGCCAAGCTGTGAACCCCGGCCGTGGCCACCGCTAGGTTTTGAAGAAATGTCCTTCGATCCATCGCCGCCTCCCTTTTTTGAACGGTTTTGCGAATCGGAACGTCCCAAATGCAGCCTACGGAACGTTCGGAATCGCTCCATAAAACTTCCAATTCGACTGGAAATCACGAGTCAAAGTCTGGTTCAGCAGTCGTGCGCGAATCAGTTCAATGGGTATCCCATTCTGCTTCAAAATGGCGTCGTGGTATTCGCGGTTGCTCATGTGTCCGGCGGAAACCGTTTCTTTGCGCAGCGCCCGGAATTGCAGCGCTCCCAGCATGTAAGCCGCTTGATAAAGCGGCCCGTAAGACCCGTCAAACGACCTGCGAACTTCTGCTGTTGCGTTGTCCAGTTCATGCCCGACGTTGTCGACCAGGAATTTCACGCATTCGTCCGGAGACATGAGCCCGAGATGGAAGCTCAATGAAAAAATAATTCGCGCGCAACGATGCATGCGCCAGAAAAGCATTCCCACCCGTTCTTCCGGCGTTTTCGCAAAACCCATATCCCAGAAAAGCATTTCCCAATAAAGCGCATTGCCTTCAACCCAGAACGGCGTCTGGAAAATCTGCCGGTAGCTCCGGTAACGCTGGGACATGAACCCCTGCAGGTGATGACCGGGGATGAGTTCGTGAAATACCGTGGCGCGCGAGAACGGGACATTGTTTCCCCGCATGCTCATCAGCCGCTGCTCAAACGTCATCGTGTCCGTCGGGTAGGAAACGCTGATCACTTCGCCCCCGGTAAAAAACGGATTCACGAGCTGGCGTTCCGGGCTCATCATGTCCATGCGCCAGGTTTCTTCAGCGAGCGGCGGCACGGTCACGAGATCGTGCTGTTCGACGTAGGCAATTCCTTCTCGAGCAAGTTTCCGGATTAGTTCGGGTTGTTCCCCTGGCGCTACGTGCATCTCTTTGACGTGCTCCAGCGCTTTGTGCCAGTCATTCCCGTAGCCCATGTCGTTTGAAGCTTTGAGCATTTCCTTCGTGCACCAGGCCATTTCGTTCTTGCCAATGGCGACGAGCTCTTCCGGCGTGTAGGGAATCATGGCGTCGGCCAATTCCGCCTGCAGCGCTTCCCGTCCTACCGGGTCGCCGATAATCGTCGTTTTGTCGTCCGCTTTGATCCCAATCAGTTTTTCTTTCAGAAAAAATTCATAGCTTTCAAGCGCTTGATCGAGCTCCTTGTACGGTTCGTTGACCCACCAGGTAAACGTCGGGTCATATCCTGAATAGTTTCGAAACCACGCTTTCATCGTTTCCCGCAGACCCTCGACCGTCCGCGCCGCTCGTCGCGCCACGGTCCGTTTCACGCGAATCGGCTCAACTCCGCCGCTTTTGACCGCTTTAGCTCTCTCCGCTTCAGGCAGTCCGGCTTCCGCCGCCAGTCGGGTCTTGACGATTTGTCTCACCATTTCCACGAGCGTCGCCGCGGACTTTTCTCCATTGGGCGTTTCCATCCGCCGCCGCGCGTCGTCCAGGTCGGCAATCGATTTCGCGAACGGCAGGAGCGGCTCCATTTCCCGGAACTGCTCGGCGTCGAGGGAGAGTCTCCTAAGTTGATGGGTAAGATTATTTTGCAGCGCGAGGTAATCAACCTTGCCATCCTGGTTCAGCTCGTCAAAATCGACCCGTTTCAACGCCGCGAGCGCGTCTTTATAAAACTGCTCCATCCGCAGTTGCCTGGAAGCCGCTGTCGGCACGCGGTAGGTTCGGATCAAGCTCGCCTGGTCGGCAGAAAACTGCTGGATCATTTCCCGCAGGTCAGTTCCTTCTCCTGCCACTGGTTGCGCGCGACTCGCCGCCTGCGCGGCGCCGAACAGGATGAGCAGCACTGCAAAGAAACGAAACGTTCGCAAGAGTCTAGATCGCATCGCATCCCCGTTCATTCGGTGGTCGAGAAGCGGCCCGGTCTCGATCGGGTCCCACTCTCGTATCTGCTTCGAAAACAGCACGTTGCAAAACACGTTAAATTTTATGGATACTGTATAACATATACTTGAGGATTCTGCGGCCATTCTTTTTCTCGCAAACCGGAACCCGCGCGGCTGCCCCGAAGCCGGCTTTACGAGCGGGATTTGCAAACCAGCCTCAAGGCGCGGTCAAGACCAGCGCGTCCGGAAGGACAACTAGCATGTAAGGCGTTCGGTATCGCGAGTGAGTGAATGGATTGGACATATTTTTGCGCGGGGGTTCGAGCGTAACATTGAGCAAGGACTGTGCCCCATGGGCTGCCCGGTTGCCATCTCCAGGAGAGTCTTATGCGTGAATCAAGACGCCGGTTACTGCTAGGCATCGCGGGAGCTGCAAGTGTGCTCGTGGTGCGTCTCAATTTTGTCTTTGCGCAAAATCCGCTTCCTCACCCCACGCCGCCACACCATGAAGGCGTTCCCAAGCCTGGCGGCGACGAGGACAATCCTCTTGCGCCCAACCCGACCAAGTCGGTGCTGGACAAAAATCAGAGGGAAATTAAAGCGAGTGTCGAAAAACTGTTTGAGCTGGCCACCAATCTGAAAAATGAAGTCGAAAAAACCGACGCAACCGTGTTCCTTTCGCTGGCGATGGTCAAGAAAGCGGAAGAGATTGAAAAACTAGCCAAGCAGATCAAGGAACGCGCCAAGGGCTAGAAGGGGACCAGTCCGGATTTCGGTTCTCCTGCTTTGCTCCAAAGGCTGCCTAATGCCATACAAAGAAAAATTTCCTGTTGGGACGCAGGTACGAATCAAAGCGAAATTGTTCTTGGAGAAGTTCAAGGCTGAATGGAAGTATCACCACCCTCTTTCTGTAGATCAAATCCAAGCGGCAAGCCGGGTCGATAGGATTCGTAAGGTTGGGTTCTATCAGGGAGGCGACGTGCTCTATGATTTGGAGCACACTCCCGGAACTTGGCACGAAGAATGCCTTGAACCAGCGATTTGAAACGGGCCCACCACGTATCTTTGGTAGCGGGTCCGTTTGAATTTCAGCGTGGTTTACTAGCCATCAGCGGCAAGAGATACATGATCGAAAGCAAGACCAAGGACACTCCAAGAACACGAAACAGAACTATCATGATCTTGGTATTCCGTGCCCGGCACTCCGGAGTTGGCGGCGGATTGAGGTTGGTATGACGTTCCCGCAGACCAGTGGTCCAAGCGTTGTAGCGGATGGACAATGGTGTAGCCCCGGCAACCAGAGCCAGCCCGATGGCCCAGCATCCCATACCTAGAATCAAATTCACGCTGCCGCTCCTGGCGTCCTGGCCCCCGATAATCCCAAACTCCCATTGTGGTTCGCAACCTCAGCTTCCACCGGAGGGGTGACGCGAAGCGTTGGGTGTACGCGGCAAAAGTTGTCGTGCATAAAGTGAAGTGCAACGGTATAGCCCAAGTTAGAAGTGAGATTCAAACGGACCCACTGCCGTATCTTCACATCGCTTGACACATTTGGTGACAACTCCGTAGCATACAGAGTTGCCTCTTGCCGGCGTAGCTCAGTGGTAGAGCGAGGGTCTCATAATCCCTAGGCCGTGGGTTCGATTCCCTCCGCCGGCACCAAAAGCGCTTCGCAGAGATTGCCGCAAAGTCAGTGTCCGGCGCGCCTTACCTATTCATTGACAGTTGCCTGGTGCTTAGGCAGCATCACCATCCTAGTGACGGCCTTCCCCATCGTTTCGCGCGAGACTCCTGTCGTCGTGTTTGCCAATTCCATGGCGGGTTGCGGGCGCGCAACTGCCCAGATCCCCCGGGCCCAGGAAGTCTTCGAGCAAGCCGGAATTCCGGTTGTGTTTGAGACGTCTGCCGGGCTTGCTGAATTCGGGGCAAAAGTTTCCCTGAGAATCGAACGCCACCATCGCTTGCTGCTCGTATTGGGCGGCGACGGCACCTTTCACCATCTGGTGAATGCGACTTTTGGGAAGGGAGTCGTGGTCGGCTTGCTAGCGGCCGGCGGCGGCAATGACTGTGCCGCGGCGCTGGACCTGCAAAGGGATTTTTCCGACATCCCGCGACTCATCCGACAACAGCAGGTGCGCTCCATGGACGTCTTGCGTGTCCGAACCGCCGACGGGATGGAGCGGTTTTGTGTTGGCAGCGCAGGGGTTGGCCTCGACGGGGGAGCCGCTCGTCTGGCCAGCACCACCTACCGGCGAGTAGCGGGCCGCTCCCGCTACATCCTCGCGGCCCTGCACGCGTTCCTGCGCTTCGTTCCGCCCGAGATGCAAATCGAGTTTCCGGGCGAACCCGGCAGGAGCATTCGTGAAACGTTGTTGTTTGCCAGCACGCTCAATGCTGCGACTTGCGGAGGAGGCCTGCGCATTGCGCCTTCTGCTGAACTAGCCGATGGCCTGCTGGATCTCGTGCTCCTCAAACCGCTTGGAGTGGCGGAAGTTCTGCGAATCCTGCCCGGACTCGTTCGGCGCGGGGAAGTACATAGCGCCAAGCTCAGCGTCATGCAAACAAGAAGCGTGAAAATTACCACGGAGCGCCCCTGCATTTTTCAAGGCGATGGAGAAATTCTTGGGCTCACACCCGTGGAGATTGCAGTCGTGCCGCAGGCCATCCGCGTGCTCGCACCTTGAAACGGGCAGGAGCGCAGATTCACAAACTCAGGTTTGCGGGTCGCCTTTGTGCAGCACTTTTCGCCGCATATCCGGCCAAAATTCCTTCAGTTCGTTGGAAATCCCGTCGTACAGGATCAAAAATCCAAAGGTAGTGACATTTCGCGAAACGGTCCGGTCGCCGGGGACATGATAGGCGTTGGAAATCGCAGCGGCGGTCAGGTTGCCCAGGGACTCGGAAAAATTAAATCGTTCGTGTCCTGAATCAGTCCGCGTGATAAACAAGCGGTTCACGGCGTGGTAAGCGCGGTGAACAAATTTCCCTTCGCCCATTCGGTAGTAGCGGGGATCTTCCTCGAGCAAGCTGGGATAGATCGCAGCCGTCATGTAGGTGCCGATGCTGTTGTCGGCAAACGAAGCGCCATAGCGTTTCGCGTATGCGCCCCAACCCTGGCCCCACTCTTTGGGATCGTTCTCCGCCTGCGCAATGCCTGCCAGGGCTCCATTAAAGGGGAAAGCGCCCCAATCAAAGACCCCGGCAGTCGCCAAATGAAATTTTTGACTGACGCGGAGAGGCGGCAGCGATTTTCCGTTTTCTACTGTTCCATAGTTGGGCAGGACTTCAAAAATACGGTCATTGACGGTTCCCGTCTCTTTTTCAAGTTTGCTTCGTCCGGTCTTGTCGTTTTCTTCTTTTTCTTGCGACTTGCCTTGCGCTGGAGATGGCTCGGGAGGTTTCTCGGTTGTCGCGGGGGCTTGGCATGGCGGTTCGGCGGGATCGGCAGTAGCCGATTGCGCTGTCGTGCTTGCGGCAAGAACTGGGAAAAGC
>DATHFT010000027.1:0-121040 GCA_035317965.1 Saccharimonadales bacterium (SeqCode) | reverse complement strand
AGCGGCTGAAACGTGCAACGGACCCGAGTCGGTCCGTTGCCAATGCGGAAACCCCCACGGGCGCTCCGTCCAGCGCCATTTCATCTTCAGTTGCCGCTGCTTCCTCAGGAAAGCCTTCGGCATCGGGTTCCAGCGGCGGTTCCGATTCGCAGATGGCCGCTGGACTGTTCGCGCGCCACAAGAAAAGCGTCTTCACGGTCGTCCTCGCCTCTGTCATCATTTTGGCCGGCCTCGGCTACGCCACCCATCGCTGGCTTTCGCCCGGCTCCGGCGCGGTCATCAATTCGCTGGCGGTGCTTCCGTTCACCAATGTGACATCCGATCCCAATACCGAGTACCTGAGCGACGGTCTGACGGAAAGCTTGATCGGCAGTCTATCGCGGCTGCCCAATTTGACGGTGCGGCCGCGCAGCACGGTGTTCCGCTACAAGGCAAAGGATGTCGATCTGCAAAAAGCCGCCAGTGAACTGCAAGTCACCGCCGTGGTTACCGGGCGCGTGACGCAACACGGAGATGCTTTGCTCGTGAGCGCGGAGTTGACCGACATTCGCAACAATCGCAGCCTGTGGAGCGAACAGTACGACCGTAAACTTTCCGACGCGCTCACCGTGCAGAAAGAAATTTCCGCAGAAATTGCCGCGCATCTGCGGGAAACGCTCACGGGAGAACAGAAAACCGAGCTCGGCAAAGGCGGCACCAACAATCCCGCCGCCTACCAGGCCTATTTAAAGGGCCGCTACTATTGGGACAAGCGGACACCCGACGGCCTCGCCAAAGCCAAGGACTATTTTCAGCAAGCCGTTGCGCAGGATCCCAACTACGCACTTGCCTATATCGGTTTGGCGGAATATTACAGCACATTGCCTCAATACACGTACACCCCGGGCAGAGAAGTCCGGCCGAAAGCGAAAGAAGCGGTGGAACGCGCTTTGGCTATTGATGACACGCAACCGGAAGCCCACGCCATCCTCGCCTGTTTTAACGATTACGATTGGGATTGGGCTGCGGGAGAAAAACAATTCCAACGCGCCATCGAGCTCGATCCCAATAATTCCCGCACATACGTTCTGTATGCCATTCATCTCGAACAGCTGGGTAAGTTCCAGGAAGCGGTCACGGCCATGCGTCGCGCCGTTGAGCTGGCTCCTTTGAATTCGAACGCCGTCGACAACCTAGCCGAAGCATACATATATACGCGGGATTTTGCGGCCTCCATCGAAGAAGGGAAAAAGTTGGCGGAGCTCGATCCGGGCTACGCCAATGTACATATCCATTTGCTCCAGGCTTATTTTTTCACCGGTAAATACGATCTGTGGCTTGAGGAATGGACAAAGGCGGCTACCATAAACAATGACGGCGAAGAGCTCGCGGTCGTCAAAGCAGTCCAACAGGAATATGCCAAATCCGGATTACAGGCTGCCCTTAAGCTTTATCCTGAGCTTCAAGTCGCTGAATCCAAACGGATTTACCTTGACCCCTCGTTGATTGCGTCCAACTACGCCGTGGCGGGTGAACGGGACCAGGCCTTTGCCTATCTGGAAAAAGGTTTCGCCGATCGAAGTGACTTTATGAACTACCTGAAAGCCCTGCCCCATTTCGATTCACTCCGCTCCGATCCCCGCTACGCTAGTCTACTCCGCCGCATGAACCTTCCCCGATAAAGAGACGGAACAATTGATAGAGGTGAAGGATGGCAGCCCAGACCAGCTCCACTTCAGAGGTCTCACCACTGGCGAGGAAGTCGCCAACCCGGTGCACGGTATTCAAGCGCGGAGTTGCTCGCGGTGGGTAGGAACGGAGCTGCTGATCAAATCATGGATGAACCTGGGCGGCCGTGAGGGCCATTTCTGCGACCTACTGGTCGCTCTCAAGTGACGATCGAACGCTCACAATGGAGCATCGGGATGATGACCTAGCAGGACAGATCACGCTCTTCGAGAGAGCGCACCAGGAAGCAGAGTAAGGCTCGTCCGAACCTAGACACACCTACATATCGCGAAACGTACGTGATAAAGGGAAAAACAATTGGTTGGTAGCGATACCGGGATTCGAACCCGGGTTTCCGCCGTGAGAGGGCGGCGTCCTAGACCCCTAGACGATATCGCCAAACTTGTATTCGGGGGGAATACGCGCCAGCAGCACTCCGCGGCGCCAAATTCATTTTCTCATGTACGCGCGGCTTGTTCAAGCTGGGTCGAAGGGCATCTCAGCGCGAGCTGTCCTGATACTTCGCTCCGCCAGATTCCGACGCCGTTAACGCCAGCCTTTGTTCTTCCTTCATCCTTGGCCGGATCGTGAAGAACTTGTGCCGGCAAGGCTCACAACGTCGCGCAGGAATTCGCAGCAATCTCCAGAGCCCCCCCATCGCGCCGCCTACATATTTGGGCTCAATTGACTGCAAATCCAAATTTCCGCAAATCGAGCAATGCGCATAAAACAGGTGCCGCAGCGGCACCGGCCGTGCATAAAATCGCGTCCCGCACTGGCCACACCTCCAGGGTACCGCTCCCCCCAAGCCACAAAGATGATCCAGCGCCGACTTGCGCCGCGACCTGCGAAACTTGACCGAATGGCAATTCGGACAATTCATGTACATGCAATCACCTCCGTCAGAATAGGCGAAAGCCTCCGGGCCGGGCAAGAGGAACTCTGTTGCTTCTCGCGATACAATAAGAGTGAGGATGGACCATGTCTGATTACACGGATGAGCACGCGCGCGCCGGCGTCGACGCAAAACTTCCCGCTTTGGATACCTGGCCGAATCAGTTTCCCGGCTACATCATCACCACTCGTTTTCCGGAATACACATCGGTGTGCCCGAAAACAGGCCTTCCCGACTACGGAACCATCACCATCCAGTACATGCCGCGCAAATCCTGTATCGAGCTCAAAGCCCTGAAAATGTATCTCCTGGCGTATCGTGACCTTGGCATCTTCTATGAAAACGCCGTAAACAAAATGCTCCATGACATCGTTGACTCCATCGCGCCAGAATGGTGCATTGTCCGCGGCGAGTTCACCCCGCGAGGCGGTTTGTCGACAAATGTCTTTGCCCGTTGGCCCGCGGTTCGCGCAGCCAAATCTCCCAAAAATGTCAGACCAAAGCGCCGTTCCCGCTGAAGGGAATTCGTGCCAACCCGCCATGGACACTATTCATTAATAGAGCGATACTTTTTAGTGGCAACCCCCGCTGAGGGAGGGCCTATGTCTGAGGAGGGGGAATGAGCATTTCTCCAAACGTGCCGAGTCCGCAGGAATCCTACCATTATGAGAATTCAGGTACTCCGCGCTGGATTGCTGTACTTTTCGCCTTGCTGTTCGTGGGCGTTGCTGTCCTGGGCTACACGGGTTATTCCGCCAATACCCGCTTGAGCCAGGATCTCGCCAAGCAGCAGGACGAAAACAAAGTCATGTCCGCACAGCTGGAACAAGCCAATTCCCGCCTTGCCGACTTGAAGGGTCATATTGAGGTCACCGAACAAAAAGTCGGCATGACGCGCGCGGAAATCGCCGAAGCCAAAAGCCGCTCCGAATCCATCCGCAAAGAACAAGCCGCCTCTGATCAGAAACTCGCCGCCCAGCTCACGCAGGTGAAGCAGGAAAGCGAAGAAAAGATTGGCGCAGTTGCTACAGAAGTGGGCGGTGCGAAAAAGGACATAGAAGCCACCAAGACCGACCTCGAGGCCACCAAAGGCAAGCTCGATCGCAGTCTCGGCGACATGAACGTCATGAGCGGCCTCATTGCTCACAATCGCGATGACCTCGAAGAATTGCGCCGCAAGGGCGACCGCAACTATTACGAGTTCACCCTCACCAAATCAAAGACGCCGCAGCGCGTCGGCCCCGTCCAAATGAATCTTGCCAAGACCGATCAGAAAAAATCCAAGTACACCATGACCGTTTTTGCCGACGACAAGACCATCGAGAAAAAAGACAAAACCGCAGGTGAACCGGTGCAGTTCTACGTCGGCCACACTCGTGGTACTCCTTACGAACTCGTGGTCTTTGAAGTCAAGAAGAACGAAATCACCGGATACCTCTCAACGCCCAAGGACGGTCCGGCTCCCGCAGCAGCTCCTGCCGCTGCCGCCCCCAAATCCTAGCGACCAGCGCACCTTTACGCTGGTCTTGCACCGGAGCCGCGCCTATTTCCTGGAAATCCAGTATGAGGCGCGGCTTCATTCCTCTCCCGCCCCGCGTTACCATCAAACCAGCGTCCTTTGCCTGGAGACCTCATGAAAGCCCGCAAACTCGTTTCGATTTCTCTGCTCATTTTCGCGTTTCTCTCGCTTGCCGGTGCCGCCTGCCCGCAGACTGCGCCCCTTGAACCCGCGCAAATGCCCGCGCGTACCTCTTTCTATTTTCTCTGGCGCGGCCTGCCTTCGGCCGAAGCGCGCAAGAGCAGCGCCTTGTTCAGCCTCTGGGACGATCCCGATTTCGCTCCGATGCGTTCCGGAATTATCGAATCGTTTGCAAACCACGCCGGCAAAGACGAGGCGAAAAAACAGATGGCGCGCCAGTCGTTTGACGACTTTGCCACTCTGCTCGAGAATCCCTTTGTTTTCGGATTTCTTGGCAAGCCTGATTCGGTCGTCAAGTCGTCGGGCGCCAAGTGGCAAGGTATCTTTTTCGTTTATGATCGCAGCGGCAAAGAAGCGCTCCTGACAAAAACCGTTCTTGCCATGCGGGCCCAGGGCCAAGAGACGCCGCAAATTTCCCAAGTCACCATTGCCGATGTTCCTGCGCTCAAGATCGAACGCAAGACCGGTGCAAGCTATTGGGTCGAAACCGGTAAATATGCCGTCAGCGCCAACGATCCCGCCGTCCTGGAAGAAATTCTCCCGGTTCTTCTGCACAAGTCGGCTCCGCCCGCCACGCTCACGGCCTCGGCTGAATTCCAGGAGGCCCAGCCATTGCTCGGCAGCGGGCTGTTCGAATTTTTCCTTCGCATTCCACGCATCAAAGAGTTTCCCGCGGACAACAGCGTAAAAGGCTTTAAGATTGCGCCCCTTCTGGATGCCTTGAAGCTCGATTCCGTCCACTCCGTCGCTGGTCATGCCACGCTGGAAGGCGGTAGAACACGGCTGCAGGGCGCCGTTCTGGGCGATCCTTCTCCCAGCACCCTTTTTGACATTTGGTCGCAAGCGAAATCCGCGCCCGCGTCTCTCAGTTTCGTTTCGCCCGATACCGTTTCTTACAATTCCGGGCAGTTCAACCTGCTTGCTCTCTACGAGATCGCCAAACGCGCGATGCGTATGTATATGCCGCCCAGTCCGCAGGGTGGGCCGGATCTAATTGAATCCATTGCGCAATCGCGGCTGGGCATGAGCATCCCGGATGCGCTCGGTCTGTTCACCGGTGAATTTGCTTCGATTCAAACCAGCCCTTCGCTGGATGCCGCGAAGCAGAGCTATGTTCTGAAGATCACCAAGAAGCCGGAAACGCTCAAATTGCTTCGCACCATCCTGTCGGATCGTGTCGAATCGGAAAAAACGGAAAATGACGTAACTTTCTTGAAGATTTCCCTCAGCGGTTCACAAACTGCCTCAGGAACCGCGCAATGGAATTTCTATCATGTGGCCGTTACGCCAGACATGCTGCTGGCCTCCAGTCGTAGTGAAACTCTCCGGCAGCTTCTCGCTGAACGCAGGACTTCTGTGCCTGGAAATGAATATTCAACGCTTCCCAAGTTCCAGTCCGCTCGTTCGCAATTTCCGGCAGAGCTCAGCAGTATCAGCTTCCTGGATTTTCAAAGGCTTGACTGGCAAGCCGTCAAGGACAAATGGCTGACCGATGCCAAAAGTGCTGCACGAAAGAAAAAAACCGTGGCCCAAGGCGGCGAAGCGGCGAAACAACAGCCGGAGGGCGTTGCGATACCGAATTGGCTTTCCAGTGCCAACCCGCAGGTGTTGTCGCATCACCTGCACTTTATGGCCGGAGCATCGTGGAAAGACGCCAAAGGACTGCATTTCGATCAGTGGATTGAATAAACGCGGCAATGCGTAAACAGCGCATCCCTGGGGTTCGATCGCTTGTCGTCGCGCTCGCGCATTTTGCTTTTGCATCTGCTGCTTGCGCCCAGGCGGCTGCCCCCTCGCCGCAAGCGCCCGCAATTCGCGTCAGCGTAGATCGCGTGGATGTCGGCGTCATCGTCACCGATGCGCAGGGGCAATTCGTCGCAGGACTGCAACCCGGGGATTTCCACGTATTCGACAACGGAACCGAACAACCGGTCTCGGATTTTGCCGCTATTGAAACGCCCGGTCAGATTCTTCTACTAGTCGAAGCTGGTCCTGCAGTCTATCTTCTTGAAAGCAATCATCTGCTGGCGGCCCATGTCTTGCTCGCCGGGCTGGCCCCTGATGACCGGGTTGCGGTCGCGCGCTACAACGAAAATCCCGAAGGGATTCTCGACTTCACTTCGGATAAAGGCAACGTCGCGGGGGCTCTTGAACAGTTGCGATTCAATTCCGGTTTCGGAGCGTTGAATCTTTCTTCCAGCGTTTCCAAAGTGCTCGACTGGCTGGCGAACGTGAAGGGGAAAAAAACGATTCTGTTGCTGTCGACTGGCGTCGACACCTCACCACTGAGCGACTTTCAGTCGGCGCTCAGCAGACTCAAAACGAGCGATGTACGAATCCTCGCTGTGTCGCTTACGGGCGGTTTGCGCAACCCGCAGCCGGGAAAAAAGAGAAAATCCGCTCTTGCCGATAAGGCGCTTCTGACGGCGCAGCAATTTGCGGAAGCGGACGAGACTTTGAAACAGTTGGCCGAAGCGACCGGCGGCCGCGCCTACTTTCCCAATTCCCTGAATGATTTCACTGCGGTTTACGCGCAAATTGCTCAACTCGTGCGCCACGAATACAGCATCGCCTTTACGCCTGCAATGCACGACGCCAAGCTGCACTTGATCGATGTACGCGTGACACCACCAGCCACAACGCCCTCAGCAGGCACCGCTGACGGCACCTATAAGGTCGACCATCGCGCAGCGTACCTGGCGCCGGCTCCCTAGTCGCGTCGCGCTTGAAACCGGGAGGATTCTGGATTAACGGTATTTGACTGCGGAGGTCCGGTATCTGGTGTTATTCGAACTGCTTCAACATCGTGGCCATTTTTCCGAGCCGCTCGTTCACGCGGGCATAAACCGTTCCGCTGGCAAATCCACCATCGCCGTTGCGGGTGGCCGTCTCAACGCCTGTCAGGATTTCGATTCCCTGCTCAACTCGAGACACCGGCCAGATATGAAATTTCCCCATGCCGACCGCTTCCAAAATATCTTCCCGCAGCATCAGGTCTTCAACGTTGGACGCCGGCATGATCACGCCCTGCGTTCCGGTCAATCCGGCAATCCGGCAAACATCAAAAAAACCTTCGATTTTCTCGTTTACTCCACCGATGGCCTGTACTTCGCCCTGCTGGTTCATCGATCCGGTCACGGCGATGTCCTGACGCAACGGCAACTCGGAAAGCGCCGACACCAGTGCATACACTTCGGTCGAGCTTGCGCTGTCTCCGTCCACTCCCGAATACGATTGTTCAAAACAGATGCTGGCGGCCAGCGACAGTGGTTTATCCTGCGCGAACAAACTCCGCAAATACCCCGAAATAATATGGACGCCTTTGTCGTGAAAGCGACCGCTCAAATTCGCCTCGCGCTCAATATTGATGACGCCCACTTTTCCCAACGCAGCGGTGGCCGTGATTCGTACCGGTTTGCCGAAGGAATACCCGCCAATCTCCAGAACGCTCAGACCGTTTACTTGCCCGGTCACGCGCTTGCCGGAAACTTCGACAAGAAGCGTGCCTTCTTCAATCATTTCACGAATGCGTGTTTCAATAAGGTTGTGCCGCTCCATTTTCGAGGCTAGTGCGCCGCGAACATGGGCCGCGCGTACCACGGCTTCTCCCGCGGCCGCCGCCGCGTAGTGGGCTTCGCGCGCCAGATCGGCAATATCCACAAATCGCGCCGTCACCTTATTGCGGCGGCCCGCGTTTCTCACTCCATACTCCAGAATCGCCGCGAACGCTCCGCGATCAAACGGATAGAGACTTTCCCGTTCGCATAACGCGCGCAAACGGCCCGCGTATTCCGCGATAACCCCGTCGCTCATCGCCATCTCTTCATCAAATTCCACACGCACTTTGAATATCTTACGAAAATCCTCTTCATACCCGTACAACAGCTCGTACAATTCGCGGTCGCCGATCAAAATCACCTTCACGTTGATCTGCACCGCTTCCGGCTTCAAGGCGCTCCCGCCAAAGGGGTAGAACATCTCGAGCGGCTGAATTTCCAGCCGGTTGTGATTGAGCGTGCGTTTCAGGGCCCGCCAGACTCCCGTTTCCGACAGCGCTTCCAGTGAGTACAAAATCAAGAATCCGCCATCGGCGCGCAACAGACTTCCGCCGCGCAAATCCATGAAGTCACTCGTCCAGCCCCCGCGCGCGTCATAGGCCCGTTGAATCGTGCCAAACAAATTCACATAGGTGGGAGTCGTTTCAAAAATAACCGGAGGCCCGTCATTGTCGCCGTGCGCCAGAATCACGTTCACACCATACATCCGGAACGGATCGCGTTCCGGACCGCCCGTCTGCTTCGGCAGTCCGTCCGGCGGAACTTCGCCGCCTTCCTGCTCGCCTTCCCCTTCCCGCTCCTTGAACGGGTCCAGGTTGTCCAGCAAGTGGTGCCGCACTTCTTCCAGATATTCTGAAAGATTGCCGTCGTGATATTTTTCTTTGAGCTCCTCGATAACGCCATCCACCAGCACCGAAGCCGCTTCCTGTTCCAGATAGCTCAATTCGCTGGCAAGTTCCCGCGAAAGGGTCAGAGTTTTCCGGTAAACGACCGTAAACTCCTGGCGAAACTGCTCGTACTTCCGTTCAATATCTTCCGCCACCGGCGCATCCAGTTTCCCCTCGTGCACCATCTTGGAAATATCCTCGATGGGCACCATCGCCCCTTCCAGGACCGGAAAAATTTCCGGAAGCGCCACCGCGCCGACCTGCATGTGCCCCAGGGCAAATTGCTCGCGCGAAATGCGACGCGTAAAATCGTCCATCAACTCTTTTTCACGTACCGTAAAACGCTCAACGATGCGGCCTTTTTGCCGCTGAAATGGTTCGCCTTCAAAGACTTGCGGGATGCGCCGCCGCAGGAAATCGATTCCGGACTGCATATCCTTCTTAAAACCATTCGCCTGCCCGCGCGGCAGCGAAAGCAACCGGGGACGATCCGGCGTTTTGAAATTGTTCACGTAGCAGCGGTCCAGCGAAGTCTTGGTATTCGGATGCAATTCCTCGATCATCCGCGCAATCGTTCCGCCGCGGCTGGTGCCCGCCAGTCCGCAAACGAATACGTTATAGCCCGGAGCGGACAACTCGACGCCCATTTTCAGCGCTCGTAGTGCGCGTTCCTGGCCGATGAATCCTTCGCGGGGCTCCGCCTGTGCCGTTGTTTCAAACGGTATGCGCGAGAGCTCGCACCGCCATCTCAGTTTTTCCGGTGGCAACTCCGCGTGGGTAGGAGCGCGCTTATCGTTCGTAGCAGTCATATGAGTCGGGTACTCTAGCACAGCCGTGCGGCCAGGCACGGTTATTTGGTCTGGGTATCGCCAACGGCTCCGCACGCCGGGAACGCGCACTGGGGTGCCGGGATCCTGGCAACTTGTAATGTTACGTGACGCGCGGTGGCCGATGCGCGGCAATGTGTTCGCGATGTTCCATATAAACACGGAATATCCCCATCGCCGCCGCCATTATAGTCGGACCAATCACCAGCCCCAAAAGCCCAAAGGCTTCCAGTCCTCCGAGAACGCTGATAAACAGCAACAAATCATTCAACTGCGTACGGTTTCGCAATAACAGCGGCCTGATAATGTTGTCGGCAATGCCCGCTATTCCTCCACAAATGCCCAAGACGATCAGGGCTTTTCCCCAGTGTCCGCTCACCAGCAGCCAAAGCGAAGCCGGTGCCCAGATGAGTGCCGAACCCACGACCGGCACCAGGGAGAAAAAGGCAATGATGGCAGCCCAGAAGATGGGAGTGGGGATGCCGGCGACGGCAAAGGCCACTCCGCCGAGGGCTCCCTGCACCATGGCCACGACCAGTCCCACCGCCACGCTGGCAAAAACCAACTCCTTGGATTCCTTCCACATCTCATCCTGGATATCGGTGTCAAAGGGCAGCAAATGCCTGGTGGCCCGCGCGATGCCCTTCCCGTCGCGAAACATGAAAAAAAGTGAAAAAATCAGGAGAAACAGGTCCACAAAAAACTGCACAAGGTTCTTGAGAATCGCTCCGAATTTTCCCGCAACAAATGACGCAATTTTCTCCGCAGCCTGCTGCAGGGATTTCGTGACGTCGTCGGTCTGCCAGGTCTCCGGCAGTTTGCTGCGAATCCACTCGACCGCGTGCGCATGGATCGTCTGGTCTGAATTTGTCAGCGAACTTTGGATCCTCGAGGTTGCATCAATTGCCTGCTTCGTTGTGAAATACAAGACCAATACGGCTGGCACAATCAGGAAAAACGTCACCGCCAGCGTGCTCAGCATGGCCGCCACATTCGGCTTGAATTTGGCCCTGATTTTGTCGTGCAACGGGTAGAAGAAAATTGCAAAAATCCCGGACCACGCCAAGGGTACCAGGAACGGCCCCGTGATTAGAAAAACGAGGTACCCCAGGAGCAAAATGGCCCCGTAGGAGAGCACCGTTGTCAACCGGTCACTTGTCGTCTCGTTGTTAAGCTGGGGAGGCTTCATGAGCGGTATATAATCCCAGAGTATAAAGCGGATGCTGACGGCTCCGCGGCCCCGCTTCGCCAGGTCGGCCGCTTCGCAGTCAAATGCCATGGAGAAAAATTCGTGGAGCGGTAATTCCACGCAGATCGCTGCTCATCGAGCAAACTCAGCATGTCACTGAAAAACATTCCGCTCACATCCTTCCAGATTCGTCTTCTTGCTGTACTGGCTTTGATCAACTTTGTCAACTTTGCGGACCGCCAGGCCATTCCGCCGCTGATTCCCCTGTTGCGGGATGATTTTAACCTAACCAGCACGCAGATCAGCTATCTACAGGTGGTCCTGCAGGCGGTGCTCGCGCTCGCCAGCATTCCCTTCGGGTTTTTCGCAGACCGCTTCAACCGCTCCAGAATTATTGCCGGCGGAGTTATTTTCTGGAGCTTTGCGACGATTTTCACCAGCCACGTAAATGCCTTTTCCATGTTGCTGCTCACACGGGCATTTGTGGGAATCGGCGAAGCGGCGTACGCGCCTGCGGCGCAATCCATGATTTCCGGAGCATTTTCCCCAGAAGCGCGCGCGCGCGCCCAGGCTGTTTTTGCGTCTGGCATGTTGCTTGGCAGCATTGCCGGGCAGGCGCTCGGCGGCGTTGTCGGACAAGCCTGGGGATGGCGCCCGGTCTTTTATGTGATTGGCATTCCCGGGCTGCTTTTGTCGATGGTGATTTTGCGCGTGGACGAGCCGCCGCGCGGGCCCCGCAGCGAAGTTGTTCCGCTGGGTCGTCTCCTGAAAGTTCCCGCGTTTCTAACTTTGATCATCAGCGGCATCATGATTACGTTTGCCAGCGTGGCATTCATTACCTGGGGACCTGATTTTGTCTTTCGTTACAAGGATTTTTCTTTGAAGGAAGCCGGCGTTTCGCTCGGCTCTGCGCTTTTTGTTTCCGCGCTGCTCGGCGTTCTGGTCGGCGGCTTTCTGGCGGACTCGCTGCACAAACGATATCCGTTTGGAAGAATCCTTACCGTGGCTTGCGGATTTCTCCTGGGCGCTCCCTTCATTTTGTGGGCGATTTCGACGGAAGAAAAAACGCAAATTGTTACAGCGTTTTTTATCGCGGGTTTTTTCATGTCCTGGTACCACGGGCCGGTCACTGCCGTGATTCACGACATGATGCCGCGGCGCGCCCATGCTTCATCGACCGGCGTTTACATGTTTGCGACGCAGCTTTTTGGCGGCATCCTGGGGCCTTATGTAGTGGGCCGCGTCGACGATGTCGCCGACCTGATTCTTGGTTTGCAAATTGCAACAGTCGTGATGGTTTGCGGAGCGCTGCTGATGTTCCTGGTGATGTATTTCATCCGGCGCGACGGTTTGCGGCATCCGGAGCTTGAATCCTTCCACACAGAAATTCTGGAAATCACGATTCATACGGATACAACGCAAACCTGAATCAAGAAATAGAACCGGAAAGCTTGCGCAAATCAGGGACAAACTCCAGGCTTGAGGAATCGACGGAAAGCTATTTGATTCCCAACTGACCGATCAGCCGCAAAACTTCATCATGAGGAACGTCGTAAAGAGGACGGATATCGTCTTCTTCGAGGCGTTCGCGCAGATATTCCGCGGAGATGTAGCTGGCCTCGCGATCGCTGAGGTCGCGGCCGGAGCGCGCGCGAAATGCCACAAACGCAGTGTGCAGCAGTCCGATGACGTGGGCTTCACCGTCGACGAAAAACTTGGTGTCGATGGTGTCGGCGTGACGCGTGGCAATGCCGTTCCACATGTGGGAGAAGCGGCACTGATAGAGGTGGCCGCTCAGACGAGATTCCACTTCAAAGGTGCCGATGAACTGGCTCATGGCACCGACGTTCGCAAGTACTGGGCGTGTTATGGGCATATTTCCTTTTCCAGCGACCAACTGTCAACCTTGCAATTTTAGTCGAATCGCCCGAAATCTTCTAGCGGCTTACGGCGGCCACGGTTTCTACCAGAGCGTAACTTTTGACGGCCGCGGCTACTCCGGCGCCCGCGGGAACGCGGAAACCGTGATCGCCCAAAACTTTTTCAATGGCACTCAGAAACAGCAGGACGAATTGCTTCTGGCTGCAAAAGCCCATCAGGCCGACGCGCCAGATTTTTCCTTTGAGCGCTCCGATACCGCCGGCGATTTCCAAATTGAATTCGTCGAGCAACTGGTTGCGCAGTTTTACATCATCGACACCGCCCGGAATCATGACCGCGGTGACCGTCGGCAGGCGCTCTTCGGGCTTCTTGACCAGAAGTTCGAGGCCGAGTCCTTCGATGCCGGCGATGAGCGCCAGTTGATTGGTGCGGTGACGCTCCCAGCGCGCTTCAAGACCTTCTTCGACGACCATGCGCATGGCTTCGCGCAGCGCGTAGATGAGCGAGATGGGCGGGGTGTGGTGATAGAGGCGATCCTTGCCCCAATAGTTCATGGCGGTGGTGAGATCGAAATACCAACTGGAAACCTTGGTTTTGCGATTGCGAAAGACCTCTTCGCACGCGGGGCTGACCGTAATGGGCGACATGCCCGGAGGCGCGCTGATCGCTTTCTGCGAGCCGCTGAAACAGATGTCGATGCGATCCTGGTCGACGTTGAGCGGAACGCCGGCAAGTGAAGCTACGGCGTCCACGACGAGGAGCGCGCCGACTTCGTCGGCGACTTTGCGGAAGCCGGCGAGCTGCGTGAGGACGCCGGAAGACGTTTCGCCCTGCGCGAGACCGATGATTTTGATCTTGCGGCCGCCGGCGGCTTTGCGAACGTCGTCGGGATTGACGGTGGTGCCGTAGGGCGCTTCAACTCTGGTGATTTTGGCCGGAGTGCGACCGGCGATTTCCCACATACGATCAGAGAACCAGCCGTTGACACAGATGATGGCTTCGTCGCCCTCTTCAAGCGTATTGAGCAGCGAGGCTTCAATGCCGCCGGAGCCGGAGGCCGATAGCGGCATGGTGATGCGATTTTCGGTCTGAAAAATCTGGCGCAGAAGGACCTGGACATCGTCCATACAGGTTTTAAACCAGGGGTCGACGTGGCCGACCAGAGGCGTGGCCAGAGCCCGGTAGACGCGGGGGTCCATCGAGGAGGGCCCCGGGGTCAGCATGAGCCGGTTGGGTGGTTTGAGTTCGCCGATTGGTTGCGTCATCGCGTTTGTCCTGTCCAAAAAGACGAGTTTGGCTTATTCCGGGAAGGGGTGCAACGGACAAATTGGAAGTCAAGAGGAAGCGAGGAGCTGGGCTCGGCGTGGCGGCAACGTGCCGTCGGGACCTCAGGGGTGGCGCGACCAGGCGCTTTTGGCCTTCCATGCCGGCGGCCTGGCGCCCAGGATCACCCGGCCCTAAATAAGCCTTTCGGCGGGGTCGAGGACGCCGTATTTGCTGGTGTAGTGGAGGGGGACGTCGGCATAGGTGCCGCGTTCGCGTTGGTAGATTTCGCAGGTGTCGAAAGGTTTGGAGTAGATGTGAACGCTGACAGCACGCTGGTTGAACTCGGGAAGATTGAGGACCTGATGGACCGGTTCAAGGGGATTGACGTAAGCGGGATGCGTGGCGTCCATGTCATAGATGTCGGTGGGCTCGAGACGGCAGGTGCCGAGACCGGCGTTTTTGTCGGCGACGCTGAAATTTTGGACGCGAAGTTTACCGATGGGGGCGGACATCCAGCAATTCTGCTCACGATGATTGTGCACGCGGCTGGCCTGACCGACTTCCCAGCAGATGGCCATACATTCGAAGATTGCGTTTTTAAAAATCAGGTTGCGGGTGTAGCTGCCTTTGGAGAAGAAGCAGAATTTTTTCAGGGAGTCGGGCTGGATGGTGTGTTGCTGGATGTAGGTCTGCACCTGTTCGAGCGTGAAGTTCGATTCCGAGATGGTGGCCAGGCCGGCGACCCAGTCGTCGATGGAGAGTTGCGAGATGATAGCGTTGGTCGGCATGGGCGGTGACTCCGTGCATGATGGCGGTAGCAGGGAAATTATAGCGCTGAATGGTCTGGAGGGAACGACCTATTGCAGTAATGAAGTGAAGAAAGGCGTAAAATAGGCAGAGAATGTCGACTGAAATGATGGTGATTTGCTGATGGCGGAGATTGTGGAACTTTTGGGGAAATCGAAGGATGCGTTGCGCGCGCTGTGCGTGGCGTGGGGGGAGCCTGCCTATCGCGGGGCGCAGATTTATCAGGCGCTTTACGTGGAACGGAAGGCCGATCTGGGAGAGGTAAGTTCCCTGCCGGCGGGATTGCGCGAAAGACTACGGAAGGAAACTACAGTTACCTTTCCTCAGGTGAAGGAGCGATTTTTTTCAGCCGATGGATCGGTGCGGTATTTGTTTGGGCTGAGCGGCGGGGAGAAAACAAAAGCCGCCTCGGTGGAGGCGGTGTTTATGCCGTCGGAGGGGCGGCAGACGATTTGTATTTCGACGCAGGCGGGATGCGCGGTGGATTGCCAGTTCTGCATGACGGCCCAGTTGGGATTGATCCGGAATTTGACGGCGGGAGAGATTGTGGCGCAGGTTTTGCTGCCGCTCGAAGAACATAAGGATAAGTTGGCGCCGCGGACGAATATTGTTTTGATGGGTCAGGGCGAGCCCCTTTTGAATTTTGACAATGTAATGAGCGCAGTGCGGATTCTGCTGGATCAATCGGGGATGAAGATTGCGCCGAAGCACGTAACGCTTTCTACCAGCGGGATTGTGCCGGGAATTGAGCGACTGGCTCTTGAAAAGGTGCGGCCGAAGCTGGCCATTTCGCTGAACGCGTCGTCGGATGAACAGCGTGACGTATTGATGCCGATTAACAAAAAATATCCGCTGGGAAAATTGCTGGCGGCCTGCAAGAACTTTCCGATGGGAACGCGGGAGTATATTACGTTTGAATATGTGCTGCTGGGGGGCGTAAATGATACGCCCGACGATGCGCGGCGGGTGGCGCGGCTGCTCGCGGATGTGGGGCGCGTGAAGGTGAATCTGATTCCGTGGAATCCGGGGCCGGTGATGCCGTACGCCGAGCCATCGGCTGCAAGCATTGCGGAGTTTCATCGGATATTGCTGGAAAAAGGCGTGCCGACGTTTACGCGGTATTCGCGGGGACGGGATGTGATGGCGGCGTGCGGGCAGTTGGCGTTGAATGAGGCGAGCCGTCGACCGTTGACAGTATTGAGTTGACAGTTCCCGCTCGGTTGGCAAATGCCCGGACGCGTGCCCGCAGAGTGAATCCTCTTTGCGAAAAACCGGATCCCCCCGGAAGTGCCACGAGTTCAAGACAAGAGAATTGCGCCCCGGGCTTCTGGCCGGGTCTTTCTCGGACACTGGGGACGCGGGAAAATTCCCCCCCCCCGATTTCCCGGGCAAAAAAGCGCCCGCATGGAGCTACCCGCACGTCGAATTTTGACAACCCGGAACTAGTTCGAGATGCCAACGACAGACATGTGCCGGCCGGTGTGGCCGGCTTCTTTGCGGTGGCTGAAGAAGAGGTCGCGGCGGCAGGCGGTGCACAGGTCGCTGACGAAGATATTCCGGGGATTTAGACCAGCGTCGACGAGTTGAGCGCGGTTGGCTTTGCGGAGATCGAGCAGGAGGCTTTGCGGAGGGGGCTGGTGACCAGGGGGCTTCATGTTGAGCCACTGGACGGGATTGGGTTCGTCGCCGGTGCGGAATTCATCGAACCAGTCCGGGGCGTTGGCGAATTGGGAGAGAAAATTGGCGGCGATTTCTGTGCCGACCTCGTAGCAACAGCCGCCGATGGCCGGACCAATGGCGGCGAGAAGGTTTTGCGGCTTGCTGCCAAAGTGCTTGCGCATTTCGCCGGCGGTTTTCTGGGCGATGCGGTTCAGAGTGCCCTTCCATCCGGCGTGGATGGCGGCGATGGCGCGTGACCGGGGATCGACCAGCAGGATGGGGACACAGTCGGCGGTTTGCGTGGCGAGCAAAAGGCCGGACTTGTTGCTGATCGAAGCGTCGCCTTGGCAGTGCTGCGCGGGCGCAGACGCAAACGGGTGGATCACCGCCGAGTGGATTTGTTTGAGTGGGATTAGGGCAAAATCCGTTGTACCGAGCGCCTCCTGGAATTTGTCGCGGTTTTGTTGGACTGTTTTTCGCTCGTCCCAGTCCGTGAAGCCAAGATTGAGGACTCGTTCGGCGGCCAGTTTGCTTGCGCCCCCGGAGCGGGTGCTGAACCCGTGGATGAGCCAGGGGAGCCTCGTGAGCTCTGCGGATTGGACGATTTTTAGGCCGCGGGAATTTTTAATGCGCCATTGGCCGTGAGTTGCTGGAGCGATGGGCGACGGGGAGTTGGAACGTTGCCCGATTACCCGGTAGCGCGCTGCTGTTTTTCTGGTGGCCACACCTAACAGTATAATCGGAACGAGTGGATGTCGAAAAAGCGGACGGCGGCCCTGTGCCGCACTCCAAGGAGCTGGCTTGATTATTGGGATGGGAGTGGATTTGGCGGAAGTCGAGCGCATACAGGCGGCGATCGAGCGGTACGGAGAGACGTTTTTGCGGCGGATTTATACGCAAAAGGAACGGGCGTATTGCGAACAGTTCCGCAACAAGTATGAACGCTATGCGGGGCGGTTTGCGGCAAAAGAAGCGGCGATGAAGGCTCTGGGGACGGGATGGAGTCGCGGAGTACGCTGGGTGGATTTAGAAGTGGTGCGGGAGAAGAGTGGACGGCCAACGCTCGCGCTAGCGGGCGAGGCGGGGAAGATTGCCGAAGCACGGGGAGTGAAGAATATTGCCTTGAGTATTACGCATACGGCGACCCAGGCGCTGGCGCAGGTGATTTTTGAGGATTGAGGGCCGGCAGAAATCTGGGGAAGCGCGCTTGTGAAGTACTTTTTTGCGGGCGCCCTCTTTGCTTTTACGGCTCTAAATTTCGGGATTTATCTGGTTTGCGATAAGTCTGGCGTTTGCCGGGGATTTTCTATCGCCAAGGCGAAACTAGCGGGATGGTTTTCTGCCTGGCCGGGCAACCCATTCATTTCTTCTGAGATTCTCACGTCCAGCCACTGATTTGCCGGCCACTTTCCTGAAACAGAGACATTGAGAAAGCTGGAACTTAGCGCTGGTGTGTGAGCCGCGTCGTGTTCCTCTGCGCGCAAGGTTAGGACGCGAAGGGTGCGGCCCGCCTGGGACCGGCGGAAGGTGCACGACTTGGATCCCGAGAGGGCCCGCAGCTGGCGGGCGCGATTTTTGATGGCGGCAGGCGGCACTTCGTTGGCCAGGGAAGCGGCTTTGGTGCCGGGGCGCTTTGAAAAAGAGAAAACATGCAGATAGGTGAACGGTAGACTCTCGATGAAGCTCATGGTGGCGGCGTGGTCGGCTTCGGTTTCCCCAGGGAAACCGGTGATGACGTCGGCGCCGATGGCTGCATGGGGCAGGCGGTCGTGGATGAGTTGGACGCGGCGGGCGTAGTGTTCGGCACGGTACCAGCGGTGCATGGCGGCGAGGAGGCGGTTCGCGCCGGATTGCAGAGGCATGTGAAAGTGCTGGGCGATGCGGTCGTTGGTGGCGAACAGATCGATCAGGTCCTGGGTGACATCGAGCGGTTCGATGGAACTGATGCGGAGGCGTTCAATGCTGGTTTCGTCCAAGATCCTGCGAAGCAGATCTGTGAATTCGACGCGAGAAGCGAGGTCGCGGCCATAGGTGCCGAGGTTGATTCCGCTGAGAACTACTTCTTTGTAGCCAGCGTTGGCGAGGCGCGCAATTTCGGCGATGACGGTTGGCGGCGGGAGGCTGCGGCTTCTTCCACGGACGAACGGGATGACGCAATAGGAGCAGCGCGAGTTGCAGCCGTCCTGGATTTTCAGAGTGGGGCGCGTGTGATTCCCTTCTCCGCCGAGGACGGGGGCCGCTAGCAGAACGGATTGCGCAAAGATGTTGCCGGTTAGGATTTTTGCGCTTTGCCGCGAGTCGTTTCCGGCTTGTGCAGGGTCCAGCTCCGCGGAATGGCCGGCTTGCAAGGCGGCAGCGGGAAAAACATCGGAAGGAAAAGAAGTACCTAGGCTGGCTGAACTCCGGGCCAGCTCCGGCGCAGCGTGCTGCGCTTCTACCAGTGCGGTAATGAGGTTGGGGATTTGCGGTTTGTGGGAATTGCCGACGACCCAGGAAACCCCGGGGAGCGCAGAGAGTTCTTCCGGGGCGCGTTGCGCGTAGCAGCCGGTGACGATGACCTGCGCTTGCGGATTTTGGGCGTGCATTTTGCGGATGGCGTCGCGGGCTTGGGAGTCGGCGGCGGCGGTGACGGTACAGGTGTTGATGACAATGATTTCGGCAGAGCCGGAGTCGCTGGCGGCGGAATAGCCGCGATCGCGGAGCTGGCGTTCGAGAGCGGCGCCGTCGGCTTGCGTGGCGCGACAGCCGAATTGTTGGATGTGGAAGGTGGGCATTTCATCCTTGGCGGTAGTGCATTCCTACCGGACACAGAATACCTGTAATCCTAGACCCGGAAAAGTGAGGGCGAACGCCGCACCGCCACGGCAGCACCAAAGGTCCGCAGCGGGAATTGCGGGGACGGCTTTACTCCTCCAACGCCAGACCGCTACAATCGTGTGTCGCCAAATGATTCATCACAGACACAACCCATCGGAAATCAAGAACCCGAAACTGACGGTTGTGATTCCCGTTTACAACGAAAAAAATACCATCGATGAGATTTTGCGGCGCGTGCTTGAAACAGACATGCGCAAGGAAATCATCATCGTTGATGATTTTTCAAAGGATGGGACGCGGCAGATTCTGGAGACTATGGCGGCACGGCAAGCCAGGGGAGAGGCCACTGCGCCGGCTCAGGACGGGCAAGATACCGTGGCCTTGGGCGAGTTGCGATTTTTTTTCCAGGAAAAGAATCAGGGCAAGGGAGCGGCGCTGCGCCGGGGATTTGCTGAAGCCACTGGAGATATCGTGCTGGTGCAGGATGCCGATCTGGAGTATGACCCGCGCGATTATCCCAAGTTGTTGGAGCCGATCCTGGATGGGCGAGCGGATGTCGTTTATGGTTCGCGATTCCTGGGTGGCCCGCAGCGCGTTCATTATTTTTGGCATTTCGTGGCCAATACCATGCTGACGCTGCTTTCGAATATTTTCACCAATTTGAAACTGACCGATATGGAGACCTGCTACAAGGTTTTTCGCAAAGAGGTGCTGCAAGAAATCAAAATCAAGTCAAATCGCTTTGGATTTGAGCCGGAGATCACCGCCAAGATTGCCAACAGGCATTGGCGGATTTATGAGGTGCCCATTAGCTATGCGGGGCGCACGTATGAAGAGGGAAAAAAGATTACCTGGAAAGATGGCGTGCAGGCCTTGTGGTGCATCGTCCGCTTTAGCTTCAAGGATTAAGCCGGTTTTTTTGAGTAGGAAGCGAATCTAGGTCGTTCCATAAGCCTTACAATTTGGGCCGTCAGGAAGTCCTCTCGGGGGCTGCGCTGGTCTTGCAGCTCCGGTCTGCGGCCGAATGCCTGCGCGACGCTCGGCGAGCCCGGGCTTCGAGACGAATTTGGATTTGCGGCCGGGATGGCTGGGCTTTGGGAACGAGCGCCGGGAGGACAAAACCGGCCGCGCATGGCGACGGGAAGCGCCCCGGCAGCAAACCCCCGGGGAACGGTGCCGGTTACGTCACGGGAGTCCGCGAAACCACTCTTTCCGACGACACATGTTTGGCGATGCGGGCGCCCAAATTGATCATGGGCTCTTCGATGACGTGGTACAGGAAAACGGGTAACGAGACCGTCGCCGAAAGAAACAGAAACCATTGAAAGGGCCGGCCGACCTGCCCCATACCTTGAAAAGCCCACCAGATCAAAATGAAATGAGTGAGATAGATGCCGTAGGAATATTTGGCGATGATCAGGCAGGTCTGTTTGAGCCACGGATTGGACATTTCGCGAAACTGCGGGATCGCGATTCCAAGGAGCAGACACAGGAACCACGGGCCGGCGTAACTGAGCGGGTTCCAAAGACACAGAGCGGTAAGCACAGCGATCGTCACAGGCCACAGGAAAAATGGCAATTGTAGACTGGAGCGCTTGGAAAACTGATAGGCGACGACTCCAGCAAAGAAGCACGGAACGTAAATAAGGAAATCCTCGAGGCCGTAGCGCTGGAGATGAATGGAATGTGCGGCGAGAGCAGCGGCGGCCACGGTGAGCATCCACAGGAGGAGAATTGCCGCGAGGCTGGACAGGTATCGCACGACGATGAAGAGCAATGGCAAGACCAGGTACATGTTCATTTCAATGGGCAGGCTCCAAAGTGGAGCGACGATGGATTCCGTTTGCGTCAGATTCTGGTATAGGAACAGATTGGAGAGCAGCCCGGCAGGGTCCAAATGCACGCCCAAAAATATTCCGCCCCTGAGGTGGGCAACTGGAAGTTTGCAGAAAAATACGGTCAGGACGATGACCATGCTGAGCGGATAGATGCGAAAGCAACGCCGAATGAGAAATGGCAAGTACAAACCCTTGGTAGGATTTTTAGCGGCCATTCGTTCCATGGAGTACATGAGAACGAGGCTCGTATGTACAAAGAAAATCAATACGCCCCATTGGCCTAACCCATCCAGGTGCACCGGCAGGTGCGTGGATCGTTCGCCAAACAACAGCAAGTGAAAAAAAAAGACATAAAGGACAGCCGTAGCGCGCAGGAGGTCCAGGTTGGGATTTTCGTGGTTGGCGTTCACATGGCCCCGGCTGCGCGTTGTCTTGTCTCGACGGGCCCACTTCTTAGGAGCCAGTGAAGCATGAAAAGGCCGCCCTCGGCGACGCGTTTTAACGGCCTTGGTTCTCAACTCGTTAGCCAAGGAGACCAGAAAATATGCGAACGGGCGGATCAGGCCGGAGCGGGAAAGATCCGTTCCCGGGGGGACGGCCAACAGAACAGGAGCTATTGGGACAGTCGGCGCTGGAATGTCAGGAGGATGAGGTCTGCGCGACGGCGAACACCGAACTTGTTGAGCAGGTTGGAGACGTGGAATTTTACCGTGCGCTCGGCGATGTTGAGCTTGTTGGCAATTTCCTTGTTGGATTGATTCTCAAGCAGAGCGTCGAGAACTTCCTGTTCGCGCCGGCTCAGGTTGGTTACCGAGTCCGTCTTCAGGCGACGACCTTGACTGGTGAGAATGGAATCAACAAAACCGGAGAGCAGCTGGCGCGGGACCCAGAAACCGCCATTGGCGACAAGCGGAAGAGCGCGAACGAGTTGGTCACGCGCTTCGACGTAGGTCAGCAGACCTTTTACGCCGAGGCGGAGCAGCGAATAGCAATTGGCTTCAATGTGCTGCTCGCCGACAACGATGAGGCGGGATTCCGGAAAACGTTCAATCAAGTTGGCAAGCAGCGCGCCGGTTGCCGGCTTGGCGGCGTGGGCGTCAATGACGTAGACGTTCGCTTTGGGCGGTTCCAGGCTGCGCATATCAGGAGCAAGCGTCGACTCCAGCTGCTTGACGATTACTTTGAATTGGGCTTTTGCGAGAATGCGCTCAAATTCGCTCAGCACCAAAGGGTGCGGCGAGAGGATGCATACTGTCAGTTTTGATGTTGTCCGCTTCGTAGCCACAGTTTTTGCCTGTTTATCAGCGTAGTGAAAACCACCCAGAGGGGCAAGGAACTTTGCCGCACTTGTATTCGAACTGTTACGTACCTGGTACGGCGCTTTTTCTGCGTGGAACTTCCCGCAAAAGAATCTCGACGATGCGCTCGGCGGCACGGCCGTCCCAAAGCGGCGGAATACGGCCCCCCTTGCTTTTGCCCGACAGGCTGTCCTGGGCGGCGGCCACGATTTTTACGGGGTCGGTGCCGACCAATAAATTCGTGCCCTGCGAGATGGTGATGGGGCGCTCGGTGTTTTCGCGCAGCGTTAGACAGGGTACGCCGAGCGCGGTGGTCTCTTCCTGAATGCCCCCGGAATCGGTAAGGACCAGGGTGGCTTTGCTCAGAAGGCAGAGAAAGTCGAGATATCCGACGGGGTCGATCAGCCGGAGATTGGCATGCGTCTTGATGCCGGCTTGTGCGAGTTTTTGTTTGGTCCGCGGGTGTACCGGGAAAATGACCGGGATTTCTTTGGCCACTGCGTCGATCGCGCCGAGGAGTTCGGCAAGCTTTTCCGTGGAGTCGACGTTGGAAGGACGATGAAGGGTCAGGACCGCGAAGCGGTTCCAGTTCACACCCGACTTGAGGCCCAGCTCGTCGCCCACTGCGGACTGCTGGGCGATGGGCAGGAAATGACGGAGCGAGTCGATCATGACATTGCCGACGAAGTAGATGGCTTCGCGGGGGCGGCCTTCTTTGAGGAGGTGCTGGATGGCGTCTTCTTCGGTGACGAAGAGGTAGTCGGCCAGGGCGTCGGTTAGGAGACGGTTGATCTCTTCAGGCATGCTGCGGTCGAAACTGCGGAGGCCAGCTTCGACGTGGGCGACCTGGATGCCGAGTTTTACGGCGGCCAAGGAAACGGCGATCGTCGAGTTGACGTCGCCGACGACCAGGACCAAATCGGGTTTGCGTTCAAGGAGAACGGGTTCGATGCGCTTGAGGATCTCTGCAGTTTGCGCGGCATGGGAGCCGGATCCGACCTCCAGATTGACGTGGGGAGCTGGTATGCCCATTTGTTTGAAGAAGATATCGGAGAGCCGTTCGTCATAGTGCTGCCCGGTGTGGACCAGGATGGGATCGATTTCCGGATGGCGCTGCATTTCCCGTATCAACGGAGCGATTTTGGGAAGGTTGGGACGCGCCCCGACGATATTCAGAATCTTTAGGCTTTGGCTCATTGGGTAAGTGCATCCGACTGCGAGCGGAATTATAACATTGGCGGTCGGCAGATTCGGGACGGGGTATTTGCCATTCGCGCTTAAAAAGCACTGCTTCGCTGCATACGAGTTCGGATTCCCGGGAAACCTGCGTAAAATGGAAGCGTTACAGGCGGCGGGTCCATTCTGCCGGTGGTCCTTTTTTCCATAGAGAATTCAACGGAATTTAGGAATTTGCGAGAGAAGGAGTATCTACATTCAAACGGATGCGTGATCTGACCGAATCGATGAGGGCGCTGCGGGAGTTGCTCCTGGAGCGGATCCTGGTGCTGGACGGCGCGATGGGGACGATGCTGCAACAACGCGACCTGACGGCAGAGGACTTCGGCGGAGCTGCGCTCGACGGCTGCAACGAAAATTTGGTGCGGACGCGGCCGGATGTGGTGCTCGATATCCACCGGGCTTACTTTGCGGCGGGCTCCGACATCGTTGAGACCAATACGTTTGGAAGCACGCCGCTCGTGCTGGCGGAGTATGGGCTTGAACGCGACGCCTACGAGCTGAGCAAGAAGGCAGCGGAACTCGCGCGGCAGGCCGCCGATGAATTCAGCACGCCGGGGAAGCCGAGATTTGTTGGCGGCTCGATGGGGCCGACGACCAAGGCGATTACGGTAACGGGTGGAGTGACGTTTGCAGGGCTGCAGGAGTCCTACTTCACGCAGGCCAAGGGCCTGGTGGATGGCGGGTCCGACCTGCTTTTGGTCGAGACCAGCCAGGACACGCGGAATATCAAGGCGGCCATTCTGGCGATTCAGCAACTTTCCAAAGAAATCGGCGCGGACATTCCCTACATCGTGTCCGTGACCATTGAGCAGAACGGGACGATGCTGGCGGGGCAGACGGTTGATGCGATGTGGGCGTCGCTGCGCCATGCAAAACCGCTGGCATTCGGGATGAATTGCGCGACCGGTCCGGAGTTCATGACCGACCACATCCGAACCCTGAGTCAGCTCACGAGCGAGTTTGTTTCTTGCTACCCGAATGCGGGACTGCCCGATTCCGAAGACGGGAAATACCACGAAACTCCGGAGACTCTAGCGAACCAGCTTGAGCGCTTTGTGGCGAATGGCTGGCTGAATCTGGTGGGCGGGTGCTGCGGGACGACCGAAAAACACATTGCGGCGATTGCCCGGATGGTGGAAGGAAAGAAACCGCGCGTGCGACCTCAGGAAGCGCATCGGGCGATTTATTCAGGGATTGAGACGATTGAAGCGGACGACCAGACGCGGCCGTTGCTGGTGGGCGAGCGGACGAATGTGATTGGGTCGCGCCTGTTCAAGAATTTGGTGGCCGAAGAGAAGTGGGAAGAAGCCAGTGAAATTGCCCGGCGTCAAGTGAAGGGCGGCGCACACATTGTAGACGTGTGTTTACAGAGCACGGATCGCGATGAGCGACTGGATATTCCCCCGTTTTACGAGAAATTGATTCGCAAAGTGAAAGTGCCGGTGATGATCGATACCACGGATCCGGCGGCGATTGCGCAGGCTCTGACGTACTGCCAGGGCAAGGCGATTATCAATTCGATCAATCTCGAAGACGGCGAGGAGAAGTTCGAGCGCGTGGTGCCGATGGCCCATGCCTTTGGCGCAGCCGTAGTGGTTGGTTGCATTGATGAGGATCCGCTGCAGGCGCAGGCCTTTACGCGTGAACGAAAACTGGCGATTGCCGAGCGGTCCTCGAAATTGCTGATTGAGAAATATGGCTTGGGGCCGGAAGACCTTATTTTTGACCCGCTGGTCTTCCCTTGCGCTACGGGTGATGAAAATTATATTGGCGGCGCGGTGGAAACGGTGGAAGGAATCCGGCTGATCAAAAAAGCTTTGCCGGATGTGCGCACGATACTGGGGATTTCCAACGTGTCGTTCGGATTGCCGCCCGGGGCCCGCGAAGTGGTGAATTCGGTTTTTCTGTACTACTGCACAAAAGCCGGGTTGGACCTGGCGATTGTCAATACGGAAAAATTAGAGCGGTTTGCTTCGATTCCCGCCCATGAACGGGCCCTCGCGGAGAATTTGTTGTTTTCGCATCCGCCGAAGGACGTGCCTGCCGAGCATTCCAATGCCGCGTTGCTTACCAACGTGCCTGCGGATTGGCGCCAGCAGAGCAAGGAACAGAAAGCGGCCGTGAATCAGTATTACATCGCGGCGATTGCGGAACATTTTCGAACGGCAACCAAGAAAGAAAAGACGCGGGCCGCGGATTTGCCGCTGGATGAGCGGATTGCGAACTACATCATTGAAGGAACGCGCGACGGGCTGGTGGATGATCTTGAACGGAAGCGCGCAGAAGGAATTGCTCCTCTGGACATTGTGAACGGGCCACTGATGGCGGGGATGGCCGAGGTCGGCCGGCTGTTCAATGCCAATGAACTGATTGTGGCGGAAGTACTGCAGTCGGCCGAAGCGATGAAAGCGGCCGTAAGCCACCTGGAACAGTTCATGGAAAAGGCCGATACGGCGAAGCGCGGCAAAGTGGTACTGGCCACCGTGAAAGGCGATGTCCATGACATCGGAAAGAATCTCGTTGAAATTATTCTGAAGAACAACGGCTATGACGTTGTGAATCTGGGCATCAAGGTGCCGCCGGAAGAATTGATCAAGGCGTACCAGGAGCACAAGCCGGATGCGATTGGGCTTTCCGGATTGCTGGTAAAAAGCGCCCAGCAGATGGTCATCACGGCCAATGATTTGAAGGGCGCGGGGATTGAAATTCCGCTGCTGGTGGGCGGCGCAGCGCTTTCCGCGAAATTTACTTTGGGTAAGATTGCGCCGAGCTACGGCAAGGCGGTTTGTTACGCGAAAGATGCGATGACCGGCTTGCGGCTGATGAACGAGTTGATGGATCCAGCTACGCGAGAGACCGTGCTGAGCGCGCATACGGCAAACGGTGCGGGCGTGACCATCGCAACGGAAGTTGCGGTTGCCGAAGCGCCTGTGGTTGCGCGTTCACCGAAGGTGCGCGCGGATTTGCCGATTCAGAATGTGGGGACGCTCGAGCGCAAGGTGCGGCTGGTGCCGGATTTGCACGACGTGTGGAGTTACATCAACCCCTACATGTTGTTTGGCCGGCATCTGGGATTTCGCGGCGACTTCATGAAACAGTTTCTGGCGCGGGATCCGAAAGCGCTGGAACTTTACGAGGGCATGGAAGAGGTGAAGAACGAAGCCGCCGGGTTCATGAAGGTGCGTGCCGTTTGGCAGTTTTTTGAGGCGGAGTCGGAAGGCCAGAACCTGCATTTGTTTGCTCCGGGAGCGCCCGAACCTTTGCACACATTTAAGTTTCCGCGGCAGCAGCTCGGAGACCGTTTGTGCTTGAGCGATTACATTTTGCCGGCGCAGAACGGCAAGCGGGATCACCTGGCGATGTTCGTCGTGACGGCAGGCGAAGGAGTTCGCGAGCGGTCGGAAAAAGCAAAAAATGACGGATATTACTTCAAGTCGCATGGATTGCAGTCCTTGGCGATTGAAACGGCCGAAGCTTGCGCGGAATGGCTGCACCGGCGGATTCGCGAAGACTGGGGTTTCCCGGATCCTCCAGAGATGACCATGGCGCAACGCTTCACTTCGCGGTATCGCGGGAAGCGCTACAGCTTCGGGTATCCGGCTTGTCCGAATCTTGAGGATCAGGCGCCGCTGTGGAAATTATTGAGGCCGGAAGAGATCGGTGCACAGCTGACAGAAGGATTCATGATGGATCCGGAGGCGAGTGTGAGCGCGCTCGTGTTTCAGCATCCGGCTTGCACCTACTTCTCGGTTGGAGAAGCGGGCCAGGAATAGAGGCACCCCGGGCACTGGCCGACGGACAGCGCCCGTCCCCCGGCATAGAACCTCCGCCTTGTGGTCCGAGCGCAACTCCACCTGCAAAATCAGAGTACAAATCTGACTTGTAGCCCTAGCAGATCGCAGGAAATGCAAGGTCAGGAGAGACGCTTACTGGGGGCCAGCTGGGCCTTCGTGCGAGGCGTGCCGTCCTAATGTCGGAAAGACCTTCCGGAGTCCAAAGCCAACCGCGAAAAGCATTGCTGCGACAAGTACAAGCCCGCCCGACTCGGAAAGGTTAACCAGAGATAGCATGATCGTATTCACAAACAGGGTGTAAGCATTTTGACGCCCATTGTTCGGCAATGATAAGTCTTTTGTTTTCAACGACAACTAAATGGACGGCGGCAGGCGAACGGCACATGTAAGAAAATGGATGGTATGAGTTTACAATTTAGTTCCCTTCGGCACACTCCGGCTGTGGAAATCTTTCGGTAATCCCGATGACACGAAAATCTTTACTACTAGCTCAACTCCAGGCGTGGAGGCCGGCGAGAAGCTTGACCCTGGAACGAGGTAACTGGTATCACAAAGAACATGCATATTTTGAAAAGGCGCGATTTACTGCAGCAGATGGTCAGGGGAATACTCGGCAGCGTGGCTGTGCCCGGCCTCGAACTCGGCCTGGACAGCCAAGCGGGAAAATCCCCTAGTTGGGCCGGTGAGCTCCACCTCGATCGCAATGAAAACGCCGATGGCCCGGCGCCCTCGGTGCTCGCCGCACTGCAGCAGAGCCTCGGGCAAGCGAACCGCTATCCGCGGAAAATGGGCGATCTGCAGGAGGCGTTGGCAAGGAAGCATGGGCTAAAACCGGAACAGGTACTGCTGGGATGCGGTTCCAGCGATCTGATTCGAATGGCGGTTGGGAGTTATCTGGACCCCAAGCGGAACCTGGTCGTCGGCTCTCCCAGCCTTGAACTGGCGCCAGTTCTGGCTGAAGGGCTGGGTGCGAAGGTCATTCGAGTCGCCCTTCGGAAAGATTACTCCTACGACCTTGAAGCCATGCAAGCGAAGTGTGACGGCCAAACCGGCCTGGTTTACATCTGCAACCCCAACAACCCAACCGGGACGCTAACGGACCGCCGAGCCCTCGAAGCATTTCTAGGCAAGCTTCCGCTGGAAATTGGGGTCGTCCTGGATGAGGCTTACCATGACTATTCAGGCGGGTCCCGAGCCTACCACTCGTTTATTGAGAAGCGCTTGGACCGGGAGAATTTGGTCATTTTGCGGACATTTTCGAAGGTTTACGGTCTGGCAGGATTGCGGATTGGGTACGGTGTAGCGAATCCAGCGACCGCCGCCAGAATGACGCGCCAACACCTGCAATTCACCGAGGGCACGCTCGCGATAACGGCGGCACTGGCCGCGCTGGCGGACCAGAGCTACCTTGCCCGCAGTGTTGAACGCAATGAGAACCAGAGGCAGGAATTTCTGAATCAGGTGAACGCCCGCATGTTGCGCGCCCTCGATTCTCATACCAATTTCGTGTGCGTTAATGTGATGCATCCGCTAAAGCCGATTCTCGAACATTTCGAAAAACATAGGGTGTTTCTCGGGCCCAAAATTCCGGAACTGCCGAACCATCTGCGGGTCTCTCTCGGGACCGCTGACGAGATGCGGGAGTTCTGGAGAGTGTGGGATATGCTCGGACTGCATCCGATGGCCATGTGAAACGAGCCCCGGAAAGCCAGCAAGACCCCCTTGCCGTCCGCTAGAGATAGAGCAGTCCTGTTCTCATTTGTGGGAAATCGTTGCATACAATTGTAGGGCCACTCCGTAAAAATACTGAAAACAAAGCACTTACAAAGGTCAGTGGGTTGCTCTGTCTTATATACAGGATTCTCCGGATGCCGATCGGGCATTTGGTAGAAGGCTGACCTATTTGATGACCAAAACGATCCTCCGGGACCGCGCAACGCTGAACTGGTCGCACACACTACTACAGAGACTTTCGGGACAGAGAAAAGTGGAGCCTATGGAAACGAGTCAGAGCTCAAATCATGCACGCACGACGAGCGTACCAAACCGCCGCCGGAAGGAGCCTCGCAAGCAAGAGCAGATTTCCAATTTGCGAAGCGGGTGGATGACGAAGCTCGCGCTGGTGGTTCTGGCGCTGCTCGTAATGGCGGCTTCTGCGCCCCTAGGAGGGGCGCAGAGCAACGTCAAGGGGCAATGGAAGACCTTGCCCGCGCAAATGCCTCTGAACCCGGTGCATGTGACCCTGCTCGCCAATGGAAAGATTCTGGTAGTCGCAGGTTCGGGCAATTATCCGGCAATTACCAGCTTTCAAGCAGGCGTATGGGATCCGGCCACCAATACCATGGCCATCCAGTCACTCCCGTGGGATATGTTCTGCAATGGCATGGTCACCTTGCCGGATGGGCGCGTGCTCATTTCTGGAGGAAATCTGGCTTATGACCCGTTCCATGGCTGGCAGAGAAACTCAATCTTCGATCCAGTTACGGGGAAATTTACCGACGTGGAAGACATGGCGCATGGACGCTGGTATCCAACCACGACCGAACTGTCGGATGGGCGCATCGTCTCGTTTGGTGGATTAAACGAAGTTGGCAATACCAACTCCCAAGTGGAAATCTACCAGGCCGGCGGAGGCTGGAGCACGCCATACAATGCATCGTGGGTTCCTCCGCTCTATCCGCGGTTGCATCTCCTGCCGAGTGGCAAGCTCTTTTATTCAGGACTGACCACCCAGTCGCGCACGTTTGATCCTGTGACGCACACTTGGTCAGGGGTCATCGCGACGACCAACTACGCGGGCGGCAGGACCTACGGGTCGTCCGTGATGTTTCCGCTGACCCCTGCCAACAACTACAAACCAAAAGTAATGATCTTTGGAGGAGGAAACCCTTCCACCGCCACAACCGAGATCATTGATCTTTCTGCTGCGACGCCGAACTGGATTTTTGGACCGCCGATGTCCAAACCGCGCATTGAAATGAATGCGACGATGCTGCCGAACGGCAAGATTGTGACAATCGGCGGTTCTTTGAATGATGAAGACGCGACGACGGCCAGCCTGGCCGCGGATTTGTACGACACGACGACCAATACCATGAGTTCGGCTGGCTCCAACGCCTTCCCGCGACTGTATCACTCGGTTTCCTTGTTGCTGCCCGATGCCACGGTGTGGGTCGCCGGGGGAAATCCACAGCGCGGAACGTATGAGCAGCACATTGAAATCTACACCCCGCCCTACTTGTTCAACGCCGATGGTTCGCCGGCAACGCGTCCAACGATTACCAGCGTAACGCCGGGAGTGGTCGGGTATGGATCGACCTTTCAAGTACAAACCCCGGACGCGGCCAGCATTGGGCAGGTGGTGTTGATGAGGCCCGGGTCGCCGACTCATGCATTTGACATGGACCAGCGGATGGTCGGTCTGTCATTTGCGGCGAGTTCCGGATCGTTGACGGTGTCGGGACCGCCGAGCGCAGGAATTGCGCCTCCCGGTTATTACATGGTTTTTCTTATCAATACCGCGGGCGTGCCATCGGTGGCCAAGTTTGTCCAGGTGTCTCCGGCCCCGGCCGTTACCCCGCCGACCGGAACTATCACCAGTCCAGCAACCGACATTAAAATTCCGCCGGGCGGGATTGTGAATTTTGCAGGAACGGGAACATCCGTCGGTGGAACGATTACCGGCTATTCATGGGTTATTCGAGGAGCGTCACCGGCGACGAGTTCTGCGGCAAATACCGGCGGAATCGCATTTACAAATCCCGGTGTTTATACCGCCATGCTGACCGTGACGGACAACAACGGGGTCACCGATCCCAGCCCTCCCACCAGGACCATTACCGTTTCCAGTTCCCCGGCTCCAACCGTAAGCAGCGCCACGCCAAATTCGACGCCGCAGGGGTCCACTTTAAATGTCGGAGTGAGCGGAACCAATTTCCTAGCCGGAGCAGCCTGTAATTTCGGTGCCGACATCCTGATCAATTCCTGCAATTTAGATTCGGCAATGCACATCACAGCCAATGTGACGGTTATTGCCAGCGCCCTTGGCGGCGCGCGAAATATCATCGTGACCAACACGGATGGACAAAGCGGCACTCTGGCAGGCGGTTTCGTCGTACAAGGCGGCGCCGGAAATCCATCGCCAACGATTTCCTCAGTCGCCCCCAATACGGGCCTGGTAGCGCAAAGCAACCTGACCGTCGTTGTGACCGGCAACAATTTCCTGCAGAACCCAAATTGCGATTTTGGTCTGGAAACCGGTATTACCACCAATTCCTGCACGTACAACTCGCCGACGCAAATTACGGCGAATATCTCGGTCTCTTCAACCGCAGCGTTGGGCTCCCGGAATGTCACCGTGATCGACACCGACGGGCAAAGCGCAACACTCGTGAACGGGTTCGCCGTGGTCGTACCGCCAGCGGTGACGCATATTGATTTCACCTATCCAGACCGCGCCTCCTTGCTGGCAGGCGGTTGGAGCTTTCTTGCGACTACGGCTGGCGGAGCGACGCGGAACACGGAAGTAACGCCCGGGCCGCCTGCGGCCGATTACAATCAGACGACCCATCCCGGGGTTTTGCGTGTGCAGCTCGGCAGCGGCGAAATGTATGGATCCAGCAACAACTCGCAGAACACCTTGTTCCGGGCTCTGCCGCCGAACTGGATCAGTATTCGACTGAAGGTTGCCGCATTCAATCCGAATGCCAATTACCAGCAGATTGGATTGCTGCTCTATCAAAATGACGACAACTACGTGCTGCTCGACCGCGTATATGCCAACACTCCCAGCATCGAAACCAATGTGGAGATCGCGCAGAATGTTACGCGCACAAACCGCTTGTCGCTGACCAACACGACCAACCTCATTCTGCGGATCGACAAAAATTCTACGAATAATTACTCGACGTACTACTCCGTAGACGGCGGAAACGTCTGGACACTGATCAGCACGCAAACAGCGGCCTTGACGAATCCGAAGTTGGGGATTCAACCAAGTACGGATCAGTCCGGAACTTTTCCACCGGTAGATCTAGCCTGGGTGGAAATCGAGTCCGCGGCGCCACTGCCGACACCGACGATTGCAAGCGTGTCTCCAGCGAGCGGACTGCAAGGTCAGGGCAACATAAATACGACAGTAACCGGTACGAATTTTCTGAGCGGAGCGACCTGCAGCTTCGGAGCGGGCCTCACTGTCAATTCGTGCACCTTCGTCTCGGCTACGCAGCTGGCCGCCAGCGTTTCGGTGACTCAAGCAGCCACCGCGGGAACGCGGAACGTAGTCGTCACCAACGTGGATGGACAATCCGCAGTGCTCCTAAATGGATTTACCGTATCGCAAAATCCGTCACCAACGCTGACGACCCTCAATCCCAATACCGGTAGCCAGGGACAAAACAACATTGCCGTGACGCTGCTGGGAACCGGGTTCCTCGGCGGAGCCACGTGCAATTTCGGAGCCGGAATAACGGTAAATTCGTGCACGGTGAGCTCGAGCACCTTGCTGATCGCCAACGTGTCCGTAGCCACGAATGCGGTCATTGGATCAAACAGCGTTTCGGTCACGAACTTCGACGGTAAGTCCGCTACTTTGCCCAACAGTTTCGCCATCACGGCAAAAGTGGTGTATCCGACTCCCGCCCTGACCAGTGCAACTCCCAACACGGCAATACAAGGGCAGGCCAGCCTCAATGTGGTTCTGGCCGGCGCAAATTTCCTGACCGCGCCGTCCTGCACCTTTGGCACCGGGATTACCGTGAATTCCTGCGTATACAACTCAGCCACGCAGATCACCGCCAATATTTCAGTCGGTGGTGGCGCAGCAGTTGGCGCGAGGAACGTCGCCGTAGTCAATAGCGACGGCCAGACGGCCACCCTCGCCGGGGGCTTTACGGTCACGCAAAACACCACCGGGCTCACGCACATCGACTTCAGCTATCCGGACCGTGCTTCCCTGCTGGCCGGGGGCTGGAGTTACATGGCAACCACAGCCAGTGGCGGTTCCCGGAACACGGAAGTGCTTCCGGGCCCACCCGCTGCCGACTACAACCAGAATACGCATCCCGGAGTTTTGCGCGTGCAACTGGGAGCCGGAGAAATGTACGGGGCGAGCAACAATTCGCAGAACAGTCTGTTCCATGCTCTGCCGCCCAATTGGACGAGCATCCGGTTGAAAGTCGCGGCCTTCAACCCAACTGCGAACTATCAGCAGCTGGGCTTGTTGCTCTATCAAAATGACGACCAGTACATTCTCCTCGACCGCGTATACGCCGGGGCTCCCTACATTGAAACCAATGTGGAGACTTCGCAGAGCGTGAACCGCGTAAACCGTTTACCTCTGACCAATACCGGAAATCTAATCCTGCGCATCGACAAAAATTCTGCAAACAATTATTCCACCTACTACTCGACCGACGGGGGCAACACCTGGACCACGGTCAGCACGCAGACCGTATCGTTGGTTAATCCCACGCTGGGAATTCAGCCGAGTACCGATCTGAGCGGATCGTTTCCGACAGTAGACCTCGCTTGGGTCGAAATCCAATCGCCGGGACCGCTACCTGCGCCGTTACTGCAGAGCGTCACTCCCAATTCGGCAGTGCAGAGCACCAATAGCCTGGCGGTCACGATGGCGGGAAATAACTTCCTGCCGGGGCCGGTTTGCAATTTTGGAGCAGGCATAACAGTGAATTCCTGCGTGTACAACTCGGCAAACCAGATCACCGCGAACATTTCCGTTTCCGGGACTGCCACCGTAGGAACGAGAAACGTAACGGTGACGAACTCTGACGGTCAGAGTTCTTCACTGACCGGTGGATTCACCATTCAGCAGGCGGTCGTATTGCCTGCGCCAACGCTATCCTCTGCTGCGCCCGATAGCGGAACGCAAGCGCAGAGCGGGCTGAGCGTGGTGCTGACAGGCTTGAACTTCCAGAATGGTCCGTCGTGCTCGTTTGGAGCGGGAATCACTGTGAATTCGTGCACGATGAATTCCAGCTCGCAAATCACCGCGATTTTGAGTGTCGCTTCGAATGCGACGGTGGGCGTGCGCAGCATTTCAGTTACGAATGCTGACGGACAGAGCGCCACCCTGGCCGGTGGATTTACGGTCAATGCAACCACCGCGAATATCACGCACATGGACTTCTCGTATTCCAGCCGGGCTGCTCTGCTGGCCGCCGGCTGGAGTTATACGGCGACCAAGGCGGCTGGAGGGACTCGCAATACCGAAGTGACAACGGGATCGCCCACGGTTGACTTTAATCAAGCAACGCATCCGGGTGCCATACGCATGCAGCTGGGCAGCGGCGAAATATACAGCACGGCCAACAATTCACAGAATACGTTGTTCTATTCTCTGCCTGCGGCATGGACCAGCATTCGACTGAATGTTGCATCGTTCAATCCTACGGCGAATTATCAACAGTTGGGATTGATGGTTTACCAAGACGATGACAACTATCTGCATCTGGACCGCCTGTACGCAAACTCTCCCTCGATTGAGGCCTTCACAGAAGTTGCCACCGGAGTAAGCTACGTCAGCCGATCGGCGCTTACCAACACCGGGAACCTAATCCTGAGAATTGACCGGACCTCGGCGAACAACTATACGAGCTACTACTCAACGGATGGGGGCACGACCTGGACCAACATGGGCAGTACCGGCATAACTCTGACCAATGCAAAGCTTGGTATTGAACCCAGTACAGATCTCACGGGAACGTTCCCGACAGTGGATATCAGCTGGGTAGAAATCTGGCAATAGAGACAGTACCCACGAACCATCCGCATTCGAGTTAGTCAGAGCGGACTGCTGCAAGGCAGTCCGCTCTTTTTTTTGCGGATTACCTGGTTTCAGGATCCCTGGGGGCGGGCAAGGCCCGATCCTTCCTACCTGAAAGGCGCATCCAGCTTTCTGGCAAAACGGTAGTGTTGATAAAAATAGCCGTAGGCGTGAAGAGCGGCACAACGAGCCTTAAACGCGTCGCCGGGACGGCCCATCAGTGAATGGAATGCCGATTGCGAGTATAAAAACAGGCATTGCTTCGCAGTGAAAACACCAAAACGCCATAGCGGCGCCGGCAGTGGGGTTAGAAAGGCCGCGGAGCGCCCCCACCGGAAATAACGGTCCAGGAAATTAGCCCTGGTCAGACTGGGACGTTTGATTTGATGGCGGACCAGGATTCTGGGAGCGTAGATCAGCTTGCTTCCGTTTTTTCGGACGCGAGTCGAGAATTCCGAGTCTTCCATGAATCCAGCGGCGCCGGCCCCGATCTCGGGCGAGAAGCCGCCCGCCTGCTGAATCGCGGCACGGCGAAGAATCATGTTGCAGCCGGAGAGATTCTCGTTCCAATCGATGATTTGCTCTCCGTAGTTTCGTTCGCTGAGAAGCGCGGCACATTCCTTCCCAAACCAGGCAGGAGCGGGAATTTCCAGATCAAGAATGACGCGGCCCTGGGCGGCATCGGCATTTGTTGAAGAAAATGTCTCGCGAATTCCCGCGATAAACCCTGGATCACACAGCACATCGTCATCGGTGAGAGCGATAACATCACCCTTGAGAACAGCCAAGCCGGTATTTAGCGCATTGCTTTTCCCCGAGCGCGATTCGACGATGCTGCGGAATTTTTCGGGGAAGCGATTTGCGAAAAGCTGGCAGACGGACGGGGTGGAATCAGAGGAACCATTGTCCACGACAACCAGCTCCCAATCTGGTTGATCGAGATTGGGCGACGACAAGAGCGAATGGATAGCTCTCTCAAGTTCAGAAGAACGATTGTAGGTACAGATGAGGACGCTAATGAACAAGAAACGACACTCGCGATTTAGAACTTACCCGCTACTCTTTTAAGTTTAACGAGTTTCCTGGCCAGTGTCCAAGAAGTGGCGGACCGTGGGCGAAGGTTATCGTGCCAGAGACGACTGACCGGGCTATGAGCTGCGGGAGAAGGTGGCTGGAAATTTGCGGATCAGATCCTGGAGCTGGGATTCTTGCAAAAAACTGAACTGCTCGTCCAACGCGAGAGCCAAGTGGCGTGAATGGGAGAGAAAATGATCCCGCAGACTGCTGCGCATGGGCTGAATCCGATCGAAGAGAATTTCTACCTGGGAGACCGTAACCGATTCGAACGGAATTTGAAATTGGCTTACCCCGAAGTCCGCCAGTAGTTCGGTTAACTTGGACTCCGCAGAGATGGCGATGATTGGAATGCCGGTAAGCATGGGCAGGAGAACGCCGTGGAAACGAGAAGCCAGGACCAGATCGAGTGCAGGCAATAGTTCAAGACAATCGTTGAGCGACCCCACTTCGGCCACCCGCAAACGACCCCGAGCTTCTGGCAATAGTTGGGGACCAGCAGCGCAGTAAATCTCCTCGATGAGAGTAGCGTCCATGCGGATCTGCGTCGGAAAAAGCACAACCGAGTGGCCCGAATTGGCAAGATTGGCCGATACCTTCGCTAACACCTGGGTGTAGTTCAGGAAGGCCTGGACCTTGACCGCCGGCCAGTAACGCGGGTCGCCATACGACATGGGGCTAATCCCGACGACTAAAGGGCCCGCCGGGCGCGGACCGGAAACGGCGCGAGCGGCAAGAGAAAAAGCCAGATCAGGAGAAAGAGGATTGGGTTCGGGAGAACCCAGCGAGACGGCCATGGCTCGGGAAGGAGCATCGCGGAACGAGTGAAACTGAGAATAGGCGAGAACTCTGCCGAGAAACCAACGTCCCGTTGCCGTGGTGATGGACTCCGCTCCCACGTTAAGAATCAATAAGCGCTTGCCGTGGAGCTTGGCTAAAAGAGCCCAAGTGAACAGTGAATATGGAAGTGACCAAGGACCGCCCCACAGGTCGTCAAGCTGACCGCCGCCACCGACGATGAAAAGGTCAATCGTGCCGGCAAACTTGTAGGCTTTCCGTAGAAAAGCAATTTCGCCAAAAAATGAACGTAAAAAGCCAAGGCAGGATCGCATCGTCGAGACCGTACGGGCCACCAGGGCAATAGACTTCAGTTTTTTACTGAAAGTCTTCCTGACTTCGGTAGCAGCAGGGTTTGCCGATGCAACGGACCCGGGCTTCGACTGGGCAGAATACGCGAAGTGCCTTACGTCGCGATGAAACGGGAAAGGCGTGACGGCGGGAAGCTCACGTTGCGCAGGATCGACATAGCAACCCAAGAGTTCCGCGGCAGGAAAGATCCCGGAAAAACGCTCAATCAGAGCTCGTTGCAGCGCGGCGTTTCCGAGATTGCCGAAACTGTAAGGGGCCAACAAGGCAATTTTTGGTCTTGCATCTGGAGAGGACGCCGACATTTAGACTCTCGTAATTGGCTCCCTCGGAAAAAAACCAATATCAACAGTATGCAAGGCCCTGTTTTGCGGCACCCCTTGTGCGCGGTCGCAGAAACGGTAGTTCACCGCGGACGAGGCGTATTGATGTAACGCTCACCGGTCAGCATTTGCGACGCAGCAACGCGGAGGTCCCAGTAGAGGCTACGGCGATAGCGAGCAATCCAGATACGCAAGGCAGCCAGGCAACGAAGACGTTCGGATGTCTCGAGGGGCGCTTTGCGAATTCCGCGAGTGAACCATTTCAGCAGAGCCCAATAGGGGAAAAAGAGCTTGCCGCTCAAATTCGCATTCATGACCACGGTTCTCTGGTGTATGGACATCCTGCGGCCGCTCTTTTCGTCCAAATAGATGCGGCGAAAAAAGAGCGTTTCCGGAATTTCGATAAACCTGCCGTACAGTGAAAAATTGGCAAGATACACCACGTCGTAAGAAGGGAAATTCTGAATGGCATCGAGCTTTCGGAAGATTTCCAGCCGGAACAGCCCGAAAGAAGCGTTACACATGTTGATCCGATTTAACAGGTGTTCGAGGCGGAGGTGCGGCTGAGACTCCTGGAGATCAAGACCTTCGTCATATTCTTCGACGGGTTTGCCGTTTTCGTCTATGAGCTGAATGCGCGGGTAAACCAGAACTGCTTCTGGATTTTGCGAAAGTGCTTCAAAACAGGCCGAAAGATGGGAAGGGGCACAAAGGTCATCGGACGCCGCAAAGCGGAAGAATTCACCACGAGCCAGATCCACAACACGCTTTTCATTGGCGACAACGCCGAGGTTTTCCGAATTGCGGTGGTAGACAATGCGAGCATCACCTGCGGCATAGTCGCGGCAAATCTGTTGGGTGCGGTCGGTCGAAGCGTTGTCTGAAATAACCAATTCAAAATCAGAGAAAGTTTGGCCCAGGAGCGATTTTAAAGAATCCTCCAGGTAAGACTCCCCGTTGAAAACGGGCAAGCCGACACTAACGGGAGGAGTTTTCATTGCAGACCGCCCGTAAGCCGCGACTGCTTAACAATGGACTGGGCGCCAAGCCCGTGTTTATACATAAAATTTCCGGCAATAAAAGGCTTCAGCGAAATCTTGCGGTGATTGACACTCCATGCCGCGAATACGGGGCAGAGCGAGGAAAAGGTCATCCGAAAACCATTTCTTGGAGCGCTGCGAGCGAAAGTGTTTATGGAGAAGTGCGATCTTGCGCTGGCATTGTTTTTTGTTCAGACCCACAAAAAGGTTGGGTGCGCCCAGGTCACCGTCGAACTTGGGAATCTCGTATTCCCAAATCGCATGGTTGCGAAACGTATTCCAAGTAAGCGTGGAGACCAGACGATGGTCCTGGTGGGCATCGTCGCGGTAGTGCGTCAAAATAAGATCTGGCGCAAAGGCGGTTTTCAGGGATTCAAAATACTCCTTTACGGCTGTTCCTTGAAAGGGGAAAAAGCCATCGCGGAATTTTTCGATACGTATTGTTTTTTGTCTGGCACCGGCGAGAAATGCCGAAGCCGAGTTGCGGGCTTCCTGCTCGCGCTCTCCTGCCGCGCTGAGCACCACCCAGCCGACCTCCAGGCGCGAAGACTCCCCCAGCCAGCGGAGGAGAGTTCCCCCGCAGCCAATTTCGATGTCGTCAGAGTGGGCTCCGAGGCAGAGAATTCTGCGAAACGGTAGCGCTCCTTTGGACGTGGGCCAACCTTTCATGCCGGTGCTATTGTTTCCTTTTTCCGGATTTTTTTCTCTCCTCGCGGACAACACGGGAACCCGCTCGTTTGCGGTCGACTTTTTCTGACGTTTTCCACAATTCCCAAGGAGCAGGGCCACGGCTCACGATGTCGTCCAGAGCCTGTTTGTCTTTGAAGGTGTCCATAGCGGCAAAGAAACCATCGAAGGTATAGGCCACGAGTTCCTTGTCTTCGGACAAACGACGAAACGGCTCAGCCACAAGTTCTTCACCATCACGCATATAGTCGAAAACCTTGGGTTTGAACAGGAAATGGCCGGCGTTGATCCGCAGGCCGCTGCGGCTGACTTCCTGAATGCCGGTGACGAATCCCTCCTCATTCGAGACCACGGAATGATAGGTCAGATTCGGACGAGTGGTTACCATGGTGGCAATTTTATTGTGCTTTTTGGAGTACGCCAACAAGTCGGGGAAATGAATATCGGAGAGTCCGTCACAGTAGTTCGCGAGAAACATTTCTTCGTTTTTTACGTAGTCTTGCACAGCCCATAGACGCTGCCCCACGTTAGACTGCACGCCGGTGTCGACAAAATGAATCTTCCAATCGTGAATGTCGCGATTAACCAAATCCAGATTATTGCCACCGCCTTGCAGGGTAAAATCGTTGGTCAGACATTCGTCATAGTTCAGGAAATATTGTTTGATTAAGTCCGCGCGATGACCGAGACAGAGGATGAATTCCTTGTGACCAAAATGCGCGTAATACTTCATCACATGCCACAAGATGGGGCGATAGCCGATGGTTACCATCGGCTTGGGGATGTTGTCTGAATAATCGCGGATGCGAAGGCCCAAGCCGCCGCAAAAAAGTACAACCTTCATTGGGGTCCACTCCGTTTTACAGAACCAGCCAACAAGTAGCACAAGGAGTCCGACCTGGGCTCCAGTGTACAGCTTATGCCACTAGAATCTCGCAACCAAGACCCAGAGACCTAACCTGATGTTCAATCTCGGCCCGGTATGTTGCATTTGTCAAAATCAAACAATCGGGGCGTACACGCTGCAGATCAACCGGCGCAAGAATTTCTTGAGCGCTGCCCGGAATGAATTTGCCCTGGCGATCCGGGTTTATATCAACAACAAAAGGGATCATTCTGGCGGCTTCGACGAGATTGAGAAAGGTGATACCCCGGCCCGCCGTTCCCCAGATTGCTACCTTTTGACCTGCCGCCTGCCTTGCTGTGAGAATCTCATGCCATTTGGTAACTTTGTCCATAATCGCAGAGGCAAAGTGTCGAAACAGAGCATATTCCGCAGGGTCGGGGCTTGCGGAAATCTGTTGACTGGGATCCCAGGTTGGGTCGGGAATTGCTTCAATTGCCAGATATTGGCCATCTTCATACGTCGGGCCGACCCGCAGGACGCGGAACCCACAACTGGCCAACAAGAGCGATAAAGTCCGTGACGTAAAATAGGAACGATATTCGAACAGGATTTGCCAGACCACCGACAATTCCGCGGTCCGGCGGGCATTGACCACTTCAAAATAGACAGGGACCTGGCGGTCTCCCAGGGTATCGCGAAGCGTTTTCAGGAAATTTGAGGGATGTGAGTGCTCGTGCAGCATGTGACGGGACACGACAAAGTCACAAGGAAGATCTCTGTGCTTTTCCGCGTAAAATTCGGAAATAAGTCGGATTGGGGCATCCTTGGAGGCCGATTGCAGCGCGAGCGTAACACAGGGATCGACGCCGATACCCCGACAATCCGCAGCTTCGCAGATTTTTCGAAGGAAATGGCCATTACCACAGGCAATCTCGACGACATCTTTGCCGCGCAGAGAATAGCGATCTGCGAGCTCGCGAGCAAGGTTGTTCAGGAATGCTTCGTAGATCGGCGAGTGGTGAAGTGAAACTTCGTAGCCGGGCTTGAACAGAAAGGCGGTCTCTGCTGCACCATTCTGCGCCAGGCCGCAACTCTTGCAGTATTCGAAGAGAATTTCCCGGCGCGGCGCCTGGGCAGCTTGCGAAGCGCTGTCATACAGCACACCAATGTCCACGGGCATGTCGGGAAGCGCAGCCAGCAGCTCGATGTCGAATGAACCGCAGAGTTTGCACTTTCCCAGCCGCTCGCTGCGCGTTTTTTCGAGGTGGTGGTTGGACCTGGGGTGAGCCAAAAGTTTCCTCTACCTTCTCTTGCCGCCAGGGCGTGAGCGGCGTCGGGGGTTCCGGCGCGCTTTTTTCTGCGGTCGAACTATTTCCAACTCGGGGATGGGAATTAGAAATGCGCCCCCCCAATCAGAAATGAATGAAAGCTGCGCTTGAATTTCTTTGCGAAGATTCCAGGGAAGAATCAGGACGTAATCCGGCTTGGCTTTGGCCAAATGTTCTGGCGGAAAAATTGGAATATGCGTACCGGGTAGAAACCTGCCCTGTTTATAGGGATTCCGATCCACTGTGAATTCTACAAAGTCGGTCCGGATTCCGCAGTAATTTAGAAGGGTGTTGCCTTTTCCGGGAGCACCGTAAGCTGCCACGCGTTTGCCTGCGGCGCGGGCCTTTATCAGACAGTTGAGAAGCTTACGTTTAGTATCTTTCACTTGCTCCGCAAACGATGAATAGGTTTTGATTTGTGTAAGGCCTGCTTTTTTCTCCGCGGCGAGCAAGCGGGCAACAGACGGGCTGGCGGCATAGCGGTCGGACTCAGCGTGGCATGCATAAATGCGGAGGGACCCGCCATGCGTATCAAGCGCTTCAACATCAAACAGCTTGAGGCCGTGATGGCGAAGTACCTGGTCGACTGTGAAAAGGGAAAAATAGGAGAAGTGTTCGTGGTAAATCGTGTCGAACTGATTCTCTTTCATCAGCTGAAGTAGATGGGGAAATTCCAATGTCAGGATTCCTGTGGGCTTGAGAATGATTTTCATTCCAGCCACGAAATCATTGAGATCGGGAACCTGAGCGAGAACGTTATTACCGAGCAAGAGATCGGCCTGTTGCTCGGTTGTGGAAAGTTCGTTGGCAGTGGCCCGGCCGAAAAACTTGACGAGAGTGCGAACGCCTTTGGACTCAGCGACTTGTGCGACATTGGCAGCAGGTTCGATACCCAGGACGGGGATCTTCTTTTCAACAAAGTACTGCAGCAGATAGCCATCGTTGCTGGCTAGCTCTATGACCCGGCTGCCCGAATCAAGGCCAAAACGGGCCACCATCTTTTCTGTATAGGCCTTGGCATGAGCCAACCAGCTGTCAGAGAATGACGAAAAGTATGCGTATTCTGAAAAGATGGATTCCGCGCTGACATATTGTTGTAACTGCACCAGGAAACACCTGGAGCATACATAGACGTGCAAGGGATAAAACGGTTCCATGGAGTTAAGTTGAGTTGCGGTAAGGTAGCTTTCACAGAGCGGCGACATCCCGAGGTCGACAAAGGTATGACGGAGCGCTTCGCCGCAAAAACGGCACGGGTTTGCCTGAAACTTCAAGGGAGCTGCAGACACCAGTGATTTGATCGGTGGAATCATAGATCCTTGTCTACCATCAACAGCCACTACTCTGCCGAATCAGGAGTACCTTCGGAAAACGGGTTGCACTGAAGGTCCGATCAAGTATCGTTCCGGACTGGTTTCAAGTGCCTGGCTGTAGATTTTAAGTGCATTCTCGACGGCGGCGATTGTGCGGGAGATTTCAGAATCGCCATGCGAATAGCTGACGACCAGGGAGGGGGCGAGAATACCCTGTTTAACGAGTTCCTGGAGAAATAGAGTCCGAAAGGCCTGCGCGGGCTGCCCCTGGGGATCGCGAGTTGCATAAACCAGATTGCAGGGTCGCCCGAGGACTTCGAAAAAAGCCGCTATTCCAAGAGTATTCGCGATCGCATTAATTTCTGTTTTCAGCGTGCTGCCCACCCGGTGCAGATGTTCTACCACAGGCTCGGTGCGATATATGTGCATGACTTCGATGGCCGCAGCAAGAGAATGGGTTTCAGCGCCATGCGTGGTGGAAAGCAGGAATACGCGCTCTCCGGAATGGGAAATCCCTCCGCGCTCCATGATTTCCCTCTTGCCAGCAAGTGCCGAGACGGAAAAGCCGTTGCCGAGCCCTTTTCCAAATGTGGACAGATCCGGATCGATACCGTACACGGCTTGGGCGCCGCCATTGTGCCAGCGGAAGCCGGTGATCATTTCGTCCAGGATAAAGACGACGCCATTCTCACGACAGAGTCGCTCGAGTCCAGCAAAATATCCAGGAGCGGGAGGGATGGTGGTTTCCGCCTCGAGAATAATACAGGCAATTTGCGCGGGGTAATTTGCAAACAAGGTTTGCAGACTCGACAGATCATTGTAGCGAAACCCCAGTGTCAGGTCGCGTGTGGCTTTCGGAATTCCAGCATTCATTGCCGTCGACCCGATGAACCAATCGTCCACGGAAAAAAACGGTTGGTCGGAGCAACGCGCCACCAGATCGCGGCCCGTATGGGCGCGCGCCAGACGAACGGCGGCAGTGGTCGTGTCGGACCCGTCTTTGGAGAATTTCACCATCTGCGAGCCGGGCATGTTCTCCAGAAACGCTTCCGCGCACTCTACTTCAAGCACTGAGGGACGTGTGAAGTTGGTTCCATTCGGCAAGCAGCGCCCAACGGCATCGACAACGCGTTGGTAGCCGTGCCCGAGCGTAACCGAACGCAACCCCATGCCATATTCAATGTATTCATGGCCATCCACATCCCAGGCGTGACAACCGGAGCCGCGCACAATGTGGGATGGAGCGATCTCGGGAAATTGGTCGTCCCCTTTGGCGTAAGTGTGAGCGCCACCGGGGATCAATTCGTGGGCGCGAGACTGCAGCCGACGCGCTTCTGCTGATTTGCGATCTGTCATTTCGTCGATGTTTCGAGCCACAAAACCCTCCGGCAAAGGACCCTGCACTACGCAGGAACTGCCGGATCACTCTGTGCCGGCAGAGTGTCGTATGCTGCGACCAGTTCCGCCGGAACTTTAGCGAGATCTGCGGCTTTCAAGAAATCCCCCAGACTCGTTCCGCTGCAAGCAGAGTCTACGTTGGGAGCTCCGGAACGGGAATGCGCATCGTCCAAATTGATGGTACGAAAATCGATACTGAAACGTGTTTTGCCGGAGGTGTTAGGAACGGTAGAGTGCATCTGGGCGCCGGAAAAAATAAGAATACCGCCAACCGGAAGCACCACACGAATTTGCGGATCGAGTTCCATGGCTTCCTGTGGCTTCGGCTGTATGCGCGTATCTTTGCCAATCTGTTGTGAAGCAATGTACCGGCTTACGCGGTTCCATTCCGCGTAGTTGTACACACTGGAAGTGTTGCGAACCGGATGTGTCCAGTAGTGAGGGTGAAACGCCATCACGTTCTCCGGGACCACATCGAACACCGGGATCCACCAATTGAGCTGGCATTGCGGGGCCGAATACCAGGTGTCGCGATGGGGATGGAATGCATAGGAAATTCCGGTTGTCAGGAAATTATCGCTCGTAGAAGTCCGCAGGCGAGGAACATCAAAATAGGTTTTTTCGAGCGAACATCCCAGCTCGGTGAAAATCTGCGGAAGTAGCCGCTTGCACTCAGGGTGATGGATGAAACGCGGTTTGAGATCTGAAAGTATGGCAGCGAATTCTTCAACGGGAATGTGGAACTGGGCCAGGACCGGGTCGTGTGGTGCGAATGCAGCCTTGGCCAGTTCGCGCGCGAGAGCACAAAGCTCAATCGAGGCAGGACGCGGAGAGTACACGTAGAGTTGGCCGTCATAGAGCCCTTGGCGCCGCTCTTCGTCAGAAACTTTGGCGTCATAGAAAATGCTGTTCATGTTCCCCTCCAAATTCTGCGAACCAAGCGTGCCTAACGGCGATTACCGGCAATGGAATCAAGAGAAACGTCAGACTTCATGGTCCTTGGCACGACTGCTTCCAAAAGACCGTTTTCGCGAAGCGTTGCGGCAGCGGTTCGTAAACAGTCGAACGGCAAATTGGAGCGCTCCGCAATGTCAATCACGGAATGAGTTTCATCGGACAGGTTGAGAAGCCAGAGCATAGCCATTTCCAGTTGTCCGGCATCGCGCATTCCGCCCAGCTGACGGTACAGACCGCGGCGGCCAAGCTGCGGTTCACACATGGGATTCCTGTTGCGGTACGTCTGATTTTCCTCAAGCGCCGCCAGAATCGAAAGGACGCAAGCGCAGGAATCCGCCAGCGCGTCAGGCCGGACGAAATCGAGATTGTCTTCAGAAGTGTGATATTCAGGAAATTGTCCATGCGGCGTGCGGCTCAGGCAACCAACGGAAAGATTGAATCCGGGAGAACAGTATTGTCGTTCGTCGTATCCGTAGGGTGAGAAATCCCGGACATTTTGCGAGCCCAAGTGCTTAAGCACATGCACTGCAACCCGGTCCACTTCAGCATCGCCGCGTCGCGATTTCTTGTAGGAAAGAGAACCTGAATCACCTAGACAGGCCAGAACCAATCCATGACTGATGCGCGATGCCGACTGTTGATTGCGGCTGAGCCAAACAATCGAACCGATGGTCCCCGGAAGAAAGAGAAAACGATAGGAGTAGCGGCGATGAACATCCGCCAGTGAGCGCGCCAGGAAAGCGGCCACGGCCACACCCGATAAATTATCATTGGCCAGCGACGGGTGACAGGCATGCGCGGAAATTAATATCTCTTCGTCCGACTCACCGGGAAGCAGCAGTTCGCCATACGATAAATGTCCCGCAGCAAGCGTTGAATCGATCTGTACCTGGTATTCGCCAGGGGCCAGCGATTCCAGTAGCCGGTGCGGCAGGCAGAAGCCCCATGCTTCTCGGTAGTAGGAGGTTCGATACGGGATCGCCTCGGGCTGTTCCGGCAACGTGAACAGATGCGCACGCAATTCGTCCAGAGAAATTTTCCGGTTTACCGGAATGCTGTAGTTTAAGACACACAGATTGGATTTCTGAAAATCGACAATGCGTTCTCCAGAAGAGTTTTTGATGTAGGCATCGCGTATGTTCCACTCTTTCGGAACCGTCCAGTCGAAGGCCGGTGTGCCGGTGGGAATCTCTTCGAGGGTCAACGGGATATGTTTCTGAAGAATTCGAAGAGTGGAACGCAAACCCTCCCCGGTGATGCTACGGCAGATCGGAAAGAGCTCTTTGATTAGTTCGTAGAGTTCGCGGCCAGTGCTCTCACCGCGAGACAGCGGGATCAGCTCGGAAACCAATCGCAGTGGGCTTTTCATCGCGAAGTCACCGACACGGAAAAGTCTGGATACGCCCGGTCACGTTCTGAAATTACCAAAACTTCAGCAGGCCACGGTATGGAAAACGCTGGGTCATTCCAGCGCACTCCCCTTCCCGCCTGGGGCGCGTACGCATTGGAAATCTGATAAAAAACTTCCGTGTTGTCTTCCAGCGTCAGAAATCCGTGAGCAAATCCTCTTGGGATATACAGCTGTTGGCCGTTATCGGGACTTAGCGTGGCGGCAAAGTGTTGGCCAACCGTCGGAGAATCAGGCCGCAGGTCAATAATGACATCAAAAATCGAACCGCGAGTGCAGCGTACCAATTTTACTTCCTCGTGAGGCTCGGTCTGGAAATGCATGCCGCGCAAGGTACCACGACGTGAATTAAATGAAGTACTGCATTGCTCAACAGTAGTCTCCAGCGAGAGGGCGGACAATTCATTCCTGCAAAAGGTCCGCGCAAAAAATCCTCTTTCGTCCGAATGCCGCTCGAGCTCGATGAGATACGCTCCAGAGAGATTGGTTTGCTTAAATTGCATGACACTCCAGATGCTAGCGAGCCCCTGGTACGCTTTCGGTTGCCTTTTTGCGAAGCCCGGAATCAAGAGCACCCGAACTCAAAAGCTGCTTGATGTGATCGATACGGTTGTAGCGAGCGCCTTCAAAGTCCTCTACCCGCAATCCGACGCTTTGGTACGCGCGCAGAAGCTGTTGTGCGCCGGTGCGGACGGTCCACCGGGTCCGGAAATTGGGGAGTACTCGGTTGATCTTGCTGAAGTCCACCCGATAGCAGCGAGTGTCCGGACCGGCTCCCGGCGCATATTCAATGACGCAGCCTGGTACGGTTTCCCTCACAATTTCAGCGACGTCCCGAATCCTGTAATTTTCTTCGCTACTGCCGACATTGAAGGCTTCGTTATGGACAGCCGCAATCGGCGCTTCCAGGACCGCCAGGAATGCGCCACAAATATCCTCCACATGAACTAAGGGGCGCCACGGAGTGCCATCGCTTTTGATCAGGGCCTTGCCACTGGCAAAGGCCCAGGCCACGAGATTATTGACAACCAGATCAAAACGAAGTCTTGGGGAAACCCCGTATGCCGTGGCATTCCGCAGATAGGTAGGTGCAAAGGAATTGTCCGCCAGTTTTGCGATGTCGCGTTCCGAGTAGACTTTTGAAAAACCATAGGGAGTTACTGGATTGAACTCAGCGGTTTCATCCAGGATATTGTCGCCGGCCGCGCCGTAGGTGCTGCACGAGGATGAAAACAAAAACCGCCGTACCCCGGCCTGCTTGGCAAGCCTGGCGAGCAATACCGAGCCATGGTGATTGATGTCGTAAGTCAGCTGGGGATTGAGATTTCCTAACGGATCGTTGGAGAGCGCCGCTAGGTGTATTACCGCTTCAATGCCCTGCAGGTTTTCAAGCACCGCGTCCCGCACGTCCTGCCGAAGCGAGGGGACGTCGGGCACCGCTCCTGTGAAGGTGCACCGCTCATAGAGGTCGGAGTCCAGACCGGTCACGGTGTGCCCCGCTTGCTGAAGAAAGGGGGTTAGCACTGTGCCGATAAAGCCTTTGTCGCCTGTTACCAGTACGCGCATAGTCTGCTAGGCCCCTATTGTGCACCTGATTTGCGACTTCCAGCGAACTGCTTCGAATGCCTTCGTTCAGCTTGCAAACCCGCGGATGCTGTCCCTATGTGCACAAAACGACACACGGCTTCATACGAGGGTCACCTAGCTATGCGATGATATTGCACTTGGAATGCCGCAGATTCATGATGCGCGTGAAACTGGTGGCGCTAAGTACTTGTAAAATAATGGGTTAGCGGAGCGTCCACGGTTGGGGTTGGCGGCGGTTGAAACATAATTACCACTGAGTGGCAAGTGTTTGCCGACCGAGCAGTGGCCCCGGAGTTTCCCAGGGAGAACAGTTTGAGTCAGGCTGAAAATCGCCAAAATGAACAACCGATGAAATCGCCGGCAAAACCATCGGTTGCCAAGAATGTACTTTCCAACTGGGGCAGTTTCTTGTTCGGGGCGATAATCAGCTTTTTCCTCGCGCCGTTCATTGTCCGGCATCTCGGAGATGTCGGGTACGGAGTTTGGACGCTGCTGACATCGCTGACTGGCTACCTGGGACTACTCGACATGGGAGTTCGGGGAGCCGTTACCCGTTACGTTGCCAGATTCCATGCGCAGGACAAGAAAGAGGAATTGCAGGGAATTGTTTCATCCGGACTCGTGGTTTTTGTTACCGCGGGGCTGGTCGCGATTTTTATCTCGGTTTTACTCGCATTTTTTGGAATTCAACATTTCCAGGTCCCCGCCGAATATCGCGCGACAGCTCGAATCGTTCTGATCATTGCCGGCGTCAACGTGGCCGTTTCACTCATTGCTGGAGTTTTTGGCGGAGTGGTGGTGGGACTCCAGCGATTTGACCTGACCAACACGGTCGAAGTTACGATTACCGCAGCACGTTCGCTGTTGATTGTCTTCGCGCTGCGTGCCGGCATGGGGTTGTTCACACTGGCGGCATTGCAATTGTTATTCGCGATCGTTACCGTGATCACCAATGTAGTGCTGGTCAGGCGTCTCGCCCCACAGCTGAAAATCCGATTCAATCAGGTCGATCGCGAACGTCTTCGACTGATTTTTTCATTCAGTGCCTATTCTCTTCTTCTGCAACTCGCTGGATATCTAGTGTACTACTCGGACTCGCTGGTCATCGGCTGGTATCTACCGGTTACATCGGTCACCTTTTTTGCCATTGCCGGCAATCTGATGACTTACGCGCGCGCCCCCATCAGCTCGATTTCGGTGACCCTGACCCCGCATGCGAGTTCCATCGAAGCAACGGACAATCTGGAAAAGCTGAAGCATGTATCCACCTTGGCGGCCCGCTACAGCGCCGCCGTCATGCTGCCCATCGCCGTAACGTTTCTGTTCCGCGGCAAGGCCTTTATCGGCCTGTGGATGGGGGCGGAGTACGCCGACCTGTCCAGCAAGGTTCTCATAGCGCTGACGGTAGGTTGGATGGTAAGCGCGGGAAATCAGGCTTTGGGCGGAATCATGATGGGTATCAGCAAGCACAAAGCCCTGGTACCGGTCGCTTTGGTCGAAGGGTCGATAAACCTTATTCTGAGCATTGTACTGGTAAAAAAAATGGGCATTGTAGGTGTAGCCTGGGCCACCACATTGCCAAGCGTCTGCGTTCATGGAATATTCTGGCCCCTGTACGTGCGCCGGGTACTTAAGATTCCGGCGTTTTCCTACATATATTCAACCTGGATCCGCAATGCATGCGCCGCGATTCCATTCGTATTGGCAACGATGGGCATCGAGAAATACTGGCCAGCGAATAATTTGCGTGTCTATTTCCTGCAAATATTCTTGATATTGCCGCTAGCGCTTCTGGGGGATTGGATATTTGTTGTGGACAAAGAAGACAGGCAAAAAGTGCTTTCTCGATTGCAAAGTCTGTTGCGTACCAACTAGATCAGTAGCGCAGGTTCCTGCGCATCACCAACTTGGGACTTCCAGGCCACCTGTATGTCGGAACCGAGTCTCTCGGCCATAGTTCCCGCAATTCGCCGGGTAAGCGACTCCCAATCGTGCTGCTTGGCAACGGCTTGTCGGGCAGCCCGTTTTTCCTGCGAATTCATTTCCGGCCGTAGTGAATCTGCAATTGCACTTTCCCATTCCGGAATGGATGTGGGAAGAGCAACGAGTCCGTTGTATGGGGTGACGGCGGGAATGGGGGTACTTATTGTTGGGCTGCCGCTGGCGAGATATTCGTGCAGCTTTAGGGGGTAGATAAATTTGGTGTAGTCGTTGAGTTCGTAGGGCATCAGACATACGTCGAAATGTTGCGGATAGAGGGCCAACTCGGCGGCCGATTTATCGCCCAGGAAATAGACGTTACCTTTGGCCTTCAATTCTGCGAGGATCCCGTCAAGTTCCGGATGTGGGCTCTGTTTTCCAACAAACACGAACGACCAGCCGGGATGGCGGAAGACCAATTCCCGCAACAGAGTCCAATCCAGCTGTTTTTTAATGAATCCGGCATACCCTACGCGCGGGTGCGGAATGGCCGCGATATCCACCGGTTCCGGTACAGGGGTCGCAAACGCGGCATAGTACACGCCATTGGGGCTGTAGCTGGTGTGCGGATTGATTTTCCCTTTCTTCTCCATGAGCGGAGCCGAATGAACAAATACCTGGCCGGATTCACGAATAACGGTCAATTCCTCGGGAGGTGTAGGTACCTCTATTTCCGAGAAAGAATATTCGTCGTCGATGTGGTAAGCCACCAGATCCCAGCGGCCGGCTTCAAGCGCCAGGCCGTACTCCGGAGTCCACAGGTAGAGAACAATCTTCTTGCAGCCCTGGCTGCGCAGATATTCCTGAGCCCTCCGCACCCGCTCGAGGAAGGTGTAACGAGACAACCAGCGCGGTTTAAAGAATTGCGGCAACCAGAATTCCTGGCGGTGCACAGTCAGGTTCTCAAAGGTTTTTGCATTCGAGAACACCGGGACGCTGGGCAAGCCGTCGCGAAGAGTTTCTCTCCAGTTTTCCGATGGATCCATCCAAACGACGCGGAAAAACAAGGATAGCCGGCTGATGACCTGATGTTCCGTTTGCAGCCAGGCCACGTCCCAATATTCAGGCGGAATACAGACTACGCCGACTTCTGGAAGTAATGGTTGATTCATAGCACTGGGAGACCAGCGTCGCGGCAAAATAGGGGGCCATGGCAGTCACAAATCATCGAAAAATCGCAACCTGATCCAGATTTCGGGTATCCAAAACAAACCCCAGCCTCTCAACAGATGGTAATAGAGATTCTAACGTAACAAATTGAAAATCCTGTAAAAGACGGCGAAGCTTTTTCTCCATTGTGCCCAGACCAATATAGTGCCTCATCTTAGCGGTCAAACTGCCATTAATTCGAGGCTGTTCCGGGTCCAATTCCCAGGGATGCGCATAGATACATACCGATTGTTCTTCACAGTCGTTCAGAAATCGGATACCCCAGCGCGTGTAGGCATACGGCAGGAGTCGCAAATACGCGCCGCCGGCCAGGGGTGAACGATGGGAGCCGACAGACAGCGTGGGCATCGGATATTCAATGATCGGGCCGGAAGGAGTCTTCACCAAAAACGGAGTTCTCGGCAATTTGGGCATTCCATAGTTCGGGTGCCGGACTGGAAAAATACTGGAGTCGTAGCTAAAACCGGTTTCAGCAAGAATTTCAAATGCCCAAAGGGAATCGGCAGTAATGGAAAAACTCGGAGCGCGATAGCCGCTCACTCGAGTTCCCGAGACATCTTCAATGACTTTCTTAGCACGGATCGTATCTTCTCTGAATTGATCGGGCGACAGCTGGTATACCCTGCGGTGCTCCGAACTGTGACATGCTATTTCGTGCCCTTCAGCCGCAATTCGTTTCACAATATGGGGAAAATTCTCTGCCACCCAGCCCAAAATGAAAAACGTGCCCTTGCAGCCGGCTTCAGAAAACAGAGCTAGAGACCGTTCTGTATTCGCTTCCACGCGACTCGGGAAACTGGCCCATTGCGATTTGTCGACTCGGTCGGCAAAAGCGCCAACGTGGAAATAGTCTTCCACGTCAAATGTCATAGCATTCCTCATTTCGCCTGTTAGTATAACAGGCAATAAGGTTGCGCCGAGCAACTGGTACGCAGAAGAAACCGCCGGCGGAAAGACCCCGGCTCGAAGTAAAATTCTCGCTCGTTGAAGACAAATCGCTTGCAGTATTTTGTCCGCTGACGTGACCTAGAATCGGGAGAACAGCGTCACCACCGGAAAATTCATGAATATCCTGACTTACACAAGCCTGTTCCCCAACGTTATGTCTCCCGAGCTTGGGGTTTTTATTTACCAGCGGATGCGGCATGTAAGCCAACGCCCCGGAAGCAATGTAAGAGTCGTTTCCCCGCTTCCCTTTTTCCCGCGCTGGCCTGCTGTCAAGCGTTGGCAGAAATATTCCATGGTTCCCTACCAGGATCTGCGTGGCGGCTTGCAGGTAAGCTACCCGAAATATCCCCTGCTTCCCGGAATAGCGATGCCCTGGCATGGCGCACTGATGTACCGAGGAAGTCTCGGCGCGGTGGCGCGCATCCATCGCGAGGCGCCTATCGATTGTATCGATGCTCATTTTGTGTATCCGGATGGATATGCAGCACTGCGGATCGGACGAAAGTTGGGCGTTCCCGTCGTCGTATCAGCCCGGGGTACCGACATCGATGTGTATCCAAAGTACAGCTCAATCCGGCCAAAAATCGCGTGGACTCTGGAAAACGCCGCTGGGGTAATTGCGGTGTCCAATTCCTTAAAGCTGGCGATGATGAAAATGGGCATCCGCGAAGACAAAATTCGCGTTATTCCCAATGGGATTGATTCCGCAAGGTTTTTTCCGGGGGATATGGCTGCGGCCAGGCAGAAGCTGCAGATCCCGGCCGAAGCCGAAGTACTCGTAAGTGTTGGAAACTTGTATCCGCAAAAGTGTCACGATCGTTTGATTTCCGCGTTTGCCGGTGTGTCCGCGAGCCACCCGCAACTGCGGCTCTATATTCTTGGTGAAGGTTGGCTGCGGGGTGCTCTGGAGAAACAGATTCGCGCGGAGCGCCTGGAGGGTCGCGTGGTCCTCGCCGGACAGCGGCCCAACGAAGAACTGCAAACCTGGTTCAGCGCGGCAAATCTGAGCTGTCTGGCCAGCTCCAGAGAAGGTTGGCCAAATGTGGTTTCCGAATCGCTGGGTTGTGGAACCCCAGTGATAGCCACCGATGCCGGCGGGGTGTCCGAGATTTTGGCAACGCCAGGCCTGGGGATGGTCGTCGAGCAAAGTATCGAGGGTGTGCGAGAGGGGATACGGGCGGGCCTGGCACGCTCCTGGGACCGCGCTGCGATTGCCAACCACTCTTTGGGCCGCACATGGACAGCGGTTGCCCAGGAAGTGCAGAGCTATCTCGAGCAAAGCGCGCGGCGGCCGTAGGGAAAGCTATGTCTAGGAACATGAACGCTTTTCCCCTACCACCACGGCCCGCGAAGCGCCTCGTCGCAAGAGCCCAGGAACACCAAACAAGCCTTTATTTATCAATGACTTGTGGGAAGATAATGACGGCTATGAAACAGCTTCGGCAGAGCGATTGCAACCCTGGTTGCTGCCACTGATAGACTAAATCGGGCGTTGAGGAGAATACGGCAAGCTTATGCAATCGATCAGTATATTTGGCTTGGGTTATGTGGGGGCGGTCACGGCCGTCTGCCTGGCTCATAAAGGCAATCGAGTTTACGGCGTAGATACCAATCAGGACAAAGTGGCCATGTTGGCGAGCGGCCATACGCCAATCGTCGAGGCGCGCGTCGAGGAGCTGGCCCGCGAGGCCCATGCCTCTGGACGGCTATTTGCGACAACCGAAGTCGCGGTCGCGCTGCAAGAAACCGATATCTCATTTCTTTGCGTTGGCACTCCAGGCCAGCGCAACGGGAAATTGGGGCTCGCTGCAGTCGAACGAGTTTGCGAGGATTTAGGGCGAGCGCTGAAACAGAAAGATAAATACCATTGGATCGTATTGCGGAGCACCGTGCTTCCCGGAACGACGGATTCAGTCGTAATTCCCGCGTTGGAGCGAAGCAGCGGCAAAAAGGCGGGCAAAGACTTTGGCGTGTGTTTCCACCCCGAATTCCTGAGAGAAGGAAGCGCGGTAGCGGATTTTTTTGAGCCGCCATTTACAATATTTGGAACCGGCGACCGGACCCACATTGCCGCCCTGCGGGAAATCTATCATTGGGCTCCTGAGCAACTGTATGAAACGACAGCGACATCGGCGGAAATGGTGAAGTACGTGTGCAATGCCTTCCATGCCGTGAAGGTGGGATTTGCAAACGAAATCGGAGCTATCTGCAAGAGTCTTTCCGTCGACACAGAGACGGTAGCCAAGATTTTTGTGTCCGACACGCGACTTAACATTTCTACGGCTTATCTCAAGCCAGGATTTGCTTTTGGTGGCTCGTGCCTTCCCAAGGACCTAAAAGCTCTCACTTACCGCTCCAAGGAATTGGATTTGCAGCTGCCGCTGCTTGAATCACTGCTGGAGAGTAACAACAACCACATAGAGAGAGCCGTCGATAGTGTGCTGGCTTCGAAGAAAAGAAATGTCGGCATGCTGGGACTTAGTTTCAAACAAGGAACCGATGACTTGCGTGAAAGCCCACTCGTGCATTTGGCAAAACGTTTGCTCGGCGAAGGCTGCAACTGCCGGATCTATGATGAAGATGTTGTGCTCGGCCGGGTGTTGGGTTCCAACCGGCAGTTCATTGATGACACGATTCCCCACATTGGATCACTTCTCACTTCCAACCTGGCCGAAGTGATTGAGACTTCCGAAGTTCTAATTCTGGGAACCAAAGCTGTGCCTGCGGAAAAAATCAAGGAACATTTAAAACCCGGCACACTGGTACTCGATCTGGTTCACCTCGATGCGGCACGCCGCCTGAAGGGCCACGAAAACTACGAAGGCATCTGCTGGTAGGCGCGGCTCTCCTTGAACATTCTCTGGGCCAAATCCGGAACATTGCTCCCGCCTGATTCCGGCGGGACCATTCGCAGCTTGAACCTGCTTAAGGAACTCGCCAAGCGGCATAAGATCACTCTCTTTCTTTTTTATGGAGAGCATGCCAACGATCGCCACGCGGAACTAAAGGCGACCTTTCACGAAGTTATTACAGTTCCCATGCCGCTTCCTGCAAAAAAACGCGGTGCGGCCGAGGCCATGGCCTACGCCAGAAACTTTTTGTCTCCCTGGCCATACAGTGTGGCGAAGTATTGCAGACCGGAAGCGGCAAAACGTTTGCGAGAGACGGTTCGTTCTGGATCATTTGACGTTTTAATATGTGACTTTTTATTTGCAACAAAGGCCATACCCTGGGACTTATCTGTCCCTAAAGTTCTCTTTACGCACAACGTTGAAGAAATGATCTGGCGTCGCTCCTACGAACACGCCAGCAATCCCATATGGAAAATAGTTACCTGGCGGGAATATCGCCGGATGGCGGCGGTAGAGCGGCGCTACGTTCAGGAAGCCGATCAGGTACTGGCAGTTTCTGAAAATGATAAGAAGTATTTTACGTCCTATGCAGACACCGGGAAAATTACGGTGGTCCCAACAGGAGTGGATGTCGACTATTTTTCGCCGATTGCTAAAGAGGAAATACCGGGCCGGATTGTCTTTACCGGTTCCATGGATTGGATGGCCAATGAAGACGCAATCTTCTATATGCATGAAGCAATCTTCGGGAAAATTAGGGCGCAAATACCTGCTGCGGAGACCTGGGTAGTGGGACGCAACCCTTCGGTGAAGCTGACGGCCCTGGGCGAGGCGGGCGTGGGGATTCATGTCACAGGATCGGTCGATGATGTCCGGCCGTACATGGCAGAATCATCTGTGTATGTCGTCCCAATGCGCATCGGCGGGGGCACCCGCATCAAAATATATGAAGCCATGGCTATGGGTAAAGCTGTGGTCTCTACTTCGATTGGCGCGGAAGGCCTGCCGGTAACCCACGGACAAAATATTATTTTGTCCGATGACCCGTCAGAATTTGCAGCACACGTGGTCCGTCTGCTAAACGACCGAGTGGAAAGAAATCGAATCGGAGCTGCCGCGCGAAAACTGGTTGAAGAGAATTACAGTTGGGCATCCGTCGTAAAAAGCTTTGAAGATGTTCTCGAAAAAGCCATACGGGGAAAAAGCAGCCCAGTTCCTTCCCACTGACGTTTAAGGCAAGCAACGCACGATGTGTGGTCCGACCAGTTTGGTGACCGCCAGCGGCAGTTTCTGCCACATGCGGATCGCCAGTTTGTATTTTGGATTTTCCGGGTTCCGCTCCGGCAACTCACTGCCGCCGCTCGCGAGCCAAGTATCCCAATAAAGTTGCTGTGGTTTGGCCCCCCATTGTTGCTTGAACGAATATGTTCCCGAGCCTACCGAAGATCTGCCGAAATCGAACAGCCGGAAGCCGCGCGGTCCAAAGTGGCTCAAAAGATTCCAGTAGAGGAACATGTTGGGCTTGATATGCAGATGCGAATGCAGCGAAGAACTCCAGACAGCTTCGATGCGTTCGCGATAACCGCAGAGGAAGGATACCGCGACAACCATTCCTTCGTGCCGAACGCGGCAGAGGAACGTGTCGTCGGGAAAAGCGGAGAGAATCTCAGCAAAGAACCTTTTGGCATAGACCGGAGTTCCAAGTTCCCGCATGTTGTCTGCAAATACATCGTAGAAATCATCCAGAAACTCTTTGCCGCCAAATTCCGCGGTCATTCCGAAACTCTGCGCTTTGCGAACCTTGGTTCGCATTTTGGTATCGAGAGCTTTCCAGGTAAGTTCTGAGTCACCATGGATGGGCAAAACCATGGTGACTTTATTCGACTTCACTGGCAGACCAAGCGCGAGTTGCTCGCGATGGCGCAGCTCGATGGAAACGGCCCCCACGCTTTTAGCAACCTTTATCGCCTCATCGAGCAGCACTTTTTGTGCTTCCGAGGAATCTGCAAGAATTCCACCGGCATTGAAAAAAGGCAAAGAAGTAATAAAGCTGCCAAAAAGTCTGCTGTGTTGCCAGGTAAGGGGAAGAACGCCAACCACGCGCTTTTCCTCCACCGCCATCAAATAAAAGGTTGGCCATGCGAAGCTATTTTCGATAATTTGCTTCCATTTCCAGCGGTGATAGCAAGTGGCGCCGGGCTGGCGGCAGACAAATTCTTCCCAAAGTACTCCGTCTGTGTCGGTTTTCGCGTAGACAAGATTCATGGTCGATTTGGTTTTTCGGTGTAAGAGATAATCAGCTTTTCCCAGGAGATTGCGTGCGATGCGGCATCCATGTTCCAGACAAATCGCCACTGAAGCATTTAATACAACCCAGAAAGGAAGCAAGATTTACAACACAAAAATAAAAGCTAACTGAGATCAGCTTGGGCACTTTAGGGCGACTTTGCAGAGCCCACCCAATGAGTGCCAGAGAATAAAACAAGCCTTGTGCTATTGCTACATAAAGGTAGAACGGCGTTCCTGACAATGCCACAGAACTGGCTAACAGTCCTATGAGGAAAAATGGCGCAAACCAACGCAGAATCTTGTGGGAAACAAGCAGCCACCAATGGCGAAAATTCGCGAAGGGATTGAGAATGCCCGGCACCCTGCGTATGGCGTTCAGAGCGCGGCTCACAATCCGCACTTTGCGCCTGAACTCTTGCGAAAAAGTATCTGCCGTTTCCTCGTAGCAAATTACTTCCGGATCGAATAACCCGCGATATCCTTTGTTGACGATCTGCAACGGATTTAGGAAATCATTGATATCAGTGGGAAGCAACACGGTGAATAGCTCCGGACGGATGGCATATATCGCGCCGTCTCCGCCCACGACTGATTCAAATCGCGATTCAGTGCGTTTGAGCCAGGTCTCAAGTTTCCAGTAAAGACTCTCGGACTGGGAAGACTGCGAGTCTCCCTTGTTTTCCAGATACCGGGCATTGCCAACAACGTATCCAATTCGGGGATCCACAAAATGCCGTGAAAATTTTTCGAAAACGTCTGCTTGATAGATTGCATTGGCATCTGAGAAAACAATGATCGCGCCTCTTGCAAGGGGAACAGCCAAATTAAGAGCGGCTGATTTTCCCAGTCGCTCCGGCTGCCGGATCAGACGCACACCGCGCGAGGCATATTCCCGGGTAATTTCATCCGTCGCATCGCTCGAACAGTCAGAAACCACGATAATCTCGGAGAGCTTCTCTGGATACCGCAGCTGCAGTGAATTTTCTATTTTTTCACGAATAACTTCGGCTTCGTTGTAGGCGGATATCAGCAGAGTGATCGCCGGACGAAATTGCTCATCGGATTTGCTGGCCCTGGGGAACAATCGTGCCAAAATCCCGAGCGCAACGGGATAACCCACGTAGACGTAAGCGACCAGGATGGCCGACGTCCAGAAGAGCCACTGCGCTATTTTTTCAGAATATTCCATATTCGCCGTAAAATTCGGACAACAACGTGTGGCGGTGCCGAGGCCAATTAATGTTTCGGCGAATCCGGCGCAACGACCGCAGATTTGGCTATTTTCTGTGCCATCGGACGCCCTACGGCAACACGAAGGATGCTGTCGTTTGGATCGCGATAGCTGATGAAAACCGTGTCATCGGGCGCAACTTTCATGGAGCTGTAGATCAGCGCTTCCCCGGTGGCCCCCACGATGAGCTGGACGCGCCACTGCTCGCCATCCCAAAAAGCATGCTTCAGGCCGCCGCCATCTTCGTAGCTGACGTGCGGGTTGCCGTGGCTATCAAAAGCAATTTGACTGTTATACTCCGCCCAACCGGTGGTCTTTTCCACTTGATCGACGACCGTAATTTTCCACTTTCCGCCTTCCAATTTTGCCACTTTGAGCATTCCTGACTCGTGGACATCCGCACTGTACGGTGATTCATAGTAACTCATGAAAAATTGCTTCTTCTGGTCCTGGGCCAAGCTGACACCAAGGCCTACGGCATACCGAGTTGCGCCCTGGTGCGGCGTATCGACCAGCGTGAAGCGCCACTCCTTGCCATCGAACCATCCGTATTTCAGTTCGCCTGGAGGAAAAACACTGTAGGCAATATGCGGCCGACCCTCGTCATCCACGACAACGGAATTCCATTTCCCACATTCACGGTCGAAATCGAGAGTTCGGGCCATCCATACGCCGTCTTTTAGGGTCGCGTATTTGATATGCAAGTACAGCGTATTGGCGGGAGTGTGGGTCTGGTACCACGCTAAATGCGGTGTTCCATCGGAACCGAAAGCCATCGAACAACTGTATTCCACTCCGCCGCTCGCGGCATCAACCTGCTGCACCTCCCACGATTTTCCATTCCAGGAAGCATACCTCATCTGCCTTGGCGTAAAACAAACATGGGGATTGCCTTTTTTATCGATGCCGATATTGGTTGCAAAATTGGAATATTCCTTTTCGAGCTGCATTGTGAACCACTTTGCAGATCCCGCCGGGCGGAATGCGTATTTCAGATCATAGCCGCCTGCACCAGCGGCATACGCGACGTGGACGCTGCCCTCCTGATCGACTGCGAGGGCTGTAAATCTCGCAGGCGTAACATCAACATCCTCGATGGACCAACTCCAGGTCTGTTTTTCATTGACGTCATAGGCAGGCAATGCCGCTGCGCATGTCGACACGACGGATGTCGCCAGGACGAGAACTACATAGCGAGTGAGACGCATGTAAAGATTGTGGTGAGGAATCAAGCTGGTTCACCTCCGGAAAATGCAAATGCAACCTCGGGAACCTGAGCGGTGGCATTTCTTATAGATACTTCGTGGACATACAGACTTTTCAGAACACAGACGCAGGCTACCATCTGAAAGTACAAATCGAAGTCGGCGAAGCCCAAAAACGCTCCACTTACGAGAAACGCCACGAGGGATGTGCTTAGGATGTCGGCGTAAACACTGATCCACTGCAATTCCGGGTTTCTCAGGGTAATGCGCCGCAATCGAGACAGGGTAAAGAAGCATGCGGCAGTCAAACCAAAGTAGATAAAAAACCCGATGAAACCCTGGTCACCGAGAATCTGAAAATAGATGCTGTGCGGTCCTGATGATTGAAATCCGCCGGGTAGATCGCGCGTTTTATACTTCTGAAAAATTTCAACATCCGGCAAGGTGTAGAAACTTCCTCCCATCAGCGGGTATTCCATCGCAAAATTCCAAGTAGTTCCCCAGCTAACCAAGCGCTGTTGCGCTGACATATCTACGCCATCCTGTTGCAGCGTTTGCATGCGCGAAACCCAACTCGCCGGAGCAAAAGCGATCAACAACAGGACAATCGTGGCCAGAACGGTAATTCCAATCACTTTTTGACGCGAACGCATGGCCAACAGGGTAAGAATGGCAACTAGGCCAAGGAATCCTCCCCGTGAATAGGTAAGGATCACGCAAATAATGCAGCTTACGAAGCCCACGTTGAGCGCCCTTCGCAGTAGTCGATTCGACTCAACGCGCCCCAAGAAATAAAAGATGGGGATGGACATGTTCAGGGCAAGTCCAAATGCGTTGTTCTCGGAAATAAAAGAATCGGGAGGGCCAGACAGGCGTCCGGAGACGCCGGTGAAAATTCCGAAAATTGCGCTTTTCAGTGCGATGATCCCGAAACTGAATGCCGTCACCAGAAATACGGCTTTCAACCTTTTTTCCGAGGTGGTCACGAGCATGATCACGAAAGTCATCAGCAGAATTTTGCTGATGCGAATGAGTTCGATTTTTGAATCGTCGACATGACCGGCGAAAAAGGGGACGTGCGTGGCATTTATATAAACGATGGCGAACCAGGCCCACAGCACCAGCATCCAAATATTTTCCCGGACAAACAGCGGGCGATTAAATTTACGATTGAAAATCAAACCCGCCAGCGTAGGCACCGCGATAGCCTGCGCCACAGGAAAGTCATACATGTAGTCAAATGTAAAGCGATGCGGATTGAAGTAAGCGATCCAAATCCACATCAATACGCCAAAAAAGGGTTGAAAAAAACAAACTGGCAGAGAGCCGCAAATGATAACCAAAAGTAGAAAGTCACGCACGGCTCACCTAGCCTCCCTGCGTTTACTCGAATTGGGAGTATCTGGGACCGTTTGAGATGCGGCCTGCAGAAACGGTGCGCCTTCCGGTTGCTCCGGTTCGGAGGAAAGAAATAGCCGGCTCAACTGGAGCGCAAAAATAGCGAGCGACCTCTCCTCGCAATAAGAAACTCTTTTCAGGAAAAAAGGATTGGAACCGGGGACATTCACACCTTCAATGGTGGTAGCCGCCGATCTGTAACCGAGTTGCGACAAAGTTGTCATGGCTCGGTGACCGCATTCATCCAATTTGCCAAATGGAAATGCAAAATCCAAAGCTGGCTGCTGGATTCTGTCCTCGATGAGTTTCTTTGAATCAGCAAGCTCGGCGTACAACTCCGTTTCAGTCAACCGGCTTACCACGGGATGGGTCATGGTGTGGGCGCCAAAACTGACGCCGCCTTCAATCATCCGTCGGATCTGAGTCCACGAGAGCATGCGATTGCTCATGCTTTTCTGCGGGAACCGCACGGAAGATTCGAGCATGGCAATCTTGGCACGCTGTTCTGAGGCCGGGAGCCCTCGCATCAAGGTGATATATTCCACCGCGGCCTTGAGCCTGTCGGAAGGAGTGCTAAGCCGCACACGGCGTGGCGAATCCGAAGGAAGCTCAAATTCTTCAAGCGGCATGACCTGGAACGCAACGAAAACCCGGTCATACCAGGCAACTTCACCTGTCTCGATGGCTCCGGCTGTCAAATACACGGTGGCGGGGATTGTCAATTTCTGCAGAATCGGAAAGGCCTGCGCGTAAAGATCGGCATAACCGTCGTCGAAAGTAATAGCGACTGCGGGGTCTGCTTTTGCCGGGGATTCCATTTCCGCAATCATTTCCGCAAGCGAAACGATGCGATAGTGCTTTCGCAAATAAACCATTTGCGATTCAAAAACAGCCGCGGGAAGGCCGGAGTAAACAGGAACGCCGCCTCTGCCAATACGGTGGTAGCAAAGAACAGCGAATCGGGGCTGCCCGGCAGCAGTTTCAGATTTCTTGTTCCTGAGCCGCCAGGACCTTGCTTTCGCATTTTTTGCCAAGGCTTCGGCAACGCGTGCGCCACCCAGGGCAAATAATGTTTCCGCCACCATTCTCCGGCGAAGTGCAGGGAGTTGGGGATCGGCAAGATATTCCAGTCCTGCCCAGTCAAAAGAATCGGCTGCCGGAGCCCTGCCGCCGCCCGGCAAAGACGTATCCTCAGCTAGCTTGAGGCTTTCAGTCTGCAAAGGCCGGTTCCCGCTTTCTCTCGAAGTGTTCGCGGTGCCACAATTCCAGCATCAACATGTACCAAATCAATTCACCGAAATTCTTGCGATCCTCGGAACGATGCTTTTTGAGCACGCTGTCGATGAATTGGGGTTGAAAGATGCCGCGTTGCCGCGTTTTAGCATCGCTCATCACGTCGTTCATCAGAGACTCCAGACGCCGATCTTCGAGGAGCCATAGCGACACGGGAACGCCAAATCCGTGTTTCTTTTTCTTCAAAATCTTGGTCGGAAGAATGCCCTTCATCGCCTGCTTGAAGATAAATCGCTTCTCGAATCCTTTCAATTTCCATTTTGCAGGGATTTTGGCGGAGAGTTCTACGAGTTGCCTATCGAGCAATGGGAAACGCGCACGTACGCCGGCCATCTCCGCGGTACCCATCACCTTGCGCAAGTCGTTGTCCGCAAGGGTCATCTTTAAGTCCATATAGAGGATGCGGTTCAGTTCGCTGCGATTTTCGCCCTTGTCGAAGTGGCCCTGCGCAATGTCCATCCATTCTTGCGGAGGCGAATGCTCAAGGAATGCCGGTTCAAAAATGCCTTCAGGAGCTTCTGTCAGAAATAACCCGTAAGAATAGATTCGCCGCGGGTTGGGAATATTGGCTCGCCGGATGTATTTGCCGGGAAGGCCCAGCTTCCCTTCCGAGGCGCCCAGCAGTGCAACGAGCGGTTCAACGATTGCGGTGCGTAGTCCCTTGGGGATGGTGTGGTAAAGGGAAAATCGCTTGTCGGTAGCGTAACGCTCATTTCCCCCGAAAAGTTCGTCACCTCCGTCTCCAGCCAGCAAGGTTGTGACGCCGTTTTCTTTGGCCATTCGTGCGCAGTAGTAGCCACCAATTGCAGAAGAATTGGCAAAGGGTTCGTCGTAGTACCGATTTAGCCTGGTTACAATTTCAAAAGCGTCTTGCGGCCTAAGACATTGCTCAAAATGCTGTACTTTGAAGTGTCGCGCTGTTGTGCGGGCAAACTCAATCTCGCTGTATTGTCCTTCGTCAAAGAAAATTGTGAACGATTTCGCAGGAGCATGCCATTCATTCAAGAAGGCGACGACGCTGCTGCTATCGGTGCCGCCACTCAGATAGGCTCCCACAACGCTGGGGTCAAGGTCATTGGCAGTGCGAAAAACAGCAGAACGGATTCCATCGCGAACGGCTGCTGCACATTCATCTGGGCTGTTCCAGCGCCCGTCGGCGTACTCCACGTCCCAAAACTGTGTTTTGACAATCTTTCCGTTTTCCCAAACCAGAAGCTGGCCGGGCGGCAACCGGTCGATGCCTTTATAGATGGATAGCGGCGCGGAAACGACGCTGAAAATCAAATACTGCATGACCGCGTCTGAATTTACATCGGTTTCCGTTTGCATACCTGCGCGTACCGCACCCGAGCGCGATGCAAAAAGAAGCGTGTTATTTTCAAGCTTCCAATACAGAGCGGATATCCCCAATCCGTCGGTCACCAAAACCAATCGCCGATTCTGTTCGTCCCAGATCGCAATCGAAAATGCCCCTTCCAGTTGCTTTACAAAGTCCGTTCCGTATTTTCGGTAAAGTGCGGCGACGAGTTCTGCAGAGGAAGGGTTGGCGGACGCAAAATTACCAAGACCAAGCAGAGAAACCAGCTCTTTTTTATTGAAGATCTCAGCGTCGGCGGCGATGAGCAGACCATCCTGTCCGCAGGCTCGCTGAAAATCCCAGTGTGTAGCGACGCCCAATCTCGCGGATTTCGCAACGACAAAATCGGTACCCAGTTCTCCGGGCTGGGCTAAGGATGCCAGCATGGAGGCGAGCCTTGGTTCCGTACTACTCCCTGGAGCATTGCAAATGCCGCAAATTCCGCTCACCAATTCTCCTCATCCAGCCTGAAAAGTCGCCTGCCAGCGGCGGAACATCAAAGTCGCCCAAAGATGCATGGACCGATCGAATTTACCGCTCTGGTGTTGGTTCCATATCTTCCGCAAGTACTCAGTGTTCAGAATTCCGTCTTTTTGCCCAAATAAGCTCTGTTCGGTGAGTTCGCGGAGGTCGTTCCGGAACCACTTCGCGAGCGGTATGGCAAATCCCTGTTTTTTTCGGTATAGAATCTCTTTTGGCAGAATCGGTTCAAGGGCCTTTTTCAGAATGAATTTGCCTTCGCCATTCCTTAGCTTAAGGTCGGACGGAATTCGAGCTACCATTTCCATCAGTTTGTGATCGAGTAGTGGTGCTCGAACTTCCAGTGAGACCGCCATGCTGGCTCGATCGACTTTCGTCAAAATGTCATCCGGCAAATAAGTCTTGATGTCGACATACTGAATCTTTGATAAGGGATCCTGCGTATCGGCACGGTCGTAGTGTTCGCGAAAAACGTTTAATGAATCATAATCCGCCAAAGACTGCATGAAGTCTCCGCTGAAAAGCTTTTCCTTTTCTTCCGGGCGGAAATAAGACATCGAGCGAAAATAACCCTCAAGGGGCGTGCTTGCCAGACTCTGGAAAGTCGCGCGCCCGCGCACAACCCGCGGCGCCCATGCAAGCGGGGGATAGTATTTTCCGAGTGGCCCAAATACATTCTTACGAATGCCATGAGGCAAATAGCCCCGCATCTTGTTTTCAAATTGATCCAGGCGATAACGCCGGTAACCTGCGAAACTTTCGTCGCCGCCATCGCCGCCCAAGGCCACCGTTACATGCTCACGAGCAACTTTTGAAACATAGTAGGTCGGAATTGCAGAAGAGTCCGCAAATGGTTCGTCGTAGTGCCAAACAAGCTTGTCGAGTATCTCGATAGCCTTGGCTTCCACAATCTGATCATGATGCTCGGTGTTGAAGAGTTCTGCTACCTGGCGTGCATATTCAGATTCATTGAACTCTTCATCGGTAAAACCAATCGAACACGTGGTCACATGGCCGTGCTGCAGACCGCTCATCATGGCCACAATTGCAGAAGAGTCAATGCCTCCACTCAGGAAGGCCCCCAACGGAACGTCGCTCAGCAAGCGGACTCGAGTGGCCTCGCGAATTTGCTCACGAAGAGCTTCCTGCCATTCGCCTTCGCTGCGATTTTCGACGTTGCCGAAAGAAATGTCCCAATAGCTGGATTCGCGAAATTTCCCGGAACTGACAACCAGGTAGTGCCCTGGCCGCAGCTTGCGGATTGCACGATAAATCGTTTTCGGGGCTGGAACATATCCCAGGGAGAAATAATCAGAAAGGGCTTGGTGGTCGATTTCGCGGGAGAGGCCGTCTGCGGCCAGCAGAACCTTAAGCTCGGATCCAAACACGATTCGATTTGAGTTAGCTGCGTAGAAAAGCGGCTTTTTCCCCACCCGATCACGTGCGAGAAGCATGGTGCGTTTCCGCGAATCCCAAATGGCCACGGCAAACATCCCGCGCAGCCGGGCAAAGCAGCCTTCGCCAAGCTCTTCGTAAAGATGGACAATCGTTTCGGTGTCCGAGTGCGTCGCGAACTGGTGCCCTTTGCCTTCCAACTCGGCACGCAGTTCGGGGTAATTGTAGATTTCCCCGTTCAACATCACCCAGATGGACCCGTCTTCGTTCGAAATGGGCTGATGACCGGTACTCAGGTCAATAATGCTGAGGCGGCGAAAGCCCATGCCAACACCTGGTCCGGAAAAAATACCTTCATCATCCGGACCGCGATGGACAATCGTCTCATTCATGCGATGAATGAGCTCGTCGGGAAACGGTTCCCGGCGGTCGAATTCGAAGATTCCAGTAATCCCGCACATGGCCTTAGCTCTTGTCTCCAACTTGAATGCCGCGCTCAACAGCCAGATTCTGGTAAAGGTTCCTGTACTCTGTCATCGTGCGGTCGAGGCTAAAAAGCTGAACTGCGCGCAAACGGCTCTTACGTCCCAATTCAACTCGCAATTCCTGATTGTTAATCAAGGACTCGATATGCAGTGCCAGCGCGCGTCCATCTCCCGACGCAAACAGAAATCCGTTTTCGCCGTGGGCGACCATTTCAGGATTTCCGCCAACGCCGGTGACGACCAGAGGTAAACCGCAGGCCATTGCTTCCAGCACGGTGTTGGACATTCCTTCCGCCTCTGAAGACTGGACGAAAATATCCAGACCGTTTAGAAAACTCGAAGTCTGATGAGTGAAACCACATAGATGCAGACGTCCTTGCAACTGCGGCAATCCTGCAGCCACATTCCGGATATTTTCTTCCTCAGGTCCAGCGCCGGCGATGGCCAAGTGTACGTCGTAACCGTTGTCCACCAGAGTCGCCACCGCGCGCAAGGTTAGCGGATAGTTCTTGATGGCCACCAATCTTCCTACGCTGCCAATCAACAGACTTTTTTCTGGAACGTCCAGCTGCTTTCGCGTTTGAACTCGTGCTGCCGCATCGGCGAAATAGCTTTCTGTATCGACTCCGTTGTAAACAACCTGCAATCGATCCACCGCAAGCCAGGCCTGTTTGGCATGAAAAGTCCGTAGTTCTTGCGATACCGTGAACAGCCGGTGGACAAAAGCGTATAGGCCACGGCGAATGACGCGGCGACGGAAAGGCAACCCATCCAACATATCCAGGTCGTATCCATGTTCACTGTGCACCACGCACGGGACCCCAGCCAACCGCGCGGCAAATGCCGCCTCAAGCGCTCCCCAGTTCCTGGTGTGCACGATGTGGGGCTGCAGCTGGCGCATGATTCCTACCAGACGGCGAAGAGGAAATTGCAACTGCTCCGCGGAATTACCAGCCTGAACAAAGCGATCTTCGAGTTGCGCAGACCGGACAAGTTGTGGGTCATAGCCGCGCATAGCACAAACGCGGTGTTCAAAGTCCGGCGCATCCAAATTTGCAATCAGCCGGCGGACCACCAATTCTGTGCCGCCATATGCAAAAAAAGGCAGTACATGTAAAACGCGCAGGGTGGGCAAGGATCGCGAATTACAACTGCATGTGCGGCTCTCAACCTCCGATGGATTGGCTGGAGGCTCGACAGTAACTAGATTTGTGGCGCTTATAGTCATGTCGCTTGTGCCAGGAACTGTATTAGTGAAACCGGCGGCAGCAAATCGGTTCAGAGAAGCTCACAATAGCTTCGAGCGCTGTTTGTCCACCAGACCCTTCTGGCTACCGGTGTACAAATGTCGTTCTATTGTGGATCGCCCGCGAGGTACGGATTGTTATATCTCGATTTCCGCCGCTCAGTGGTCGTCGCATTGTAGACAATGCCAATGAGTTTTTTTGCGTCCACTTGCGCCGATACCTTTTGCAACAATTCACGCTGCGTTTTTTGCGCGCGGACAACCAGCACAATCCCGTCGCACGCTGCCGACATAAGGTCAAAGTCCGATAGTGGAAACACGGGTGGCGCGTCAATAATGATGGCCTTGAAACATTCGCTGCACCAGGCGAGAAATTCCTTCCAGCGGGCGCTGGCAAAGAGTTCGGGCGCGGGGGTGGCATTCTTCCCGGTATTAACGAAGAAAAGGTTGGACCTGTCCGTCGCTAGAACTACGTCTGCGAATTCCGCTTCGCCAGCCAGTGCTTCTGAAAGCCCCGGCCCGGGCACTTGCGCGAAGCACTGCGAGAGCGATCTGGTTCGCAGGTCGCCATCAATCAGCAAAACGCGCTGATCGTGTAATCCTGCATAAGCCTCCGCCAGATTTAGGGTGGTGAAGGTCTTGCCTTCATTGGTCACGGCGCTGCTGAAAATCAATGTACGCAGCCCTTGGGTTGCCTGCGCACGCATGATCCGCGTTCGCAGCATTCGATATGCTTCCATAGCCCCGCTCTTCGCCACCGAAGGGTTGGACAAGGTGGGAGCGTCGGGTGGCAGTACCAGCCGCGTACGCCGACATTTTGCGAGGCGGGTTTCCGCAATTTCAACCCCCGCGCTGCCTGTCTTTCGTAGTTCTTCAGCCCAATTTTCCGAATCGGCCTGGGTAACAACAGTTCCGCCCGGCGTTGGATTAAGCGCATTGCGTGTGCGATCAAAAAGCTTGCTCATTCATTACTCCCGTGCGAGAACGCGGTTCTGTTTCATTGCGCTAATCAACAGATCCACTGCAGTGCGAATATCTCCTTCAGTTGAAGCTGGCAGCATGTCTCCCCTGCCACCGGCGGCAATCTCGGCGGCCCGGGTCTGAGCCTGCACTTCTGCCTGTTCGGCCAGCAAATTGAGCTTGCCGGCGGCTTCTTCCACAATTGGAGCGTCGATCTGCAGTTTCTTTTGGTTAAAACCTATCGAGAGAGAACCATCGCACAAGAGATTGATCAAGCGCGGAACGCCAGTGGTAAATTCGAAAACTTTCTCAAGCACGGTTGGACTAAATGGTGATTCTTCGCGCAAACCAGCCGCATGAAGACGTTCCATTACGTACACCCGCGTTTCCGGCAAACTTAAGGGACGCAGATTGCAGTTAGCAGCGATGCGCTGCAGTAGCGCTTTCATGCTGGGATGGTACAGTTTGGTTTGTAGTTCGGGCTGCCCCGCCAGAATCACCTGAAGCAATTTCTCCTGGTACGAGTCCGTGTTACTGAGTAGCCGAATTTCCTCCAGCAGTTCGTTGGTGAGCAAGTGCGCTTCATCGACAATGAGAATCGTCGTTCCGCCTTTGCGTTGCGTGGCTAGAAGAACATCGTGAAGGGCGGCCAGTCGGCGCGGTTTGCTGGTGGACGCGCAGGTAATTTCGAACTCATCCAAAACCGCTTCCAAAAACTCTTCGCGAGTCAGGGTGGGATTGACGATAAATGCGGTCGACAGCTTGTCTTTAACTGCAGCATTCTCGGCAAGCAGATGCAGCGCTGCATGGATCAGGGTGGTTTTGCCGGTTCCAATCGGTCCGGTTAGGGCAATAAAACCTTTCCGCGTGAGAATGCTCTGCAGCATGACTCCCAAAGCAATTCGGTGCGGCTCGGCGAGATGAAGGAATCGTGGATCAGGCGTTAGCCGGAAAGGTTCTTCTCGTAAATTATAGAACTGTGTATACACGTCAGGACACCAACCTCATAAAGTAGGTGGCACAGATCGTCAAAATAGCAGCACCGAGCGCCGTGCCAGTAATCATGCCAAACGCGCGAATCCGCATAGCGCGTCGTTCTCTGGGCAAAAGCACCAGCGGTATGCCGGCCAAAACACCCTTGCCGAGAATTTGCGCGGCTTCGCGCTCGCTTCGTACGGTCTGGTCCGTCATTTCAACCAGCATCGCCAGAGCAAATCCGCCCAGAAGCCCGCCCAGCAAACCTGCCATCATGATGAGAGGCCGGTTGGGGCTGTAGGGAACTGTCGCAGGACTGGCCATGTCGAGAATCACGAAACGTTCGTTCTGTTGCTGGGAATCCAAGGTTTTGGCCATGCCGGCAGAAAGTTTCTTCGCGAGCAGCTGATTGTATTGGCCATTGAGGGTTTCGTAGTCTCGCGTCAGTTCCGACAGTCTCTGTTCAAAGATGGGAACTCGTTCAAGTTTCGAGAGGTGAAAATCGATCTGTGGTTGCACTCCAGCTTGAATTTTCTTCTCTGCGGCAATCTGCTCGTCGAGCTTGTTTAGTTCCGCTTCAAGCACGGGATTGCGAATGGCCCTGTGCCCGCTGGTGGGCTGCACTTCGGTCCTGGTAACTCCGCCATCTTGCGCCGATTTAGCCTTCAAACCGGCGATCTCTTCTTGCACCTTGCGCACGTCTGGATAACTGGGGCCATAACGAGTTTGTAGTTCGGAAAGTTTTGCTTCAAGCTTCTGTATCTGCGACTGATAGGGCGAGGCTTGCGGTCCAGTATTTCCGTTGTCAAGATCAACGGTCGGCGCATTGATGGTCATCGACGATTGCAGGAAAGATCTGTTTTGCTGAAGTTGCACGACGCGGTCTTGGCTTACCCGTTGCTGGTTGCGCAATCCATTCAGCGCTTCCAAATGAAAGGATTTCATTTCTGGAAGATCCGCTACGTTTTGCGACTTGATTTGCTGTACTTCTCTCTCTTTCAGTTCCAGCTGGTCTTTGACACTTTTCAATTCCGTATCCAGAAATTCCGTTGTTCCTGCAAATTGCTGTTCGCGGGCAGAAAGATTGTCATGGATGACCATCGCTGCCAGCTGATTGGCAACGTTGGCCGCCTGCACTGGATCGCCACTGAAATAGGAGATGCGGAACGAGCTAAGACGCTGGCCACCGGATTCGCCAACTTCGATGCTAATCGAGTGTTGCATCTTGGCAATCAAACGTCCCATGTCCTTGGGAGTCGCCACTTTTTGATCAAGCTTCAAGGTATGCGCGAGTGTCTGCAGACGGCTCGGCGAAAGTGCGAGTTGCCGAATCGTGCTGAGACGGTCGGCCACCGTGCCGCTGATGGGCGAAGCGACGATGCTCTCCGGGACTTTTTGCGGATCAACCAGAATAACGGTTTCCGACTTGTAAACGTTGGGAGTGCGGAGGGCGATGACCGTCGCGCCGACAAACAAAGCGACGGCGGCAAGGATGATCCACCACTTGCGCCGCAGTGCCATCTCAAGGTATTCCTTAAGCGGAAAACCTCCGTCCTGGCTACTCTGAAAATTAATTGGCGGCAAAGATCCGCTCAAGAGAACCTCCCAGCACTACTCTGCGCATTTGCATTCAATAAGACAAGGATGCAACTTCCATACCAAAGCTGCACCGTTCCTAAGAGCCAAGGGGCTGGCTGGACGTTAAAAACAAAGGAGTTAGATTACTCGCTCCAAAGGGCATGAGGAACTAAATTTCCGGAATCCCCGCCCCTTAGGAAAAGTGTTTCTCTACTTCATCCGCTCGCGAAAGCCGCCTACTGTAAAGCCTTTAGGGCGCCCTATGTTCCTCAGATCCAGACCAAAACGAGCGGCCCGCCTATTTCGCTTTTGCCGTCGGTGCCTGGAATCGCAACCCGAAAACGACCAGATTCCGGGTACCGGTCTCAAGAAGCTGGATATCTCCCTTTTGATTGGTGTACGTGTAACGGCCGTAGGCACTGATCATAGGCAGAATGCGAACCGTCATGAAGCCACTCGCGTAAGTGCCCTCAAATCCGTCGGTCCGCGACTCGCGCTGGTAACCGACTCCGCCTCCGACAGAATACCTTTGGCCCAAGACATGAGTGACTTCCCCATCGACGCGGTCGGTAAAGGCAGTGGTCAGGTAATCGTCGAGATAAAGGCCACGGGAATAGTTGATCGCCAGGGATGTTTTCTCAAGTGTTTTGGTCAGCGACGCGTTCCCGGTAAAGCTGTAAATTCTCGCCACATTGGGAACCGCGGTGGTCGAAACTCCGGCAGACCCGGTAAAGGAAAGCGTTCGTGACAGAAGCCGGCCATAGTTTGCCGTCAATGAATGGTATAGGGGGGTAGAGTCTGAATCTCTCATTTTGACCGCACTAATTCCATAGCTGAACCCGAAATTTGTCCGCGGAGAAACTGTGTGCGTTAAAGTCACCTGTCCAGAATAGACTTGGCTTCGATTTGAAAACAGATCGGTGCTTTCCGTTGAAGGGCGGGAATAATAGAAACTTGGAGAAACACTCACCTGTGTAAGAGGCGAGATTTGATAATTGAGGGTGGCAAAAAGGTTGTTATTAAGTGAATGCCCCGGGGTATCGAGAAAACTGTTCTGCTGAGTAACCGGATTCTGCACTTCGCCCGACGACAGAAAAAAGTCTCCATACAGAAGTCGACTGGCAAAGTAGCTGAAACGATCGTTTAAGCTCAGGGTTAAGCGGCGCGTGAAGTCGTAGTGCGTACTAAAATCCACGCTGCCATTGTCCACGTCCCCGATGGCATGTCCGTCAAAAATCGTGAGGCGAGGCTCCCACTGGGCCATGAACGTAAGATTTTTCAGCTGTTCCGCGAGCACTACATCGGCCCGCATAAGCGAACCCGTTTGGGCGAAGACCGTTGTCCCATCGGCTGAAGAGAACCGGTTGTAGGCCCCTAAAACGTCGGCTGAGACCAACGAGAGTGGACCAAGTCGCACAGGACTCTGGTCATTTGAAAGCATGCCTCCGCCGCCAAGTCGGAATAATGCGGATGCCGGCATTACCGGTGCGTGAGGAGATTCCGCCGGTGGTTCCTCTTGAGTCGATTCTGTATTTCCAGGAGCATTTTCTTTTTTGGTCTGATCGTCTGCAGGCTGCTGTGAATTGTCGCTCGGCTGATCTACGGGAGGAGGAACGGGGTCCTGCGCACGTGCGGCGAGTGCGCCCGCCAACAGGGAAATCAGAATGGCGGCTCGAAGAAAGTATATTTTCACAAAACATTGCATTGTGCTGATACCTCTGCGTAAATCGCGTGACTTAGACTTGCGGCAGCTTAAGGAACGACAACCACGTCACCGGGAAACAGCGTTAAACTGTCCGCTTTTCCAGATACGGCTTTCTTATAGTTAAAAGAAATTCGCGTTTTCTTGCCATTCTCAGTTCGCAAAACATAGATCGATCCACTCTTGGCAAATTGCGTCAAACCGCCCGCATCAGCTATTAATTCCAGGACCGTCTTCGTCCCATTGAGCGGGTACGACCCCTGTTTCCCTACATTCCCCATCAGATATACCTTGCGGCTCCGGATTGTTTTGGGAATGACCGTGACCTGTGCTTCGTTGATAAACGGTTTCAGCTTCTGTCCGATTAAAGTCTGCAGTTCGTCCGGCCTGAGTCCAATCACTACAAAATCATTGAGCAGTGGCATGGTGATCTTTCCATCAGGGCGTACAACCGCCGTAGTGGAAAGTTCCGGTTCATGCCATATCGAGATTTGCAGCTCGTCTTCAACTCCAATTCGATATACCTGTTCTTCGCCGCTGGATACCGAAGGACCGTTGACAGGCTTATCTTCTGTCGCTTTTTGCTTTGCTGATGCCCCAGGGGCGGGCGACGAAGCAGTTGGCGATTGAGGCGTCCGGCCTTGGGCAGGGCTCGCCGCGCTCACCGACCAAGCCAGCAATGCAACAACCCACAGAAAATCTCTGTGAAATTTGTAGGCGCTCATTTAATTCTCCCAGATTCTCGGGCATTGGCCCGCGAAAGGACTGATGGTGTCTTTGGATTCTGCCACAGCTCACAGTTGGATACGGAAGAATTTAGGTCCGTCCGCATGGCCATTCCTTTATCCCTTTAGAGGTCGCTCGCGTCCCGCACTGGTCGGCTTGCGTTCCAGCCTCCTGAGAAGTTCGAACGCGCCAATGAGTCCGGCGTATCCAAAAACCCAGGCTCCCCGCAGCAACCCGTCCCATAGTCCCGGCTTGCGCAACCCGCCCCCGCTCATTGCGCACCGCGTCGACGCAAGATCACCTTTGCCGTTTCGAACAAAATTGCCAGATCCAACAAGATAGAAAGATGCTTTATGTAGAAGAAGTCATATTCCAATTTGATTTTGGCATCTTCTACGCTGGCGCCATACTGGTACTTAACCTGCGCCCATCCGGTAATACCGGGACGGACAGAATGGCGCAGTTGGTACAGAGGAATGCTTTCCTCCAACATGCTGCAAAAATGTGGTCGCTCGGGACGCGGCCCTACCAGGCTCATTTCCCCGCGCAGGACATTCCAAAGTTGCGGGATCTCATCGAGCCGGGTCTTGCGAATGAATCGACCAACCCGGGTTACTCGATCATCGTTCTGCGTGGCCCATTTGGGTCCGCCTGCTTCAGCGTCCTGCCGCATGGACCGAAATTTGATTAATTTGAAGGAGCGCCCTTTATGCCCCATTCGTTCCTGTATGAAGAAAATAGGCCGGCCCGTCTCAATAAACACAGCGAGAAGCACAAGGAGGAAAAGCGGCCAGGTCAGCAGAATCCCGACGAGCGCCACGAGTACATCCGTTGCGCGTTTTACCGCAAAAATCAGGCTGGATTTCCGAAACCCCCCGGACAAAATCAGCCAGCTGGGGGAAAGGTGTTCAAGGAGAATTCTTCCCGTAATTCGTTCGTTGATGCTGTGAACATCTTCAATCCCTACTCCGGCAAATTTCAAATGCAGTAGTTGCCGGATAGGGGTATAGCCTCGCCGCTCGGTCAGACACAAGATCACTCGATCGATCTTCAGTTGTGCAGCAATCTCTTCAACATCCCGCACCGCGCCGACAACCCCAGGGTTGACGAGCGATCGGCCAATGTTCTCGCCCTTTTCGTCCAAAAATCCCAGAACTTTCATGTTCAGTTCCGGCCGGTTTATGATTTCGCGAACCAGATCGACGCCCGCCGGGCCGGTCCCCAGCATCAACACCCGTTCCGCTTCCCCTACGGCAACCCCGGAATTTCCGCTGACCAGTCGCCAGCTGAGCAGCAGCAACAAAATCACCGGGGCGGACAAAGCCGCTATACCACGCCCTAAGCTGTAGTCGGGCAATACGATGTAGGAAAGAGCCAGGGCCAGGCAGGTATAGCCCAGCGCCTGAAACACACTCACAATCATCTCGCGTCTGCGACGCAACAATCGGGAGTCGTACAAATCCAGATAGTAGAGGGCCAAAACGCATGTCAAAACAACCCAGCCCATTCGGTACGGGGTATGCAGATCATGGAGATAATGAGAAATCGCTGAAATCTGGTGAAAGCGTACGGCTGTGCCGATTAAAAGGCCGAACACGATCAGGACTGCGTCGCACACCAGCAGTAGAATCGTCTTGGTCGGAACTCGTTGGCCGCCGATTCTAAACATTGCACCCCTTGTTGCTCACAAATTCTCCCTGGAACGGGGCTCTGCCCACCGTTGCTGCAAAACGCAGTTCCAAGTGCCATGAATTCATCATAAGAAGATTCAACAGGAACAAGAGGCAATTTCTTGTCCAACCATTATGAATCCCAGATGACCAGCCGCGGAGAATGATTTCACTGATAATAAAAGAGTTGTCCCAAAAGTGAAACGGCTGATTGTAACGTTGCCAACCCTAAACAATGGACAAAAGGGGAAAAAATTTGCACCGAACTCGTTGCCGGGGGCCGGTCGCGATCTGCAGTCGCGGCCGCAGTCGCCTATTTAACTGCTTTTAATTGAATAGCTTACGGGAATCGCCGCCGGTGCCGCCGTGGCCACCGGCCAAGCGCAACGGGTGAGCCAATGCTGATTTGGAAAGTCTCCGTTTGAAATCCCTTCAAATCATTGATCTAAATGAGTTTAATAATAGTGCGAAAGCCTGGCAGCCCGCTTGCAAAGTTTCTTGCGTCACCCCCTCTACATCGGGGCCCAACGCTGTCCAACTTGAGCTCCTGGGATCATGAGAAACGGCGTCAGGACTGCGCGTCGAAAAGGAATCTGAGAGATGGCCCTTCCGGCCGCAGGACAAGAAAAATCAGTGCGCGCTGAAGTTCAATGTGCTGATCTTGCCAAAGACAAGTCCAGGCTTCTGCTCGCTCTTGAAGAATATTTGGGAGCCACAGAGGGCGCTAAGCGATTTGATTGGTTGTACTTGGAGAATCCTTACGGATGGGCCAAGGCTTGGATGCTGGTGCCAGAAGGTTCCCGGGAAGTTCTGGGTGTTGCGGCTATTTTCCCCAGGCTTTTGCTCAAGGCTGGGAAAAACACGGTCGGCTATGTGTTCGGAGACTTTTGCCTGAAACCTTCCTGGAGGTCCCTCGGTCCGGGTATTCAACTGCAAAAAGCGTGCATGCTTTCCGCCTCGAGTGGGGAAGCGCTGTCGTATGACATGCCCAGCGCCGGGATGCTGGCGATCTATAAACGAATTAGACAGGGGATCGCTACCGAAATGGTGCGCTATGCACGACCGCTTCGCATGAATCGCAAGGTTTCCGAGCGTCTTCCTTTTTTGCCGGCCGCCGAAGCCATCTCGAGTGTCGGGAATGAACTCTTGCGGTGGAAAGATATTCTTGCTGAGAAACGCAGCAACTGGGCAGTGTCCACAATGGATGGCCCGTTTGGAAAAGAATTTGATGAATTGAACGAGGGTCTCGTCGAGGACGCTGAAGTCCGCGTCGCGCGGAGTTCAGCGTACCTGAACTGGCGTTTCCGCGGACACCCGTATCGCCGACCGGTGGTCCTGGTTGCAAAGAACGGCGCGAAACTGGGCGGTTTTCTCATTCTGGATCAAGAGCAAGGACAGATGAGTATAATAGATGTTCAATCCGCGACAGATAGATCTGCAATACCTGCTCTGCTAGAAGCAGCAACGAAGCTTGCGAGAAGAGCGGGTAGTGAATCCTTAAGTTTTTCGCTATTGAAAAATGATTCACTTACGGTCCTCCTCCGCGAGATCGGATTCCGTCCGCGCGAGTCTAGACCGGTCGTTCTTTTCGGTACCAGCGTTGAAAATGCTTGGCGCTTGTTCGACGGCGACCGCGAGAGTTGATTTTAAGGAAAGCGATACAACAACACGTGACCATGAATTCTCTTCAAGAACAAATCCACGATTTCGTACTGGAAAAATTCCCCCAGGCACGCAAGCGGGGGATCAGTTTCCAGGATGATTTATTGAAAAGCGGGATTTTGGATTCGCTCGGGATCCTCGACTTAGTCACTTTCGTCGAGCAAAGCTTTGGAATCACACTAAGTGATGACGAATTGCTCCCAGAGAATTTTCAAACCGTTGAGCATCTGGCTACCTTTGTGCAAAATAAAATTTCATCTGTGAATCACAACCTATGACGACTCAGGTCAGCCCCGTCGAAGCAGCCCCAACTCGGGATACGGTGCTCGGTGGTCGCCCTGCGCTAGTGGCCCAGAGCTATCTTGGCTTTGAGCAATTGCCGGCGAAGTATGATCGGTTATTCGAACAGGCCGGCTTGCGAAGCCCCTTTAATACTCTGGCTTGGTACCGCAATCTCGCCCGCACTACCGTTGAGTCGACAGAACAGGTCAGAATAGTCGGCTTGGAGCTGCCCGACGGTACCCCCGTAGCCGCCCTACCGCTCCGTCACGATCGGGCACTTCGTCGCGGCTGGAAGTTGCGAACCCTGTCCAGTTTTTCCAACTACTACACCACCCTGTACGAACCGCTGCTTGATCCTGCCTATCCAATGAGGGATACATTGCGCGAATTAGCGCGCGTCATTGTGACCGGCTCTCCGGCCTGGGATACGATCAATCTGAAGCCCATGGATCGCGAGTCACCGCTGTTCGCCGAGCTGGAATTGTCCTTTCGTGAAGCCGGAATGGTTGTGCAGACCTACTTCTGCCATGGCAACTGGTATTTCCCTTTGCACGGAAAATCCTATAAGGAATATCTGGCCAGCTTGCGTTCCTCCGTGCGAAACATTGCCAACAGCAAGAATAAAAAACTGGAAAGAAGCGGCCGCGCACGTTTCGAAATCATATCGGGACAGTCTGGTTTGGATTCGGCGATTGCGGCTTACGAAAAGGTCTATGCGGCAAGCTGGAAAGTACAGGAGCCGTACCCCGATTTTGTTCCCGGACTGATCAGGGCTTATTCAGAATTGGGCTGGTTACGCCTGGGCATCGCCTATATTGATAATGAGCCGGCGGCCGCACAACTGTGGATAGTAAGTAATGGCACGGCATCCATTTATAAGATTGCCTACGATCAAAAATTCAAAGACTTGTCGATTGGATCGTATTTGACCACGCGCATGGTGGAACAAACGATCGAGACTGATCACGTTCAAGTACTGGACTATCTTTCCGGAGATGACCGCTATAAAAGTGATTGGATGTCCGACCGTCGCGAACATTGGGGAATTCTGGCGATGAATCCGCGAACGATCGGTGGAGCGGCAGCAATTGTTCGCCACGTGGGCGGACGAGTTGTGAAGAGAACCGTGCAAAAATTTGCGAACAAGGCACCCAAACCGTCGCAAGCCTCTCCCAAAACCTAGCCCTGCACAAGAATATCAAAGGGTGACTGCCGGATTTGGAATACGTCAGGGGTGGGTTTAAGACTGGTTTCTGGAACTGTTTCAGGAGGCTATCGAGTGGATTCCCTAGTCCATCACATGTTGCGAGCAAGTGTCAGACGGGCACCGGAAAAAGAAGCGTTGGTTCACGGAGACCAGCGGCTCTCTTACAAAGAACTTGCGCGGCGAACGACCGGGCTGGCCCATGGCCTGCGCGGTGCAGGACTGACGCGCGGAGAACGCGTTGGCATCTTTCTTGAAGCATCGGTGCCACAGGTCGTAGCGATTTTTGCTGTTTCCGAGGCCGAGGGAGTGTTTGTACCCATCAACACCCTGCTGCTTGCAGATCAGGTCTCGTTTATTGCCCAAGATTGCAGCATAACTGGACTCATCACGACCCCCGGGAAATTAGCGGATCTGGCGCCCTTGCTGCCAAAAATCCCGTCTCTGAAATTCATAGCCATTACCGGAGACGGCGAAGTCCCCGCATTGCCTCTTCCCGTCCTCCGCTTTGACGAGCTGTGCAACCTGCCTGCCAACCCGCAGGCCCGGGAGCAAAACATAAGCAAGGATCTCGCCGCCATTCTCTATACCTCGGGCTCGACCGGTAAACCTAAAGGAGTCATGCTGAGCCACGCCAACGTAATCGCGGGCGCCACGATCGTCTCCACGTATCTCGGTATCACGGAGTCCGAGCGCATTCTGGCCGTTTTGCCTTTCAGTTTCGATGCCGGACTAAATCAGCTCACAACGGCGATTCAGCGTGGTGGAACCATCGTCCTGATTAATTTCATGTTCGCTCGTGAAGTGGTGCAGATGCTAGTGAAAGAAAACATTACAGGACTGGCCGGCGTTCCCACGTTATGGAGTTTGATCACTCAGCCAAACTCCACACTGACAAAACAGCCGCTTTCCGATCTGCGTTACATTACCAATACGGGTGGCGCGATGCCACAAAATGTCTTGAAACTTCTACGGGCGGCACTTCCCACCACGAAGATTTTTCTGATGTACGGGCTAACGGAAGCGTTCCGATCCACGTATCTGCCCCCAGAGGAACTCGACAAACGGCCGACTTCAATGGGCAAGGCGATTCCGGATACAGAGATCATTGTAGTCAGCGAAGACGGCAGGCTTTGTAAACCAGGTGAAGTCGGTGAACTGGTGCATCGCGGTCCAACAGTTTCGCTGGGATATTGGGCCCGCCCGGAAGATACCAATCGCGTACTGCGCGCGAATCCTCTACTGGCTGCTGAATTTGGCGATTGCGAGAAAGTTTGCTATTCCGGTGATCTGGTAAAGATGGATGAAGACGGCTTTCTTTATTTCGTGGGCCGCCGCGACACAATGATTAAATCGTCCGGGTTTCGTATCAGCCCGACCGAAGTGGAAGAGGCAATTTTCTCCAGTGGAAAAGTTCGTCACACCGCGGTCATCGGAATTCCCGACGACATACTGGGACAAACGATTAAAGCATTTGTGGTGGCTCGCGACAATGAATTGGTCAATACCGATGAAGTCTTAAACCACTGTGCTAGCCGTTTGCCGCGCTATATGGTTCCAAAGTGCATGGAAGTCTTGACCGAGATGCCGCGCACCAGCAGTGGAAAAGTTGATTATCCTGCGCTCCGCAAGCGTGAAGGGCTCTGATGGCAAACAGTTTTTCCGAAATTGTGACTCGGCGGTTCCCTAACTCCCAGCAGGAGCTAGTCGTCGGCGAAGTTCGCGCTACGGCGCTGGCCGAGGCTTACGGAACGCCGCTGTTTGTCTATGATCGCTCGGCGATTGATGCGCAACTTTCCGCGTTGCGCAGCGCACTTCCGTCAAGATTCAAGGTGTTCTATTCAATAAAAGCCAACCCTAATCCGACGGTGGTGAAACATCTGCTTTCGCAGGGATGTGGGCTGGAAATTGCTTCGGCCGGCGAATTTCAGACGGCTCTGGAAGCGGGTTGCGATCCTGGAAATATTTTATTCGCGGGACCAGGAAAACTTGAGTCCGAATTGGAATTCGTACTCGCCAATGGTATTGGCGAAATTCACCTTGAGTCTCTGGTGGAGGCCAAGCGTCTTGAGAGCATTGCCCGGCAATTGGGAGTTCGAGCCAAGGTTGCTATTCGAATTAATCCTGCAGGAGAAGCCGAAGGCGGCGCAATGCGCATGGGCGGACGGCCCGCGGCCTTCGGGATCGACGAGGAACGGCTCGAAGAGGCTATCGATGCAGTTACAGCGACAGACGCACTCGATTTCGGCGGAATTCATCTTTTTGCCGGCACGCAAATTCTCGACGCGGCTGTTCTCGCCAAGCAGTACAAGCACGGACTGGAAATCGCCCGTCGCGCCGCGCGGAAAATCGGCCGGCCACTACGCACTGTGGATTTTGGCGGCGGACTCGGCGTTCCCTACTTTGCGCATGAGAAAGAACTGGATCTTGTAAGATTGCGGGAAGAATTGGCCAAAGTATTTGATGAAATCGGGAATGAGGGGTTGTTCGACGGTACGCACTTTGTCGTGGAACCGGGGCGCTTTCTGACCGCCGAATGCGGCGTCTACATTACCCGGGTGCACGATATCAAGATTTCTCGCGGCAAGAAATTCATCATCCTGGATGGCGGTATGCATCACCATCTCGCTGCTTCGGGCAATTTAGGGCAAACCATCAAGCGCAACTATCCCGTTGCCGTCTTGAACAGACTGGATCAGTCCCTCGTAGAAACCGCTGAAGTGGCTGGCCCTCTTTGCACTCCGCTCGACACACTTGCCCGCAATGTCGAACTCCCCAGAACGGAAATAGGGGATCTTTTCGGTATTTTCCAATCGGGTGCCTACGGGCGTTCTGCAAGCCCTCTGGGTTTCCTCAGCCATCCGGCTCCCGCAGAGGTCTGGGTGGATGGAGCGGCCCACACACTGATCATGGAACGTGGCGCGCCGGGGAGCGCTGCGACAAGAACCGCGATCTTGACACCAAGTGTTTTGAAGAAGTGAAAATCAACGGAAGACATCGAATACCTTTGTGAAAAAACGCGTTCTCATGGTTGCCTTTCACTACCCGCCGTGCCGGGGGAGCAGTGGTTTGCAACGAACCTTGAATTTCACGCGTCATCTGCCAAAACACGGCTGGGACCCCGCTTTGCTCTCCATTCATCCGCGTGCTTATCCGGAGACGAGCGCGGATCAAATGCCGGACGTACCCCCGGAAATGCCCTTGGAACGTGCTTACGCTTTCGATGCTGCCCGGCATTTGTCGATCAAGGGCCGCCACTTCTCCGCTTCGGCCCTGCCTGATCGATGGATTAGCTGGTATTTGTGGGGCGTGCCGGCTGGAATGCGGATGATCAAAAAATTCCGACCTGCGGCAATTTGGAGTACCTATCCAATTGCCACTTCCCTTTGGATCGGCTACGCCCTCCACCGCAAATCCGGTCTGCCATGGATTGTTGATATTCGCGACCCCCTGACAGAAGATGACCCGCGAACAGGAGAACGCCATCCGCAAAATCCGAAACTTTGGAGTGCGCGCCGCAAGATTGAAGAGCGCAGCATTCTGCAGTGTTCCCGAGTGGTACTCGTTACTCCGGGCGCACGAAAAATTTATGTGGACCGCTATGGTTCGCTTCCCGCCAATCACTGGGCTTTGATTCCCAATGGCTACGCGGAAGAAAGTTTCGCTGAGGTTGAAAAGAACCTAAACGTACCGACCCGGAACGGGCAGCCCCTGCATCTCTTGCACAGTGGCATTTTGTACCCTACGCCCGATCGTGACCCGAGCGCTTTTTTTGCTGCTCTGGGTAAACTGCGCGAGCAGGGCAGGATTTCCCCGCAAAAATTGCGCATCACCCTGCGCGCTTCTGGATATGATGATCGTTATCGAGTGCAAATTCAGAAGCAAAAACTGGACGATATTGTAACTTTGGCGCCTTCCGTTCCCTACCGGGAAGCATTGGCTGAAATGATGACTGCCGACGGCCTGCTGGTATTTCAGGGCTACACCTCAAATCCCGCTGTGCCCGCAAAACTTTACGAGTACCTGCGCGCCAAAAGACCCATTTTCGCGATGGTAGACAGTCAAGGAGACACCGCGGCCACGATCCGTTCCGCCAAAACGGGCCTAATCGTGCCCCTGGAATCCTCCGAAGAAATTTCACAAGGTCTTCTGAAGTTCTTGTCGGACGTGGACCAAGGGCTTGCTCCAGTTGCCGATGAAACTGTCGTACGTAGCTTCGCTCGCGAATCGCGCGCCCGGGATCTGGCAACTTTACTTGATGAGGTTGCAGAGGAATTCGATAAATCCAGGAAGCAAGCATCATGAGCGCGCCCCATCCCACACTCCGCTTTTCTGATGTAATCCCAGCCTCGCGTTGCAGCCTGGCCGACCATCATGCGCCTTCCCGTCTGCACCTCACCTACAACGCACGGGCTGCCATCTATCAGCTGTTGCTATCCCTGCCTCGAGCGGGCCGCAACACCGTACTTCTCCCCGCCTACCATTGCACGGCTCTCGTCGAACCTGTTATACGGGCTGGATTTCAACCTGTCTTCTACGGCATCCGTCCGGATTTTTCGATCGATACGGAGGACCTTAGCGCCAAGATTTCTTCTGCCGTGGCGCTGACCGTAGTTGTGCACTACTTCGGGTTTCCAACGCCACTTGCGGCGGTCAAATCGATTGCTCAGGAAAACGGCAGCCTCCTACTGGAAGACTGCGCGCACTCGTTCATGAGCCGTTCGGATGGCGCTTTCATCGGACACGCAGCAGACTTTGCGGTCTTTAGCTATTACAAATTTGCTCCATCACTGGCGGGCGGCGGCCTGGTCATTAATTCTCCTCAATTTTCGCTAAAAGTTTCTTCCTCGCAGGTTTCCCTGCGGGAACGAGTCGTTATTGCAAAACGCTTGTTTGAACAGGCTGCCAACAATTCTCCGCGCAATCCCGTCAGCGCTGCATTTCTTTGGCTTGATCGCCTTCGCTCTGCGCCGCAGAAATCCGGCAGCAATGCCAACTCGGAATTGGCGCCCTCCGCCTTCGTCGATGATCCCTATCTGTTTCGCGAAGACCTTGCCAAATCCGGAATGCCGAGAATATGCCAGCGCATCATTGAATCCAGCAACTGGACGGAAAATTCGCGCAGACGCAGGGAGAATTACGAAACGTTGAGCCGGCTTTTGGAAAACCACCCCGCGATCCGGAGCGTTTTCCCGAAACTCACTGGAGATGTCGTGCCGTGGGCATATCCGATCTTGTTGGACGACCGGCCAGCTCATGAGCGAAAGCTCAAGTCGCTTGGAGTTCCGTTCTTTACCTTTGGTGAGATTCTCCATCCTGCACTGGCTCAAACGAGTGACGCGGCGCGCACCAGCGCAGAAGCCATCTCCCGGCAACTCATGTTGTTGCCGGTTCATGCGCAATTGGAGGTTGAAGAAATTCGCACCTACGTGCGCACCCTGACCCAGTATCTTGATTCTCCTAAGAGCACTGAAGAAGACTCTGCTCCTGAATTTTCGTCGCTTTCTCCTGCAGCGTCGGCCACGGAAGCGGCACGCCGATGACAAATGCTCTTTTTGCGGCTGAGACCTTGGTCGCTCCTGCAGTTTGGGAAAAGTTGCGCGGCCCTTGGTCAGAATTGCTCGCAAAGCAAAGCAGCACTGTTCTTGATCTCGATGTAACGGCTGGACTCGATTGGGCACAAGTTCTGTGGGAAACGCATCTGGCGTCGGGTCCGATAGAAGTTTTGGCCCTTCATCAAGAAGGGACGATTCAAAGCATTCTTCCGCTTTTCCGGAGCTCCAAAACGATTCGTAAACTTCCGTTCCGCGGCATTGGACTTCTGACTGAACTGTACTCCGGGCGCTCTGGTTTTCTGCTGGGCGATCCATCTGCGCAGCTGCTCAGGGAGTCCCTTGAAGGAATATGCTCACAAACTCCGGCTTGGGATGTATTTTCCCTCACTCTTCTGCAAGACTCACCTTCTGAGAAACTTGTCGAAACCGTCGCATCTACGGCCGGTTTCTCTCTGCAGCTGATTGAGAAGCAATACTCTCCCTACATTCCATTTCAGAAAAACTGGGCGGAGCATTTCGCGGCGCTGCCCAAGAAATTCCGCTCCACCATCCGCAATGGAGAGAAACGCCTGCGGGACCGCGGCCAGCTGACTTACCGGGAGTGCCTCACGGCCGATGACGCCCGGGACTTTAACTCTGCAGTGCTGGATATCGAACGCGACTCCTGGAAAGAAGCTGCTGGAACTTCCATAGCAGCCAATCCCGTTCACGAAGCCTTTCATCGCGCAATAACTGTTCGCGCCGCAGAACGAGGTTTTTTCAGTGGACATCTCTTGCTGCTCGATGGACAGCCAATCGCCTACGTTATGGGCCTCCTCTACAATGGAGTTTTTCTTGACCTTAAGGAAAGTTACAAGAATTCGTTTCGGGAAACTTCGCCATCGCACGTTCTGAAAAACTTTATCTTCGCCCGTCTGTACGAGCGGGGAGCCACGGTCTTCGACTTCATGGGGAATTGCGAAGAGTACAAAATGAAGTGGACCGACAAAACCTACTGTCGCAATACATACCTGCTTTTTTCCAATACTCTCCGTGGCCGCTTGGCTGCTCGGCTGAGTTCTATGGGCCGTCCATCACCAAAAAGCAACGCCCCGGTGAAAAATGAGCAGTCCTTGGGGAATGAAAGTAAGCTAAACGGTGGAGAAATCGCCGAGGAGCTCGGCCGCAACAACGATTTGGAACGTTCTACAAGAACACTGAGGTCCTGAGTCATATGTGTGGCATTTACGGAATTCTGAGTCCCGGCCGGAGCGATTTCACCCGCGAAGAATTGCTCGCGCGAATGGGCGCAGTTATCCAGCATCGCGGTCCCGATGATTTCGGGCACTATGTCGGCGATGGAGTGGCTCTCGGAATGCGCCGCCTGTCCATCATCGATGTCGCCGGCGGCCATCAACCCATCTGCAATGAAGATGAAACGGTTTGGCTGGTGATGAATGGAGAAATCTATAATTTCCAGGAACTGCGTGCCGAACTCGAAAAAAAGGGACACCGTTTTCGCACCCGTACGGATACCGAAGTCATTGTGCACCTCTATGAAGAACAAGGACTTGACTTTTTTAAACGTCTCCGCGGGATGTTCGGTCTAGCCCTTTGGGACACAAAACTTCGTCGTCTGGTCATCGGACGCGACCGCATCGGCGAGAAGCCTATCTACGTGCGGCGCGATCCTGATCGTCTTGCCTTTGCTTCCGAACTTAAAGCGATTTTGCAGCTTTCAGACATTCCTCGCGAAATAAATCCTGTGGCACTCCAGGAATATCTGGCACTCGGTTACGTTCCTGCGCCTTTGTGCTTGCTGGCTGGCTTCGAAAAACTGATGCCCGGGCACTACCTGGTCGTCGAAAAAGGAGTCGTCAAAGACTGCGAATACTGGGACGTTCCCTTCGCATCCACCGACAAATGTTCTGAACCCGAGTGGATCGAACGCATCCAGGCTAAACTCCTGGAAACCGTAAAAATGCAGATGGTCAGTGATGTTCCACTTGGCGCTTTCCTCAGCGGAGGGGTCGATTCCAGCACCATTGTTGCCGCCATGGCACGCGCCACCAGCCAGCCGGTAAAAACCTATGCCATCGGCTACGATGGCGAACATAGCTATTACAACGAACTGCCCTACGCCAGTGTGGTCGCGAAAGCCTTTGGCACAGATCATCATGAAATTGTGGTTCGTCCCAACGTCAGTGAATTGCTCCCCAAACTGATCTGGCATTTGGACGAGCCCGTGGCGGATTCTGCCATTCTGACGACCTATCTGGTTTCTCGCCTGGCGAGGGAAAGTGTCACTGTCATTCTCTCGGGCGTTGGCGGTGACGAGCTTTTTGGCGGTTATCGCCGCTATCTCGGCGGTAGTCTTCAAAAATATTACGGTATGCTGCCTGGACCGCTTCGCCGTTCCGTATTGCCGGCTTTGTTCCGCAATATTCCGCAAGATCGTCATTCGAGCTGGAAAGACTATGCCCGCTATGCCGCTGCCTTTGTGAACGCTGCTGAACTTCCGGCTGCCGAAAGGTACATGAAGTACGTAACGGTTTTTTCCCCGCAGTTCCAGCAGAACCTGCTGCAGAACCAAAGCAACGGGAAATCCTCGTCGGCGGCAGCGGCTGTTGCGCTGCATCGATATTTTGACCGCTGCACAACTTCGGACGCTCTCAATCGAATCATGTATGTCGATCTGAAAACTTCGCTTCCCGACGACTTGCTGGCATTGACGGACCGCATGACCATGGCCGCCTCTATCGAGTGCCGCGCGCCGCTGGTGGATTTTGAATTGATTGAACTGGCCATGCGCATGCCTTCTGCGTACAAGGTCCGCGGCATGACCATGAAGTATTTGATGAAAAAAGCGGTGGAGCCCTGGATCCCCAAAGAAGTCATCTACCGCAAGAAACGCGGCTTCGGAGCGCCCATGGGAGCGTGGCTGCGGACGGATCTCCAGCCCTTGATGCAGGAATTCTTGTCGGAATCGGCCATAAACCGGCGGGGTATTTTCCGTTGGTCGGCGGTTCAATCCATCATTGCCGATCACCAAGCGCAGCGACGTGATCATACAGATCATCTGTTTTCACTGATCGCCCTGGAACAATGGTGCCGTATCTATCTGGATTCCAAGGACGCGCCGGCCACCAGCCCGGACGAAATTGCACATATGCAGAAACCCGTTGTTGCCCGGTGATTCGTTTCCGGAAAGTTTACTTTGGCGGCGCTATCGGATGACCGGAGACGATAAGTTCGTCATACCAGGTAAACGCCTGGGGGTGATCGAGCTTCGGATCTTTTCCGGTCATGTAATTCAACAAATCCAATGAATCGTAGTCGCTTCCTGGTTTGTCGTTATTCAGGGCGAAGTCATGAACATTGATCCATTGTTTCAGTGGCTGTCCAGGTAGTCCGACCCACGCGTCCACCGAGCTATTTGGTTTGCCCCAATCCCCGATGGACACCCGGTAGTACAACGTCATCCAGGTATTCGCAACAAATCTAAAACAGTTTGCGTCACTCCCGTAGGCACAGTTGTATCCCTTTTTGGGCGTTTCTCCTTGTTGTCGCAGATAGGGCGGTTTGCCGTCATTGGTATACAAACCGCGGCCGCCGCAATCGGTATACATGATCGCCACACCGGAGTTGTAGTAGTTGGTTGTAGTCAACTCCACATCGCCGCAGGTCTTCGGGAAATAATGAAAAATGGCGATTTTCCACGAGGTGTGCCCTGAATTGTCTCCCCAATTCTGATTCAGCATTTCCGGGGACATGCGCAAACGATACTGCACATAAAACGTTGAGTGTGCTCCAAAATTTCTGGTAAACCCTTGCCGCCACGCGCCTGCCACATTGGCGCCGGTGTGTGAGTCGATTACAAATCGAAGCGAACCAGCGCCGGAAGCTTTAATCGTCGTGTCCTGCGTTCCTTTGATCTGCCCGCCTCCATCCGGATAGAGACCGCTTGCGGGATAGGTAGCCGGCCGGAACTTTACCGGGTCGTCAAATCCTTCGCAAACCAGAGCGGCGCTCGCTGTGCATCGCGTTGCAAAATCTGCCGGAGCTAGCCCCACTCCAGACTCTTGTGTGGCGGCAGCGCCGCTCGATTTTGTCTCAAGCCTGGCATTGTCGCTCCTGGGCGCTTCGCTTTTCTTGTCCTCCGTATCGACTGCCGAAGAGCCGGCTCGTCCAGCAAGCACGGTTTTTCCGATTCCCGTCAATCGCAAGAAGTAGGCGTCCTGTTTCCAGTCATTCACGAGCACAAAAGCATCCAGTGATGGAAAATAACGGAATCGCCCCAATGTTCCTGCTTGCTGTGGTTTCCCTGGCCCGTTAGGAAACTGCAGTTTTGTGCAGTCTTTTTTGTCGGCGTCGAATACGTACACTGCATCGCCGCCGGCCCATCCCACTATTTTCTTCAGTTTCGAATCGTAGGCCACTCCGGGGTAACCGGCCTCCTGCAGCCCGAAGCATCCAACCGTTTGTTTGTCCCAGATGTTCAGGGTGTTGTGCTTCAGATCATATGCACGGGCCATTCCGCCGCCAAACAGGACAAATAATCTTTTCTCGGGATCAATGGCTCCGGACATCTGATAACTGAACGTCGCGTAGTGATTAAGTTCAGCGTATGTATTGGTCTTGGTTTCATAGCTGAACCACGCGGCAGTATCGCCCACATAGACCTTTTTCGTGACCGGATCGTAGTCCGCTACAATCCCTTCCCCGAGATTCGGATATCCCGTCGCGGGCCGGCCCTTTCCTTTTGTTGGATCACGCCTTGCCCACTGTGAACTCCCAAAGTCGAACGTCCACGTGTCATTCATTCGGCCGCCGTAACCAACGAATTCCGGATCCGGACTGGGCTGACACCCGTCGTTGGCCCTGTAGACAGCTCCTCCGGTGACGAACATCTGATCGGAGTCCGCAATATAAGCCAGCCCGTTATACGTGTGCCTTGAATTCGGGCCCGTCGGATTGGTCAGAGCGGCAATGCACTTGGCTGGCGGCAGGCTGGGATCTGTTAGTCGCAAGACCTTCTTCTCATTCAAATCCACCGCATACAATTCATTTCCCGCATAACCGGCATGTCCTCCGCCCCAGAACACCAGGCGATTGCGTTTCACGTCGGCTATGCCGCTGTTCCAGTCCGCGATCACAGCGCTGCAACCTTCCGTTGCTTGAATATTCGGCTCCTCCATGCACACGGAAGCGAGTTTCGTATTGGGCAGTACATGCCAGCCAGGGGAATCGAGATCGTCAGCAGGTTTTCCTGACATATCGTTGTCGTTTGGTCGTTTTTCTTGCTGACTGGCGGAGGTCCCCGAGGCTACCGCTGCACTCTGGCCGTCCCGCCAGTTGGTAAACAGCAGAATTCCCAGAAAGGCCAGGGCGCACACACCTCCGCCGAGGTTTTTCAATATTTGTCCGCGAACTGCAGGCTTACTCGCGAACATGGCTAGGTCCCAAGAATGGCTTCCGAGAACCGGTGTGGCAGTCACTTCCCATAGCCTTCTATTCTCGCATGCCGGATACCGCGAGGATTTCCGTATTTAACGGCATATGGCCGAAGTGCAACGTTTGCCGGGAGCTCCGGCCCCGGTTATGAGCCGCGAATTTGCTTTCTCGGCACCAGCACGTGAGACGCTCCGCGCCCCAGCTCATGGATTGAACATTCCTGAAGCATGATTTCTCATATCGTGTACTATTTTCCTGCTGCTTCTTTTGCCCCGGCAGATATGGGAAAGGTCAGATGAATCGCAATCGGGTCGTGTGGTGGATATTTCTTTTCCTAACGTTGGAGGCGCTGTTTAGCATTCCTTTTTTGAATATCGAACTTGCTCTGAACCGCCAGGGCATTCGCAATGCAGAAATTGCAATCGTCGGTACGCTCATCACCTGTGCCCTGCTCTGGTTCTTCCGGAATTTCTGGTCGCGGTTTTTGCAGGGCCTTGCGAATCGGCTCGAGGCCGTCTCTTCGCTAAATTGCTTCTTCGTTTGTTCCTTGGTGGGGATCGCGTTGCGCGTTCTCTGGGTTTTAGCCTACCCCGCGCCCCAACACTCCGATCAAGCTACATATTTTGGGCTTGCCCAAGGACTGCTCCTTCGCCACTCGTATGGTGTACCACATGGCGGTGTCGCCTACTGGCCTCCCGGCTATCCATTGTTCTTGTCCTGCTGGTTTCTGGTCCTTGGCGTCAAAGCTTGGGTTCCTGTAGTCGTCAACAGTTTCCTGTTCGTACCCACCTTACTCGTGGCCAATCGTTTGGCCGCGAGGGTCGGGGGTTCCCCGGCCGGGAAATTTGCAATGATTTTTCTTACCATCTGGCCGACCTACGTGATGACTGCGGGAATGGCCAGCAAGGAAATGCTGGTGCTGTTCCTCGTTCCATTTGCTTTATTGCTATATACAACGACATCTGCCACAGAAAGTTTTGGCGCTCCCAAAGCCATCCTTGCCGGTCTTTTTCTGGGCGCGGCAAGCCTCACGCAACCATCCCTGCAGCTTTTTTTGTTCGTCTTGGTCGGCTGGGAGTGGCTTCGCCATGAAAACATCAAGCACGCGGTTGGCCGCACACTGCTAGTGGCCGCCGCGATGGTGGCCGTCATATTCCCCTGGACTCTCCGCAATCATCGGGCGCTGGGCGTTTGGGTTCCCATTTCATCGAATGGCGGCGACGTTTTTTATCGAGCGAACAATCCTCTCGCGACCGGCGGATACACTCCTGCCGGAGAACAAAATCTCGACAATCTCGACGAAATCACGCGGGGTAGGACGGGCATGCAGCTTGGGAAAGAGTGGGTTCGCCAGAATCCTGGAAAATTTCTGTTGCTCGCCCTGCGCAAACAGGTTCTTTTTCTCGGCGAAGACGGTCATGGTGCGTTTGAAACTCTTAAACGCGGTCTCAACATTGGCGGCATCCAGTATGTTGTTTGGAAGGGCGTTTCCAACGCGTTTTGGTATCTTATTTGGGCTCTTATTCTTCTCCTGTTCATGACGCGCTCCAAGAGTTCCCTTTCCAAACAAGCTTTGTTCTCTACACTTCTTCTCGGTTGCCTCTATCTTTACGGAATCCACAGCATTTTCGAGAGCGGCCCCAAATATCATCAGCCACTTATGGTTTTCTTTGCGGCCATCGCCGCGCAGGTATTTTCCAAAACCGATCCGGCGTAATGGGCGTAAGCGTCCGGTCGCGGCCCGGCGGACGCGCGCGCCACATCTTGGAAATGATGGCAACGGTGGGTAGCGGTACGGTTTGCAGCAAGATGAAAAGTAAAACTTGGGATACCGTTAGAACGGAAGATGGAACGTTTGCCGTGTTCCACCAGGGAATTGCCTGCACGGCTCGATTCCTGATAAATGCCTTGCCGATCAGTTGGGACGTTACGGCTTCTGCGGACAAGAGTGCACGGACATCCGTCGCCAACTCGATCCGTTCGGAAGAGCAAAAATTGACCTCCAGCAAATAAACCGGTTGAGCCAAAGGGCTGCATTCCTGATGGTCTGGAAACCAGCCAAATAAAAAAGGCGCCGACTGAGCGATCAGTCGGCGCCTTTTGCTTAGGGTTTGTTTCCTCTTATTACTTCGGTGCCGCGATCGGCTGCTTGGAAACGATGAGCTCGTCATACCACGTATATGCTACAGGGTGATTCAAGGAAGAATCTTTGCCTGTCATATAGGGCAGCAGGTCCACCGTGTTGTAGTCGTTTCCTGGCGAGCCGTTGTCCAGTCTGAAGTTCAGCATCTTGATCCATTGCTTCAGTGGTTGACCGGGCAAAGCCACCCAAGATTCAACCGAGCTGTCAGCCTGGCCCCAGTGTCCGATACTCACCTTGTAGTAGAAGGTGACCCATACATCCGGCGCGTAGGAGAAGCAGCTTGGGTTCGTGCTGTACTTGGTTCCCCACGAGCAGTTGTAGTCTCCCTGTTGCAGCAGGTAGGGTGGAGTTCCACCATTGGTATAGAGGCCGCGTGAACCGCAATCGGTATACATGATGGGAATACCGTCGACATAGTGTTGCGTCGTCGTGAGTTCCACGTCGGTGCAACTGTGTCCGCTCTTATGGAAGATTGCCTGTTTCCATGAAGTGTTCCCGGATGAGTCGCCCCAGTCGTTACTCAACATCGTGTCGGAGAACTTCTGGCGGAACTGGACATAGAATGTCGTGCCTTCGCCAAAGTCCTGGCCGAACGATTGCGTCCAATAGCCCGCATTGTTCGCACCGGTGAATGGATCGATTTCAAATTTCAGCGATCCCGCTCCTGAAGCCGTGTTGGTAGTGTCCATCGTGCCTTTGTATACGCCTGAATAGTTGGGATACAGGAATTTGTTCGGTGTGAAATCGGCCGCATCGTCAAACCCTTCACACAGCGTCACTCCCGTAGCCTGGCAACGGGAATTGAAGTCAGCGGTTCCGTTGTTGGTCTGGGTGGTGTTGCTGACGGTGATGGTGGAAGCCGTCGATGTAGTCATGTTTCCGGCCGCATCGCGCGCCCGTGCCGCAATCGTATGTGAACCGTTCACGGAGGTGGCCGAATCCCAAGCCATTGAATATGGCGATGAGGTCCGTTCCGATCCCGCATTGTTTCCGTCCAGCAGGAACTGTACGCCAGCCACAGCAACGTTGTCGGTTGCGGTCGCTGTCAGAGTTACCGGGCCGCTCACTGTCGAGCCGGTGCCGGGAGAGGTCAGCGAGACCGTCGGCGGAGTCGCGTCTGCCGTGGTGTTGGTCGATACGGCAAAATCGTTGCTCACTGTTTCCGTGCCGCTGGCGTCTTTCGAACGTACGCGATAGTGATACAGCGTGCCGGACTGCAGTCCGCTGATCGTTATCGCATGGCTTGTTACCAGGCTGCTGTTGATCGCGGTTGTAGTTCCATAGCTGGTTGTTGTTCCGTAGTCCAGCTGTGAGGTGCCTGCGGCGCTCGTCGTCCAATTCGCCGTGAATGATGACGTCGAGATTGCCGCGGTGCTCACCGCCGAGATAACCAGGCTGCCGGACCCTGTTCCGTTCCCTGCCGTGAGTCGCAGCGTGAACGCGTTTTGTTCGTAATCGTTCACCAGGGCGAATACTCCCAGCGCCGGGAAGTAGCGGAATCGGCCAAACGTACCTTCCTCGGTCTGCGGCACGTTAGGACCGTTCGGGTAGGTCACCGCTTGGCAGCTCTTGGCGTCTGGGTCGAACACGTACACGGTGTTCCCACCCGACCAGCCCACAATCTTCTTTTGGATGGGGTCATATGCCAAACCGGGATAGTTGTTCGTCACGAGCGCATCGCAACCTGTGACTTGTGATGTCCATTCCGAAATCTTGTTGGTCTTCAGGTCATAGGCCAGCAGCTGATGCCCACCGAAGGTGAAGAAGAGGCGCCGCACTGGATCGATGACACCGTTCTGCTGATAGTTGATGTTCTGATATCCGGAGTTCAGCAGCGTGTACGTATTGGCGGCCTGGTTGTATGAATACCAATTCACATCGTCGCTGACAATCACGCGGTCGGTGACTGGATCGTAGTCCGAAACAACGCCTTCACCCAATCCGGAAACTCCATTGACCGGACGGACCGACGTTGTCAAAGGATCCCTGCGCTTCCAGGTTTTCGAATTGACATCCATCGTCCAAGTATCGCTCAAGCGCCCGCCATAACCCACATAAAGCGGGTCGGGGCTCGGCTGGCAACCATTCGATCCTCGATAGACGGCTCCGGCGAAAAGGAAGACTTGGTCAGCCGATGGAATGTACGACACGCCTGCGTAGGTGTGCCGTGAATTCGGGGCCACCGGGTTGGTCAATCCGGAGACGCATTCAACTGCCGGCAAGCTCGGATTCGTCAACCGGTTCATCGTCAACGTGTTCAAGTCCAGTGAATAGACTTCGTTGCCGGCATAGTCCGAGTGACCGCCGCCAAAGAAGAGCAGTCTGTTGCGCTTGGTGTCAGCCAGACCGCTGCTCCATCCGGAGATAACCGCTGCGCAACCGGTCGAGGCGTTGAGTGCTGCCAGGTTCGGGCAGACCGCTTCCATCTTCGTGTTGGGTATCTGGAACCAGCCGAGCGCCGACGGAATTCCGCTCCCGCCTCCGCCACCTGATTGAGCGGCTTGTGTCGTAGCTGAAGCTGCACCCGATTGTGCCGAAACGTTACCGGCAGCGTCGGTTGCGGAAACCGTGTACGCGTAGGCCGTAGAAGCGCTCAAGCCGCTGTCCTGGTAGGAGCTGCTCGTGGACGTCGCAATCTGCGATCCGCCGCGATAAATCCGGTAGCCGCTCACACCAACGTTGTCAGTCGAAGAATTCCAGGTAAGGTTGATTTGCGAACTGGAAGATGCGCTCGCCGTCACTCCTGTTGGAACGGACGGCGCTGTCGTGTCGGTCGTCGGGGCGTTACTTACCGTCACCGTCACGCTGGCACTGGTTGTCGTATTTCCTGCCGCATCTTTGGCAATCGCTCGCAGGGTATGCGAACCTTTGGTCGATTTCGTCGTATCCCAGGAATAGCTGTAGGGGGAACCCGTGTCCGCAGCGCCAGCATTCGCACCATCCAGCTGGAACTGAACGCTTGCCACGCCCACGTTGTCCGCAGCGTTCGCCGAGACGGTTACCGTACCCGCAACTGTCGAACCATTGGCCGGCGTTGCGATGGAAACTGTCGGAGCGGTCGTATCAGCAGCAGCCGTATTGCTTACGGTGACCGTCACGCTGGCGCTGGTCGTCGAATTCCCGGCCGCGTCCTTGGCAATTGCCCGCAAAGTGTGCGTGCCCTTGGTGGATTTCGTCGTATCCCACGACATGCTGTAAGGCGCTGCCGTTAATGTCGAACCAACGTTTGCGCCATCCAACTGGAATTGCAGGCTCGCAACTCCCGTGTTGTCGGCGGCCGCGGCCGTTACGGTAACGGTGTTCTTTACCGTGGCGCTGTTGGCAGGCGATGAAAGAGCAACGGTCGGTGCGGTTTTGTCCGGCGTCGTGTTGCTCACCTTGATGATCACAGCCGCGCTTGTGGTCGCGTTGTTCGCCGCGTCATGCGCAACTGCCGTCAAGGTGTGATTGCCATTGGCGATGGTGGCCGTGTTTAACGAAACGCTATAGGGCGAGGCGGTGTCTTCTGCGCCAAAATTGTTGCCGTCCAGCTTGAACTGCACGCCGGCTACTCCCACATTGTCGGACGCGCTGGCGCTAATCGTGATGGTTGCAGAAACCGTCGCATTGCTGGCTGGCGAGCTGATGGCCACCGTCGGCGCCGTCTTGTCGGAAGTCGAGTTGTCGACCTTGAAAGATACCGATGCGCTGGTAGTGCTGTTTCCGGCGGCGTCTTTGGCCACTGCGGCTGCAACGTGATTGCCGTTCGATAGTCCGCTGGTGTTTAGAGAATACGAGAACGGTGCTGCTGTTACGGCTGATCCAACGTTTGCGCCGTCTATCTTAAATTGAATGCTCGCCACTCCGACGTTGTCGGAAGCATTGGCCGTGATTGTTGCCGTTCCAGAAAGTGTGGCCCCCGCTGCCGGCGACGCGATGGAGACGGTCGGCGAAACGGTGTCTCCCGTTGTTGCAAACGTCATGTCAGCACTGACGGCGGACGCGCCCTGCGCGTCTGTTGAATGAACCCGAAAGTGGTAAAGCGTACCGGTCTTCAAATTCGAAATCATGACCTGGTGCGTGGTGACCATCGTAGGATCCGCGGTGGTCGAAGCACCGTAAGCTGCCGTTGTGCCGAATTCCGCCTGCGTTGATGCCGGCACATTGGTGGTCCATCCGACGTGAAAGCTAGTGTTCGTCGCAACACTGGCTTGCGCTCCGGTGATGGCCACATCGCCTGACCCCGGCGTGTTCCCTGGCGTATTTCCGCCGGCGAGTCCGACGCAGCCCGCGAGTGCAACGCTGCAAACTATCATCAGCAGGAGAACAGGCAAAAACTGGTAGCGGTTCTTGTTCTTCACCGCTTCAAATTGAGCTAACTTCCGCATTATTTCCCCCAGTGCCCCGATCCAAATAGATCGGATGGCCGGTTCCCCGACGCACAGTTAGGCTACTGGGGTACTGGGACTTGCGAAACTGGACAGAGGAACCAAAAGAGGGCAGGAGCACGGTCTGGGGTCGTTACTGTCCTCTTGTACAGTGATTTTTGAGAAGGGCGGGTCGTTCCGGCGGGAATACTTTTAACTAATTGATTATAAGCAGGTTAATTTAGTTCTGCAAGGTGGTCGGGTGGGCCTGGAATCACTTTCCGAGAAGCCCGTTGGCTGACCCTGTACTGGCGCTGGGGTCTGTCTTGGAAACACTTGCGCGGGATTTTCGTTGCGTCAGCCCGGAATCACGAATTTTATAGATCAATGCGCGATAGCTTATTTTTAAAGACTGTGCGGTTTTTCGGCGATTCCACTGGTTGGCCCGCAGCGCTTCCAGAATGACATTGTGTTCCATTTCGCGAATTGCTGCTTTGGCGATGTTTTTTAGCGGCACGCCGCGGCTCAGGGAAACTCGGTCTGACGGGAGCGCTCGTTTAGGTTCCTCTGCTTGCGAAAAAATTCCTTCCGCGCCGATCAGAACGTACCGCGCGATCCCATTCGATAGCTCCCTTAGATTTCCGGGCCATTCTCGGCTCTTCAAGTAGGTCAGGAATTCCTTGCTTAGCGCTTCTGCTGACTTACCAAACTGGTTTTCATACTCTTTCAACAGATAGTCTGCCAGCACGGGAATGTCTTCCCGTCTTTCGTTCAATTTGGGCAGATGCAGTGTCACAACACTGATGCGATAATAGAGGTCCGCGCGGAACCTTCCGCCGTCGATTTCTTCCTGCAAATTCTTGTTCGTCGTGCAAATGAGCCGTGCATCCGTTTTTCGTTCCGTCGTCTCACCCAATCTTGAAAACGTGCCGTTCTGTAAAAAATGGAGTAATTTGCTCTGTAACCCGGTATCCAGATCGGAAATCTCATCGAGGAAAAGAGTTCCGCCACAGGCCAGTTCGACACGGCCAGGTTTTGCAGTTTGCGCTCCGGTAAAAGCACCTCGTTCATAACCGAAAAGTTCGCTCTCCAGTAACGTACCCGGAATCGCCGCGCAGTTTACTTTCACAAACTGCCCTTGCAGGGCAGGCGAATGCGCATGAATCCATCGCGCCATGGCTTCTTTGCCCGTTCCCCCGTCTCCGCTGATCAGCAAAGAAACATTGGTTTGGCATATTTTTTCGGCCTTTTGGCGTACTTCGGCCATGGCCCTACACTGCCCGAAAAGGACAGCGTCAGGCGGCAGCGAAACTGCCGACCTGGGCCGGCCATTCGTCGTGGAATTTTCTGATGGCATGAGTCCGCCGAGGCGTCTGAACTCATGGATGCACATGAAAGGCCAATGAGCAGGTTTCCGTCAAAACCGGCCGACTTGCAATTACCCCTTTAGCTGCATTCACTTACGCTGGTTTGGGACAAAACGGGATGGCCCCTGGCGGTCGAGTACCGGTTTCCCACAGGGGAGTAAGAAGAAAGAAAATGCCGTAATTTTAGGAACTATTTCTCCACAACTGCGTGGCCCATTCTGACAAAAACAGTCACTTTAGGGCAAAACCAGGCCCTCAGGCCTTGGCCGATTCACCCCGAATAATGTCATACCGTTCGATGACCGCTGCTACTCCCATCTGCGGAATGCCGTCTTCGGCACGTCTCTCTACCCGCACCACTTTGCCAAGCGCTCGCACAAACACTTCCGTTCCATGGGTAATTTCGGCTGGCAAGGTCAAGGTGATATCCAGTTCTGATCCTGCCTCCAAATCCTGGTCGAGGACAAAGTACAAACCGCGCGTCGAAATATCGCGGGTTTTTCCTTTCTGGGTATCGGCAACGCGTTCGGCGGGAACTCTGATAATAATCGGTAGCGATAAATCGTAGCGTCGAGCCGTACGACGTTCAGTCATTGCCCCCATCGTTCGCCACCCTCCGTAATCCGCACCAACTGGATCGCACGTTCCTATTCAATACTGCAAAATTCGATCAATTGCATCCACTATCGCCGATCGGGTAGCCCCACCCTGGACAATTTGTCCCGCGCTCCTCATTCCGGCTTGGCAATCCCGCAACGCCAGTCGCCCGCCCGGAAAAAAACTGCTAGTAGCGCGTGCCGCCCTGTTTGCGTCGCGGTATTCCTCTTGGGAAGATACAGCAACCTTCACCGTAACAATATACAAAATACCGGGAACTTTCTCCTTAGACTGTCATGGCCCGGGGGCCCTGAGACGGAACCTTGTCGACACGGCCTACTCCTTCAGGCTCCCTGCCAGCAATTCCGGGGGGGCCACTTTGGGGGCTGCGGTGTTCTTGGTCCGCGGCGTGTCCAGGTTGAATTGCCTCATCTTATATAGAAGGGCTTTATAGCTGATGCCGAGCATTTTCGCCGCATCCTTCCGGCACCAACGCGTCTTCTCGAGTGCGTCAGCAATCGCTTCCATTTCCGCTTCGTCCTTCAGGCCGCGAACCAAGGCCTTCAAACCTTGCTCGCGGGGAGGAGGTGCTTCGGCGCGCGGCGAAGTTCTCTGCCGGGTCGACCCCATCTCCACCAGTTCGCGCAAGCTGCCTTCATCGTCTTCCAGAATCACATACCGCTTTACAAAGTTCTCGAGTTCTCGCAAATTTCCGGGCCATGGATAGTTGATTGCCGCGTCCAGCATATACTTCGACGGCGCGGGTGGTGTCTTTCCGAATTTCTCGCTGTATTTTTCCAGGAAGTGCTTGAACAAAAGAGGAATCTCCGCCGTGCGCTCGCGCAGGGGCGGAACCAGAATGGAAAGAACGTTCAAACGATAGTAAAGATCTTCGCGAAAACGTCCGGTCTTCATCGCTTCGTGGACGTCCACGTTGGTGGCGGCCAGGACGCGAACATCGGTTTCCACAAGGTGCCGTCCGCCCAATCGCGAGTATTGATGATCCTGCAGCACATGCAGGAGCTTCGCTTGCAGGTGCGGGCTCATTTCCGCGATTTCATCCAGGAAGATTGTGCCTTTGTTGGCCATCTCAAACTTACCCGGCTTGCTGCGCAAGGCTCCGGTAAACGCTCCCTGCTCAAACCCGAAAAGTTCAGACTCCAGCAGTTCACCCGGCAAAGCGGCGCAATTCACTTTTATAAACGGCTGATTGCGCCGCTTCGAACGCAAGTGAATCATCCGCGAGACAACTTCTTTGCCGACTCCGCTCTCTCCGCAAATAAAGACCGGCACATCGACCGGCGCAATCTGCAAGATCTGCTGGCGGATGCGTACCATCTGGGGACTCGCTGCCAGAAAACTCAGATCTTCGGTCACCTGGTCGCAGTAATCGCGCAGCGCCTGGTTTTCCGTAACCAGTTGCTTTTTCTGCCGCGACTTCAACATAGCCGCATCCAGTTCGGTCTTCTCAAACGGTTTGGTCAAGTAATCGTGTGCGCCAATCCGAATCGCTTCGACCACCGTCCCTACTTCGTTCGAGCACGAAAGCATGATTACGTTTAGCGTTCGGTCGATCTGCATCAATTCCTTAAGCGTATCGATACCGCTCAATTCCGGCATCAGCACGTCCAGAATGATGAAGTCCGGGCGATCGCCGGTATTCACCTTGGCTATGGCCTCACGTCCGGAGCTCACGGCCTCCACATCGAAGCCTTCGACTTCCAGCAGCGTCTGTAAATACTTCCGTATGCTCGGTTCGTCGTCTACAACCAGGATTTTTTCTTTTGTTGCCATTGATCCATCTCCTAAAACTTTCTTGCCGGTGCGGCTACCTCTGATCCATCGGCAACAAAAATGTGAAGGTGCTGCCTTTTCGCAATTCGCTTTCCACCCAGATTTTGCCGCGATGTGCTTGAATCAAACGTTTCGCAATGGCTAGTCCCAATCCCATTCCCGATGTGTTGCGGTCCACCCGCACAAAATCTTCAAATATTTCCTGATGATGCTCTGCTGCAATTCCCGGCCCCGAGTCCGACACCACAACTTCGACGCTGTTCGGCCTTGGCAAACGGAATCTTCGTCGCTCTTCGATCGGCGTCTCCTGGGCCACCCGGCGATCCCAAAAATGCGGCATCGCGCGCAACGTCACTCCGCCCCCGGACGGCGTATGCTTCAAGGAGTTGTCCAGCAGATTGGCGGCCGCTTGTTGCACCTTCTGGTAGTCGAATCGAAATGTGGGAATCGAAGGATCGAAGTGCGTTTCCAGCCTCACGCCTTTTCGTTGAAACGCTTCCGACCACCGCTTGGCCACTTCATCCAGGCAGTCGCGCAAATCGTTTTCGCGCAACTGCAAGACCAGTTTGCCGCTCTCCAGCGCGGAATAGTTGAGAAACATCGAAACCAATCGCACCAGTCTTTCGCAACTTTCTTTCGACTCTTCGAGAATGTCCCGCTGCTTGTCGGTTAGCCGTCCAAGAGAACCCGTCAGCAGCAAATCGTAATAGCCTTTAATCACCGCTAGCGGCGTTTTTAGCTCGTGCGCAGCCGAGGCAAGAAATACTGTTTTCTGGCGATTCACTTCCTGCAGTTTCAAATAGGCGGCCAGCAGATTCCGGTAGGTAATCTCGCGCTCTTGCAGTAATTCCTGCACCGTTAACTGCGCGGACGCTTCTCGCTCCGATACGAGCGTCGGTGCGATAAAGTGCACCACCAGCCAATCCGCATCCGGCATCCATTGAATCCGCACGTGGCATTGCTCGCTGCCAAACGCGAATTCCTGTTCCACTTCGCTTTTTCCGCCTTCGATTTGCCGGAAAATCTCTTCAGGATCGGTCCTTAAAACATCGCGGAAAAAATTTACCCCTGGCGATTCGTTCCCATCACTGGGCTCTAAGTATTTCTTTCCCCGCTGGTTAACCAGCAGCACTCGGCCATCGCGCTCCAGCACCACGAGGGGCCCATCAGCGTAGTCGAGGAGTCCGCTGACGAAGGCCAACGGCAAGCCTTCAGTCGTTCCATCGGCCGATTTCGGTTGAAATACACTACCAGTCATCGAATTCCCCGCCACATTTTCAGAGTGGCAAATATTTTCCCATCGCAAACCTCAATCCTCGCAAAGCCTGTCTCTGAGTGTCAATGGTAAATGCGCTCCATTTGCACATTTCAGGAAAGAAAAGTGACAACCTTGCCACCCTCGCTCGTCCGCCGTGCGTTGCCAGCAAAAGGCTCTCTATAAAGCCTTTATATGCAGTGGGTTAAACATTTAATATCCTCTTAGAATATGGCATTCAATCTGCTCAAATCGTACTAGTTCTCCGGTACTACGAGCCCTTATGGAAACCCAGCTGCTTAAGGATGGTCGGCCAATGGAAATAGTTCAGCGCCGCCGATCACCCCGTATTCGCCTCCAAGTCCCGGTTTTTCTGCGGGCCATTGACGCATCTGGTTCCGAATTTATTGAGCTCACTCGCACCGTAAACATTAGTGCCAACGGAGCCTGTATCGCTTCAACCCGGATCCTTCGCCCGGACCAGATCATTCATCTAACAATCCCAGCCCCGGCCCCCGCCTCATCATCAAGTTTCGTTCCGAGTGAAACTCCTCCCATTACGGCCAAAGTGCTTCGACAGGACGCCGTGGGGGAGCTTCGCCTCTTTGGTCTGGAATTTCTCCGCTCGCTTGAGTAAATCGCGGCACTTTTTTAGACCTTGACCCAAGCCATTGGGTATTTTTGTTACATCGGCTTGACGCAACCTTCCGGCCTTCCCGTCCTCCATTGACTCTATGCTCTTTTTTTGTAATAAGATAACCCGCAATTCGGCTCCGGTCCCATTTGTTGCCAGGCGAGTCCTGCCTGAAGTCGATTGGACTTCAGCTTGCTCCCATAGCATGTGAGAAAGCTCCCAGTGCTTTCCCCAAACCCCGCGGGGATAGGCGAGACAGGTATATTTCGTTTATGCCCAACCCCGGCGCTTCTGCGCCTGCGCGCTTGCCCATGGAAGATTCATATCTTGAGCTTCTGGCGGACACGCTGGAATCTCTGGATCTTCCCGCTCGAGGTCAATTCCTCCAGCGCTATTTTCGAACGATCACCCATCTTGATTTGCGCGAAAGCCAGTGCAATCAACTTTGGGACGAGATGCTGACACGGCGTCGCGAGCTCGGCGAACACCTGGGGCGCCAGGTTTCTCTAAAAACTGCCCTCATGGATGTGCTGTCCTCAGCCGGGCTGTTCCGCGTTCCGATCATCATCGAATACGACGAACTCAAAAAACTGCAATTCAACGCGGTCACCGATCCGCTGACCGGTCTATACAATCGCCGCATATTTGCAGAATCCTTTGAAAAAGAATTAAATCGCGCGCGCCGCTACAACCTTCCGCTCGGCCTCGTTATTCTCGACATGCATCGCTTTAAGGAAGTAAATGACAAGCACGGCCATCCCCGCGGGGATGATGTATTGCGCGCGGTGGCCGTTACGCTAAAAAAAGCGCTGCGAACTTCAGACTCGGCTTTTCGCATTGGCGGCGATGAATTCGCTTTGCTGTTGCCGCAAACAGACGCGGCGCAAGCCCTTGCTCTAAGTCGCCGCGTGGAAACCGTATTCGAAGAGCAACTGCGGCCCATGCAACTCAGCGTCTCGGTCAGCATGGACCATGGCGTCGCTAACTTTCCGCTGGACGGCGAACAAGCGGACCAGTTGATCCGTGTCGCGGACGAGCGACTCTATCGCTTGAAACATGCCAATCACAACAAGACCGCAGGCGGTACTTTCCGCGGAGAGCCCTCGCGTCCGGCTGATTCGCCGCCTCCGGCAGCCGTTCGAACTTCCGCAGAACGCGCCGCTTCTCCAGCAAAAGCCCTTTCCCTTGAAGCCAAGCGCAGTCCGGACAAAGCGGAAGCCACGACAACCGCGGACGCCTCCGTCACCGCGGCAGGCATTTCAGCGGATCCCCAAATTCCCGCCGCCCGCGTCTTCACCGTCGAACGCAAAGCCGAACGCGTGTCTATGACAGGTACGAACGCCTATGCCGTCCTTGGCGATCAGGGCGCAAAGCGTGCCCGGGTTCTCGATCTAGGTTTTGGTGGGGTAGCTCTTGAATTGGATGCCGTCGAACCATTCCCGGAAAGTCTCCTCGCTATTCTTCACGTTCCGATTCTTCCGCCGGTGCGCGTGTACTTGAAACCTGTATGGACACAAACCATGCCGCAAGGTGCCTACCGGATTGGGTGTGCCTTTGTTTCCTGACGGCGGGATTTCGGCCATCGCTCCAACCAGCCCCAACGTCTAATGGCGCCGTTGCCGGAGATCAAGTTGGCTGGCCCACAGTTCGATTGCGGTCCTCAGGTTGACATTCAGCCTCTGTGATGAAAGAAATCTCAGAAAAGAACGAGAGGAGTTGGTGGGATTATTGGTCAGTATGCACACTGAGGCGATGGCATGATCTCACAGGCTCAGAGTTACGCCTTAAGTGTTGCCTGGGTGGGTGGCTGGGGATTCCTTTTCTTTACGTATCCCGAGGGTTTGTGTCGGATTTTCAGAATGAAGAGTCCGACGCCCAAAAGAATCAAACTCATCAGAATAACGGGGCCATTGAATTGGCCATTGTCTTCATTTCCTCCATTCTGTGCGCAATTTTTGGTTTCCGCTGAAACTGTACCTCTGCACCGCCTTGGCTTGGCAGATGTCGACTCTTCCCGTATAATTACCAATTGCCTCGCGACCTAGCGACGCGGCTGTAGTACCGTGACCTTGTCCGGTAAGCCGTGCAGACCGGACGCGACAGACTGGAGCCTCACCAATGAAACCCGGAATTCATCCTGACTATCACCAGGTAAACGTGCACTGCGCCTGCGGCAACAACTTCCCCACGCGCTCAACTATCAAAGGTGACACTCTCAAAGTCGAAATCTGCTCCAACTGCCATCCTTTCTTCACCGGCAAACAAAAGCTGATCGACACCGCCGGCCGCGTCGAACGCTTCACCAAGAAGTACGCCGACGCTGCTGCGAAAAAAGAAGCCGCCGCCAAAAAGTAACTCGCATCTTCGTAAAATTCTCCACTCGGGACGGGCCCCAAAGCCCGTCCCTTTTTCTTGCTCACGAGGGTTCCTGTTCGCTCGGCGCCCTCTGTGCAAAAGTGGCTGCTTCCAACTGTCGACTGTCAACTTCGCCTCTTCCGTGTAAAATACAAATCCAACGTGGCTACCCAATCCCGCATGTTCGAAGGCGCACCTTCCGGCTCACTCGTCGAAACCGCCGCGCCACGCGTCACTCTTCGGAACCACTTCAACCACCCCTTTGACTCCGCCATCGCCGCCGCCCGCACCTGCTACGCCCAGCAGCTCATCACGCCGGAAGAAATCACCGACAAGCAGCGCCTCAACATCGGCGCGGCCACCTTCTACAGCGGCCATCACACCGTATTTCAACACGCCACGTTCGAGTTCGGACTGGAAAATATCAGTCGCCAGTTTGTCTGGTCCTTCCTGCACGCGCATCCTTTCTACAATTCCGAGCAGCAAAGCCAGCGATACGTTCGCATGGATCGGGTGCAAGCCTACGTCCCCCCCGTCGATCTCTATTTCAATGCACAATGCAAAGAAATCTACGAACAAGCCATCGCGCGGGCCTGGAACTCCTATCGCGAACTCTCGACGCTTCTGGTCGGCGACACCCGCGCCATCCTAGGCGACATCTGGCACCTTGGACCCATGTCCAATCCCAAGCGCGTACAGAAAATCGAACGTTCCGCCGAAAAACGCGCCATCGAAATCGCGCGTTACGTTCTCCCCGTCGCAGCCTTTACCACCATGGTCCACACCATCTCCGGCATCGTCCTTCACCGCCTCTGGCGCATGAGCGCCGCATCCGACACGCCGAGTGAGACGCGCGCCGTCATCGGCGCCATGGTCGCTCACGTACGAGAGATCGATGCTCAATTCTTCGACCGTTTCGGCACCCAGCCGCTCGATGAAATTCCCGAATTCAAAGATGTCACGCCTGTAGCCTCGGCGGGGGAAGACTTCGCTCGCGAGTTCGATGCGAAGCTGGCAGGCAAAACTTCCAAACTCGTCGACTATTCTCCGAGCGCCGCAAGAGTAATGGCCGAATCCTATCGCGCCGTGGTCGGCCTAACCGAAGCTCAGTGCAGCAATGGCGAGGCCATCGACCGTCTCCTGAATCCTGCGAGGAATCTCTACCGCCTGGAAACGCTGAACGTCGGCGTTCACGCTCCGCAAATGCGCGCCCTGCAGCACGCGAGCTACACGTTTGCCAAAAAAATCAGCCACACCGCCGACAGCCAAGACCAGCGCCACCGCATGGTTCCCGGCTCCCGGCCACTCCTTACGCTAGCCGACACGCGCGCCCCCGACTACATTACCCCGCAGCTCCTGCGAGACAATCCCCGCGCCCTGGAAGTCTATGATCGCGCCATGCAGGATGCCTGGACCGCCAAAAACGAGCTCCTCGATCGCGGCGTCTCCCCGGAAATCGCGCTCTATCTATTGCCCAACGCCAAATCCATCCGCCTCGTCGAGACCGGTTCCCTCCTGCACCTCCTCCACAAATGGACCATGCGCACCTGCTTCAACGCGCAAGAAGAAATCTACGCGGCTTCCATGGACGAAGTCAGCCAACTCCGTGAAGTCCAGCCCGAACTCTCTCGCTATATTGGCCCGCCCTGCCACCTGCGCGCCAATATCACCACCCCCATCTGCACCGAAGGTTCCCACTTCTGCGGCGTCAAGGTCTGGCTCGACTTCCCCAACGTCATCCGCCGCATTTGATTCGCAATCCGCCAAAGCAGAGCGACTCTAAACCGCAAGATCTAAGAGCCATCGGCGGTAAGAGCCATCGGCAATTGCGTCACCGGCGTCCAGGGCGCCCGCAACGGCTGAAACGCGCAGCCCCAACCGCTCATCTAAGTTGCCAGGTGGTTTCCCATGCCCGCTTTCCTGCGCTCTTGCTTTGCGGTCCTCGCCGCGACCGTCTTCACCCTCTCTTCCGGCTTGGCCTTCGATCATCCACTCTCTGATGAAGCCGTCCGGGAGGCTTACTTCCTCGGCCAGCGGCGCGACGAAACGACCGCTAACTTCCTCAACAAATATATCCAGCATCTTGCGCCACCTGAATCCGGTCCGTACATCTCCTACGTCTCGTTCTTCACCCCTTACGCCAACGCCGTCGAACTCTCCCGCCAGAACCAGCTGGGCGGCAGCGCCCAGGACGCCCTCCAGGAGTACAGAAAGCATGGCAGCATTGTCCGCGTCGTCATCACGATCGAATTCACGGCCAACTACAGCTTTCTGATCGAGAAGCCAACCAATTCCCGCTCCGGCTCCCCCACAGGTTATCAACTACGCTCGTCCGATTTTTGGCGCGATTTCAGTTATCGCGTCTTCCAGAAGGACCAGGCCATCCCTCCAGTACGCATGGAAGGCCAGGCCAGCTTTGCTTCGGCCGATGGCGTCAACAGTAATCTCACAGGAGCCGTCGTCACCCTGTACTTCGACGCCGAATCGATCGCCGCTTCTGACGACGCCGACGTGGTCATCGACACCACCAACAACCAGCAAGTCGTGGCTAGTTTCAGCCTCGCCAGTCTCCGCTGATCCAGCCCCGGCCAGGACGGCAACAGGTGAAACCTATTTTTCCTCTCGTCTCTCGCGCGCGCGACAAGGGGCATCGCAAGCGTGCGGTGCGCTCGTCGGTTCTTGCCGGAGGGATGAGGGGGATGGCGACAGACGATTCCAGCTGACTTGGCAACAACTTCACGATCTCCAGTGCAGGGTCACTGGTCCGGGCAGGGGATGGGCCGGCGCGACGCCGGTTCGCCGGGCCTCGAGCAGATTCGCTTTCAACGCGAAATACCACTTCGCCGGACGATCGGCATCATCAATCAACATCAATTTCGGATCATGCCGCAACCCTTCTGCCTGCTGGATCATCGTTTCCTGATCCTGCCGCAGAAACTTGCTGGCAAACACGCGAAACAGAAAAATCGGCAGAACAATATTCCACGCCGCCACAAAATCAATCCGGCACAAGTCGCGCCGCACCGGAGTCACGGTCGTCCGGCTGGAAAACCACAACCGTCCGCTGCGAATCTCTTCAAATCGCATGTTGGGCAGGACAAAATCAATCATCGTCGTGGTGTCCGACCCGGAAAAATAACGCAAAATCTTGTAGGGCGCGCTGTTGGAGGAAGGTTCGTGCTTGCTCATGCGAAATCCATGAGCGATCGGTTCAAATTTCTTTTCTTTCTCGTGAATGCTGTGCCGGCTCCGCCAGTACCACGATTGATGCACAAACGGCCCGTGTGCCGGATCCATCAATCCGATGATCCCGTGATCCACATGGCAGGGCAGGTCGCAGGCCAGATGCGTAATTTTATATTTGTCGCTGAAAACCGGCAGCCGCGGCGCTTCCGGAATGGCGTCCGGCAAGCGCGTGCCGGGAGCGTTCATGTAAACCCAAACGTAGCCGTCCCGCTCTTCGCACGGAAAATGTCCAGCGAAGATCCGTTCCACTTTCAGCTTGTCTTGATCTGTCAGCGAAGGAATTTCCGTGCAACGCCCGCTGCACGCATCGAATTTCCAGCCGTGATAGCTGCACTCGACGGCTTGTCCGTCAAAACGTCCATAGGAAAGCGGAATCCCGCGATGGGGACAGGAATCGCGCATCGCAAAGGCTTTTCCGTCAGAGGTCCTGCCCAGCACCAGCGGCACTTCGAGCAGCATCGCGGTAACCAGTTTCTGTCCGGTAATCTGCGAACTGCGCAGCGCCGGATACCAGAAGTCCCACAGGAATCCCGACTCCGCCGCGCGCGAAGCGTCCCGCGCAGGCTCAGCGCTTGCTCCCAGAATCGTTTGTCCCGTATCGCTCATCGCGTCCCGTCGCGGGCGAAAAAACCACGCCCGGCAGCATCGTAGTATATCGCCCAATCCCGGAGCAACCTCGCGAACCCGCCTCATTTGCACGCAGGCAAATTTGACGCTATTCTGGGATATGTAGCTATGTACACTTCTTTCTATTAGCGATCCCTCCTGTCGCTCTGGTCCCAGAGCCGTATCAATCATTCTGCAAATTCGGTTGTCAATTTGGAGTTTCGCATTTTCGAATTCTCTGTCCAGAAAAGGATGTCCATGGCTACGTTCACACTCTCGGAAAAACTCGACCAGCTCGGAACCCGCTACGACGAACTGACCCAGGAGCTCTCCACCGCGGAACTCGTTACCGACTCGGCGAAATTTCAAAAAGTCGCCAAGCAGCACGCTGAATTGCAGCAAATCGTCGAAAAACACCGCCAGTTCAAGCAGATCGAAAAGGAACTGGCGGGCGCGCACCAGATGACCCTGGAAGCCGATGATGCCGAAATGAAGCAGATGGCCTATGAAGAAGAACGCGAGCTTCTCGGCAAAAAGGAAGTCATCGAACACGAACTGAAAGTATTGCTGTTGCCGAAAGATCCCAACGATGAGAAGAGCGTAATCGTCGAAATTCGCGCCGGTACCGGCGGCGATGAAGCCGCCCTTTTCGCCGGGGAACTTTTCCGCATGTATTCGCGTTATGCGGAAACACTCGGCTGGAAAGTGGAAGTCATGGAAAGCTCCGCTTCATCGCTCGGCGGAATCAAAGACATGGTTATTGCCATCAACGGCGACAAGGTCTATTCCAAACTCAAGTATGAAAGCGGCGTGCATCGCGTTCAGCGCGTCCCGGCGACGGAAACGCAGGGCCGCGTGCATACTTCGGCCGCCACCGTTGCCGTGCTTCCGGAAGCCGATGAAATTGATATCAAAATCGAAGCAAAGGATTTACGCATCGATACGTTCTGCTCTTCCGGGCCCGGCGGGCAATCCGTCAATACCACCTATTCCGCCGTCCGCATCACCCACCTGCCCAGCGGCCTCGTCGTGTCGCAGCAGGACGAAAAATCGCAAATCAAGAACCGTGCAAAAGCCATGCGCGTGTTGCGCGCTCGCCTCTACGAACAAGAAGAAGAAAAACGCCGGGCCGCCCTTTCCATCGAACGCCGTGGCCAAATCAAAACCGGCGACCGCTCGGAAAAGATCCGCACCTACAACTTTCCGCAAAACCGCGTCACCGATCACCGCATCGGACTGACCCTCCATCAACTCACCGACGTGATGGACGGCAAGCTCGCAGCGCTCGTCGACGGTCTGGTTTCGCACTACGAAGCTGAACGTCTGCAAGCCGAATTAGGCGAAGCCGGCAAATAATCTGAACGAGCCGCACACTCGAGCCGAACGGGAAGAAAATGGACATCCGCGAAGCACTCAAACACGGCATCGGCAAATTGCGCGACTCCCGCATCGAGTCCTACACGCTGGCTGCCGAGCTTTTGCTGCTGCACGCCATGGAGCGCGATCGCACTTGGCTTTACTCACATCCAGAGGAGCAGGTCAGCCCGCAGCAAGAACAGAAATATTTCGAATTCATTCAGCGCCGCGCGGCCGGAGAGCCAGTTCAGCATCTAACCGGCAAACAGGAATTCTGGAGCCTCGACTTTGCCGTCTCCCCGGACGTGCTCATTCCTCGTCCCGAAACAGAACACCTCATTGAAGTGGCACTCGATCGCCTGGCCGTGAGAGAAATTCGAGCCGGGCGCCCGCCCAAAAACACCGGCGAAGGGCTCTTGGTCGCCGACATCGGCACCGGCTCGGGCTGCATCGCCGTCGCGCTGGCCACGGAACTCCCGGCTGCCAATTTCATCGCCACCGACATCTCCCCGGCAGCACTGGCAGTAGCCCGACGCAACGCGACGCGCCATCTGGTAAGCGAGCGCATTCAGTTCATCGAATGTAATTTGCTCGAAGGCTCTCCCCGCCAGTTCGACCTGATCGTCAGCAACCCGCCCTACATTGGCCTCAATGAAATGGATACTCTGGCTCGCGAAGTTCGCGACCATGAACCCGTTACCGCTCTCTACGGCGGCGAAGAAGGCTACGAACTCTACGCCGAGCTAATCACCCAAGCCGCCCGGTGTCTCGCGTCCGGAGGCCTTTTGGTCCTTGAGCTAGGCCACAAGAGTCTCCCGGCCGTCCAACCGCTGCTCGATGCCCCCACCTGGGCCCGCGCCGCCGTCACCAACGACCTCTCCGGCATCCCTCGCGTCGTCGCCGCCGAACGCTTATGATCTGAACGAGTTCTGATGCCCGCCGGGCAATGGGCCGTACCGGCATGGGCCAGAATTCAGCTGAGGACCGGGAATGGCAACCTTGCCGTCGAAATGCTTGGTTTTTTCTGCGCTGATGGTGCTCGCATGCGCTGTCCCGCCTGCCAGTTGCCAGCCGAGCGACGCCAAGAAATTGCTCCGCGACACACAGTCCCTCGATGCCCGTTCGGCAGGGGGCAAATCCTTCCAAATAATCGCTCGCTTTCTGGCGAAAAGCGCCGGAACGCCGGATGAAGCAGGAACCTACACCTTGCTGTGGATGTCTCCCACCGAGTGGAAAGAAGAAGTTCGCACCCCGGATTTCACCCAGGTACGCCTAGCGGGAGCTGGAGGAATTTGGGAAGCACGCGAGCCCTACTACCAATCGCTGCGCGTCTGGCAATTGCTGCAGGCTTTGGCTTTTTCCAGCAGGCTCAGTCTGTGGACGCGGGAAAAAACCGGTAAGGTTCTGCAGACGGAGAGAAATGGTCTCCCGCTGCGCTGTGTCACCATAAAATTCGGAGGCCCGCTCAGAGAACTCTGCTTTGCCAAAGATGCGGATCGCCTGGTCAGTGAGTATTACCGACCTGCCGGTCGGACGTACAATTTCTCCGAATACAGTGCGATCGGTGACAGGACCTTCCCCCGCCACATCCAGGTGTATGACGGCAGCGAGCTGGCCGTAGATTTTTCAGTTACCGCCCTTCAGGAAAATCCCTCTACAGAAGGCAAGCCGCTCGCGAAGCCGGACCAAGCCGTCTGGCGCGCATGGTGCGGCAATCCCGAGCCTGCCCTTCCCCATCCTCTGCCCGGCAAAGGCGCGACGGCCCTGAAATCTTCTGTCACCTTTTTTGGGATGATCGGAACGGATGGGAAATGGGCCAGACTGCGCATTCTTGAATCGAGCGATCCCGCAGCGGATGAATCCAACTTAAAAGTCGAAAGTATGCGACAGTTTTCGCCGGCTACCTGTGGTGGAACTCCGGTTGTAGTTGATACTGCATTTCGCAGGTGAGGGTTGGCCATGCCGGATTTGGCACGATTTCGGGCAATCCATGGGCCGCCGGAGGAGCGGGCCGAGGCTGCCGTTTCCTCCATTTTACATGTGGATATGGACGCCTTTTTTGTTTCAGTGGAGCTTCTGGAACGGCCGGAGCTGCGAGGGAAACCGGTGGTGGTGGGCGGCCGGCCGGACCAGCGTGGCGTGGTTTCTGCCGCCAGCTATGAAGCGCGAAAATTTGGAATACAGTCAGCCATTCCGTTGCGCACAGCCTACAAACTTTGTCCGCATGCGATTTTTCTCGACGGACATCACGCCAAATATTCAGAGTGGAGCGATAAAGTCGCGACGATTCTGGCGAAGTTTACGCCGGTGGTAGAAATGGTCTCAATCGACGAAGCGTATCTCGATCTCTCCGGGACGAATCGCTTGCATGGGCCTCCGCTGGCCGCGGCTGACACCCTCTTGCGGATGATTACAGGATCAACCGGGCTGCCCTGCTCTGGCGGGCTGGCGGCAACGCGGTTGGTGGCCAAGGTGGCTTCCGAGCAGGCCAAGCCGCGCGGGCTGCTGTGGGTCGCTCCGGGCAGCGAACAGATGTTTCTGGGGCCGCTCCCGGTCCGCAAAATCCCCGGCATCGGGGAAGTAACCGAACGCGCTTTGCGGGCCCTGGGCATCGAGTCGGTAGAACAAATCGCAGCTCAGCCTCTGGAGCGCCTTGAGAAAATATTTGGGCAGTGGGGTACCGCGCTTTATCGTAAATCGCGGGGCGGCGATTCCTATGAATTCGTTATCGACGCCGAGCCAAAATCGATTTCGCAAAACAATACGTTCGGCGAAGATACCAGCGATGTTGAAGAAATGCTGGCGATGATCAGCCATCTTTCACAGAAAGCGTGCAAGCGGTTGCGCGAGGCGGGGCTCGGCGCACGCACGCTAACTTTGACGATCCGTTACGCCGGGTTCGACACCTACACGCGCTCGAAGACCCTGCCGGAGCCGCTGCGGCTCGACGCCGACATTTTTGAAGTGTTGCAGAGTCTATTTCACGAGCATCGCGACAAGAAACGCAAAGTCCGCTTGCTCGGCGTGGGCCTCAGCGGTCTCACCCATGGTGGTGAGCAACTCGATCTGCTGGACGCCGAGCGCCGCGCGAAATTGGAAAAACTCACTCACGTCACGGACCAGCTTCGCGACCGTTTTGGTTTTGGGAAGGTACAATTCGGCGGCTCGCTCCGCCGCGAAGACGACTAACGGCGTGCGTTCCACCCGCAATTCATGCCCCACAATGCGTAGCGCTTTGATCGCGCGATTTCACCTATAATCCAGTGGATGAGCCCGCCAGTCCCTCCCGCTGCTCCGCAACCCCCAGCGAAGCCGAAATCCGCGCGCTTTGGCGGACAGTTGTACGATTTCTGGCAGCGCATCAGCGAAGGCCGCCAGATTGATGATCTTTGGTCGCAATTCGCCGCCGATGCGCGGGCCAGCTACGGTTTTTATGGCCGCGACGTGGATTGGGAGCAGATCCAGAAGCTTCCGCGATGGCGAAGGCCGTTCCACGTAGCGCGGCAATTTTTCTGGGCGCTGCTGCTGAAAATGTCGCCGGCGCGACGGGTCCTGGTGCTGGTTGCCCTGGTTCTTCTGGTTGTCTCCGGAGTCAAATTCCAAGTTGGAGATAGGGCATCGGTGGATTTTCGGTTCGAAATGGCGGCCGCCGTTCTTTTTCTTTTGCTTCTTTCCCTGGAGCTGGCCGATAAAGTTACGATGAAACGCGATTTGGAGATCGCGCGCGAAATTCAGACCTGGCTGGTTCCCGCGCACCCCCCGGCGGTTCCCAACGCGGATATTGCCTTTGCAACACGCCCGCAAAATTCGGTTGCCGGAGACTATTACGACGCTTTCTACCCGAACGCCGATGGCCCCGATGGCAAACTTCTTGTCGTGATCGCGGATGTTGCCGGGAAAAGTGTTCCGGCGGCACTGCTTATGGCGACGCTGCAGGCGAGTTTGCGAACGATTGCCGGCGAAGGAGTTTCCCTCGACATTCTGGTCACGCGGCTGAATCGCTATGCTTGTGCCCACAGTTTGGGCGGTTTGCGGTTTACCACCGCGGTGATTGCTGAGTTTGAACCAGCGACGCGGCGTTTTACCTACGTAAACGCCGGACACAATGCCCCGATTCTGCATCGAGCGAACGACACGACGGAACAGCTCGATGTCGGTGGTTTACCGCTGGGCATCGAGCCGACCGTGGTCTATGACAAAGCAACGCTGCATTTGAGTTCCGGCGATTCGCTGATTTTCTTCACCGATGGTGTCGTCGAAGCTTTTAACTCGGCAGGAGAAGAGTTTGGGAATGGACGCTGGCTTGCCGCGATTCGCACTCTTCCTAATATTTCCGCGCAGCAGACTCTGGAGTTTCTCATGAAACGCGTTGACGATTTCGTGGGGGCTACGCGGCAGTCCGACGACATCACTTGTCTGGTTTTCCGCAGCATCTAGGCTTTTCCGGCAAGCGTTAACACTCCATTCGACACTTCTCTCCCGTTCACTTGCGCAGTGGCGCATACTTAGGATGTGACGCCACGCGAGCTGGCCAATTCGATTTGCGAAACGTTGCAACGCAACGGGCAGCAAGCGCTGCTGGTCGGCGGCTGTGTACGCGACCTATTGCTGGGGCGCGAACCAGCGGACTACGACGTCGCGACTGACGCAAAACCGCAACGGGTCATGGAGCTTTTCCCCGAAAGCGTGCCGGTGGGCGCGCAATTCGGCGTAATTTTGATTCCACGCAACGGCATGAAGGTGGAAGTGGCCACGTTCCGTTCCGATGTTGGTTATTCCGACGGGCGCCATCCGGACACTGTGGAGTTTTCATCCACCCCGGAAGAAGACGTGTTGCGCAGAGATTTTACGATCAATGGTCTGCTGATGCGGCCGGATACCGAAGAGATTTTGGATTTTGTGGACGGGCGCGCGGATTTAAAGGCCGGAGTGATTCGCGCAATCGGCGAGGCGGAGCGGCGTTTCGCCGAGGACAAATTGCGGATGATGCGCGCGGTGCGGTTTACCGCCCGCTTCGGGTTTGTGCTGGAACAGAAAACAGCGGAAGCGGCCTACAAACTGGCTCCGCAAATTCGCCAAGTCTCTGCCGAACGCGTGCGGGAAGAACTAACCAAGATCCTGACGGAAGGCGCCGCCCGTCGTGGTTTTGAATTTCTTGACGCTACCGGCTTGTTGCCGGAAGTGCTTCCGGAAATTGCGGCGATGCAAGGTGTCGAGCAACCGCCGCAATATCACCCGGAAGGCGATGTGTGGATTCATACTCTGCTGATGCTGGAAGGTTTGCCGAAGGATTGCTCGGCGACCCTGGCATGGGGCGTTCTCCTTCATGACGTTGGTAAACCTCCCACGTTTCGTTCGGCGGCTGAGACCGGAGATCGTATTCGCTTCGACAATCACGTTGCGGTTGGCGTGAAAATGGCGGAAGCCATTTGCCGCCGTATGCGCTTCTCAAATGAAGAAACCGAACAAATTCTGGCGCTTGTCGATAATCATATGAAATTCAAGGATGTCGGCCAGATGCGGGCATCCACATTGAAACGATTTGTACGGATGCCGCACTTTGCCGAGCACATGGCGCTGCACCGGCTCGATTGTCTATCGAGCCATCGGCACCTGGATGCCTACGAATTTGTGGGCAAGGTGCTGGCCGAGACGCCACCCGAGCAGATTCGCCCCCAGCGGCTGCTGACGGGCAATGACTTGCTCGAGATGGGTTACCAGGCTGGTCCCGAGTTCAGCAGGGCTCTGACGGCCCTCGAGGATGCCCAGCTCGAGGGCACGGTGAATTCACGGAGCGAGGCCAGAGAGTTCATTCAGGAGCATTTCCAAAAGAAGGCGCAGAACGCCTGAAGCTCATCGGGACCGAAGCCCGGCAGGGTATCGTTCAAGAAGCGGATCAGCTAGTAAGTAATTGAAAACAGGTAACATCCATGAGGGATTGCCAAGTCGAGCGGCCCGGTGCTAGGATGTGAGTGTTAAATGCTAAGATTTTATTACTGCGAATAGTTCACTTGTGCACCTTTTTTCTGTAGGGGGCATCTAAATTTCTACAGCGCGGCACTGCAGTTGGCTGCGCTTTAGACTAGGGGAAATCATGGCTGACAAAAAATACGCTGTGCCGGACGTTCTTCCCATTCTTCCTGTGCGGGATACCGTCCTGTTTCCGGGCGCAGTTTTGCCTCTGACCGTGGGCCGCGAGAGTTCCTTGTCTCTCGTAAATGCCCTGCAGGGTGAGGACAAAATGTTGGGTGTGGTCGCGCAGCTCGATCCGCGCGTCGAGGACCCGTCTGCCGCCGACCTTCATAAGGTAGGGACGCTGGCAAAAGTCCATAAGACGGTAAAGATGCCCAACGGCAATGTGGTGATTTTCTTGGAAGGGTTGCAACGCATCAATGTCGTGGAGTTGATCGGCCTGCGACCGTTCCTGCGGGCCCGCATTGAATCGCAACCAGATACCGGCGGCGAGATGGATGCGGAGCTGGAAGCCCTGCAGCGCAACGCGCAGGACTTGTTTCGCGACGTGGTAAGCCATTCACCGCAGCTTTCAGACGATTTGCAATCGGTCGCGCTGAATATCGATGATGCGGGACGACTCGCGGACTTTATCGCCGGGACCCTGCCCTCCCTTTCCACCCTGCTGCGCCAGGAGCTGATCGAGACTCCCAGCGTGCGCAAGCGCTTGGAAACGTTGATTCGTGAGCTGTCCAAGGAGCTGGAAGTTCTCGAACTGCGCTCCAAGATTCATGACCAGGTGCAGGAGCAGGTAAGCCAGAACCAGCGCGAATACTTGCTGCGCGAGCAGATGAAAGCGATTCAGAAAGAACTCGGCGAATCCGAAGACTCCACTCAGGAGATCGACGAACTGCGCAAGAAGGTTGAAGAAGCAGGACTCTCTCCCGAGGCGAAAAAAGAGTGCGATCGAGAAATCAAGCGGTTGTCGAAGATGACTCCGGCTTCGGCCGAATACATGGTGTCTAGGACCTACCTGGAATGGATGACTTCGCTGCCATGGGCAAAATCGTCGGGTGCCGAAGATATCGACATCGCGAAGGGCAAAGTGATTCTGGATGAAGATCACTATGACCTGGAAAAAGTAAAAGAGCGCATCCTGGACTATCTCGCGGTGAAAAAACTGCAACCGGGAATGAAGGGACCGATTCTGTGCTTTGTCGGGCCTCCGGGCGTTGGCAAGACCTCGCTCGGGAAATCCATTGCGCGCGCGCTCGGGCGAAAGTTCGTGCGCATCGCACTCGGCGGCATGCATGATGAAGCGGAAATTCGCGGCCATCGCCGGACCTACATCGGAGCGCTGCCAGGACAAATCATCCAGGGCTTGAAGCGCGCTGAGAACAACGACCCGGTCATGATGCTGGACGAGGTCGATAAACTCGGGCGCGACTTCCGCGGCGACCCATCGTCGGCGCTGATGGAAGTACTCGACCCGGAACAAAACAACGCATTCCGCGATCACTACCTTGACGTGCCGTTCGATTTGTCAAAGGTGCTTTTCATCGCGACCGCCAACTGGCTCGATCCGATTCCGGAGCCACTGCGCGACCGCATGGAAATCATCGAACTGCCCGGCTATACGGGTGAGGAAAAGCTGCACATTGCCCACAAATACCTCATCCCCAAGCAGGCCGCCGAGCATGGTTTGAAAATCGGCGAGCAACTGGAGTTCACGGATGAGTCTTTGCGCGAGATCATCCACAGCTTCACTCGCGAAGCGGGCGTGCGCAACCTCGAACGCGAAATCGGTACGGTTACGCGCAAGCAGGCTCGCCGAATCGCGGAAGGCAAACTGGACAAAATGACGGTTACGCCGGAAATCGTGCGCGAGTATCTGGGCGTGCCGAAATTCCGCACCGAAAAGGAAGTCGAAGAGCGTGTCAAGCGGCCTGGAGTGGCCGTGGGGCTGGTGTGGACGCCGGTGGGCGGCGACATCATCTTCATCGAAGCGACCAAAATGCGCGGCGGCAAGCAGTTCACCATGACCGGGCACTTGGGCGAAGTGATGCAGGAGTCCATGACCGCGGCGCTGACGTGGGTTCGCGCCAACGGCGAACGCTATGGCATCGATCCGGACTTCTTCCGCAAGCAGGACGTGCATATTCACGTGCCGTCGGGCGCGGTGCCAAAAGATGGACCTTCGGCTGGCGCGGCGATGGTGACGGCACTGGTTAGCTTGCTCAGCGGGCGACCGGTGAAGCACAGACTGGCAATGACCGGTGAAATGACTCTGTCCGGCGTGGTGCTGCCGATTGGCGGCGTCAAAGAGAAGGTGCTCGGAGCGAAGCGCGCGGGCATCACGCATGTCCTCTTGCCCGCGGACAATGAGCCGAACGCGGTAGCGGATCTGACGCCGGATATTCTCGGCGATATGAAGATCACCTATGTGCGCACGCTCGATGAAGTTCTTGAGCATGCGCTACAGAAGGATGCCGTGGTGGCTCCGATTGTTCCCCCTCCTGCAGCCGGAGCGAAGGACGTCAATCCCGATGGGACGAGTGCCATTCACTAAAGAATAGGCCAAAACTCACACTGGGCCCGGCGCGATTTCCGCCGGGCCTTTTTTTTTGCGGAAAAGCGAACCGGCAAAGTTGCACGCCAGGACCAGGCGAAGGACGAAGGACCTGCAGCGGGCCCCGGAGTGCGTTCGCGTCCGGCCATCAACCGAGCTCGGGGGCCCCGCATGATTGCGCAGAAAACAAGAGTGGAGAATGCGGGGGAACCAAGTCCTGTTAACATGACCTTAGGTATGGTGCAGGAAAAAGCAATTTTGCCGGACTTGCCGGGCTCGCTGGCTCAGCGTTTGCCGGAAACCCTGCTGCGTGAACGGATTGTGCCGCGTTTCGTCGACAACTACGTGCTGGACAACGGGCGGCATGCGCTGCAAGTGCATGCCGCGCTTTATCGCGATCTGCTGAATCTCTTGCAACGGGAGGGACTGCTGGCAATTTGCGCCCGCAGCCTGGATGTCGTTTGCAACGAACCGCCGCCGGTCGGCAAGGCCAAACCGCGGCCCATGTTGCGGAAGGATGCGGCGATTTTTCGGCGAAAGTTTCTCGCCGCGTTGACCCGTCAAATGAAGTGGACCGCCGGCGACGCTCTCGATTTTCAGTCGGACTTGCAAATGTATGAAGAATTAATCGCCCGGGCGAATTCAACACGGCGCACCCGAAAACCATTTGAGGCCGCCAACCACCCGTTCGTGGATCGTTGCGCGTTCGTACTGGATTCCTCGTTTATGGAGAAAGCGCGGCTGGCGAGCAGCAAAGCGTTGACCGACATTGAGAATTTGGGCGCGACGATCGTAGCGGAGGAATTGCAGAAGCGCGGGGCGAAGTAAACTGCGCGTCGGGAGCGCAAGAAACAGATTCGCTAGAGAGAGATTTGCTGTCAGTCGAGTGCGCCCGGGAAGATTTCCTGGCCCGCCAGTGCTGTGTAGAAGCCGTACAAGGCGAGCGCGACGATGACAGCCATGCCGACAATGGCATTTGCCGCGTACCAGCGAGACCAGTGCGTGGTGACCGGAGAAACAACCAGAATATTCTGAACGACAAGACCGGTAACCAGCGCAACCAGTCCAAATCTCCGCAGCACAAGGTAGATCGATAGCCAGATGACCGCCGATGCGATGAACGTGGCCCACGCGTAGTCGCCTCCGGAATTGGTGATCGCTCCGATGAAAACAATGACGGTCCCGGCAAGCCAGTCCTTCCTGACGACCAAACGAAGCAGAAAGAACAAAAAGAAAATCAGCAGCGTGTAGAGGACGAAAATCCATGTGTAGTGCATGGCCAGGCCCAGGGAGTTGCGGAGGCTCACCAGTGTTTCGCCGGCCACAAATCCCGGTTCGGGGGGAAGTTTGCCGAATGCAGGAAGCAGGAAATTGTCGAAGCTTTCGAAAATGGTGAGCAGCACACCGTACACCACGCCGATCAGTATGTCGCGGCCGACCAGGGGGTCGCGGAGATTTCCGCCGATCAGACGCGACCAGGAAATGATGGTATGGGGATCGCGTTTGCGGACAAAGGGTTCCAGAGCGAAATACAAGAGTCGCGCGAGGGAAGAAACGAGGAAACCCCAGGCAAGCGCAAAAATAGCAAGATCAAATTCGTCGATCGAAGGCAGGTGGTGAGCGCGCAACAGCCACATCGCGAGGAATGTGAGCAAAATGAAATTGGCCAGTCGCTGCGAACCCCGCGCATCGCCGCGATTCAAGCGGTGATGTCGGCGCACCACAAACAGGCTGGCAACAATGATGGCCGAGAACAAGGTAACCAGCAGGATCACGGCCAGCTGTTGATGTGTGGAACGATTGCGCACGACATCGCGGGGCGGGTGATCCCAATCCCAAGGGTGGAGCGAATCGAAATAGACCGGTTTGCCATGGAACGAGGCGGCTTCAATACGCAAGGAGATGTCGGGCTGCTCGGGCACCGAACCGGTCCACGCGCTTCGACTATCGGTGGGCTGAAGAGCGGCCCAGGCAGGTTGCGTCGGGTGGAACGCGTTCAGGTCCAGCCCGGCCGAGGCGAACAGGGGGCTCCAATCGACGACCGGAGTAACCGCCGGCGCTTCTTCTTTCTGGGGGGCAATGGCCTGGAAATAGACAAGGCGCCCTTCCATATCCAGCATAAGTGTGGTCATGCCGGAAAGCTCCATGGGCGGATCCGATGTGGTGACCACGCCAGAACCATCGGAAGAGAAAAAACGCATCGGCTCCATCAGGCGCGGGCTGGTGCGATACCAGAAGAGGATTGGGGCCGGCCGCGCGTTGCGCAAGCGCAGCCACCGTGTCTGCGACTTGTCCTTTTCTGAAATGTAATTTGTGTAGTTATTGTCCCCGAAAATCCCATACGCCGTATCTGCGGGCGGACTCGAGTAGCCGAATTGGCTAAGAATTTCTTGTGCCCGCGCGGCAAGAACTTCAGGAGGCTTTTCCAGCGGCGTGAGATTGCTGATCTTGAAGCGATCGGCAATGAACATGTAGGCGGCGAGCCCGAGCACGACAGTGGAGAAAAGAGCAAGCGCGAGATTGGGGCGCAGGCCTTCGGTCTTTCCCGCTGCGGCGACCATTGCCGGCGAAGGGGTTTCGCCTGCAGCGAGTGCGGCTGCAAGAGGATCGCCTCCAGGGAGGGCGGCGGCGACTTGCAACGCGGAAGTTGGCCGATCGGCAGGCTCTTTTTCCAGGCAGCGGAGGACGACGCGCTCGATGAGCGGGTCCAGATCGCGCACAAATGTGGCGGGATTGCTGATACGTTCGTCCTCACGCAGCTTCATGAGTTCGGGAAGAGTTTTGGCGTCAAAGGCGCGTTTGCCGGTGAGAATCTCGTAAAGGATCAGACCGAGCGAGTAGATGTCGCTTCTGATGGTGACTTCTTTTCCGGCGAGCTGTTCCGGCGCCATGTAGGCGGGAGTGCCGGCGCGAACTTCCGCTCCTTGAATGGTGGCGGCGAGCCCGGCAAGGCCGAAGTCGGTGATGCGAATTTTTCCTGCGCCATCGAGCATGACGTTGGCGGGCTTCATGTCGCGATGGATCACGCCGCGTTCGTGCGCCGCAGCCATCCCCGCGCAGATTTGACGGGCGATTTCGGTGGCCTTGTCCGGAGAGAGACGGCCGATGCGACGGACAACGGAAGCCAGGTCCTCACCGTCGATATATTCCATGGTCAGGAAGGGAGTGCCATCGGCGTCGCCGATGTCGAACACGCGGCAGACATTGGGATGCGAAACCTGGCGGGCAATGCGCACTTCGGAATGAAAGCGGGCAAGAGTGGCGGCGTCTTCTGAAAGGCTGGCTGGTAGAAATTTTATGGCGACCAGTTGGCCAAGGCGCAGATCTTCGGCGCGGTAGACTTCGCCCATGCCGCCGCGCCCGGCGAGCGCGACGATGCGATAGCGTTCGGCCACAATCTGGCCGGGAGCGAAACGGCCGCCGCTGATGCTGTCAGAAGAACTGGAAAGCGTACGGTTTGTGGCGGCATGGCGCGGTGTGGTGTGCGCGGATG
>DATHFT010000026.1:0-4443 GCA_035317965.1 Saccharimonadales bacterium (SeqCode) | reverse complement strand
CGGCTCCCGCTCTTTGTATGGGCGCAGTACGCCACCAGTATCATCTTTGTCCTGGGCACTCCGGTCATCGCTATCACCCTGCTGCTCGCCGGCCTCGAGCGCATGTTCCATCTCGGCTTCTTCAATCCGGCACTCGGCGGCGATCCAATTCTGTTCCAGCATCTGTTCTGGTTCTATTCGCACCCCGCCGTGTACATCATGATCCTTCCGGCCATGGGGGTGATCAGCGAAATCATTCCTACCTTCGCGCGTAAACCGATTTTCGGTTATTCCTTCATTGCCGGTTCCAGTATCGCCATTGCGGTCATCGGCTTCTTTGTCTGGGCCCATCACATGTTTCTAACCGGTGAGTCCACTTACGCCGCTCTCGCGTTTTCGCTTCTCAGTTATCTGGTCGCGATTCCATCCGCGGTAAAGGTCTTTAACTGGGCTTCGACGCTCTACAAAGGCTCTATCTCTTGGGATACGCCGATGCTCTACGCCCTGGGTTTTATCGGCTTGTTCCTAATCGGCGGGTTGACGGGCCTTTTTCTGGCGTGCCTCGGCCTCGATATTCACCTGCACGACACCTATTTCGTCGTCGCCCATTTCCACTACATCATGGTCGGCGGGGCGGTTATGGGCTATGTCGGCGGCTTGCACTTTTGGTGGCCAAAAATTACGGGAAAACTCTATCCGGAATTCATGGCCCGCGTCGCAGCCATCGTGCTGTTCTTTGGATTCAATTTGACGTTCTTCCCGCAATTTTTACTCGGCTATCTCGGCATGCCGCGCCGCTACCACACCTACCCGCCAGAATTTCAGGTCTTGAACGTGATGTCCACGGCGGGCGCTTCGATTCTGGCGCTCGGCTACCTGCTGCCGATGATTTATCTCGTCTGGTCGATCAAATATGGCCGGGTGGCTGGACCGAATCCGTGGCCGTCTACCGGACTTGAATGGAAGACGGCTTCGCCGCCGCCGACCGAGAATTTCGATGTAACCCCGGAAGTAACTTGGGAGCCATACGACTTCAAGAATCGCCCGGACTTGGGGCTCGACGCTGGACCGTCGCTGGCCCCGGCCCACGGCGACGACTGATCGGGGCTGGCTGCCAGCGTGAAGATTCTGATTTTGTTGTAGTGAGTTTGTAGATCTGCCGGAGTTAAAGGGAGCACCGAGTGCATCGCACCGGAGAACTGTACGGACAATTTAAGACGCTGGACCAGCAGAAAGAAACCGCTGCGCTCGGCATGTGGGTTTTTCTGGTCACCGAAGTTTTGTTCTTCGGCGGCATGTTCATGACCTACACCATCAACCGTCATGCCTACCAGGCGGCCTTCGGAGTGGGCGGCAACACCCTCGATTTGCAACTGGGCGGTTTCAATACCGTTGTCCTGATCATGAGCAGCTTGACGATGGCGCTTTCGGTCTGGGCAGCGCAGGTAGGTAAGCGACAGCTTATCTCCCTCATGCTTGTCGCCACACTCGTGCTCGGTGGTATATTTCTTGGCGTCAAAGCGATCGAGTACAAACAGAAGTACGATCACCATTTGATCCCGGGCCACTCGTTCGACATCACGTATTGCTCCAAGAATCCCACCGCCTGCGGTATAGACGAGAAAAAGGTCGAAGAAGAGAAAGTCGAACTCGAAAAAGCGCTTGCGAAGGATCCCGATCTCAACGCTCATGCCCAGCTTTATTTTTCTTTGTATTTCGGAATGACCGGCTTGCACGCCCTGCACATGGTGGTCGGCGCAGGCTTGCTGCTCTGGCTACTCAAGGAATCATTCGCCAGGCGGTTCACTCCGGAGTACAACACGCCCGTTGAAATTGTTGGCTTGTATTGGCACTTCGTCGATATTGTGTGGATCTATCTGTTCCCGTTGTTATATCTGATCGACCGGCATAATTAGCACCCGCAGGGAGAACTTCGCGTGTCTGAACATATTGTTTCGCCAAAAATCTACCTGGCCATCTTCTTCACGCTCATGGCGGGCACGGCCCTCACCGTTTGGGCCGCGTATCAGAATTTCGGCGCCTTCAACATCGTCATTGCACTGGGCATCGCCACCTTCAAAGCCACCCTCGTCGTCCTTTATTTCATGCACGCTCGGTACAGCCCCAAGCGCACTCAACTCGTGGTAATCTGCGCCGTTTTCTGGCTCGCAATCATGCTGGCTCTTACGCTGAGCGACTACAGTACCCGCGAACACGAAGGCCGGCTCGCGGCTCCGTCCACTCCTCGGTCGTTGCTCGTCTAAGTCAAAAACTTTCCTGAACCTGAAAAGTCCCCGCCATGCGGCGGGGGCTTTCTATCCGGAATTCCTCTTTAAATTCGGGAAAAAAACAGCTATTTATTCTGCGCGCTTTTATTTGAGTATTTACTGCGGAAAACGGGAGGGTAGTTCAATGAAAAAGGGGGGAGTAGCGAACCGGCCCAGCCCTCAATCCCCTAAAGGGATCCTCGGCTCGCCTCCCCCACAGCTGGGGGTAGTGCAAGCTTTTCGCCATACCTAAACCTCTTGTTTTCAGCATAGTGAGAAAGTCATTCCGGGTAAAAATGCGGTACTCCCGTGAAAAATTACCCGTCGGAAAAACAAGCTACAGCGATCACTGTACGTACGGCGAAAAGACTATTTCTGCAGAACGCACGTTAGCGCCAATCGCTTTCCATTCAGGGGCGCATGGAGATTTTTTCGCGGCTGTGCAATGCGTCGTAGTTCCACGGTGAGCCATTGTTATCGTCATTCCGTCGAGACGCGTCCGGCGGCTTGCCGCCTGAACACTTGGACCGCTGTTCGAGGACGAGCGTACGGCGTTCAAAGTCCATCGTTACGCTGCTCTAGAACGTCAGCAGGTCAGTTCCCAATATCCCATCGAGTCGCTGGCCCACCTGCCGCTCCAGAGGTTCGAGCGTTCGGGCAAGAACTTCCAGATGATCGAACTCCATGTCCAGGCTTTGCTTGGCTCACAAACCCGGCAGAAGCTCGAACGTATCGTCATCAAGAAGGGCGAACACTATGAATTCGTCCCGGTTGACTCCATCGAATGGATTGAATCCGCCAACACTACTATGTCCAACTCCATTGCGGCACCAGGACTCATCTCCTGAATGAAACGCTTCGTGCGATGGAAAGCAAGCTCGACCCCGGCCGATTCTTGCGGGTTCATCGCCGGCATATCGTGGACATTTCCCGGATCGTCGCCATTCATCCACTTCTTAGCGGCAGTTACCAGATCCAGATGAAGACCGGAGCGCAGATCGCTACCGGTCGCCAATACAAAACGGCGGTGCAAAATCTCCTAAAAACCTGAACGTGATTTTCCAGGGGTTGGCCTCAGCTCCGCCTCACGGATAGGCTCGGTAGCCGGTGGCCCAAGAAGCTGCATTTGAATCATTGCGTCATGCCGGCGCTCGTGGCAAACTCCGGGCACGCTTTTCACAAACGAGCGCGAGGCTGCCAGGTCGTGCGGTGTTCCACGATTTCCGGACGCTTCCGCCATTCATCATGACGGGTTCATTGAATTCAATCGTTACACCGGGTGACGGGTCCGCGGTCGGAGCATTGCACCATCCGGCTTCCCCGTGGGGTGTCGCTATCCTGCGCAGCCCTGGGTTCATGACCTTTCTCGTGCTGGCCGGTGTGGCTCTGCGTTTCTGGGCTTATGTCTCCAACGCTGCGCTCTGGCTCGACGAAATCCTTCTTTCGCGAAGTGTGCTCGAAGTTCCGCTGTCCGATCTGCTCACACGGCCGCTCATGCTCGATCAGGTGGCGCCGCGCGGATTCTTGCTTGTGGAATGGCTGGCCGTCGCACTTTTTGGCAGCAGTGAATATGCGCTAAGGCTATTTCCGTTTCTTGCGGGCATCGCGGGAGTTTTTCTGTTCCGGCGGGTTGCGGAGCGAACCCTCAGCGGGATCGCGCCGGTTGTGGCCCTTCTGCTGTTTGCCGTGGGAATTCCCTTTATCCGGTACTCCGCGGAAGTTAAACAGTATGAACTGGACGTCACCGTGGCGGTTCTCCTGCTGTTGCTGGCGGTCGAACTGCGAAACGGCAACGCTTCGATGAAGCGTCTGCTGCTGACAGGTCTTGCAGGTTTCGTCGTAATCTGGTTCTCGCAAGCCTCCGTGCTTATGATGGCCGGAATTGGTCTGGCTTTCGCGGTGGAGTGGGCCCTTTCACGCGAACAGAAAATTGCGCGGGCTCTGGCAATTACAGTTCCGGTATGGGCGGCCGCCTCGCTCACCGCAGTTGTTGCAGGCCTGCGCAGTATGACTCCGGCGACCCGCGAATTCATGGATGACTTCTGGGGGTTGGGTTTTCTCCCCTGGCCGCTCAAGCTCTCGTCGCAGCTGTTTTGGTTCTGGGATCGACTAACATCCTTGTTCGCCGACCCCACGCTGCTGCGGTACCCCTGGCCGGCACTTTTTCTGGTGGTCACGGCGACTGGCGCCGCAGTTC
>DATHFT010000025.1:0-58847 GCA_035317965.1 Saccharimonadales bacterium (SeqCode) | reverse complement strand
TATCTGCCGGTGAGAACTCCGGGAGCAATGCTGTATCTGGGGGACGGCCATGCGGCGCAAGGCGACGGGGAGTTGAACGGGAACGCGCTGGAGACGTCAATGGACGTGGAGTTCACGGTTGACGTGATTTCGGGTAAGGGCGTGCCGGGGCCCCGGGTCGAATCGGCGACGCATCTCATGGCGGTCGGGCTGGATGGGTCGATCGATGATGCGTTTCGCGACGCGACCACGAATATGGCGAACTGGCTGACGGACAAATATGCGCTGACTCCCCCTGAGGTGGCCGAGGTGCTGGGCACGTCAGCGGAATATAAAGTAAGCGAGGTTGCCGACCGCAACGCAGGAGTCGTGCTGAAGATTAACAAGGAGCGGCTGCAGGGTCTGCCGACTGCAACTCCGGCGAAGTAGTTCGGACTGGCTCTCGGCTGCCGCGAAAAGTGCCGCCTTGCGTTAACTCTGTCGTAGAATGTGAGGCGCTGTACCGGTCGGGACATCCATGCAGCCAACTTTTCTCGCCGCATTCTTTGCATTGTCGGGCACCGCCATCGCGATGTCCGCTGCCGCCCTGGCGCTGCTCGTGATTGGCCTATGGGCGGCGAAAAACGATCTGGCCCAGGCTCGTGGCCTCGACAAGATCGTAGCCCTGGCCAACTTGTGCTTCGCCATCCCCTTGGCGGAGTTCGGTGCCGAGCATCTCTCCAGTGCAAAATTCCTAATACCTCTGGTGCCGGCGTACATGCCGTGGCGTTTATTTTGGGCTTATTTCGTCGGCTTTGCGCTGATCGCCGCGTCGTTGAGCATCGGGACCAAGATTCAGGTGCGCTGGTCCGGGCTGCTGTTCGGGATCATGATGTTCCTCTTTGTCGCGATGATTCACTTTCCGGGAGCGGTCACGACCGGGGGGCGAATCTTGTGGACGATTGTCATCCGGGAAATGTCGTTCGGCGGCGGCAGCTGGGTTCTAGCGGGGATGGCGATGGGCGGATCGCGCGCACCGGGCAAGAATCTCATCGCCGTGGGACGCGTACTGATCGCGATTGCCGCCATCTTTTTCGGCGTTCAACATTTTCTGCATCCGCTGGCACTTCCCGGAGTCCCGCTCGAGAAACAGCTGCCAACGTGGCTTCCCGCTCGCCCCTTGATCGACTATCTGACGGGCGCGTTCCTCATCATCGCCGGCGTCTGTTTTCTCCTGGGGCGGAAGACGCGCATGGCGGCCACCTATCTCGGTGCCTGGATTGTGCTGCTGGTTGTGGTCATCTACGGGCCTGTCCTCTTCGGGGCGCTGGCGGACCCGAGTGCTGCGGTGCAAGTCGAGGGGCTCAACTACTTCGCCGACACACTTCTATTTGGCGGAGTGATTCTTTCGCTGGCCCGCGCCATGACGGCCATCCCCCCGCCGTCAACTGAATTCCCAGAATAAATGCGCGATTCTTCTCTCCGCCCTGTCTGAACTGAATTGACTCTTGTGTTCGGATGTGGTGCTTGCCGCTTTGCAGGACCCACCGGAACCCTGCAGTGACATTTGAACGATTGAGCAGGTTCTTTGAACTTCCAAGCATTCAATGTTCATTGCCATGGGCGTACTTTGGGAACGGATCGATCATGCCCAGTGGCAGAAAGTGCAAAGGAGAACATCATGTCGGGAATCAAAGACAAGGTCGTCGTAATAACCGGCGCCGGCAGCGGAATTGGCGAGGCGACTGCGCTCCTGCTCGCCGAGCGCGGTGCAAGAGTCGTACTGGGAGCGCGCGGCCTTGATCGCCTTGAGGCTCTGGCGGCCCGCATCGCGGCATCGGGCGGCGAGGCGGCTTACGCACGCACCGACGTCAAACGACGGGAAGACGTATCCAAGCTGGTTGGGTTGGCAATTGAGCGGTACGGCAAACTGGACGTTCTCGTCAACAACGCTGGAGTAGCGCCAATTTCTCTTCTCGACGAGCTCCGCGTCGAGGACTGGGAGGAGATGATCGACGTCAACCTCAAAGGCGTTTTATACGGCATCGCCGCCGCGCTGCCGGTGTTCCGCCGGCAGAGTTTCGGACATTTCGTCAATGTCATTTCTACAGCCGGAATTCAAATCATACCGACCATGGCAGTCTATGCGGGCACCAAGAACGCCGTGCGCACCATCACCGAGACCTTGCGACAGGAAGCCGGCGATAAGCTGCGCGTGACGAGCGTTTCGCCGGGATTTGTCCAGACGAACCTCTCGAATTCCATGACAAATCCGGGGGTCAAAGCCCAAATTGCCGAGCGGATGGAAAAGATGGCGATTCCACCGGCGGCGATCGCTCGTGCTATTGCCTTCGCCATCGAGCAGCCGGCTGAAGTTGATGTAAACGAGATCGTCATCCGTCCTACTGCGCAGGCCTGAATCCGCCTGTGGAAACCAGTACGTGCGTTTCTCGCGAGCAATGCGTCACGCTTCATCACCTGTGGGGAGCTCACTGCGGACGGCGTTATGACGCAGGTTTGGGGAATGACTCACGCGATCCCGCTTGCGCGAGGTTGACCGATCCATACGCGCAAAGACGTTTTGGTATCGCTTGGGAGCCATCCCCGTCGTTCTTTTGAACGCGTTGCTGAACGCGCTCTCCGTGGTGTAGCCGAGGGAAAGGCCCAACTCCGAAACCGACATGGAGCCTTCACGCAGCCTCTGCTCGGCAAAGCGCATGCGCAAGTTCAGGAGATAGGTGAGCGGTGCGACGCCGGCAATTTTCTTGAAGCGCAGAGCGAAGCTGGTTCGCGACATAGCAACTTCCTTCGCGAGCTCGGCAAGCCGCCAGGCCCGCTCTGGTTCCCGGTGCATGAGCCGCAGAGCAGGCGCTATGCGCTTGTCGCTGAGGGCGCGCAGCCATCCTGCTGTACCAGGTCCGGACGCCTCAAGATAGGAACGGATGATCTGAACACACAAGAGCTGCGCAAGCTGGTTTGACGCCAACATCGCACCTGGCCGATCGGCGACAACTTCTTTCACGAGATGATCAAGCAGCCAACGCATGGCCATTGCTTCAGACGAACTGCCGCCTACGTGAAGCACGGGTGGCAACACCTCCGAGAGCAGTCCGCCACGCTCCGGATCCAGAGCGATGTGCGCTCCGACCGCGAAGAACTCGTCACCATCCCCGACCTTACCGATCTTGCCGGTGGCGCCAGCGAATAACTTGAGGCCGTCGGCCTGCGGGGCGTTCAAGTCACCGGCCAGCACGTAAGCTCGTTCAGCGGACAGCACGAACACATCACCGGTCTTGACTTGTAGAGGTGTCGACTCGTCTTTGACGGTGAGCCAACAATTTCCCTTTAGGACTGCGACAAATTTGATCTTTTGCGGCGGAGGGAATCGCAGCGCCCAGGACCCGCCCGCTATCAGGATGCCCACTTCGGCGCACCGGGCACTCGTCAAACTCAAAATGTCGGTGAGTGGGTCGCCTTTCATTCCTGAATAGTGACGTAGATCTTCGCGATTTTGCAAACCTTGGTCATTTCGATCAAACGGCGCGGGTCGTCCCCTTCCGCAGCGAGGTAATCCATTGCATCGCGTGAGTCGCACAAACGACGATGGATTCTAGAAGTGGGTTCCAAGTAGCCGACCATTCGGCCCCAGGGCAGCGCGCCTAACTCGCTTAGCTGTTCGGGAAGCTATCCGGCTTGATGTTTTGGTTGAGCCGCAGCATGTTCTTTGGGTCGTACTTTTTCTTGATCTCGACGAGTCGGGCATAGTTCGAGCCATAGCCGGAGCGGACGAGCTGGTCACTCGTATCGCCCAGTTGGTTTACGTACACTCCATGCGCAAAGGATTGTAAACTGTCGCGCGCAGCTTGGACCCATCGCACCGCGTCGGCCTTCTCCGCAGGAGTGCTCCAGACACCCGTCATGTCTACCTCATAACCCGGCTGCCGCAGAGCAAACGCAGTCTCAGTCAAATTCACACGGCTTACAGCCCCGCGCAAGGGCACAATGATCATCTTGCACCGTCCTGGCGCATGGTTAATTGCACTCGTAATCGCCGCTATGGCGCCATCGCTGAGTTCACGAAGAAAGAGGTTTGTTTGGAAGTGTGCAACCGGCGTTTGAAGAAATCCACCTGCTGACTGAGCTTCGAGATAGGACATCACCTTGACGGTGTCATCTTTTGGTTTGAGCGCACGCAGTGGCCGGACCAAGTCATACCCCATCCGTGGATCGCCGCAATGACAAACATCGATTTTGAGTCTTGGCCCACTTTCTGTCGGCAACAACTGGGCAAACGCATCCATTTCATCCGGAGCCCCCGCGAGAAATCCAACGAAGGCCTGCAGAAGCTCTGGAATGCGTCCCACTGGAAACACCAGCGCTCCCGACACAACCTCGCCTACCGGATGGAGCTGGTACTCCAGCGCCGTCACCACACCGAAGTTGCCGCCGCCACCGCGAATCGCCCAAAAAAGATCCGCGTTAGACTTCTTGCTGGCCTCGACTTGTCTCCCGTCCACGGTCACCATTTGCGCTGATAGCAGGTTGTCACACGCGGCGCCGTACTTCTCCATCAAGCGGCCTTCTCCCCCGCCGAGCGTCAGGCCGGCAATCCCCACGCTCGGGCAGCCGCCTGAGGTTGTGGCAAGCCCAAAGCGCTGCGTCGTTTCGTCCAGATCGCGCACGAGCGCGCCTGCCTCGGCGCGGGCCACGCGTTTGCCAGCGTCGACCTCAACTCGTTTCATTGCGGAGAGGTCGATCACCACGCCGCGATCGCACATCCCGAATCCGATCCGGCTATGGCCTCCACCGCGCACCGCCAATGGCAAATTCTGAGTTTGGGCGAATTCAAGCGCCTGTGCGACGTCGGGCGCACCGGCACAGCGAACGATTACCGCCGGACGCCGATCAAATGCGCGGTTGAAAACCAGGCGCGCCGATTCATAGTCCGGCGTCTCCGGTGTGATTACGTGGCCGCTAATCTGTGAAACAAGTTTTCGGATCGCTGTCGGATCTAGCGGAGCGGCATTCTGTTCGCGTGCTTCGAACATTCGCCGCGCCCCGGCAAGCGCCTTAAGCGGGCTTCCGCAAAGGGCCGCCGCCGCGAACGCCGTTTGCTGGACGAACTGTCTTCGGGTAGTGAGCGCCATTTTCGACTCCACCAACTCTCAACCGTGAGTCTTACGTGTGCTTCGCGAGCAACATTCCTGTCTCGAGTTTGTGTTTGTAATACGCCTGATGTGCTGCACGGTGAACGATAACCTGAAAACCGTGTATCGACGCAAGCCTACGCTGCCCAGTTCCCGCCGTCAATTTCGTGGTCTGCTTCGGTCGGTTTTGGGTCCGCGATTTCCCGTTCCCAAATGCGAGCGCCTGGGGCACCCATTTCATTGGAAGAACACCAGAAGGCGTTGCCGCTGTTCAACGATGGTGGATCGATCATCATGACCGGATCAGTTGCTTCGGTGAAGGGTTTTCCCGGTTTCGGCGTGTATGCGGCGAGCAAGGCGGTATTGCGCTCCTTCGCACGCACGTGGCTCAACGAACTGAAGGGCAGGAAGATCCGGGTGAACGTGCTGGGCCCGGGGCCGATCGCCACACCGATGCAGGAAGAAGTTCTCACCAAGGAGGCGAAGGAGATGTTCGAGTCCCTGATCCCGCGGGGAAAGATGGGTCAACCTGAGGAAATCGCGACGGTCGCGCTGTTTCTTGCTTCAGACGATTCGAGCTTCGTGAACGGGGTGGAGTTATCCGTCGACGGCGGATTGTCGGCCATCTGAAATCGGCGGATCTCGGTGAGTGCATGATCGCCAAGGCGCTCGCCGAGATCCGATAGGTAACCAAAAGTCGGCTTCTCGCCGGCAATAGCTCGATTGCTGCTAGCGCGTTTCACGCGACTAATGTTGAGTTCGGTAAACATTGGTCGCTGAGCGCATTGGCCTGAAGGCAACAATTGAGCCAAGGGTCACTTAGCCGGAAATGTGACTATTCGGCCAGCGGCGAGAAGCCCGTTCTAACTGAGCCTGCGCCGCCAGCCGTAGCTGTATCTCGCGCATGACGATCATCAAAACTTCAACTTCTTATTTCGCCTGCGCTAGCCCCGCAACAACTGCGGCAACTTTATCGAGTATCTGATTCCAGCCCTCGACTTGCCCGCTGTTTTTTGCTTGCTCCATGGTTTCATTTCCAATCAAGGTGAGTTTCGTCTGGCCGTTTCCAAAATCCTCAAAAATAACCACGTCGTGCGCACCGTCTATGGCCTCATGTTCTATTCCATAGTGCTCAGGCTCAACCTTGTTTCCCTTCGAGTCGGAAAAGTACATGGAGTAAACGATCTTCTCGTGCAGAACAATCTCGTGGTATTCCCCACCATTCCAGAACTCCTGCCCATCCGGCGTTCTCATGCAGCAGAGAAATTTTCCTCCTACGCGAAAATCCATCTCGCAAAAAGGCGCAGTAAAACCCTGCGGCCCCCACCACTGCATCACATATTTCGGGTTTGTCCACGCCTCCCAAACCAATGCGCGTGGGGCATCAAAAACTCTAGTGATAACCATCCGCTCTGTCTCGCTAACCGTGTTTTTTGTCATTTCTGACCTCCGTTTCCTTTTTTATTTGATTCACAACCACATCCAACTTGTCGAAACGCTCTTCCCAGAATCGGCGATAGCTGATCGCCCAGTCGCTGACTGTCTTTATCGCCTCTGGCCTAAGCGTGCACACGCTCTCTCTTCCACGCTTCGTCTTGATCACAATCCGCGCCCGCACCAGGCAGGCAATATGTTTTGAAATCATCTGCTGCGAGAGTGCGAACGGTTCCGTCAGGCCGTGCACAGACGCGGGCCCGTGGGAGAGTCGTTCGATCATGGCCCGGCGGGTTGGATCAGACAGAGCCGCAAATGTTGTATCTAACCTATCCACAACCATATGGTAGTGAATTATCCGCCGATGTCAAGTGTGTTGCAGTTCGAACTTCATGCAACTCCATACAGCGCGAAGGTTGATCGACATCACCCGATCGGCCCTCAATGTCCGCTTAATAGAGGTGCAAAATGTTCATGACATAAGAAAAACTAATAGTATAATTAACAATTATTACATTGACTTATAGAGCTTGGATTCCTATATTTAGCGCTTGTGGGGTGCTCCGATCTAGATTTGGGAAGAGAGCCTAAAATGTTGAGCAACCCGTCAGAAAAATATCGGCCGAACCCCTTTTTTGAACCAGTTAATCGACAATGGCCGTCCAAAACTTTGCACACCGCACCAGCATGGTGCAGCGTAGACCTACGTGATGGCAATCAGGCACTCATTGAGCCCATGAGTATCCGGAGTAAGAAGGCCATGTTTGACCTCCTCGTCTCCATTGGTTTCAAAGAGATTGAAATTGGATTTCCCTCTGGTTCCCAGATCGACTTTGATTTTTGCCGTCAACTTATCGAAAATAAATTGATCCCCGAGGACGTTACTGTACAGGTTCTAGTACAAGCACGAGAACACCTGATCCAGCGCACCTTTGAAGCACTTCGAGGAGTCCATCGCGCGATCGTTCATGTGTACAACTCCACCTCAACCATTCAGCGCAAGATTGTGTTTAGGTTAGGGAAAGACGGGGTCAAAGAGATTGCGGTGAATGGCGCAACGATAGTCAAACGTATTGCGAATCAATTTCCGGAAACACATTGGATATTCCAATATTCGCCCGAGAGCTTTACTGGGACCGAAATGGACTACGCCCTTGAGGTTTGTGAAGCTGTCATAGACGTTTGGAAACCAACCTCCGATAAGAAAATAATCATCAATTTGCCCGCCACTGTGGAATCGAGCACACCGAATGTTTATGCCGATCAAATTGAGTGGATACATCGAAATATCAAATGCCGCGAGGCTTTGATATTGAGCGTACACCCCCACAATGATCGCGGAACCGCAGTTGCAGCAGCAGAACTCGGACTTATGGCTGGTGCACAGCGAATCGAAGGCACATTATTCGGCAATGGCGAGAGAACAGGTAATGTTGATCTGGTTTGTGTGGCGCTGAACCTTTATAGCCAGGGCATTCACCCAGGTCTGGAGTTGTCTAATCTTGCTTCAATTGTAGACTGCGTCGAAGAGTGTACTCAGCTTGAGGTGCATCCACGGCATCCTTATGCCGGCGATTTTGTGTTCACTGCGTTCTCGGGTTCGCATCAGGATGCGATTCGGAAGGGGCTATTAGCTCAAAGCGTCGGCGGGCCGTGGGAAGTTCCATATCTCCCGATTGACCCGAAAGACATCGGACGTAGCTACGAACCCATTATTCGCGTCAACAGTCAATCGGGAAAGGGAGGGATTGCCTTTCTTATGGAGAGTGACTATGGGGTTCAGCTTCCCCGCAATCTCTTGATCGAATTCAGCCAAATTATTCAGCAGTTGAGCGATTCCAGTGGAAAGGAGGTCACGTCGCCCATGATTTGGGAAGCTTTTCGTGCCGAATACTTAGAGTCTCGGACGGAGGTTGCCAGCGGGTTGCTCGATTGGGCGATGGACAATTCTATGAGCCTGCACGATGTTTCCCAGACAACGGGTGCGGGTCAGCTTGAGATGTTGGTGCAAATGGTTGGCAAATGTATTGGAACGAGCCTTCGAATCGCTACACAAGAACGGGGTCACAGGGTGTCGCAGAACAAGGCGGAGAATATTGTGTTTTTGGAGTTGTGTGTAGGCGAGGCTGACCACGTTTTTGGCGTTGGCAGGCACGAGAATCCCATCAGGGCGGGCTTTAATTCCGTAGTCAGCGCAATCGATCGTGCGGCGCGAACCCAACTACTTCCATCGTTGAAAGTATCCCTGGATCACGACATTTCGTTGTCTATGTAAACTTGTACGGCCCTCGTGGCAACGGTATTCAAGTATTGGCTTGCTGCTTCAATCTACTCACGCAACTTGGCTGCTCTTGGTGGTAATAACGTCATGAACTCTTTGTCGATTCGGATGGTTGCCGGGTAGCACGAAGTGACTGAAGGCAGACAACTTCTGGTTGCCGAGGCCTGCAACCATCCGAATTGTTTAGTATTGCCTTTTAGCGTGAAACTGCCTCGATTGAGATGGTTGACCGCTGCAATTCTGTCCAATCGAGAAGGGCGATGAAGACGGGCCTCAGGCCTTTGCCGACCTCAGTCAGGCAGTATTCAACCTTAGGCGGAACCTGGGGGTAAAGCGTGCGCGAGACGATTCCGTCTTCCTCCAGATCACGAAGCCGCTGGATGAGCATCTTTTGAGAGATCTGAGGGAGTGCCCGCTCCAAATCGGAAAACCGCATGGCTGGACCAGCCAGGAGTTGCGCCATAATCATCAGCTTCCAACGCCCTTCCAGGGGACGAAGAGCGTCCTGCATCTTCGCTCCGCAGCACCGACGATAGAGAACGTCGCTATCCAGTTTGCACTTTGTCTTTCTCTTCTTTTTCACAAAACTTACCTTTTGGTGAGTATCTGACTTTATTGTGCGTACTTCACATTTGTACCGTCCATCCGCTAAATTCGCAATAGAGACAGGCCCGAAAAGGGCCTCGAAAGGTAAAGACATGAAGATTGGAATTCTTGGAGCAGGAATGGTGGGACGGGCCTTCGCCGCGGTTGCACTGAAGCATGGTCATGACGTCATGCTCTCGAACTCTAGGACCCCGGACACGTTATTCACGTTACGCGCAGTTCTGAATTGCAAGATCGGGTCGCCTCAGGAAGCGGCGGCCTTCGGCGATATTGTTCTGGTCGCTATTCCCCTCAAGAACTATGCATCTGTTCCGGTCGCTCCACTTGCGGGAAAGATCGTAATCGATGCCAACAACTATTACCCCGAGCGCGATGGACACATCCGCGAACTAGATCGCGAGGAGACGACTACGAGTGAATTACTGGCTCGTCATCTTCCGAAATCGAAGATCGTCAAGGCGCTTAATGCGATCGAAGCGCCTGGCATTGAACAAGAGGGTCGTTTACCGAATTCGTCGGAACGCCGCGCTCATCCCATCGCAGGCGATGATCCTGCAGCGAAACAGCTCGTCGCCGATCTACTGAATCAGTTCGGTTTTGATGTCGTCGATGCCGGTCCGCTCGCGGAAGGCCGTTGCTTTCAGAAACGCACGCCAGCTTATTGTGTCCCTTTCAATGCGAAGGACCTGCGTCTGGCGCTGGCCAAAGCCGTGGAGACAATCACTAGAACGTGATGAGCAACAGAAGACGGGCAAGTCGAAATAATCGGGTTACCGCGCGGATGAACCGGACCTAGCTACCTTCCGTCGCAGAAATGATGCAGGAGAGGGGCATAATTAGCGAGGCTTGAGCCGAGGGTGGGAGCCAGAGTGTTCAGTTTGAGCAGTGGGATTCAAGAAAGTAACAAGACATTTTGAAGACATATTGTTTTGAGCCAAAACGCTGATTAAGATGGCGGCCATGATCAAACTACGTCATCAACAACCGTTGCTGTGGCATCGAGGTCTGGCCGAAGATATCGAGGGGTTGTGGGAACCTTGGATGCGGCTGGTGTACGAAGCGCAAGGGGAACGCCATCCGCAGAGCCGCAGCCGTGGCCGAATGCAAACGCCGGCGGAATAGTGTTGCGGCTGCTGTTGTTGAAGCACATCCGAAATTGGTGCTATGACGTGCTGGAGCGAGAGGTGAGGGCCAATTTGGTGTAGCGCGCCTTCACCCGGATCGGGGATGAAAAAGTGCCAGACGCTTCCGCGCCGGCGTCGCGCTCCGCTGGAAGGTCTGGCGCAATCGCTGGTAACCATGGTGGGGCGGGTTCGGCAAGTGGTGAAACAAACCAAGATTCGGATTTTCGCAGGCGACACGAAGTCGCCGGGAAAGATCGTGAGCGTGTTCGAACCGCAGACGGAAATCGTTCGCAAAGGGAAATCGAGCAAGCCCAACGAATTTGGCAAGCTGGTCAAGATCCAGGAAGCGGAAAACCCAATCGTGACTCACTTTGAGGTGTTTTTCCAGCGTTTAAAGGAGTAACAGGCAAGCGTGCCCAGTCATCGGTCTGGACGAATTCCCCTAAAAATTCGGATGGTTGCAGGGTGCCGGGAACTCGTTCACAGGAACGAACAATTGATTGCAGAGGCCTGATTTGAACCGGAGGCGGCAAACGAGTTCTACTATAGACCGTGCCGACCGTTTTGCTTGGTCCGGTCATTGGCAAAGCTCCCTCATAGGGTGCGTTAGGGAAGATTCTCTTGGTACACAATAGTCTCAGGTGAGGGTCGTTATGGAGACCGTCGCAGACAGCGAGCAGATCTGACTGGAATGCTTCCTGACAATCCGCCTGACTGGAGCGTGACCATGCCTACGGATGAAAAAATCGATACCCACCACAAAGCGCTTACGCTGAACCTTGATCCATCCACCTTTGGTTCTTTCGCCGAAATCGGCGCTGGACAGGAAGTCGCTCGCTGGTTCCTTATCGTCGGCGGCGCCTCCGGCACAGTCGCCAAGACCATCTCGGCATACGACAAGGAAGTCAGCGACCATCTCTACGGCTCCGGTTCGCGCTACGTTTCCAGGCAGCGGCTGGAAGCCATGCTCGAGAACGAGTGGACTCAGTTGCTCACGCAACTGGAGAAAACTCGCGGGCCGCAGACGCGCTTTTTCTCCTTTGTTGATACCGTGTCCGCTCGTAACTTCGCCGGAACCAACCAATCCCATGGCTGGATAGGTCTGCGGTTTCAGTTGCAGCCTGGCGGTCCAACCAACGATGTTGTGCTGCACATTAACATGCGGGATCCCTCCAATTTCCTTCAGCAGCAAGCCATTGGTATTCTCGGCGTCAATCTCATTTACGCCGCGTTCTATCATGTGGCCACGAAAGAATCGTTTTTCGGCGGCTTGACAGAAGATGTCCGGAGGGAACGAATCGAATTCGACTTCGTTGATGTTCGCGGTCCTGCGTTTGCCGGCTGGGATCGACCCACACTCCTGGCCTACCTGGTGCACTCGGGACTCGCCGAGGCGGTGTTTTTCTCGCCTACAGGTGTCAGTATGCCTCTCAGTGAGGTCCTGTACAAAAAACCCGTTGTGCTCGCGCCCGGATACTTTGGACACGTAGACCCAGTTCACCGGCAGATACATGCACAGCTCCTCGCGGCAGGAGTTCAGGAACTCCGCCAGGAATTGGGAGAACCCAGCACCGCGCCGCTGGGCATCTTCTCCCTCTCCGCGGCTCCGCCCGGGCCGGAAGCCTCAGCACCAGAAATTCCCGACCTGCTGCAGCGAATTGATGCGCTTTTGTCGCAAGGCGGCAACGTGCTCTTATTTCGCGAGCGGCAGCTCTACGCCATGACAGCCCTTGTGAATCGCTACACAACTGCACCTCTGCGCTTCGTCGCAGGTCTTTCGCTTTTGATCCGAGCCTTTCATGATCCCTATTTCAATCTGGAAGGCCGACATCTTGAAGGCCTGTCTCGTCTGTTCGCGCAGAACGTGCGCATCTACGTCTATCCAATGACTGCTGTGGATTTGCAGGAGGCGATCAAGGATTTTTCGCCCGCCGGTTTGGAATGGAGCGAAACGAATGGCTGGGTTTCCGCCAAACAACTGCGTGTCGCACCTCCTCTGGGCCACCTCTACGAGTATCTGCTCGCAAGCAATTTCCTCGTTCCCATGCAAATTCCCGGAGCACTTACCGGCGGGGCGTGATCAGCGGGACGGAGAGTGGGGATCAGCGGGACTATAGCGACCAAGCAAAATATATTTGCAAGAAATGTGCGTCATATATCTTGCAAAGTCCCCCGGGAAACTAAGTGAGAGCCAGCACTTTTTCCAGGCGCCGGACTGCTTCTGGAATCTGTGCCTGGGGCACGCTGGCAAAACCCAGGATGAATCCCTGGCGAGCGTTTCTCCCCGAGTAACTGGGGGAAAGAGGCCACAACCACAGCTTCTCGGCCGCGGCCTTCAGGGCCAGTTCCGTGTCCCGACATCCTTTCGGCAGCATGACCACCAGATGCATCCCCGCTTGCGAGCCCAGAATGGGCAGCCGCGACCCAAATTTGCTGTGAATTTCATCAACCAATTTGCTCCGGCGGTCGCTGTAGAGCAGCCTCGTTCTGCGGACATGACGGGAAAAATGCCCTTGGCGGATGAAATCGGTGAGGACTGCTTGGTGCAGATAGGGCGGGTAAATGTCCATCGCATGTCGAACCGCGAGAAAGCGCGGAACCAGGTCCAGGGGAACAACCATGTAGCCGAGACGCAGCGACGGGAACAAGGTTTTGCTGAACGTTCCGACGTAAATCACGCGGGAGTTCCTGTCAAGTCCCTGCAAAGACGCTATGGGCATGTTTCCGTAGCGATACTCACTGTCGTAGTCATCTTCTATGATCCACGCGCCCGAGCTTTGCGCCCATTCGAGCAGCTGAAAACGGCGCGACGCACTCATGGTTGCTCCGAGCGGAAATTGATGGGACGGCGTGACGTAGGCGGCCCGGGCGTGGCGGCACAGCTGCATAGCGGCGTTTACATCCAAACCCTCGTCGTCGACCGGCACGGGGATGAGTTGGCAACCGGCCATCAAAAGAGAGTTACGACTCAACCGGTAGCCCGGCTCTTCGACCCAGATCTGATTTCCGGGATCGAGAAGAACCCGGGCGGAAATTTCCAGCGCCTGCTGGGATCCGCTTACCACCAGAATTTGTTTTGCTTCACAGCTGACCCCGCGCACAGTCCGCAGATAGGTCGCGATGGTTTCGCGAAAGTCGAGCGAACCCATGGGATCGCTGAAATGCAGGTTGTGCGGTTCGACGCGGCGCGAGTGTCGTGCGACAAGGTTGGACCACACCTGCAACGGAAAGTGATCAAAGGCCACCTGGCCGACGCTAAACGCGCCCCAACCGTAGATCCACGGCGGGGCCTTGAAGTCCGGGAGCGCCGCTGCCCGGCGCGAGACCGGGCGCGGCCGGGAACCTGTTCCGGACGGCGCCCGCAGCTCTGATGCGGCCGATCCGTTCCGGTTCGGAAGAGACGTTGATACAAACGTTCCCGCCCCGACGCGACTCTCAAAGTAACCTTCTGCCAGGAGCTGCGCGTAGGCATTCAGCACGGGAATACGAGATATTCTCAGTTCACAGGCGAGCGCTCGGGTCGATGGAATTTGCTGGCCGCCGCGCAAGTTGCGCCCGACAATGGCCGCGCGATAGGCGTCGTAAATTTGCCTTTGCAGAGGTTTTGCGGCTTTCCGGCTCACCGCAATAATCGGTACAAATCCCGTCGCTACCTTCTTCATGGGCACATTGTAGTGGTCATACGAATATTACTTCAAGTGGTTATTGTAACGGACCACTTCGTGCCCCAGAGTAGGCCCATTGCCGTCTACCCAACCGGGGCCGGTCATCCTACGGTCCCGGATCTAATTCATCCGGCGATGAGCACGTTAACGCTGACTTCGGGGCTGAAGGGATCTACCAAATGAGAAGCGCATTTCGCTCGGCTTTCCTACTCTTTACACTGCTCGGGGTGACCAGGGTTGTTCTCGGACAGAGCACGAACTCCGGCGATATTCGCGGTACGGTGATGGATTCGTCGGGATCTCCGGTTCCGGACACCACGGTCACCCTTACCAACATTGATACCGGGGAAGTCCGACAGTACATCACCAATGAAAATGGCATCTACGACACCGTTTCAACGCGCCCGGGAAACTACAACCTTACGTTTACAAAAGAGGGTTTCAAGAAGGTTTCGCGCGGACCAGTCGTGCTGCAGGTTTCCATCATTACGGTGGACGCGACTCTCGATGTTGGTCAGATAACGGAAGTGGTTCATGTGGAAGATACCGGCGCGCCACTCCTGCAAACCGAATCGGGCCAGCAGGGAACCATCCTGGAAGCCAAGACCATTAACGCATTGCCGCAAATCGGCGCGGGAATCACCGGCAACGACTGGGCCAACTTTGCGATCTTGCTCCCGGGAACGTCCGGCGCTCCTTGTCAACCCGCTTCCGAGGGCAGCGGCGCGTACAACGCCGGGGACGCCGTTTCGGTAAACGGCAACCTGCCCATGTACACCAATATCATGGCCGACGGCGCCTCGGTCGTGCTGCCGGTCAGCGGCAACGTGGACAACTCCGTCTTTGAAAGCATCTCTGAGGTTCAGGTCACCACATCTTCGTTCTCGGCCCAGTACGGAATCGGTGGTGCGGTATTCAACCAGATCAGTAAAAGCGGATCGAATACGTTCCATGGTTCAGCCTACGAGTTCTGGCAGAATGACGCGCTCAACGCCTCCAACTTCTTTCTCGACCAAGACGGACGACCGACGAAAAATGTATTGCGTTACAACGAGTGGGGCGGCTCCATTGGCGGGCCGATCATCAAGAACAAGCTTTTTTTCTTTTTCGTGCGCGACAGAATCTCCAACAAAGGTTCCAACAATCCCAACATCAGCACGGTACCGACCCTGGCCATGAGAGGTATGGGCACGGGCAACCCCGGCCAGTACGATTTCACCGGCACTCCGACCATCTATGATCCGACCTCGGCAGGAGTTGGTGGAACGCGGACCGCTTTTGCGGGCAATATTATTCCTACCAGTCAGGTGGACCCCGTGGCCTTGAAAACCCTGGCTTTTTATCCTTTGCCGAATCTGCCGGGAACGCCGTACGTGGATCCTGTCACTCACGTCTCTTATCCGGGATTGCTCCAGAACAATTTTTCATTTACGCCGCCTTCGTCCAATCCGAATCTTCGATATTTTGGCCGAATTGACTACGACCTTTCGCAAAAGAACCGTGTTACGTTCTCGATCACGCAAAAAGATAACCCCGGCCAGAACGTCAACCAGACACCGTGCCCGCTCAACTGCTTTTCCGGAGACATTGACGGCTACAACGTACAGTTGTCTGACACCTGGACGATCAGCCCAAGGCTTGTAAATGAATTCCGCATGGGCTACACCAAGCAAGGAAACTGGTTCGTTCCGCAAAGCCTGGGTTTCGATGCGGCTTCTACGCTAGGCTTGCAGTTTTCCAAGGCCGATATTTTCCCCACCTTCAATTTAAACGGCGTTTGCTGCACATCACTGCAGCCTGGAACCAACGCGATCTATATCGAACACCTTTACAACCCTTCTGACGTGGTTACCGTCATCAAGGGTAAACACATACTGCACTTCGGCGTGGAAGTTCTCATGGGCGAAGGCAACACCACCCCCTGGGGCAACGTCGACGCTGGCCAATTCACATTCACAGGGCACTACACGCAACAAAACAACGGCAATGGGGGCCTGAGTTTTGCGGACTTTCTGCTGGGTGATGTGGAGAAATGGACCGCCACGAATCAAGCCGTGACCTACATGCGCATCAAAAGCCCGCAGCTGTTCGTGCAGGACGACTTCAAAGTTCGTCCGAACCTGACCGTCAACCTGGGCTTGCGCTATGTGGCCACGACCGGAATGAGCGAGTTGCACAACGCGCTGGGCGGTTTCGATCCGAACTTGCCGAATCCATACGACGGAACACTGGGTTCGGTCTCCTTTGCCGGCCATAATAACCGCAACACCTTGCAAAAACCGATCTACAACATTTTCCTGCCCCGCATCGGATTTGCCTGGAGCCCGGGTCGTTTCCAGAACACGACTGTGCGTGGCGGTTTTGGAATGTATTCGTATAACTTCAGTGAAGACACCTATGGTCAGGGTCTCGGAGCCGGCTCCGTCGGAACCAATACTGGAAGCGCTTCGGATTCGCTCAGCGGAGCAGGTCCCACACCGCTGGTTCGCCTGGCCGATCCTTCCTCGGTGGCTGATCCTATTTTGAACTATGTTGTGGGTTCGCCGGCCGCACGACAGCCGCTGACCTATATCAACTTGCTGCAGCCTTCCAACGTGACATACGTTCCTTATAACGTTCCGGTGGGTCGAATTAATGAGTGGACCCTGAGCGTAGAACATCAATTTGCCAAGGACTTTGCCGCTTCCGTAGCGTACGTTGGAAGCCACGGCATGAACCTGCAATTCCCCACAGACATAAACCAGATCACCGATCCAACGATTCTGGCGGCGGGCCCGACCTCTAATGCAGACCGCCCCTTTCCGCTGTTTGGAAACATTACTGGAAATATGTACAACGGTATTTCCAACTACAATTCCTTCCAAACCTCGCTGACCAAGCGCTTCTCGAGCGGATTGTCGTTCCAAGTCAATTACGTTTGGTCGCACTTCCTGGATGATCAGGATTCGGCAGGATGGGGCAGCCGCGGTGGAACGCAAAACTGGCAGATCGGAAACGATCCCAAGGCCAATTACGGCAATTCAAACTTCGACATTCCTCACGCTTTGAAGGGCTACGCTTCCTATGAATTGCCCTTCGGCCGCAACAAGACGTATTTGCATGGAGGAGCGACCGAAGACGCTCTGGTCGGTGGTTGGAGAGTGTCCGGAACCTTCATTCACCAGAGCGGTAATCCATTCACCATCATCGATTCCAACAATCTTTCGCGCTCTTTGTGCGGCGGCGGATGTACCTGGTATCCGAATGCAGTCGGCGATGCATTCGCAAGCGTCCCGGTCCTTCCCGCTGGTGTGCAAGGGATCAGTTTCATCAATCCATCGGCTTTTGCCCCAGCCAGTCCCGGGACTTTCGGTGATTCAGGCCGCAACACGCTCCGCGGACCGAAGCTGACAGTGATCAACATGTCTCTCGCCAAGGATTTCCATTTCGGCGAGAGGTTTGCGTTGCAACTTCGCGCCGACTTCGTGAACGCCCTCAACCATCCAAGCTTCCAGCCACCGAACGCGGATCTTAACGGATCGAACTTCGGGATCATTACCTCGGGCGAAACGGCCGGTGGCACGACAGTGGCTCCACGCAGCGGTCAGCTGAGCGCCCGTTTCTCGTTCTGAAGTGCTGTGACCGGCAGTGGCGGAGCGGGGTGGCTGCAGGCGGGATGAACTGGCCGGGACCGGTCGGCGGGGAGTGTGCCGGAGCGCTCCCGCGCGCACCCGGTCCACCCGCTTCCGGATCCTGAAACTACGTTACGGGCGCGGCGCGGTCGCAACTCCCTCCGCCGCTCTAAGCGAGCGACCAGTGCAGAGAGGAAGCTGGCTCACCGCGATTCATCGTCACGCGCGGCTCGTCCAGGGAAAGTCTCCCCATCACGCGTACGTTGCCGAAGATTGACGGCTCGAGGGAACTTCAAGATAAATCGACTGGAACGACCTGTCCTGGCGAGCAATAAGATCGGGCACAACGGCAACTCCCTGTCTTGCCTGCGGCGAGAGCAGCTTGAGCTTCAGGCTGAAATAGATCGCTTGCGGGACGTAGCCGATCAAGATGCACTGGAAGAGTTCGCTGGCGGAACGGGGGGCTGAATCCTGAGGAACCACGGGATGCCAATCGCGATAGGTTTGATCGCCGGTAAATTTCAAACAGGCCGCAATCACCAGGAACTCACGTTTCGAGTAGAGAACATAGAACGGTTGCAGATGCTCAGAGGCTTTGCTCTCGCCTGCAAGGTCCCACTCGGGTTCTGAAGAAACTCGGGATTCCAGTTGCATGAGCCGCGGTGCACCATAAGCCCGTTTTGTCATCTTGGACGCGCTCCTTTCCTCAAGACCCGACACCCACAACATCCGGGCTACCTCTTTGGCCTCCGGATATAGTGAGGAGCGTGGGGCACCAGTTCGATGGCCACGAAAAGTGCGGCTATGGCAGCGACGGCCAACTGCAGGGCGGGTGAACTCTCGTATTTCAAGAGTTGGATGGCAGCAAAGCCAGCCAGAAATATGACGATAAGACGTTTGGCAATGGGAAGAAAATCGGAATACTTTCGATCGGCGGTTCTGGTTTCCAAGACGCTCCCCCGTGAGAAGCAGGCAAGGTTGGGAGGGGGCCTGCAAGGTAATAGGATAATGAGTTAACTGTGAATCCCCTTTCCTGAAAAGTCAAACGGAATTTAGATGCTGCCGAGGGCGAGAGAGGGTGTGACGACTGCAGAAAAACAACTACAGCTTTCGACTGGCGTCCCGTTCCTCGGGGGGTGTCTCCGGCTTATCCCCGCTCTTCTGCTTGAGGTTTTCTCTGGTATTCCAACCATGCCGCTGCGGCAACGACCTTGGAGCGTCAGACTCACGGTCTGTCGGATATCCGATCCGGCCGTTGTCGACGTTTTCCTGGCCGGGGGCATCTAGTTTGTGGGTAGTTGGCTTGTTTTCCATTGGCGCAACGCCTGTTTCTTACATTAGTCGGTGATAACGTATATTTCAATGGTCCTTCAGTACTAGGGGCGTAAACTGCAACACCTGTTGTTTAAATATCCGTTCGCTGATTCCGGGGTTCTCTGAGCAAAACGACCAGCCGTTGAGTCGCGCAGCCCGGAGGCTGGTGGGCATCTCCTTGAGCGGGGAAGGGGTGCAGTTTATTTTCTGGGCAGCGGCCTTTCGGCCTTCAATCTCTTGACGGATTCGATCGCCCGCCTTAGCAGGGGATATTCTTCGGGGTCTTTTTTGGGATCGATCTCTTTGAGCCGCTCTTGCAAGGCACTCTCGGTTTGGGCAATTTTTTGCTCTAGTCGCGAATTGTCTGTTTCATGTACGACGTCAAAATAAAGTTCCTGCCAATGATCTTCGGTCACCGGTTGACCTCAAGACAGACACCCGATTCGGTCCCGCTCCGCGATTCCGGTGGCCCTTCGCAGTTCGCTGCTTTCATTCGATTTCTCTTCCTCGTCGGCCATTCAGCATACTTCCCACACGAAGGGTTTTCCCAGGCAAACTATAGAATTATTTTCTAGTTGATTCAATCGGCCCGACATGTCCACTCGCAAACGCCTTTCCGGCGAGCAGGTTGCAGGCAGTGACGCCACGGGCGCGAGAACCGTATCGGCATCCCCGCAAAATTAGCGGACCCCTAAACTGCGAGTAAAAGTATACTTGCGGGAAGGAAACCACGATCGACCGGATGCGGGCTATTTTTCCGGAGGACAGGAAGAATGACCCGGTCGGTGTGCGCAAGATAGTAGTGATTCACGCAACGCGAAGCTAGAGCGTCCTTGGCAAAGCCGGCGGTGAACAGATCGTTATGCGAAATTCGAGATCGCCTTTTTTCCGGATTTCTACTGCCGCAACCTTGGCCGCTGCTTTGATTTCGCCCGTGCTAGTAGCCGCCCAAACTGCTTCGCCGAATATTTCCGTTCAATGGGAACATGTCCTCCGCGTTTCGAATACGACGCCTACCCTGCAGGTTGTTGTAAACCCTCCTTTGCGTCGCGGCAGTGCAATCCACGACCGGGCGTTCCAGGCCTTACGCGATTTGCACGCCGACTACGTCCGCTTTGTCCCGTGGATGCCATACCCGCGGTTGGGTGTTGCTGAATTGCAAGCGCCGGCGCTCGGCAAAACGTCCTGGGATTTTTCCTTGCTCGATCCACTTACCGTCGATTTTCTGGACGCCACGAAGGGGCATTCCGTGGTGCTGAATTTCAGCACCATTCCGCAGTGGATGTTTAAATCCGATTCCGTGTCTTCCGTTCCCGAGGATTCCAATCAAGTTGTGTGGGATTACGAGCAGGGAACGCAGTTAGTAGATCCTTCGGGAAAGCAAGTGGGGGAGTATTACGGCCGTCTCGTGAGCTGGTACAGCCGTGGAGGATTCAAAGATGAACTAGGCCAGGAGCATCCTTCCGGTCATTCCTACCGGATTCCGTATTGGGAAATCTTGAACGAACCCGAATTCGAACATGGGATCGCGGCGCCTGCCTACACTGCAATTTACGATGCGGTGGTTCGCTCGGTGCGGCAAGTTTCCCCGGCTACCAAATTTGTCGGAGCGTCACTGGCCACGCCCAGGAAGAGTCCGGAGTTTTTTGAGTTTTTTCTAAACCCCAAGAACCACCAAAAGGGAATTCCACTCGACTACATTTCATACCATTTTTATGCAGAGCCTCGTGCGGACGAGGGTATGGACGTGCAGCAACATACGCTTTTCGCTCAGGCCGATGGATTTCTGAATAGTGTCCGCTACATTGAAGCGATTCGCATGCGGCTATCGCCTCAGACAAAAACCATGATCAATGAGGTCGGCACAATCTCCGCGGAAGGTGCCAATCAGGGAACAACCGACCGGCCGGGTGAGCCGATACCGCAATCGTACTGGAATCTGTCCGGGGCCTTGTATGCCTATCTGTTTGGAGAACTGTCCGGGATGGGCATCGATGTTGTCGGCGAGTCGCAACTCGTGGGCTATCCCGGGCAATTCCCCAGCGTCACCATGCTGGACTGGAATACCGGAGAGCCCAATGCGCGCTACTGGGCGCTAAAGGTATTGTTGAACAATTTTCATCCCGGGGACCGCATTGTCAGCAGTAAGTCGGATTCGCCTTTTGTCTACGCCTTTGCGGTGATCACAGCGGCGGGCCGGCGCCGCTGTCTGTTGATCAACAAACGTTCGCGCGAGATGGAGGTTTCACTTGCCGGGTTGCGAGGCGGATCCGAGGAGTCAATTGATCTTGATCGGGGGAATCAACCCCCTGTCTTGCAGACGCTGGATTCGGACAAAATCCGACTGGGCGGATTCTCAGTCGCGGTCATCACGCTGCCCTAGCCTCCTCGATTTGGGAATTTCCGACATATTCAATTTGCGCGCAAGGATGCCAAGCGATGGGCACCAGCTCATTCTTTCCGGGCAGAGGCGCGCAAAGCTACACCCGAGAAATTATGCCGTTCGGGCGAGATGCGCCTGTTTTTCTTCCCTCCGACCCGGGCCTCGATTTGACGGAAAAGCCAGCAGCGTGGAACTTCATGAAATTAAGGCTATTCCCGAATATGGGGTTGTGGTTCAATCTGGGAATCGCAACAAGAATAAATCTGAGTGAAAAATGATGCCGATGAAATCCCTTGCTGTGCGTTTCGTTTTGTACTTTTTCTGTGCTGCTATTTTCATCGACTGCTCGTTTGCCGAGCCCAGGCTCCCCCATATTTTCAGTGATCACATGATTTTGCAGCGCGAGCAGCCCATTGCCGTCTGGGGCTGGGCCGAACCATCGGAAAAAATCAAGGTGACCCTGGGCTCCGCATCGCAAGAAACGATGGCTGCTGCCGACGGCACTTGGAAGATAGCGCTTGCGAAAATGCCAGCCGGAGGGCCTTTTACCTTAACGGTAAAAGGCCAGACGACCATCGTCCTTAAAGACGTGCTGGTCGGCGAAGTCTGGGTAGCGTCGGGGCAATCGAACATGACGTACGCCTTGGGCAACGCCACGGGCGCTGCAGAAGAAGTTGCCAAAGCCGACTATCCGCAGATACGGTTGTTTACTGTCCCGCAAAATGTTGCGCTCAGCCCGCAAACGGATACGCTGCCGGCGAGCTGGAACGTCTGTTCGCCGGATTCTGCAAAAGGTTTTTCCGCGGTGGCTTATTTTTTTGCGCGAGATCTGTACAAGTCCCTGCATGTGCCGGTGGGAATTGTTTTAAGCGCCTGGTCCGGTTCTCGCGGCGAGGAGTGGGTGAGCCAACACTCCCTCGCGCAAAATGCGGAGCTGCAGCCAATTTTGCAACGCTGGCAGGATTCACCGCCCGAGGTGAAGGTCTTTGGCGAAACCGGCAGCCGGGTTTCACTGGAATTTGACGATTTTGACCTTTTGCCAAAGGGCGAGAAAGCACCGACGGAGAAGCTTGCAAATTTTGACGACGGCACCGTCGAGACGTCGACCGGCGGCAGCTGGAGCTACAACTGGACTAAGGCTCGTGACCTCGAGTTTGAGCTGGCATCGCCGGGGCGGCGAGGCAAGGGATATTCCGCGCGGATTCACGGCCATGCCGACGGCGCAAGCGATTCGCGGCTGCAAGCGATTTTTCACAGCGGCGGAGGCGCTGCTGACATGAGCGCCTATCGGGGCGTCCGGTTTTGGATGCGGGGCCAGGGCTCGTTTCAATTTCAAGCCTTGCAGCCGACTATTTACGACTGGGACTACTACACGACGGAAAATATTCAAGCCACTCCGGAGTGGACCGAGGTCACCGTCTTGTTCAAGGACTTGAAGCAATCGGGTTGGGGAGTGCAGAACGAATTCACGCCGCAGGCCCTCACGGGAATTCAAATCATCAGCATGCCGACGGTTGGTGAACCAGACCGGCCCCCTTCCGGTCTGTACGGGGGAATGATTGCGCCGTTGCTGAACTACCGGATTCGCGGAGCCATCTGGTATCAGGGGGAAGGCAATACCGGACGCTCGATCCAGTATCGACGGCTGCTGCCTGCCTTGATAGAAAATTGGCGAAGCGGCTGGCGCGAAAATGATTTTCCATTTGGAATCGTGCAGCTGCCCAATCACGGATCGAGTCCGGAATTTGGCGATTCAATTTGGGCCGAGATGCGCGAAGCGCAATTGCTCACGGCGAAAAAAGTTGCGAACACGGGCCTGGCGGTGACCATCGATGTGGGCGATCCGCGGAATCTGCACCCGCCAAACAAGGAGCCTGTCGGGGCGCGCCTCGCTTTGTGGGCGCTCGCTACGACCTACGGGCGGACGGGTGTTTACTCCGGCCCACGGTATGAAAAATCTCGCGTGGAGGGCGGCGCCGTCCGAGTCCGCTTTCAGTTTGTTGGCTCGGGACTCGAGGCGCGGGGCGGAGAACTCCAAGGGTTTTCAGTTGCGGGCGCCGACAAGGTTTTCCGCAAGGCCCGGGCGCGGATCGCTGGCGACGAGGTGATTGTTGAAAGTGCAGAGGTGCCAGTCCCCGTCGCTGTGAGATATGCGTGGACCAGCAGTCCAAGCTGCAACCTCTACAACAAGGAAGGCTTGCCGGCTTCGCCGTTTCGCACAGATGACTGGCCGGTTGCCAGCTCGGGCAAAGAATAACCACGACCGGTTTGCGGACCCCAAGCGGAATGGCGTACCGAGGCGTGTCAAAGGCCACGAAATGCTTGAATTGAGCTGAATTTTGCAACGCAAAATCCCGGCACACAGCTTGCTAATGGCGCTGAAAAGACACACTCTTATGGTCCTACCACCTACCACAACCGGCGTCCGATGGGAACTTAAGTAAGCGATTACGTAAACACCGCGGGAGGCAGCGGGGCGCCCCCGGGCGGCGATCCCGGTGGCCGCAGCGCGTCGCGATCTCCGCTGACAATACGCTGATTCGATAAGGCTTACAGCTGTTGTCGGAGGCAAGACGGCGAATTTGCAAACGCTTGACAGAAGAGCAGAGGAGGATGTAGCGTCATCAAAACAAGTAATCGTTTACGTAAAACATTTCGGGTGCAAGCACACAGGTACGTTGGAAGCGGCGAGCCGGGGTGGCGTCCTTCTATTTCGTGTGTCCTTTTCATAGGAAGGCAAGATGGCCAGGGTCACGCTCACGGGCGTGCCCAGTCTTGCTGCAAACTCCGCATTCGCAAGCCGCATTTATGGAGGTTTCTGTGCTTAATCGCATGTTCGCATTGGCGCTTCGAATCGGTTTGGTCTTGGGTTTGGTTCTGGTGATGACCCACAACGCTTTTGCGCAGTCCACCTCGGGAGCGTTCCGGGGAACGGTGACAGACCCGAGCGGTGCTGCAATTGTCGGAGCGGAAGTCACAGCGAGGAACGAGGCCACCGGCGTAGCCCAGCAAATCTCGACGGATGAGAATGGAGGGTTTTTCCTGGGGCATCTTACTCCGGGCGTCTATACGGTTTCCGTGACGATGCAGGGATTTAAGGTGTTGTCGCGGCCCGGCCTCGAACTGCTGGTCGATCAACAGATCAATCTGAATCTTGCTCTTACGATTGGCACGAGTTCAGAAACCGTGACGGTGACCTCATCAACGCCGGTACTGCAGACGCATAGTGTTGAGACCGGACAGGTAATTGAGACCAAGGAAATCTTGGATTTGCCGCTCGAGGGCAGAGATTTTAAAGGGCTGTTTCTACTGACGGCCGGAGTAACAAATGGCGTGGGCGGAAATGGCGACAATATCTCCGTCAACGGTCAGCGGGAATTCGCCAATTCTATTGTTTTAGATGGCATCGAAGTCACCGGAAATCGCAATAACACCTCTAGCATCACTCCGAGCGTCGACGCGATGCAGGAGTTCAAAGTAGTGACGTCAGCTTATGCCGCGGAATTTGGCCGAGCCGCCGGCGGTGTCGTGTTGTTGCAGACAAAGCCCGGCACGAACGACATTCACGGAAGCGCGTACGGGTTCTACCGGCCTAGCGCCACTGCAGCCAAGAACTATTTTTCCCTGGCCCCTCCTACGGTCAGCCACAGGAATTTCGGCGGAACGGTAGGTGGCCCAATCATAAGAGACAAGACATTTTTCTTTGTCTCCTACGAAGGATTCCGCAGCATTGACGGATCAACGTTTCAAAATTCTGTGCCACCCAGCAATCAGGTCAAATTTCTGCCAAATGGCGATGCGGATCTTTCTGGGCTAATTGATCCATTGAACGGCGGCCCGATACCCATATTTGATCCTCAGTTTTACGCGGAAAATTTCTATTCTCAGCAATTTACCGGAAATATTATTCCAGCTGATCGGATCAGCCCTGCCGGCAAGGCCATCCTGTTGAATTTTTTTCCTGCAGCCGTGGTACCGGCGACTCCAGACGTGATAAACGGATACGGTTCATACTTAAATTCCATCTATTCTTTTTCGCAAAAAACTGCCTTCGATAAAGTTGATACCCGAATTGACCATAATATTTCCGCAAGCGACCGGCTGAGCGCGGAGTACCACTACAGCACGGGACTAAGTCTCGTAGGGGATCCGTTCGCAGGTCAGATCTCCGCGATCGGCGGCGGTGGCACAGATACGGGAGACAACACAACGAGCCGAAATCACTCGGTCGCGATTGGTGAGACGCATCTTTTCTCACCGAGATTCGTAAATGAATTTCGCTTTGGCTTCAATAATTTCGCCTTATCGCAATTGAGCCTATTAGACGGGCAAACAACTGCAGACCAGTATGGGGTGGGGAACGTCAATTTATCGGGATTCCCTTCCACGGATGGATTTCCGTACATTTATTTGGGAACCGGGTACACAACGGGTGGCTCTAGCTACAAGCCTCTCACATTTCTTGACCGAAATTATCAATTTGTCGACACCTTGTCGTGGACCAAAGGAAAGCACCAATTTAAGTTCGGCGGCGAATTTCGCAAACTGACTTCTCATCCGGAGTTTTCTCTCTTCCCAACCGGCTATCAATACTATGCGGGGGCCTATTCCTTTTACTCGGGATACCAAGCGAGTGGCACACCGTATGCTCCGTTCACCAGTGACTACACCTTGTATGATGCCGTGTATCCAGCTGGTCCGGACTATACCGCGGCATTCCCTTCCGGAGGGTCGGACTTGGCGGACCTGCTATTGGGCCTGCCTCAGAGTGTAAACATTGGTCTGCAACTGACCAACCCAGTAACCAAGAGCTGGGAACTTCATGGGTTCTTCCAGGATGAATGGCAGGTTTCCCCGCATCTTTCACTGTTCTATGGGGTGCGCTACGAATATCAAAATCCATACTACGAAGCCAGCAACAATTCTTCGAATTATGATCCAACGACAAAGACGATCTTGCTTGCTGGCAGGGGCGGTAATTCCAGCACGCTGATAAATGCAGACAAAAACAACTTCGCCCCGCGTATCGGATTTTCATATCAGTTGAACAACAAGACGGTGCTTCGAGGCGGATACGGCGTTTACTACTCGCCGGAAAATGATGCTCGCAGTGATGTGCTGACCAAAAATTATCCCTTCAACGATCAACAAGTTATCACGAACAATATCTATGATGGATTTCCCACGTATCAGTTGGACGCCGGAGTCCCTCGCTCGACGACGGTAAATATTCCCACGGGGGCTTCCAGTATTGACCCCAGCGCTATACCGAGCCTGATAGGACAATCCGTTTTTTATGTCGATCCGAATTTCAGAACGGGCTATTCGCAACTCTATAACATAACCCTACAGCGAGAAGTGGTTCCTAATCTAAGCCTGGAGGTTGGATACGTTGGATCACAGGGACGGGCATTGCCATATGCGGTTGGCAATATCAACGTAAATAACGTGCTTGATCCTTCCGTGGGGACTATCAATGCGCAATATCCGGAGGGCAACAGCGGATACAACTCGCTGCAGGTTAAAGTTACAAAACGATACAGCAATGATTTAAGTGTCCTGTTGGCCTACACGTATGGCAAAGGAATCGACAACGGCCCGGCACCTTTTAACCTAGGGACAAATCATGATTCTCCGCAGGACCCCACCAACCTTGGCGCAGAACGGGCTGTCTCTTCCAATGACATTACCCACAATATCGTAGGCAGCTTCTTATACGGTTTGCCCTTTGGCCAAAAGAAAATGTTTCTATCGCATTTGAACGCCGTAGGACAGGCGATTCTCGGCGGCTGGCAATTGAATGGCATCGTTTCTATTCGCACGGGATTGCCGTACAACATAGTTCAGAATGGAAACAATGTGAATTTTCCGGGACTTCGCCCCGATTTGCTGCATAGTCCCACACTACATGGTTCCGACCGGAGCGTAGGACTGGATGGTCAATATATCGACCCAACCGCCTTTTCTACTCCAGCGGGAAGCGTGCCGGGAGATTTGGGCCGCAACGCATTCCGCGGACCAGGCGCCTTCAACCTGGATGCATCCATGTTGAAAGACATCGCAATGACCGAACGACTAAAATTGCAACTTCGCTTTGAATTTTTCAATGCCACCAATACTCCGCAGTTCGACAATCCCAACGCTGATTTTTCGCAAAAAGCGACTTTCGGAAAAGTCACTGGTGCAAGTTCCGCGCGTGTCGTTCAGTTTGGCGTGAAGATACTGTTCTAGACTTGCCAGCGTAAGTTTAGGAATGTAGAACTACAGCGTGGAGCATCCTTTGAAATCAAAGAGATGCTCCATGTTGTTTGTGGAGCTTTCAAGAGTGAATCGCCTCTTATATAAAATGAGTTGGCAAAATCTTGCGGCTTTCCTGGTCCTTTTGGCATTACCTCCTTCGGCAACACCACAAGGGTTTCAAAAAACGTACTTTGTAGATTCGCGGAACGGGTCCGATACCAATAACGGCACTTCGCCTGCGAGTGCCTGGAAGTCGCTCGCGAAGGTGAATGCGAGGACATTTCTTCCCGGTGACCACATACGTCTGAAGTCGGGTTCGGTGTGGCGAGGGCAGTTGTGGCCCAAAGGATCGGGGACCGAACAGAGGCCCATCACCTTGGGGATGTATGGTGGCGGGGTGCGGCCGCGGATTCAAGGGGCGGGGCTCGCAGAAGATGCGATGCTGTTGAAGAATCAGGAATATTGGGAAATATCGGATTTGGACATTACAAATTGGGGAGCGAAGGCGGCGGTGCGGCGTGGAGTGCATGTGGCACTCGAGAATTTCGGTGAAGCGCACCATATTTATTTGCGGTCACTGGTGGTGCATGACGTGAATGGCAGTGATGAGATGAAGCCGAACGGGGGGATTCACTACACTTCTTCGGGTGAGAGACGTCCGAGCCGGTTTATAGACCTGCGGATTGAGGACAGCGAGATTTATCATGTGGATCGCAGTGGGATCTTTGGGTGGTCGGACGCTTATGTGCGGACGAAGTGGTATCCGAGCCTGGGGGTGGTGGTGCGCGGAAATAATTTGCATGACATCGGCGGTGACGGAATTGTCGTGGTGGCGACCGATGGAGCGCTCGTGGAGCACAACGTGGTGGGACGCGCGAATCAACGGTCGCAAGGATACAACGTGGCGATCTGGTCGTGGAGCGCCGACAATACCGTGATTCAGTTTAACGAGGCATATGGAACGAAAGGGCAAAGGGACGGCGAAGGGTTTGATTCCGACTGGAATAGCCGGAATACGCTGATTCAATACAACTACAGTCATGACAACGACGGTGGATTTGTTTTGATCTGCAATGAGGGCAGCCAGCCAGCCGAACAGAGTATTGGGAACAGCGGAACCGTGGTCCGCTACAACATCAGCCAGAATGATCGGACGCGCGGAATTACGATCAGCGGTCCGGTGAAGGATTCGCAGATCTACAATAATACGATTTATACCGGGCCGGACCGCGACGTGAACGTCGTGTTATTTTCCGATTGGGCCGGCTGGGCCTCGGATACGGAATTTTCGAACAATATCTTTTATGCAAAAGGGACTGCACAGATTTCCTATGGGACTTCGCGGGCCGCGGACGGGGAGTATGTGGTGAAGGCGGGATTCGGTTTGAGCGAGAAGAGTGTGTTTGATTCGAATGTTTATTTTGGGGTTGCGAATCCGCCGGAGGATGCGGCGGGTTTGCTTGTTGAACCGGAGTTTGCCGCGCCGGGAGCCGGCCGATTGGGGCGGTCGAGTCTTCATGGATACGTTTTACAGGCGGGAGCGAAGGCAAGTGCCGGCGGGAAGAAGATTGCAAATCGCGGCGAACAGGATTTTTTTGGCACAACGCTGGTTAGGTGTGGAGCAGTGAATCGCGGGGCGGTGCAGTCGACGGAGTGCAAATAGGACATCCGGTTCTTTTCTGGCAGTGGCTTTCCGGTCTTCGTTTTTAAGAAGGAGTGCGTTTTCATGACGACCCGCCAATATACGCAATTTCGATCGTTTTTCTGTGTTCTGGGTGTGCTGGTTTTCCTTTTCTTTGCTGGAAGTGCGTCGCAGGCGCAAAGTGCGGCCCGGAAAACGTTCCATGCGGATCAGATGGATACGATCCTATACGGCGTGGCGTATTACCCCGAGTATATGCCAACCGACCGGTTGGATACCGACGTGGCGTTGATGCAGAAAGCGGGTATCAGCGTAGTGCGCGTGGGCGAATCCACCTGGAGCACCTGGGAACCGCGTGACGGAGAATTCAAGTTTGACTGGATGCAGCGAGTTTTGGATCGCCTGCATGCGGCGGGGATTAAAGTAATTCTGGGAACCCCGACGTATTCGATTCCGACGTGGCTGGCGACGGAGCATCCGGAGATTATGGTGACCCATGCGACTAGCCCGCCGCCGCTGGGGAATCCCTATGAGCCGGCCTATCCATCCCTGGCAACTCCCGGTTACTACGGGCCACGACAAAACTACGATTTTCTGAATCCTTATTTTCGCCAGCACGCGGAACGTGTCATTCGAGAAATTATCGGGCACTTCAAAAATCATCCTGCGGTGATTGGATATCAGATCGACAACGAAACTTTTCCCAATGGGATTTCAACACCCTACACCAAGGCTGCGTTTTTGGAGCGATTGAAACAAAAATTCAAGACGCCGGAGGCGATGAACAAGGCGTGGGGACTCGTGTATTGGGGGCAACTCGTGGACAAGTGGGAGGATTTGCCGGGCCGGGAGGGGATTCTGAATCCCGGGTACAAATTGGAGTGGGACAATTTTCAAGCGGACATCGTCACGGAATATTTGGGGTGGCAGTCGAAGATTGTGAACGAGTACAAGAGGTCCGATCAATTCATTACCCACGACTTCAGCGGCGGAGTGCATACGAGTACAAATCAGTGGGCGATTGCGAGCAGTTTGGATATCGTCGCGGAAAATCCATACTTTGGAACGCAAAAGAGCCTGAATGGACGCGCAATTTGGCTGTCAGGTGATTTGGGACGATCGCTGAAGAATTCGAACTACCTGGTAACGGAGACGAATGCGCAGGCAATTGGGTGGGATTCGCGAACCCAGTATCCGCCGTATCCGGGACAGCTGCGACTGGCGGTCTATACGCATCTGGCGGCTGGCGCGAACATGGTCGAGTATTGGCACTGGCATTCGCTGCACTATGGGCAGGAAACGTATTGGAAGGGTGTGTTGTCGCATGATTTGCAGCCCAATCGTACGTATGCGGAAGTGACGCAGGTGGCCGGAGAGTTGAAAAAGATTGGGCCGCAACTGGTAAACCTACAGAAGGACAACAAGGTCGCGATTGTGGTTAGCACCGACTCGGCCAATGCGTTGAGTTATATGCCGGTCGGAGATTCGGTGAACTACATGACCGTGCTCTATCAGATGTACAACGCGCTCTATGATTTGAATGTGGAGCCGGATTTTGTGCAGGTGACGGACCGAAATCTCTCCAGGTACAGAGTGCTGCTGGTCCCGCCACTCTATAGCGCGTCTGACGGAGAGCTGCAGCAGATTTCCGACTATGTGAAGCGCGGTGGGCAGGTTGTCATGTCTTTCAAAAGCGGATTCACAAACGAATATTCAACGGTTCGGGACGTTATGGCCCCCGGACCGCTTCGCGCAGCGGCGGGATTTCACTATCAGGAGTTCAGCAATCTTGCGGAACCGGAACAGCTGACCCCTGATGTCTATAAGGTAGGACAGCAGAACAAAGGATCGGTATGGCAGGAATTTTTGCTGACTGATACCGCGGAGGTTGTGAGCTCGTTTGACGATGTCTATTGGCACTTTCCGGCTATCACGCGCAATAAATTTGGAACCGGCTCGCTGGTCTACGAAGCAACTTACGTTACGGACACACTTCAGCGCGAAATCATTCGCGATGTGATCAAGCAAGCGGGCCTGACTGGGCCAGACCAGAATTTGCCGGAAGCTGTCAGAATTCGCCACGGGCGGAATTCGAAAGGGAAACTGGTGCACTACTATCTGAACTTTTCAGGACAAGATCAGACTGTGCCGTACGGCTATGGCGCCGGCACCGACCTGCTGACGGCGGGCGCAGTGGCGAAGAGCGCCGCACTTAAGTTGAAGCCCTGGAATCTCGTGATTGTTGCGGAGCAATAAAGCAAATTCACAACACGCGCCGCAGAAGAAACAAGATCCACGAAAAAGCCGTCTCATGGAGTGGTTCCTTCCGGGTGGTCATCCAGACACGCGGCGCTGCGGTACCGAAGTCTTCACCCCTAAACTATAGATATTCTCCGCGATTTCTTGGAGGAGATTCATCGAATCCGCCCTCTCAGCAAAACGACTGCGTTGCTCCGTTCGCTGGCGCCGCTCCACACCACAAAGGCATTGCCGTCCGGACCAATTGCCGATGCGGGATACGAGACCGTCAGGCCGTCGTTGCCAAGAGCTTGCGGCTTGCTGAGTTTGTCTCCCTGAATTTCCGCGACAAAGGCTGAAGTCTTGCTCCACTGCGCTTCACTCGGCGAACCCAGCCGTCCTTGAAAAGACAGCAGGATCCGGTTTGTTTCCGACTGCGAAAGAGCCGCGTGGTTTGAATCGCGGATGTCGTCGGAGGCAATGAGAGGAGCGTGAAAGTCGGCGCCGCCGTCGTCAGACCACGACAATTGAATACGCGCTCGGCCGTCTGGGCCTCCCGTCATCCATGCAACGTACAAGCGGTCCTTGCTGGCTAGAAGCGAAGCGCCGGATTCCGGGCACCCTTGAATCCGCCAGCCGTCCTCGGCTACACGAGTGGAGCGATAAAAAGTTTGGCCGCCGTCGTTTGAAGCCGACACAACCAAATCGCGAATCGATCCGGGAAACACCTTTCGCCAGGCCACGAATACTTCACCAGCCTTTCCCAGTGCGACATACGGCCGGCAACAGGGACAACCAGAACGGGCCACGCGCATGTTCGGTCCGAACGTTGCACCGCGGTCTGTCGAGCGTGCCAGATAGATGTCAAACGTCCCCGGAGATTCCGGAGCGTCGCGTCCGTCGAGCCAGGCGATGTACACATCACCGTTAGTTCCCGCAGCGATGGACGCAAAGCCATGGAAAGACGGAGTTTTGTTGTCGTTCACGCGAACCGGCACTTCAAACGTCTGGCCAGCATTTAAAGAGCGGGCGACAACCAGATCTTTCACACCATCCGGTTGCGTTTGTTCCCAAAGTGCGTAAACAGTTCTGGATGAAACGGCCATCATCGGATTATTTTCGCCGTGAGCGGAGATCGTTGCGCCCTCTCCAGAGACCGGTTTGACCGGCATGAAGTGATCTCCGCCGTCGTGCGACATGGTGAAGCCCACGCGGGTCGTAGCTCCGTCCTGATACAACGCGAGAAGCGAAATCATTCCTGCAGAAGAAACTGCAATCTGAGGACTCCGCGTGGAGTTCAAGCCCACAGCCGCGAGTGGCGTTTGCGGCTGCGTCTCAAATAGGTAGCTCGCCGAGGTCTGCTTGCAGCCCACGAGCGAAAAGATGCTGACGACTGCGCTGACGAGAAACCAGCCGAGTGCGCGTCGCTCTGCCTGATCTGTGCTGTATTCCATGTGAGGTATCTCCGGCCTTAGAACAGGATTCGCAACGCCAACTGGATTTGCCGCGGGTCACCGACCGCGGTGGGGAACCCAAATGAGGTCCTCGGAATCGAAGGGTATGCACCCGTGCCAAAGGTTGTGTTTGGAATCATATTATTGCGATGGTTCAGAACATTGAACGCTTCGGCGATCGCTTCGATCTTGAGGTGCTCGCCGGCGGCGAATGTGCGGCTGAGCCTGGTGTTGAAGTTGAAATAATCGAAGCCAACTCCTGTGTTCCGCCCGATCATCTTGTCCAGCGTGCAGCTTGGGTCGGCGACAGCGGGAGAGAGTTCCGGGCACGGTCGTCCTTGGGTCTGCTGAATCGTATTCACGCCGGAAACAATGTTGAACGGCAACGCCGAGTAGTACTGCAACATACCGCTAAGTTGAAACCCGTGAGTGACTTGTTGCCAGCCGGTTTTTGCCGACGTCATTGAAGAATGGATATTGGCGTCAAAAACAAAGCGGTGACGTTGGTCGTCATCGGACCGGCCCCAATCCTGATGGATATTCGAAATGTTGACTGGCGAGCTGAAGAAAAATTCTCCAACGTCGTCAAGGGCTTTGGAGTACGTATAGGAAACCCGGAAACTGCCCCACTTTGCGGGCCGCTGGAGAAACGAAACGGAAAGCCCGTCATACTGTGAATCGGCAGCCGGAGAATACTGGCTATTGTTCTGATACGCCCCGTTTGGACGGCAAAGGTTCACAGGATCGTCTGCGGACGTACAACTTGGCACGTTCTGATTGAGGGAAACAATCAGGTGAGCGCCGCGCATGTGCTGGTAGTTGATACTGAATGCGCCATGACGGCCGATCTGCTGTTCGAGTTCGAGGCTGGCCTGTTCCGAGTAGGCGTTCTGCATATTTGGATTCATCGTTGTGAAGCTGATAAGCGCATTGGGAGGAACGCTGGCCAGAATACCTGGGAAACTGGGTGCGCCGGTTTGCCCAAAGGTCAAGCTGACGCTTTGTTGTTGCACAGTGTCGAGATTCGTTGAGTTATCGCTCGAGAGCAATGCGTTGGCCAGGGCCCGCAGGGGAACCCGGTCGTAGAAAAGGCCGAAGCTGCCGCGAATGACGGTTGCCTGCGAGGCCAAGGGAGACCATGCGAATCCGACGCGCGGGGAGAAATTATCGGCATCGGTGGAAATTTGCTGCAGGAATTGCAGGTCGTAGCGGAGTCCAGCGTTAATGGTAAAGCGCGGACCGACATGCCATTCGTCCTGCGCGTAGAAACCGACATTGGGATTGCTTTGCGAGATGACCGGATCGCCGAAAGTTTGCGTGTACGTGGTGTAACAGCTATTCAAAAAGTTACATGGCAGTGCGGGTGGCGAGGGCTGCGTGTTCAGCGAGGAAAACGAATAGCTCCCGCGAATGGACCGCGGGTAGGTGATCGTTAAATCGTTGTACAGGAAGTCGACGCCCACGCGCAATGCGTGAGGGCCGGCTTGATGGGAAAGATTGTCGACGATTTCATAAAGCCGGTTGTGGCGGGCCGTTGGTGAACCAGAGGCCGTACCAAATGACGCGACACCGGAAATATTCACGGCAGGACCGGTGGCGTCATTGGCAGGAGCGTTCAGATTGCTGTTGGTGAACTGGCCTCGCGTTTCGTTTACGGTGTTAGAGGAAAGCGTGGCGATGTTACTGGCGGCGATCGTCTGGTCGAGGTCGGTGAGTGCCGCGCCACCACTCGCCGAGGTGAGTGCGCCGGCGAAGCGAGAGTTTGTGCTGTCAACCTGGTAGAGACTATAGCGGATATTGAACTGGTCCTTTTCTGAGAAACGATGATCGAGGCGAACCAGAAAATTACTGTTGTGCACCGGATTCGGAAAAAGGCCCGTCGAGACAGGCAGGCCCGGATAACCGATTGCCACGAGTTGCGCGTTGATAACGTCCACGTTGGCCTGCGAGGAAGTGATAAGACCATCCTGATTTAGCAGACGCTGCTCAAAATTAGCAAAATAGAACGTGCGATCTCGAATGACAGGCCCGCCGAGGCTCGCGCCGTATTGTGCCTGCGTGAGCGGAAGTTTGGTGCGCGAGAGCGCGTTGTCGGCATTCAGGTTTTGATTGCGGAAAAAGCCGTACGCTTCACCGTGCAAGCCGTTAGCGCCGGTTTTTGTGACCACATTGATGTAGCCACCGAGCGCGCGGCCAAATTCAGCCTGGCCACCGGAAGTAACGACTTGAAATTCCTGGATGGCGCCAAGGCCATAAAAAGTTCCAGCGAGGCCCGCCGCGTCATCGTTGGCGGAAAGGCCGTCGACGACGAAGCTGTTGGAAAAATTGCGCTGACTGTTGATCGAGATGCCTTGGCCGGGAACCGCGGAGGTTTCCGGAAACAGCTGGGTTGCCGCGGTATTGGTGGGAGAGACGCCGGGGACCAGCAAAGCCAGGTCGAGGAAGCTGCGGCCGTTGAGTGGCACGCTGTTGAATTCGTTTTGTCCGATGGTGCCAGCGACTTGTGTGCGGGCAGCTTCAATGACGGCGGACTCCGTGTTTACGTTGACAGTTTCACTTGCTGCGCCAACAGCAAGAGCGATGGGAAGCTGGTAAGCAGCCCCGATCGTAAGGGTTATTGTTCGGCTGGCTTCGGCGAAACCGGGGTGAGAAATCCTGATTTCATACTTGCCAACCTGAAGATACGAAAAACGAAAACGGCCTTCGCTGTCCGTGTTGGTCGTAGCGGCCAAATTTGTTTCGACTTGGCGCGCGGAGACAATTGCTCCCGCAACGACGGCTCCAGATGCGTCGGTGACGCGGCCGCTGACGCTGGCGTTGTTGACCGTTTCCTGAGCTGCGAGGATGGGGGCGCTGAAAAAGATCAAAAACAGAAAAAATACCAAGCTGCTGACTGCAGTCCATCTAGAACCAAACATGAATCATTCCTCCCAAGTGAGTTCTCTCGTGTCGAAACGCTTTGAGGTTCACTTAGGGGCGGGGAGGTTGAAATGGTGGATCGAGAAGTTGGGCGAGAGGCGCGACGTTTTCTGAGGTCGCGAACCCCGGTGTCTCCTTGTTAAAAAATTGCTCTACGAAACTCGGCAGGACAATTTCTGGCAAACTCGGCGAAACAAACATGGCATCGCCCGCTTTGCAGCATGCCTTCATAGTGCAAGCCTGGGAGTCCTTGCCCTGCGGCTTGTGACAGCCCGGCTCAGACTCTGCGACTGTTTCCTTTTTTGCGTGCAGCGCGCACATTTTGTCGCAACAGCACGAAGAAGCAATGTGCAGAACGTGACCGGCCAGCGCGCCCACTGGGGCGGACAAAATTGCACACAGTAGAAATAACGACTGCAGTCGAAGCAGGAGTCTGCCTCGAACGGACCGTCGCGCCCTTTGTGGGAAATTGCGGATTTTAGTGCTCCTGATCCATGCTTGACTTCACAGACGCAAGTTTTAGGAATTACAGGCGATTACGCGATGATCACCGAGCTCTATTCGGCGAATCAAAGGGCGCCAGACGATTCTGGCTCCGCTGCTCTGCTCTGAACTGCAGGAGGAATAGGGTGAAGATAACTACGAGAGGGATGCCGGGGGAGGGCCGCGAGCAAAATCGCTTCTGGAAAATGGTGCGAACGGCTTTACGTCGCTAGAACTGAGAACTGCTTGAGCTGGCTTGTTTGTGTCATTAATTTCAATTGCAGACGTTAGCAGGAGTTTTGCGACAAGGTTAACGGCCGACGCCTGGTGCGATGTTGGACAAGTGGCCGCGAGGCTTCCCTCATCATCGCCCGACTGGGATTGCTGAATTTCTCGCCCCGGTGCCTTACAGTGATGGCCGCCGTCTTTACGGCAGCAAATGGGAACGCCACTTTGCACACGATTCATTGCCAGCGCAGGAAGGACGGTTCCTGAGCCGAAAAAAAGAACTACAAGGATGGCGAGCAATCGTTGCACAGCGATTAAGGGTACAGGAAGGAAATGGTCCAGGCAAGCGATGAAGAAAGCCAGGAGGCCTGACCTCTGCTCGGGCCAGCAAGGCGCGCGCTTGATGCTCCATGCTAGAATTTCTTGCTGTTTACTCTGGTTGTGCGCAACGGGACCAGCCGTTGCCCGACCCGGCTTTTGAAATGAGTTTTTCACCTCCATGCAAAGATTGCCTACCGCAGTGAACGTTCGCGGGCGCCTGGAATTCGACAACTACACCATCGCTCTGATTCTTGGCAGCGCGACCTTCCTGTACGTTAATTTGTTTGCTTTCCTGGCCACGCCTTTTTTGCTCAGTGGAGATCAAGTTTATTTCTGGATGAATTCCGAACGGCTGCTGGCCGGAGAGCGCATTTACCAGGATTTCTTTCAATTTACTCCACCCGGAACGGATTTGGTCTACCTGAGCCTGTTCAAACTCTTTGGCCCTCGCCTATGGACTACCAACGCAGTCGTACTGGCTCTCGGAGTTCTGCTGACCTGGGTGTGTTTCAAGATCGCCAAGCTGGTGATGGAGAAGCAGTACGCCTTGCTCGCGGCTTGCTTGTTCCTGTGCCTGATCTACGGCAAGGCCCTCAACGGAACGCACCACTGGTTTAGCGTACTCGCGGTCATGAGTGCCGTTGCAATTCTTTTGAACGGTCGCTCGCCACAAAGAATTATTTTTGCGGGAATGCTGCTGGGCGCGGCCTCTTTTTTCACGCAAACAAGAGGAGTCTTCGCCGCTTTTGGCATCGCCGCCTTTCTTTTCGCCGAAAGCGTTTGTGAAAAAGAAACGTGGCCCAGTCTGCTGAAACGGCAAATACAGCTTTTTGTTCCCCTGATTGCGATTTGGACCTTATTGAGCGGTTATTTCATTGCGACGGGTGGCTTCAGACAGCTTTGGTACTTCCAGGCTACATACGTTCGGGAATTCATGGTCAACGGATGGACGACCGCTTCGCTCGGGTTGCCAGAAACTCTCGCTTGGCGAAATTTGCTGAAGCTCAGCCCTTATCTTTTCATCTATATCTTGCTTCCCGTTGTCTACCTGGCGGGTTTGTGGCGAAGCTGGCGGGAGCGGCGCGACCCGTCTCGAGCGGCCATACGGAGGATCGCGCTGGTGTCTTTTACTGGCGTTGCCATGCTCATCGAGGTGGCGCTGAGTGTGAATTGGCTTCGACTCTACTGTGTGGCGATGCCCGGCATCATCTTATTCGTCTGGCTGTTTGAGAAGGCCAAACTTCCGCGCTATGCGACCAGTTTGCTCTGGGTGGCCGTACTGGGTATGGCGCTGGTGCAAACCTGGGTGAGGCATCATCAAGCTTCCATCACCGCCGAGCTTCCTGCTGGACGCACGGCCACCACTCCTCATACCTATGAAAAAGCAGCGTGGCTGGCGCAACACACCAAACCTGGGCAGAAATTTTTTCAAGCGGCATGGCCGGGCCTCTATCTGCCTCTGGGACTCAGGAATCCTGTTTATTTGGATGTGCTCGAAACCGGAGATCAGACGCGGCCGCAATATGTAGAGCTAAGCATCCGGCAGCTGGAGGCTCAGCAAGTCAAATATATTCTTTGGTCGCCGCGTTTGGATTCCCGGGACTCCCGGCAACCCGCTGAAACGTATCATCTGAATGAGTTCCGCAGATTTCTCCGCAGCCAATACCAACGAGTTTGCGTCTTTTCCGATCAAGACGAGGTCTGGCAGCGCAACGATTCGGGCATTTTAGAGCAGTAATCTGGCGGGGCGCTACCAACCAACTTGTGGTTCGGGCGGCCCGGAAGTTCTCATGGCTGGCAGCGTCACTCCGGCCACAAGATAGAGCGTCGCGCCAATCAGCAAAGTGGTCGTAATGCTGGTTTCCATGGAAATCAAGACCGCCAGAAAGCTGGCCAAAACCGAAGCGGCTCCATTCAAAGCCCACACCCAGGGCAATTGCTCCTCGTGTCCCAGCCGATTCATCCAACTCAGCCCGACCGGCAGGCAAAACCCCATGGCTAGTCCGCAAGGGGCCAGCAAGAACAGCGAAACAGCTACGCGCTGGTAGAGGCCACCCGGCAGAGCGAAATGGATGACGGGGGGAACGACAAGGGAATAGGCGAGAACGATCAAGCCGGCCGACCAGGTCGGTATCCGCGCGGCGAGTCGCGATTGGATCCCCCATCTTCCGGAAGCCAGGCTGCCCAAGCCTGCGAAGAATATTATTCCGGCCAGCACCACAACAAGTGAATAGATGGGGTGTCCCAAAAAAACGGAAAGCTGCTGCATCATGGCAATCTCGATCAGCGTAAATGCCAAGCCAATTGAAAGGAAATAGAGAACGAATCCCGCTGGGAGGCTGTTCCCAATTCTTTTAAGCCGGGTCATGCCCCGGAAGGAAAGCAAGATCATTCCGAGCACCAGGAAAATCGCGGAGACCAGAAATCCAAAAATGAACAGTGTCGCACGGGCATTTCCGCCGTGAGCTCCTTGACGCAGAAACTGCGGAAGATTTCGCAGGCGAATCGCGTTAAAGAAGAATGGCGATGAATCATAAACCGGTGAAATATCAAAATCGCCCGCATAGCGAAGGGCGGATAATTCCTGCAGCGAGGTCGCAGCCGCGATTTTTTGCAGTTCAGGTATGCGCACTGGTTCATCCGGCATGTACAGCGCCGTAAAGGACATGGTCTGAATAAGGGAGTGGAGGCGCGCGAGATCTTCAGGCGAGAGCCGCTCGTTACTCACAAGCAATGTGGCCACGGTTCCTGAGCTGACTAAAGCCAGGTGTTGGCCGGGATCTCCTACCCCTTCACTCAGCAGCGTGGCCCATCCCAGAGAGAACAGTCTGTAAGTTTGGTAAAGCTCCGGTTCCGCGTGGAAGCGGGTAAAGGTGATAAGACCCCGCGGCCTCAGATGTTCGTAGAAAATCTTCCATCCATCGACCGTATACAAAGAGTTCTCAGATAGAGACATGGATCCTGCAGACGTCGCTGCCCAAGTGTCTACCAGGGAGGCCTGGATGACATCGAACCGTTCCGGACTGCGACTCAAATAGCTGCGCGCCTCATCGCAATGAATTTCCAGGCCCGGCATTTTGTTGAAACCGGAAAACCAGGCAAAGCGATTGCTCGTGATATCGACGATCGCACTGTTCACATCGATGGCCACGACGCGCTGCGAACCGCTGGTCAAAGCGGCCAGTGCATCGCGGCCGCCTCCGGCGCCGATAATTGCAGCGCTCCCTGCTGGTCGCAATTGCGTGGCAATCGAGGTTACGTCGTAGCGAAGAAAGTCGAACTCCTGGAGATCGCCGTGAAAGCGCATCATCGGCGTCCCGGCGTCGTTGTCGATATCAAGAGAAAGTGCTTCGACAGAGACACTGGGCATAGCCGGGCTGGGGCCCCACATCCAAGGCGGGCCACTCGTTGTGGATGGTTTTCGTACCCGGACCATGGAGATGGGATTCCAGATTTCCTCGAGGACTCCAAGTCGATGGTCTTTCACGCCTTTGGACCAAACCGGTTGAATGCCATATTTTGTGGAGGCATTCAGGCCGGCGAGCGCCACCATAACCAGCGCGCAGGCGATCAGCCCGAAACGAGACCGGTTCCTGCCGGATCCGCCGCCATAACAAGCAGCGGCAAGGAAAGGACATGCCGAACTGGCCAGTATGGCGCTGGGCGCGTCCAGGAATTTTAAAAGAACAACGGAGGCCACGCATCCTGCCGCGGCACCAAGCAAATCGGCAGAATACGTGACGCCAATTGGAATTCGCTTCTGCGCAAGGGAAACGCACAGCACAATCCCGGAAAAGAAAAATGGCAGCGCGATGATAACGGAGAAAAACAGATAGCTGAATAGCGACTCCAAAGACACGAAAGTATCGAGAGGTATAGCCAGCATCATGAGGAGGCAAAGCGGTAAGGACACCGCCATCCCCAAGGAAGCCTGCGTCAGTCGCAACGAAATTTGCTTTTCGGAAAATCGGTTGGGAAGAAGTTGAACCAAGAGTGCGCCGGCGGTCATCCCGAACATAGCCATCGACACCGACACAAAGGCAAGGTAATACCAGGAGATGACGCTCAGCAACCGTGTCAACGCGATCTCGTACAGCAACGTGCTGGCAGAAACCAGAAAAACCGCGCAAAGAAAAGGCGCCATAAAGGGGTTTTCCCATAACCCGATCAACCAACGCGACCCGACTCCGCGCGTTGTTCCTTGCACGATAGTTGCATAGCGAACGTTCCCTGGTTGAACAATCCAGGTAAGCAAATTGTAAGGTTTTCAACACAGGTTCTTCGGGCAGGAAACTAGGATACGAGAACTTGGCACGCGATTCTGGGCGCCCCTTCGCTCTCCTTAAGGCGCCGGGCGCAGTTGCTCCTGAAACCGTGGCTTCGGCATTTGACACTGCTCTTTCTAACGGCCTAACATCAGTCCCATAAGCGAGTCGAGCCCCGCAAATGATTGGCAGAACTCTCGGTCATTATCAGGTCATCGAGAAAATCGGTGAAGGCGGGATGGGTGTCGTCTACCGCGCTCGTGATCAGCGTCTTGAGCGCGATGTGGCACTTAAAGTCCTGCCCGCCGGAATTCTCGGCGACCCAGCTGCGCGCAAACGCTTTCGAAACGAAGCGCTGGCCCTTGCTCGCCTCAACCACCCCAATATTTGCTCTGTTTTCGATTTCAATGCCGAAGGCGATTCCGATTTTCTGGTCATGGAGTTTGTTCCCGGCATCTCGCTCCATGAAAAACTGGAGCAGGGCAACTCCACCCTGGCGGAAGTTGTGCCGCTGGGCCTGCAAGTCTCGGCCGGTCTTGCGGTGGCGCATGAACAAGGTGTCATTCATCGCGATCTGAAGCCGGCCAATTTGCGCGTCACCCCCGATGGCCGGTTGAAGATTCTCGATTTTGGCCTGGCGAAGTTTTTTCATCCTGAAGCAGGGCTTGATGCCACTCTGAGCGTTGCCGATACTTCGAGCTTTTCCGGTACCGTTCCTTACATGGCGCCTGAGCAGCTGCGCGGGGAACCGCCCGATGCGCGCACCGACATTTATGCCGTCGGAGCGGTCCTTTATGAACTGGCAACTGGACGTCGCCCGTTTCCCGAGCCACAACTCGCCAAGCTCATCGATGCAATTCTGAACAATGATCCCACTCCTGCTGCGCGACTGAATCGCGACGTCACACCGGCGCTTGAAAGTGTCCTCCAGAAAGCGCTGGCTCACAGCCCTGGCGACCGGTATCAGTCTGCCCGAGAGTTGCACGCCGACCTTGAACGTCTGTCCAATGCTCAGACTCCGCTTGCCGGGATAAAAAGTCCTCGTCCTAGCTATCGTGCGTCTGTCGGCCTTCTTTTATCCCTGCTCGTCGTCGGCTCGGCTATTGGTTGGTACGTGTCTCGCAGACACAATCAACTCGACCCCGAAGCAAGCGGCGGTTTTACCCGCTCTGGCCCTGCGCGCCCCGGCAGCGTACGGGCACGCCGTTCGGTGGCCGTCTTCGCCATAAAAAACCTCTCTGGTCGTCCCGATTCCGCCTGGCTTTCGACCGCGCTTTCAGAAATGCTCACCACGGAATTGGCTGCCGGAGAACGCCTCCGCACGATTCCGGGCGAGACCATTTCTCGTGCCAAACTCGACCTGTCACTTTCAGACACAGACACCTTTGCCCAAGACACGCTTCGCCGTATCAACGCGAGCCTCGGCACAGATGCTGTGCTGAGCGGCTCCTATGTCGTCATTCCCGGAGCCACGGACGGAAAAATCCGTGTTGACCTGCGCATTCAGGATTCACATTCCGGCGAAATCATTTCATCGGTAAGCGAAACCGGTACGCAGTCAGAACTTCTCGATGTCGTTTCGCGCGCCGGCGCAAAACTGCGCACCTCACTCGGAGCTCCCGAGCTCTCCGCGGACGACGCTGGCAAAGTCCTGGCTTCGCTCCCCACTTCGTCCGATGCGGCGCGTCTCTACGCAGAAGGCCTTAACAAGCTTCGCGTTTATGATTCTCATGCGGCAAAGGATTTACTCGAAGAAGCTGCGGCTGCCGACCCGGCAAACGTTGCCATCCACACCGCGCTTGCCAGCGCTTGGGGACAGCTTGGATTTGATAGCAAGGTTCTTGAACAAAGCAAAAAAGCACTGGACCTCTCCGCGAATCTTTCCCGGGAAGAGCGTTTCGCCGCCGAGGGCCGTTACCAATCGGCGGTCCGCAATTGGCCTAAGGTCATCGAGATTTACCAATCACTCTTCAATGTGTTTCCAGACAATCCGGAATATGGCATTCAGCTGGCCATCGCTCAGAGTTCGGCGGGCAAACCGCAAGATTCATTCGCCACTCTCGACAAGCTACGCGCGACGATTCCGTCCCTGAAAGACGATCCGCGTGTTGACATTGTGGAGGCCAGCACTGCTGACCGCACGGCTGACTTCAAGCGTGAACTTGCAGCCGCCACCCGGGCAGCGGATCGAGCGAAGAGCCGCGGAGAACGACTCACAGCCGCCCGCGCGCTGCTGCTTTCCGGTTGGGCATTGCAGAACCTCGGCGATGTAGAAAAGGCCACTTCAGTTTCGCTCGAGGCCAAAGCCGCCTACGAAGCAGCCGGTGATCGTGTGGGCGTTTCGCGCGCACTCCATAACCTGGCCCTCATTCATGTTTCGCAGGGTAAGCTCGATCAGGCGGAAACTGACTTTAACCAGGCCATCGCCATTCGCCGGCAAATTCAAGACAATCAGGGACTCTGCCGCGCTCTGAATGACCTCGCACTCGTTCATGAGAGGCGTGGCGACCTGGTGGGGGCCCAGAGGAAATACCTAGAGGGCCTCGCGATCGCACAACAAATCTCGGACAAAGGCGCCATCGCTGCCGCCTACGTAAACCTCTCCAACCTACTTATCGCGCAGGGAAAATCTGCCGAAAGCCGCAAGTATCTGGGGCAGGCGCTCACTATTTTTCGGCAAATGGGCAATAAGCAGGGCATTGCAACGTGCCTTGCCAATCTCGGCAATGCTACAGCCGAAGCCGGCGACAGCACTGGTGCACGGAAACTCTACGATGAAGCGGCCTCCAACTTTGCAGATATCGGACAAAAAGCCGGATTGTCGCAGGTGCGCACCCTGATAGCCGGTCTTTTCTTGGATGATGGCGACTATGTCTCCGCTCGTTCCAACTACGAGCAAGCGCTGGCGGCAGCGCGAGACGTGGGTGACCCGCTCTTTATCGCGGACGCAGAATCTGGTTCGAGCAAGGCGGCCCGTCTGCAGGGAGATTGGCCAGCGGCTCGCGCACACGCGGAGAGTGCCGTTGCTGCCGCGAAAACGGCAGGCGACAAACGCCTTCTCGCGATTACCGACTACGATTTTGCGGCTTCGCTTGAAGGGCAGGGCGACGTTGTGGCTTCAAAAAAAGCCATCGAGGACGGGCTGGCCCTCGCGCGCGAGCTCGGAGACAAGGAAATCATCGCGATCGGTACTCACAACACGGCTGAATATTTGGCCATCCAGGGCAACCTCACCGCCGCGCAGCAAGCCCTCGAACAGGCCATTGCGCTCAATAAACAGCGGAAATCTCCTGCATCTGTGGCCGAGAGCCAGATCTCGCTCGCTGAAGTTTTCCTGGAGCTTGAGCAACCCGCGCGCTCTGCACAGATTGCTAGTGAAGCTGCAGCCACAACCCGTCGTCTACGGAATGCGCCTCTGGAGCTGAACGCGCAGCTAGCGCTGGCGCGCGCCGCCTTGGCGCAGCGCCGTTTTCCCGTTGCAACGGAAGCGCTCGCTCGCGCAAAATCGCTGATCAGCGCATCCGCCACGCCCAACCAGCGCCTCAAGCTTGCCATCTGTGCCGCTCGCATAAACTCCGCTGCCGGCAACTCTTCATTAGGAAGTTTGCAGGCGGCCCTGAATGAACTCGGCACAAAGTCCACATTTCAGACTCGCTTTGAAGCCCGCCTCGCGCTTGCCGAGTTTACTGCCGCTTCGTCTGGCGCCGCGTCAGCGCGTCCACTGCTCGACGCAATCGAAAAAGAAGCCACCGAGCAAAGCCTTCTGCTCTACTCGCGCAAAGCTGCAGCTCTCCGCAAATCCTGATCGCTCACCGCGTCAGTCGGAACCCTTCACGCCAATGAAATTCAAAGAGACAAACTACTTGCGCTTCGGTTTTGTTTGGTTTTTTTGAAATCTGGCGGAGAGAGGGGGATTCGAACCCCCGATACGAGTTTTAGCCCGTATAACGGTTTAGCAAACCGCCGCCTTCAGCCTCTCGGCCATCTCTCCGCTGTTTGCATCCAACAGCTTACCACAACTGCCCCGCTCTAATTAATTTGGCCCTCCGTTGGTGCACAAACTTTCATCGCATCCAAAGTCATCTCCATCCCCTTGATCGCGGCGAGCACTGCTGGGTGAAAATCCCTGAAGTAGCGATCCTTGGTCACGTGCCTTTGGCATGCCGCGGGAGACGCTGGACGATCTCTTTGTCCGCTCCCTGCTCATGCTAATTCGACGCGATGCCACGCCTGGAACCGTGCAGCCCTACCACTCGAGTCCGATCAACTTTACGACCGGGCGAACGACGAGCTTCAGCTGACTTGTCGAGAAATCGATCGGGAGGTTCGCTGCCGGTCAGCCGGAGCTTTCTTCGAGGGAGCTGCTGTCTTTAGAGCTAAATAGCTTAAATTGAGAATAAATCTTATGACGCAAATTGCCGAGCAGTTTGCCTTACCGGCAAACTATCATGCAATAAATATAAGTCAGTCGGTCTGTGCTGTTCTGTCGTTGCCTAGAAATAGGATAAGGGTACTATCATCAGCACACTCTACATGGCCGTGAGCTGCCTGAATAGCACAACACAACGAGGAAAAAAATCCTCGCTTTGCAAATCAATGGTCCTGAATAGAGAGCGAGAATGTCTCTAAGCACTGCACCAATGTGTTTCCATTGCTCTACTGCTTCGGTTTGTAGATGTAATTCGCAAACACATAGCCCCACGGCACGGCGATGATGGGCAATGGCACCCACAAAAACGGCAAGGCGATGGCTTCGGCTGACGATCCCCACAACGCGCCCTTTGCCCACAGTGGATACGCTACAAGAATAAGCCACAGCACTTTGTAGAATATTTCCAGCAGCACGATCGGTAGCATTTTCACAGGACGGATGATTCCTATGCCCGCCAAAGTCGCAAACGCCGTCCAGACGCACCACATCACGGCATCTGTGGGGTCCCATGGTCCGCGGTGGGTGAGGATGTGCGTCCAGGTGTCCTTGCCCAACACGAAGAACATCAAAATATAGAGCAGCCGCAACAGGTAAATGTTGATTGTGCGGACGCCTTCGTATCGATCATTGCGTTGAAAAATGACTTTGGGGCGAAATGTCATGGAAATATCCTTCGCAGTGAGAACATTTGAGAGTATTGACTTAGTCTTTGGTCTTGTTTTCTTCGCTGTCTCGCCGGAAGGCCAGTATGTCGCCTGGCTGACAATCGAGCGCGAGGCAAATCGCTTCCAGCGTTGAGAAGCGGATGGCCTTGGCCTTCCCGGTCTTAAGGATCGACAGATTCGCGAGAGTGATGTCGATCGTCTCCGATAGCTCGGTTAGCGATTTGCGACGGCGTCCCAGCACCTCATCCAGCATTACGGTAATGGGCATTGTTCAGACCGTTCCTTCCAACTCGTCACGCATGGCCGAACCTGCCGCGAATACGCGGCTGAGCACAAATACCATCAGTACGGCGATCCAACCACCAATCGAGGACGTAACGTTCGGTGCGGCTGCGCCTACATTGGGAAAATACTTGCCAAGGAGTGCGCCGGGGATGTCTAGGAGTTGCAGCGCGAGAAGGGACCAGCCAATGGTCTGCAGCCTGCGAGCGTTAGCGATAATAAATGGATCACCCGCGCTGGTGCTGGCGATGATCTTAGACAGCGCCAGGAAAAGTCGGTCGGTCGCCACCGACATCGCGATGCCCATCAGCATCAGCAAACGCAAGCCTGTCGTCACCGACGGAACGTCAACTCCCGGACCTGGCTCGATCAGCAGAGCTGCGAACTGCGAACCGAAGATCCAAGACAGAGCCAGCCCGACTACAATGGCCAGCAACAACAACCGATTCGCTACAGAAGCCGTGCGGACAACGAACCGCGAACTTTTTATCAGTCGATCTCGATTTAGCATGGTGGCCATCCTTATCGATTAACGATAAATTCTTCTTGTGGATCCGTCAACAGTTATTATCGAAAAACGATAAGATAACTTCAGAGAAGCTTCCCAGCGCTATTCTGTCAAAATTAGTTAAACTGCTTTAATTGAGCATATTACGGGTGCTTGGAACAGGAGTGACTAGGGTTGACGGGGGGCGCGCTTTTTACACCACGGCCACGATCATTAACACGGCCGTGGTAATCCTAGGCCAAGCCCACTACCCAAACCCATCGGTCGACCACAAGGTCCAATTGGGGAGAATCGTGGCCAACCTGTTTCGTGAGGACGGCTGGAAGTGCTCGAAGGGCCCCGCAAGAACAATGTTGCGGCCGACTTCCTCGTGTCGGGGCATGGAAGGCGATTGATCTGAAAATGAATTCTGTCTTCCGCACTTGAGTCGTCTGAATCATGAGCGAACCGGATCTCGACTCGAAGCGTTTTCGCGGAAGCGAAACGAGTGGGGAAACCCAGCCCTTTCCGGAGCCGTTACTGACGCAAAGCGACCGCCTTGTTCTTCAGTCGCTCGAACCCGTTGAGGTGCGTGGACTTTTCAACCGTGAGCAGTTGTTGCCGGGCCTCTGGAACGTGGCCCGTTTTCATGAGGAGTTCGGCGCGCACCAGCTGACTTTCCCAACCTAGGATGGCGAAACTAGACTTGCGGGCTGCAGAGGAAATCTCCTGCAGCAGGGCGAAAGCCGGTTTATAGCGAGCTGCGCGCAGCAACACGCGCGCGCTGGTCAGCTGAAATGCGAGCCGCACCGCTTGATTCTGGCTGTTCGAAGCGAGGCGAGCCGTTGCCTCGATCTCGTCGGTCGCTTCAGAAAGTTTGTTCTCGGCCAGCAGTGCTTCGGCCAGCGTAGCGCTCGCTGCGATTTCGTCATCGGCCTGATGCTCGCGATGAAACTGTTCTTTGGACTTGCGAAGTGCACTTTCCACCGTTGCCGCAAGACCTTCTTCGATGGACAGCTTCGCGATGCTGACCTTCGATTCCTCAAGGTTCTGCATTTCCCCAATCTGCGTTCGCAGGCGCAACGCATCGGCGTAGGACTTGCCGGCCGCAGTCAGGTCGCCGCGATCCATCGCTACGTCAGCCTCCCCGCTCAAGACATTGGCGAGCGTGCTGTTGTCGCTGATCCCTGAGGCGATCCCCTGGGCCCGTTGATAATTTCCTTCCGCCTCCTGCAGTTCTCCTTGCGCGCGCGCTAAATTGCCGAGGTCACTGAATACGAGCGCGACCCCACTCGATTCCTCAATGGCTTCATACTCGGGAATCGCCGCCAGGAGCATTTTTCTTGCCTCCACAAGATGCCCCTCGAGGAAAAGCACGTCGCCCAGATTGTTGTATGCCGCGGCCGAACCCTCGCGCTCGTCAAGCTGGCGAAAACGTCTGGCGGCTTCGCGCCACATGCGCTCTGCTTGGCGGAGATCACCTCGCGCATAGTACACACCGGCAAAATCGTTCAAAGTGCGGGCTTCGTTGTTGCGGTCACCAATTGCGGCATAGGCCTGCATGCCCTTGAGGCAGTCCCTGGCCATTTCATCGCCATTGACGCCCAGAGAGGATCCTTGTTGGCAGAGCACGCCGTAAGCGCGGGCCACAACCATGGGCGAGCCGAGCGCTGTGCCTTTGCCAATGGCCCGTTTGGCCGCCGCCTGAGCGGCGGACAAATTCAGGCCGATTTGTGCAGAGGCTTCAAGCAGGTCGATACGCGCATCTTCGCCGGCCGGTGGCGGAAGAGCGCGCAGTGTTGCCAGACTCGCGATCGTGTCCCGCGGGCTCGAATTCAATTGCGCCGCGGCGAGCAACAACCCGTAATTGAGATTGTCACGCCGGAGATCAAAAAGCGTTTTGTAGGTCTTCACCGCGGTTGGCCAGTCGGCAAGAGTTCTTGCGTACTGGCCCGCAATGACGAGCTGCTCTTCCTGCGAAAGCCGGGTGGAGAGCGTCAACGCGCGTTGCGCTTCGGCAGTGGCCTTGGAGCGATAGCCAAGATGCCAGAAAGCGTCCGACAAGGCGGAGTGGGCCAATGGATAGCTGGGGTCGGCAGCGACGGCCTTGCTCAATTCTTCGCGCGCGCCTACAAAATCGAACAGCCATAGTCTTGCACTTCCCTCGGAATAGTGGCGAATGGCTGCGCTGTTGGCCGGAAGCGCGGCGCGTAACCGGCTGGCGGCTTCTGAACCAATGGGATAAATGCCGAGACTCGTCCGCAGGTCGGCGCCGGCACGCGAAACCATTTCAAACAGTTCTTCTTCGTTTCCGGACACCGCGTCTTCGGCGATGGTGTCGCCCGTCAAGGTGTCCTGCACGCGGATATCGAGGCGAATGCGTTTCAGAGGTCTGCCCGGGATCGCCGTGTAGGACCCGAGAACGACAACATCTGCTCCCGGATTCCGGCGCAGACGGCCGAGCGTCACAAGGGCCAGAGAGTCCGCGTCGGCCATGGCTATGTCGCGTTTTGCCAGAGCGACATCCTCGTCCGGGACGATGCGCAGACTGCCATCGGCGGCCAGCTCCGTGCTCAGCATTTCTGTGAAGGCGTGCGACATCCAGTCGTCGTCGCGGTGGCCCGGCAAGTTACGAAACCCGAGGACGGCAATGGAGCGGCGCGCAGCTGGCTGGGAGGCTCGGGACCTGACCTCGGTTGCAGCACTGGGATGGCGTCGAAAATAACGGACCGTAACAGCCCCAATAGAAAGGATAGCAATGGCGCCGACAGCCATCGTCGCCAGGCGAATGAGCGGGCGGCTTTTTGGGTGAACGCCGGGAGGAGGCAACACCGGGATCGCGCTTTCTGCTCTCGCCAGCAAGTTTTCGCGTTCTACCGGAACAAGAAAACGATAGCCACGTCGCGGAATGGTCTCGACGTAGCGGCGAGATTCCGCGTCGTCGCCGAGCGCTTCCCGTACTTTACGCACGGCCACGCCGAGACTGCTATCGAATTCAAGGAAAGTGTTTTGCGGCCACAGCCGCTGGCAAACTTCCTCTCTCGTCAGGATCGAGCCGGGGTTTTCAGCGAGCATCAGGAGGAAGCGGTACGGAAGATCCTGCAGCTTGATTCGAACGCCATCCCGCGTCAGTTTCCCCTCTGCGGTATCGAGCACAAAGGGACCGAACTTATATCGAAGTCCAGGTGCGGAGGAGCTGTTCATCGGACGCGTGCCGGACGGAATCGCACTCCGGCCGAATACTATCACGGCAGGAGCCGCCGCCGGACCATTAACAGGCCACCTAACTTATTCAAATCAAGATGGTTTCGGGTTAATGAAAGCTTAAGACGTTGTTTCATTGACCGCAGCCGCGAGCCTGCGCAAAGTGCGACTGAAGCGCGTGGCCGTCGAATGCGAGCCACGCGCGCGAACCGTTCAGGGAGATTCCAATGGGCAGTTTTTGTGGACAGTGCGGGGCACCAGTGGGAATGACCGGATTCTGCGTGAAATGCGGCGCGCCGATTGAAAGTACGGCTAAACCGCCACAACCGAGTGTCGCCGCGCCCAAGGCCGCAGTGCCCAAAGCCGGGATGAGTTCGGGCATGAAACTGGCGGTGGCTGCCGCAGCGGTCATCTTCGTCGGGGGGACGGTTGCCGCGGCCGGAATATTTTATGTCGCACATCGGGCAACGCAAAAGTTTCATGAAATCGCAAGCGGTGTCGCCGGCGACCGCGGCAGAGACGCTGCGGGCTCCGCCAGTTCCTCTCTTGGCGATCCTTGCCGCTACCTCAGCAAACAGGACGTGAGCCGCGCCATTGGCGTGGAAATCGTGGCCGTTCTGGCCGAGGGCGAAGGATGCAGCTATATGGCGAAGGGGAATCAAGGAGATATGTCCGCCAAGCACGCGGCAAAAATGCTGGGTGCCAAAGGCGCGGATGAGAAAACGCAAAAAATGATCCAGGACTTCGCCGGCGGAATCTTCAAGTCCATGCCGCAAGAGAAACAGGATCAAGGAACCGACGCATCGGGGAATGTGCCGGTGCTTTCCGTTTCCGTGTCGGATTCCGAGGCTGCCATGTCGGAGATGAAACTGAACGCCAAGGTGCTGAAGAATCTGGGTGGCGGCAAGACCGGGCAGGATCTGCAAATCGGAGACGAAGCTTTTGTCAGTAGCGACAGCATGATCATGATCCGCAAGGGCGACAAGATCGTTCGCATGATGTACATGACTTGTCCCTGCGGCACCGCAGAGATCAAACCGCTTGCCGTGCAATTGGCGGCGGCTCTGTGAGCTCTGCGGCCGCGGCGAAGAACTGGAGCAAGCCGTCTCTGAGGCTCGTACTGTTCGGCATTTGCTTCCTGGCGACCAGCTGCAAGCGAGCCGAGCCCCCAGCCACAGCCGCGCCAAACGCCACAGCGCACCACCAGCCGCAAACGAGCGCATCCCCGGGCGCAAGCGCAGAGCCGACCCGACTTGCCGAAGCCCCCACCAGCATTTTTAACCTGAACGACGCGACCATCCTAAAACCGGTCGACGTCCACAAACTCACGCCCTCGCAGCTGCAGTTCGGCATTGCTCCCGAACGAGGGAAAGACATCGAGTACGCGGACAACGTCATCGTGATGGAAGACGGTGACAAAGCGATCCGTTCGATGGCCACGAACGGACTCAGCTGGACCTTTGACGCCGCGGCACCTCATGTCAGCGAATTTCAAGAAGGAAAAATCGTGTTCGCGACTGGCTTGGCGGTCGGAAGAGTCGTAGACCTGAAGCGCCAAGGCGGGCAGGTAACGGTGGTGCTGGCGCCGGTGCAACTGACCGAGGTTATCAAGAACGGCAGTTTCGCCATGAACCAGCCGCTCGATGTAGACAACATGATCTCTTACGCTGCGCCGGACTTCCCGCAGCCCAAGGATGACGCTACGCCGCAAAAAAGTTCCAGCCGGGACCAAGAAGATGACGGCCATTTTGTCCAGGCGATCGTGATTTCACGGGTCAAGCACGGGAGATGGACTCCGGCCTCGATGGTACAGACGTTTGCCGACGGACGACGAATCAGCTATCAGCGACGCGACGCGAAATGGACCGGCGCAAGCGTATCGCTCGCAAGCGTGTCGCCATTACGACTCGTCGACGGTTTCGAGCGAATACGCCTGACGACACCTCCCGCCGAGCCGGAACTACCCGTGCCTCCGCCGGCGTCGAAAGCGAACTTCGATCCGGGCGGTACGCCGTCAGGAATACAAGGAGCGCCGACGCAACTTGATGTGAGCGATGCGCGTGCGGAAGCGGTTGCCAGCAATTCCGGTATCGGGGTGCAGTTCTACTACGACAAGAAGGGGATAAGGCTCTTCACCGAGTGCCTGCTCGAAACCATTGGCGCAAATATCGAATTCAAGTTGGTGATCAAGAATGCCCACTTCGAAACGGCCGGAGTAAAAATTGGCGGCCACTTGGGTGTCAAGTTGATGGCCGAAGCGGGGACTAGCGGGGATTTTCAGGCCAACTTTCACAAGAAAATCTGGATACCGATCGATTTCAAGATTCCCCTTGGCCTGAATGACGCTAACCCCAGTCCGTTTTCGGTCACTTTCAACTCCATGCTCGACGTGAGTACCGGCTTCAGTGCGAAAACGTCAGTGCTGAAAGCGGAGGGGCACTACACCTTTGGCGGCGGCCTGTGGGCCGGCCTCGATCACGGGAGCTGGTCGGTGAGCGTCCCCCAGGACCTCAAGGCGGAAAAGGATCTGGGAGTCACAACCACCGGCGCTTCGGTGGGAATCAACTCACTGGTGGTGGCTGCCGGGGTGAGGGCCATGGTGGGAATCGGTGCGTTCGGCTTCAGCACGGGAGTGTTCGCCGATATTATTTTTGCCGGGACGTTGCTACGAGCTCCAGACATCGCGTTTCCCTGCCGGCAGGGCACGATCGAAGCGTCGCTCGCCTATGGCATCGGCTATCAACTGAACAAAACCTTCGTGGATGGAATCAACGCCGTGCTCAGCTTGTTCACAAGCTATCGGCTTGACTACGTCGGGACGATTGCCGAAACAAAGTTGATTCGGCTGTTCCACGGGAATACGCAAATCCCCGGAAGTTGCGCCACTGCGAAAAGCGGAGGGGGCGGGGGATGAAATTCTGCACAGCATGTGGAGCGGAACTGGATCGCGATTCAGGGTTTTGTGGCAAGTGCGGGACTGCTGCACGCCGCACACCGCCCGCAGTTCAGCCGCAGGCAGTGGCACGGGAATCCTCGTCGCCGGGATCGCGAAAACTATTTTTGGCACTTGCTGCGATTTTTGTTGTCCTGGTCGCAATGGGCATCGGCGGCTTGGTCTATCTTGGCCACCGCGCGAGAAAAAGTGTCGCGGGCCTCACCCAGGAAAATGAAGTGGCAAGCTCCGGGCAGACGCCGCATGGCACAGGCGAAGAGATCGGCAAAGAGAGACCCGCAAGCAGCGGCAACAAGGACGAACAAGTAGGCAATGCTCTCGACGGAATCGGCGGCATTATCGACCGCATGGGATTTGGCGATCGGCCGCCCAATCCTTACGCAAACTTGCCGGTCGTCAAGACGACGGACATTGCAAAAAATCTTTGCCGGGACGCGGACAAGGCGTCCGCGGTGCCCGCGCCAGCAAGCTCGCTCGTCGGCCCGAGCGGGATTCCCATCCGCGAGGGCCTGATGCTGGTTCACGCATGGGGCCGCAAGTCCGGCGATTCAGAAAGCATAAACAGGGTCAGCAAAATCACCGACAAATATACGGAAATCACCGATGTCGGCACCTATTTCGAAACTGCCGATGATGTGAAGGGAAGTCCAGGCGCCGATCTTCGTGATGTATGTGCGGACGACTTGCAGAACGCCACGGGATTGCGAACCGGATTTGGATACAGCGGCCCAAGAACATCGCCGGGCACGACCACCGTCACGGTCTCAGGGAGCGTTTTTAGCGACCTGAAAACCAAAGGTAAAACCGAATTCCAATACCTCGAGTGGATGAAGGCGGACCTCGAGGACGGGGGCGGCTACCTGCACTGGGAAGGCGGCGAGATGACCCGGGTGGAAACCGCGGATGTCGCTTTTCCCGTGATCGTCAACGGGACGCCGACAACCCTCCCCGCAATTCACGCTTCCGGCGTACTGGTCGTTACCGACAAAAAAGCGCGCGAAACGAGCACGTCCGATGCCGACAAGCCTAAACGCTCGGACCTGTACATACTGGATGATCCCCGCAATCCGCTCCTCTTGCTCTGGAAAATGGACATTAATAATTTTCGCTTGCAAATAACAGAAATCCGGTTTCCGGTCGACAAACCGGTCAAGAAAATTGAGCAGGATCTGCTGAAAAACAAACACGCCGTCGTGTACGGGATTTATTTCGATTACAACAGCGACAAGATCAAGCCCGAATCCGAACCCGTGTTACGCGAGATTGCGGAAGCTCTGGAAAACAATCCGGACTGGACGCTTACCGTCGACGGTCACACCGACAATATCGGCGGCGACGCCTACAACCTGGAACTTTCCAAACGACGCTCGGCGGCTGTCAAACAAGCGCTCGCGGCGCGCTTCGGCGTCAACCCCACGCGGCTGGTCACCAGTGGCTACGGCGAATCCCGACCCGTCGATCGTAACGACACTCTTGAGGGGCGCGCAAAAAATCGCCGGGTGGAGTTGACCCGTGAATGAACGGCACTGCGGTCGTCCCGAGGCCGATTGTGGTTCATGGAGGATTCACGTTATGCGATGCGCGGCTCTGCTTATAACGCTTGCTCTAGTCGAACTCGGAAACGCTGCGGGCGGTGGAAAAGTCCTGACCGAGGACCCACTTACCGGTCTTCCGCTCATACCCCAAACGGACTCCCGTCTCCATCTCGGGAACGAACCGCAAAAAATACCCGATATGACGATCTGCAAAAGCAAGGTGCAGACCGACTTCTACCCGCTTTTTGATATCAAGACCAGTGCCACCCTCGCCTGGTACGCCGGGCACCTCCCGCTATTCCGGAAAGTCCATGGCTTCGGCATGAATCGGTCCCAGGACGCTTTCTACAAAACCGACGGGACGATGATCGTGGGGATTACGGGAACTCCGGCGCCGGATGGGCAGGATAGCGAAGGGTACTCCGTGGCCTACATGCACGCGGAGCCCGGCTTGTCGGAGAAAACCATAGCCTCGCTCGGGGCGGGAAAAATAGTTTGCCAATAACTCGAACAGGTTTTCTGCCTCAACTGGTGGAGTAAACGGACATGCCTTCAAGCGGAACACCCGGGATCGTGTACTGGCCGAGCGCCGGATTCGCTCTGCTGCTTGTGGCGAGTTCGGTGTGTGCGACGCAGGCCGGCAAATTCTCGGGGGTCGACAAGCCGAGGGCGGACAGCTGGGTCACGGTGAAGGATAAGACCGGGTCCTGCCAAATGTCGGTGCCCGGCGACTGGACACTGAACCCGGAGGCGCCCGGACACGTGACCACACCAGAACAAACGGACTCGATGATCATTTCCGGATTCAAACATCCCCGCAGACCAATGAGCGAGGAAACCCAGAAAACGGTAGGCGTGGACAAACTGTTTGAAAATACGGCGGACCGTTGGTTCTATGCCGCGAAGCCGATTCCCGGAACGGGCGGCAAACCAACGCTTGTTGTGTATCACGTCGATGTTGCAAGAGACGACGGCACCTGCATCGCACAAATCCTGGTCCACCGGAATTACCCGGAAGAAGCAGTCAAGAAAATCGCAGCGAGCGTTGTGGCCGTGAAGAAGCAAGCGAACCGGGACAGGAAAGAGAAATGAAAATACAAAAACTGGCAAAGTTTAGGTCCAACCTGAATCGGAAGGTTTTGTGGACCGTGCTTGGAGTGACGGCCGTGTGCTGGAATCCGGGTTCGGCCCGCGCCGAGAACGAGTGCAAGGCGGTATTTGATGCGGGCGACAAACTCACAGCGACGCCCCATCATGGGTACCAGACAAGCACCCTTCAGGCCCGTGGCGCCAGGCAAGAAACCGGAGAAGACATTTTTGTCGATGGCGCAATTTACGTGCTGATTCACGGCCAGTGGAGGAAGAGTCCAATGACCGTCGAGCAAAGGAAGACGATGGAGCGGGAAAATCGCCAGAACGCCAGAAATGTGTCGTGCCGATATCTGCGGGATCAGGTGGTAAACGGCGAAGCTGCGAAAGTGTTCCAGGCGCACTCTGAAACACAGGAACTGAAAGCCGACTCCGTGGTCTGGATCGCAAAGAGCACCGGATTGATCCTGCGTCAGGAGGAAGATGTGGATTCTGGCGAGGGCGAGCGGTCGCATGTTTCCGTCCGCTACGAATACAAGAACGTGTCGGCGCCGGCTGTCTCGCACTAGCAAGAGCCGTTGCCGGTCGCTTGAATGAGTTGCGAGCACAGAAGGTACGAGAACCGATCGCCAAGGGTTAGACGAAATGTTTGCGGACCCATGGGGAAGGACAAACCCCCGGAATGAGTAAACGCTGGTGGAACCGACTCTTCCTATTTGGTCTCTTGACGCCGTTCGCGGCAGTCTTCTTGTACCTGTTGGTGTACTCGACCTTGACGTCGCTCAGCCGAAACGTCGAACGAGACTGGCTCATCCGCCTGTTGCTTGCTGGACTGGCAATGGTCGTCCCGAGTCTGGTTACGATCGTATTCACGATTAGGGAACAGAGGGAGCGTTCTCTTACATTGCCCTCCAAGATAGGTTTCGCGATGGCGATTGCTAGTTTGGGCCTCCTGTGGCAACCCTTGAGCGACGGCATACTCCGCTGGAAACAGACAAAGAACATGGCAGCGCATGATGTGGCTGCTCCCCTGTTTGCCACCGTCGATATTTCGGAGCGAGGGCAGCGACTGGAAAATGAAAGAGGCAAGGTGGTTCTTGTGAATGTCTGGGCGACTTGGTGCGAGCCGTGCCGGAACGAGATGCCAAAACTCGATCAGCTCTACCGGAGCCGCAAGAATCGCGGGCTCGTCGTATTTGGCCTGTCGGGTGAAGATGCTGCAACACAGAAGAAGTTTCTCACTCAAGTTCCGGTAACGTATCCACTTCTCACCATGAGTGGTGAAATACCTCATTTCTACCGCGACATCGCACGCTATCCCGCGAACTTTCTTGTTGATCGTCTGGGGCGGCTCCAGCCGGCACCCGATCCAAATCAGCCCTTTGCCAAGGTCGAGGCCGCCGTCGATGCGCTCCTTGACGGTGGTTCCGAGTGACGGCCAAAGCAAAGCCGTCGAGTATTGAGAAGATGTCCGCTCGATATTCTGCCAAATGAACGAAAGCGATCCCCAGACACCGCTCGTGCAACGCCCGAACGCGTCGGCGAAACGCGTGGAGTGCCAATTCTTTTGGTGGACAGCAGCTGCGATTGCCATCTTCGTGCTTATAGGGTTCTCTCGCACATATTATTTTCGTTCGCTCTTTACGATGCCGGATTTGTCGGTGTTTCTCCACATTCACGCTGCGGTTATGAGCGGGTGGATCGTTCTTTATCTTGTTCAAACCACGCTCGTGTCTGCTCGCCGCGTTGCTGCGCACCGGACCTTAGGAACGTTCGGAGCAGGTTACGCCGTTCTTGTCGTGGCGCTTGGCAGTACGGCGACTGTGCTGGCTGCTCATCGTGAAGTGCAGGGGCACACAACTTTCGTCTATCCTACCTTGATCGTATTGTCCCTCGAACTGACCCAGATGTTTCTGTTTGCAGGTCTGGTAGCCATTTCCATTTGGGTGCGCAGACGCCCGGACTATCACAAACGTCTGTTGTTGCTCGCAACCCTCTTGATGCTTCCCAATGTATTCGCGCGTTTGCTGGTGAACGTCCATAGCAATCTTCCCATTCTGGGCATCTGGACTTCGCTTGTGGCCGGTTTAGTTGTCATCGACTGCATACGAGGCCGCAAATTGCATCCCGCTTTTGCGATCGGTGCGGCGGTAGTGGTTTTGTCGATGTACCTGGCCTACTTCGTCGGTATCACACCGCTCTGGCAGCATGCCGCGGCACGGATCGTCGGCGCGCTCGGCTGAGGATTCATACAATAACTTCTGTTCCGTACAGCGGCTGGGGTCCCTGCCCGAACTCTGTCGGGTGCGTTGTGCGCAGGTGTTGATCGTCGGAATTGGGTTTCCGCCCTTGCTCGTTGCGCCCGTGGTCTGCTTGGCTCTCTAACCGGATGTTAATCCCATTGAATTGCAACATTTGTATGCTGAAGATTGGGAAGACGGTCAGCTCACGCGTTACAATGGCCAAACCATGCGCGACGGCCAATCACAACCTGATCCGACACGGGGAAGGCTAAAGGTCTTCCTGGGCTACGCCTCGGGCGTGGGTAAGTCTTTTCGCATGTTTGACGAGGGCCGCAGGCGTAAGGAGCGCGGGCAGGACGTTGTAGTGGGCGCGGTGCAATCAAAGATTTCGGTGGATATCGAGAGCCACTTAAAGACTCTGGAGATTATTCCTACCCTCGACGTTCACGGCGCTCCCGTCATGGATGTGCAAACCCTCTTAAAACGTCGCCCCGAAATCTGTCTTGTGGATGGACTGGCATCGGATAACCCACCGCACAGCAGGAATGCGCATCGCTGGCAGGATGTTGAAGAATTGCCCGCGGCGGGAATTACCGTCGTGGGATCGGTGAACTTGCAGTACATCGACGACCACCGGGAGGCGG
>DATHFT010000024.1:0-78549 GCA_035317965.1 Saccharimonadales bacterium (SeqCode) | reverse complement strand
CGCTGATCGAGCCCGTCATCTGATTGAACGATTCACCCAGAACGCCCAGCTGGTCGCGCCGGTCGACACGCACACGATGCGTCAAATCTCCGGTCTGAACATATTGCGTTGCGTGATAGAGATCATCGACCGCCCGGGTAACGCGCCGGGTAAGCACAATCCCGGTAAACAGCGCCCCGGCCTCAATCAGCAGCAGAAAAATAACTGCCACCACGAACGGCAGGAAATAAATCACCCCCAACTCGCCGAGCGAGGCAAATATCCGCGCATTCAATCGCGAAGGCCGCGCATTGAACGAAGCTACGACCGGCCAGGAACGTTGCACGGTTCCGTCTTCGCGAAGGTATTGAGCTTCAAACTTGGAAAGGCCGTTCACAATAGGATCGACAAAATAATTCGCAGCATGCAGCGCACGGTTTCGCGCGGTAATTCTCCGCATCGCCCGGTATTTCACTTCGCCAAACGGGTAGGTCACCCCTCCGCCCGATCCGGCGCTTTGCCGGTCGAGGACCTCAAAGTGCACAACCCCCAGGTCGGGAGCCAGGGTCGCAAGAAACTCCGGCGTAACCGGTACCCGCAGGGAAACCACTCGACTGCCGTGCGGCGTCTCAACTTGACGCAAGCCAACCAAGGAAAGCTTTTCACCTTGTTGAATCAAACCTGCGAAGTGGTTCGTCCCCGGAACGGCAACACGCCGCAGCAATTCTGGATCATCGGCAAATTCAATTACCAGTCCCGGCAGGGCCTGGTCGTAAACGGCATGCTCCTGCGCCGCCACGATTCGCTCGGCAACCTCGGAGTCGACTCCGGGCGTCGAGCTGCTCAGTGCCGTTGCGATTTGCTCGGCCCCATCGGAAACGACCTCAATCCGGTGTTGTAAATCGACGTACAGGAGATAGCCACCCAGCTGGGTATACAGAATCAGACCCGCAAAAATCGCCAGCGTCGCGACCAGCAGCACGGGCACGAGCGCCACAAACAGGTAGGCCACAATCAACCGGTTGCGCAGGCTCCACAGCAACCGTGTGCGCCACCACCCGATGACCCGGAAAATTAGATAAACGAAGGCTAAAAATCCCAGAAATTTTACGAAGCTGATCCGTCCGCCGTACAAACCCATGGCTTCGGCAAACAGCCCGGCCAGGACCAGGACCACGGCAATAAGATCCAGCCGCGACAATCGTCGCCAAAAATCCCTGAAGTGGACTCGTAACCGTGGGATGCTCATGTTTCTTGAATCCCTACTGTACCTGAAGAAGCGCAGCGTGCCGAGAGGCAGAGTTCGTTAAAAAAAACGGGGCCGGACCAACTTGGTCCGGCCCCGTTTTCGAGCGCTTCATCTACTGCTTCTGCTGGTTCTGCGGATTGCTGATGCGGCTGTGGTGGCGGCCATAGGTGAAATAAACGACCAGCCCGATCGCCAGCCAAACGACCAACCGAAGCCAGTTCACCGCTCCCAGCTTGTACATCATGTAGCCGTTGAACAGGATTCCGAGAATGGGCACAGCCGGAACCCAGGGCGTGCGAAAGGGCCGGGCCTGATCCGGATTTGTGTTGCGCAAGACCATCACGGCAATGCAAACAATCACGAAGGCCAGAAGCGTGCCGATATTGACCATCTTTCCGATGTCGTCAATGGGGGTAACACTCCCCACAATCGCCGCCAAAAGTCCGACCGCAATCGTGTTCTTGTAGGGCGTCCGGAACTTCGGGTGAATGGCCGCAAAAAACTTCTTGGGAAGCAATCCATCATTGGCCATCGAGTACAAAACACGAGTTTGCCCCAGCAACATGACCAGCATCACGCTGGTAAGCCCGGCAAGCGCTCCGACCGTAATAATATGCGAAGCCGTCGTCAGCCCGCGATCCATAAATGCCCGCGCAATGGGCGCCTCGATGTTCACATCCTGCCAATGAACCATGCCCGTCAGCACGCCAGCCACGGCGATATACAGCAGTGTGCAAACGATCAGCGAAACGATAATTCCGATCGGCAAATCGCGCTGCGGATTTTTGGCTTCCTGCGCCGTTGTGGAAACCGCGTCAAACCCGATATAGGCAAAAAAGATGTAAGCGGCGCCCGAACCAATCCCGGCCACTCCGAAGGGCGCAAACGAGTGCCAGTCATGGCCCCAATTTGCGAAGTTTACGTACTTGAAGCCCAACCCGATGACGAACAGAACCACCGCCACCTTGACGACGACGATGCCGGAGTTAAACCGCGCGCTCTCTTTGATTCCAACCACAAGAATTGCGGTAATAACCAGCGCGATCAGAAATGCAGGAAGGTTGAATCCAATTTCGATTCCAAATACTTTTGGCGCATTCACCAGTGCGTGCGCCCGCGAGATCAATTCAGGCGAATGGGTGGAAAGAATGGCGCTGACGTGATCGAGAAACGCCTGCGTCCCGGGAACCAGAGTGCTGTCGGCAGCCTGGGCCATCTCCCGCGCCACCACCTTTTCCGCGGTGTGCAACGCGGTCCAGTGGTCATAGGCCAGCCACAGCGGCATGGGAATGTGGAAGATATTCAGCAACTCGATGAAGTGGTTCGACCAACCTGAGGACACCGTGCTGGCGCCCATGGCATATTCCAGCGTCAGGTCCCAACCGATAATCCACGCAAACAGTTCCCCGAGTGTTGCATACGCATAGGTATAAGCGCTTCCCGCCAGCGGAATCATAGCCGCAAACTCGGCATAGCAAAGGGCCGCAAACGCGCAACCAAGTCCCGAGACTACGAACGAGAGCATCAGTCCGGGCCCGGCATAGTGGGCGCCCAACCCGGCGAGAACGAAGATGCCGGCTCCGATAACCGCCCCGACCCCCAGAGCCGTCAACTGAAACGGCCCCAGCGTTCGCTTAAGACTGTGTTCGCCCGTTTCCTTCGCCTCAGCCAGAAGCGAAGCCAGCGATTTTTTTGCAAACAAGGGGTTGCCCATGCAACTCCTCCTTTGAGGGGATTGCTTCCCTGCCACTCAAGTCACGCAACAAATTGGACTTGCACATTGTAGAGGCGTTCACCCTGCGCCCCTAGCACTAATTCATCCGCTCGGCCGCGGCCGCGCCTTTTGCCGAGTATCGCGACCATAACCAGTAAACCGGCAACCCGATTAGAACGATCGCCAGCCCCTTACCCGACGTCTGCGTCCGGTACAGCAGCAGCACGAGCATGATGGCCGAAGCCACCAGCACATACAACGCCGGCACAAAGGGATACCCGAAGGCGCGGTAGGGCCGCTCGGCGCCGGGACGCTTCGATCGCAAAACAAAGATGCCGATAATCGTCAGAACGTAGAAAAGCAGCACCGCGAAAACGACATAATCGAGCAGATCATTATAAAGATTCCCGTAGCTGCCATCCGGACGCCGCGTCCGCAATAAAATCAGCACCACCACCCAGGCTCCCTGCAGGAGCAGTGCGGTACCCGGGACGCCATTCTTATTTAATTTTCCAGTCGATCGAAAGAACAATTTGTCATGGGCCATCGCGTAGACCACCCGCGAACCCGCCAGAATCAATCCGTTATTGCATCCAAACGTTGAGATAATAATCGCCACCGCCATTAGCACGGCCCCGACCGGCCCCAGAATGGCGCTCAGCGCGGCGGTGGCTACCCGGTCATCCGGCGCATTTTGGATATGCGCGAATGGCAGCGTCAGCAGATAGGCAAAATTCGCCAGGCAGTACAGCGTGATGACGATGACCGTTCCGAGCGCCATCGCCAGGGCCACATCCCGCTTGGGGTTTTTTACCTCGGCGGCCGTAAATCCAATGTTATTCCAGGCGTCGGAAGAAAACAGCGAGCCCACCTGCGCCACGCCGAGCGCCACGAACAGGCCAAACACTCCGCTCCCTGCAAAAATTGTAGGTACAATGCCGCGCAGGAAATTGGCCCCCGGCTCGATCGGCACGGCGTCGCGAATCGTCCAGAAATGCGAGAAATTATCGGCAATCGCCGCGTGATTCCTGCCCAGGAAGATGGCCAGAAAGATCAGTCCCAGAAGCGCCAGCGTTTTGGCCGACGTAAAAATGTTCTGAATCAACTTCCCCAGTCGCACCCCGAGGGTATTCAGAAATGTCAGAAACAGAACCATGACAATGGCCACGAGCTGCTGCACCGAAAGACTGACGGCGTAATGCGATCCCAAGTTGATCGGAGCAACGACCCAACTCTGCGCGGATATGGACGGAAGCAGCACTCCGAGGAACCGCGCAAATCCCACAGCCACCGCAGCAATCGTTCCGGTCTGAATCACCAAAAACAGAGTCCACCCGTATAGAAATCCCCAAAGCGGCGAGTACGCTTCGCGCAAGTAAATGTACTGTCCGCCGGCGGCGGGAAACATCGAAGCCAGCTCGCCATAGGAAAGCGCCGCCGAAATCGTCAGCAGACCTGTGAGCACCCAGGTAAGCAGCAAACCGCCCGGCGATCCCGTCTGCCGCGAAATGTCCGCAGCCACGATGTAGATGCCGGAGCCGATCATCGACCCCACCACAATCATCGTGCCGTCAAACAATCCGATCGCGCGGACAAATCCCGCTTCGCCGCTTTTCCCTGGTACTGCTCGCGTTGAAGGTGTGTCGGCCATTGGCTCGGGACCTCAGTCCTGCCGCATCGGATTTACGTCACCGAGCAATTTCAAATACTCCTCGGCGCGCGCGGCTGGTTCGGCCGCACGAAGTATGTCGCTGATAACCGCCACCGAATCCGCCCCGGCGTCCAGCACCTCGCTGGCCCGCTCGAGCGTGATGCCACCAATCGCCACAAGCGGTTTGCGGGTCCGCGGGCGGGCTTGCCGTATGAATTCTGTTCCGACGACAGGGTCGGGGTTGGCTTTGCTCGAAGTTGCAAATATCGGACCCAGCGCGATGTAGTCCGCTGAGGTACCGAGCGCTTCTTCAAATTGCTGCAGGTTGTGCGTCGAAATTCCCACCAGACCGTCGCCTCCAAGCGCCCGTCGCGCCTGCTCGACCCCCAGGTCCTGTTGCCCCACGTGCACTCCGCACGCTCCGGCGATGCGGGCTACGTCGGCGCGGTCATTCACAAAAAACGTAACACCCTGCCCGACGAGGGTGGCGGAAAGCTCCCGCGAGATTTCCAACAGTTTCCCGGACGAAGCCGTCTTGTCGCGATACTGCATCAGACGCACTCCGGCAGCAGCCAGATTCTGTGCGCATTGTTTTGCAGGTGTGGTTAGCAACGCAGCGTCTAATATCACATACAGCCGCGATAGAACAAGGGACATCGCCGCTATTTACCGTTGCCGCCGAGCAATCTTTCAATGAAGTGGGTGTCAAATTTACCCGACGCGAAATCGGGATCAGCTAGAATCCGCCGGTGCAGCGGAATCGACGTTTTGATTCCCTCAATCACGAACATTTCCAGGGCCCGCTTCATTCGCCCGATCGCTTCGGCGCGGTCGCGCCCCTTTACAATCAGCTTCGCAATCATTGAATCATAGTAAGGAGGAATCACCGCATCGGCGTAGGCCGCCGAATCCACGCGAACGCCCGTCCCGCCCGGCGCCTGAAATGTGGTAATCCGTCCCGCCGAAGGAACAAACGTTTCCGGATCTTCGGCATTGATACGGCATTCGATGGCATGCCCGGAGTAGTGAATCTCCCCGGTCGCGTCTTCCATCCTCTCACCCGCCGCGATGCGAATCTGCGCCTTGATCAGATCCACGCCGGTCACCAGTTCGGTTACCGGATGCTCCACCTGAATCCGCGTATTCATTTCAATGAAATACAGCGCACCGTCTTCATCCATCAGAAATTCCACGGTGCCCGCATTGGTGTAGCCAATCTTCTCAAGGGCTTTCACAATCTTGGCGCCCAAATCTTTTCGGCGCTTGGGATCCAGCACCGGAGACGGCGATTCTTCGACAAGCTTTTGGTGACGCCGCTGAATGCTGCACTCGCGCTCACCCAGATGAATCACCTTGCCGTACTGATCACCCAAAACCTGAAACTCAATGTGCCGCGGGTGCTCAATGAATTTCTCGGCATACACGTCGGGATTCCCGAAGGCCTGTTGCGCTTCGCTGCGAGCCGTTTCGTAGGCGTTCAGCAGCTCGTTTTGCTTGCGCACAATGCGCATTCCGCGGCCGCCGCCGCCGGCCACCGCCTTCAAAATCAACGGATAACCAATCTTCTCCGCTTCTTTGGCAAGTTGCTCTTCTCCTTCAACAATGCCCGCGCTTCCGGGAACGGTCACCAGCCCCGCCGTGCGAATCTCTCGGCGCGCGCGATCCTTCTCTCCCATCATCTCAATCACTTCGGGCTTGGGACCGATGAAGGTAATTTCCGACGCTTCGCAAACCTTTGCAAAGTTGGCGTTCTCGGACAGAAAGCCATACCCCGGATGAATGGCGTCGACATTGGTAATTTCAGCCGCGCTGATCACCTGCGGGATGTTCAAATAACTCTCGCTGCTTCGGGGAGGTCCGATGCATACCGCTTCATCCGCAAAACGCACGTGCAGCGAATTCCGGTCCGCTTCTGAATACACCGCCACTGTGGAAATCCCCAGCTCCTTGCAGGCACAAATAACCCGCAAGGCAATTTCCCCTCGATTGGCCACTAGGATTTTCTGGAACATGTTCCGGGCGCCGGCTACTTCTTCCGGCTCGGTCGAATGCCGAATAGCGGCTGTCCGTATTCTACGGGCTGTCCGTTCTCAGCGAAAATACGAATCACTTCCCCGCTCACATCGGAGTCGATCTCGTTCATGAGCTTCATCGCTTCCACAATGCACAACGTCTGACCGTCATCCACGTGCGCTCCAACTTTCACAAAGGCTTCGGCACCCGGGCTGGGCGAGCCGTAATACGTTCCGACGATCGGCGATTTGATCAGATGCAGGTCTTCGGTCGCTCGGGCTTCGACTGCCGCGCCGGTCGGCGCAGCCGCCGGTTGCAGCGCGCCCGGCACAATGATTTCCGGCGCCGTAGCCATGCGCGAAGCGACGGCAACGCCCTGCGAGGGCTTGCGCAGCCTGATCCGCAAGTCACCCCGGGAGTACTCAAATTCTTCAAGGTTGTGCTCGCTCATGAAGCGGAGGAGCTGCTCGATCTGCTCTATTTCTGGATTCGCAAACGATGGACTCGACTTCGACGGCTTTTTACGTTTCATGCCTGTATCAGAGCTCGATAAGATCCCGCGGAATGCGGGTCAGGATTTCGGTGCGATCTGCGTGAACGGCCACATCATCTTCGATGCGAATTCCTCCGACACCTTCCACATAAACGCCTGGTTCAATCGTAATCACATTCCCGGGTACGAGGCGCTGTTTCTGACCGCGAGCCACCCGGGGATCTTCATGCACTTCAAGGCCAAGACCGTGCCCCGTGCTGTGCACAAAGTACCGGTCCAGATGATACCCAGCTAAAACCTGTCTGGCCGCCGCATCCACATCTCCGCAGGCTGCCCCATCGTGAACCGCTGCAATTGCTGCTGTCTGCGCTTCCAGAACCGCCTTGTACCAGCCCTGAACGCGCGCCGAAGCCTTACCGACGAAGACCGTACGTGTAATGTCGCTGCAATAGTGGCCGAGTATAACACCCAGGTCCAGCACGACCAACTCATTTTTCCTCAAGCGCTTGGACGTGGGCCGCGCGTGGGGCAAGGCCCCGCGTTCGCCAAACGCCACGATGCTTTCAAAGGCCGGTCCCGAGGCTCCCCGCCTGCGCATTTGATAGTCAATCTCCGCTGCGATTTCGATTTCCCGCACGCCCGGCTTGAGCCGGGGCAGCACGAGCTCGACCACGTCGCCTGCCAGAATGGCTGCCTTGCGCATTTGCGCGAGTTCTGCGGCCTCTTTCCTATGGCGCTGGCTCTCGACAAGCCCGGGGCTGCTCACCCACTCATATTTCGTTCCGCTGGCCTTTTTCAGGGCAGTGAACTGGGCAACCGTCAATTGCGTGGGGTCGTACCCTATCCGCCGTCCGCCTTGCTTTTTAACGAACTCTCCGATGGCCTCAAACAGTCCGCCCTTCTGCAGCAGCACTTCGATTCCTGCTGTTTCCTGTCCGGCCTGAATCGCAAACCGGCCGTCGGTCACCAGTGTCGCCGCTTTCCTGCCGCACAGCAGAGCGCCCGATTCACCGGTAAATCCTGTGAGGTAGTACCAGTTGGCCGGCTGTGTGACCAGCAGCGCGTCCAAATGGCGACCGCTCAACTCTTTTTTGAGCAGCTGGCGTCGATTGTTAAACGTAGTGTTCATAAATAAAATCGAGGAGACCGTAGTCTCCTCGATTTACCCCAGTATGGGAAGTTTGAAAAGTGCTTTAGACCGGCAGCATTAACTCGGGATGATCCGCGGAGTCAGGAAGAACAGCAGTTCCTGAGACTGAACGGAAACGTTGGTGCGCCGGAAGAGGTGGCCAATGAGCGGCAAGCTTCCGACCAAAGGAACCTCGGTAATGTCCACCCGCTGCGAGGAGATAATGATTCCACCGACGACAAACGTTGCGCCATCGGCAACCGTAATCTTGGTCTCCGCCGATTCCGTGTTCAAGGCAGGAATACCCTGCACCCGGGGAATGCCGGCATCGATCTGAGTATTTTCAACAAGCACGTCCATGAACACGGTGCCGTCTCCGGTGATCTGCGGAGTCACTTCCAGCTTCAGCACGGCATCGATGAACTGCACGGAAATCGTGTTGTTGATCGTCGTTTGAATAGGAATCTTGGTACCTTGCTTGACGATCGCCTTTTCGTTGTTCTGCGTCGTGATCTTCGGCTTGGAGAGCAGTTTTCCTACGCCCTTGGCCTCCGCCGCGGTAATGAAGAAGTCGATGGCGAAGTTCGGCGAACGATGCGAGAAGCCGAAACCGCTGGTCGGAACGCCTGCCGCCAGATTGGTTGCCAGCGGAATACCGCTCGTCACTCCGTTACCGGAAGTCTGTCCCGTTCCCACGGTCACCGGAGAGGTCGGAAGTCCAGCGCCCGTCGTTACGCCGCTGCCGCCGACTGCCGGCGAACCGCTGAACAGCGAGCGTCCACCGGTTGTCGTGCCGGCAAATCCAAGTTCGGTTCCGATGTCCTGTGCGAAGGAACGCGAAGCCGATACCACGCGCGCTTCGATTTCCACCTGCTGGGACTTGCGATCCAGCTGGCGCATCAGGTTGTCAAGCACCGGGATAACCGAAGGTATGTCGCGAATGATCAATTGGTTGGAGCGATCATCGAACAGGATGTCGCCGCGCGCGGAAAGAAATTTCTTGAGGGTGGTCGCCATGCTGGCGGCCTTGGCATAATTCAGGATGCGGGTCACGGTGACCGGGGCCACTGCTTCGGCTTGCGCCTTTTCCAAATCGCGTTGCGTTTCCGCTTCCTTTTTCAGCGTATCGCGGGTGGCAATGCGCAGGACGTTGCCGTTCAGCTGCTTGTCGAGTCCGTTGTTCTGCAGGACGATGTCGAGGGCCTGATCCCAGGGAACTTCGTCGAGCACAATCGTCAGCGAACCCTTCACGGCAGGATCGAGCACCACATTCAATCCACTGATCTCGTGAATCAGACGGAAGAAGTCACGCAGGTCTACTTCCTTCAAGTTCACGGAAATGGGCTCGCCGGTATATTTCCCGGTAACCACGGCTGGCGGTGAAACCTGCCCGGCAATCGTGCCCGCAGCGGTATTCGCCTGTTGCGTGGCCTGTTGTGCCGCCTGCTGCGCCGTGCCTTCCGGACGCGCGGGCTGATTCGTTCCGCCAAACGATGCCAGGGCGACTGAGGGCTGGGTCAGTTCCCGAGGCAGGGTGAAGTGGGGAGCCGAAATCTTGGAGCCGTTCGACAATTTTGCCGAGACCGTGCGCGGCGATTTCTCCTCGTAGGAAAAACCGTTGCGCTTCGGGGCTGCCAGTGAGGTGATGGTGGCCGCGCCGGCCGGGACATCGGCAGGCTGGGCATCGAAGGAAATCACGACAGCGGTTCCGTCATGCGAAATCTGATACGGCGTCGCACTGGTAAGATCAATCACCACGCGTGCCACGTCCGGACGATATTGTCCTAGACGAACTCCGCGCACGGGCGCAGAGACCCCGGGAATCACCGTCTTGGCAACACTCATGCGCGCCCCGGAGAAATCCAGCACGAGCCGATCCGGGTTCTGCATGCGGGCGGCGCGAGCGTCGAGTCGCCCCTCGCCTTCCACACGCACGCTGGCGCTTTGCGATGCCTGGGTTATCGCCACACTGGAAATCACCGAAGTCGTTGAGTTCACGCCGGCGGGTTCCTGTGTCTGCGCGTACACCGGGCTCGTCGCCAGTGCCACACTCGCTAGTAGCAGGCAGCCACACCGAAGGGCCGGCCAATTCGTCTTCATTGCTGTTCTCCTGAACTGGAGTAAATTCTCTTATTTACCTGGCGTTCCACAGGTTTGCCAAAAGCGTCCTTGCCTTCTTCATGGAACGAAACGCTATCCATGGCAATCTTTTCGACTTTTCCGTCGTACAGCTGGTCACCTTCACGCAAAAAGTAGGTGCGTGCTTGCGGATTGCTTACCACCGCAATCATGCCGTTCGGAGCATGCACAATTCCGTCGAGGCGCAGGGTGCTGACCTGCAGTCCGGCTTTGCCCGGAGGAAGGCTGGCTGCAATCTTGGCCTGATTCATCTGCCGGCTGACCAGTGACTCAAAAGGATCGCGCCGCGCGCCTTTGGCGATGGCTTCATCGGCCGCCGACGTTCCGGGTGCTGCCGTGGGTGTCCCCGTGCGCTTCGCGCTGGCTTTCTTGGTCGCCGGCTTTGCGGACTTCGCCGTAGCCGCCGCAGGCTTCGCTCCCGCCGCTGGTGCTGGCTGTGTTTGCGCAAACAGGCCTGGTGCGCCGGTTGCGAGTAATATTCCTAATGCGAGAGTATTCACAGAACGCATAGTTCGCTCATTCCCGCTCAGTGTTTTCCAGCCGCCGCCGCAGCAGGCTTCGCCCCAGTTGCAGACGCGCTCGCCGTTTCAGCAGGCTTGGTGAAAAATGTTGTAGCCGTAAAGACTCCGGTTACTGTCGCTCCAGGCCGCACCGGATACTTGGTGCCTTTCGCGGTGTTTCCGGTCGGATCATCAAACTGCAAATCTCCGACGTTGATAATGCGCGACAAACGGCTGAGTCTTCCGAAGAAGTCCAGGATGTTGAAGTACGGGCCGTCGGCTTGCACTTCAAACGGCATTTCGAAGTGATATTCCTTGCTCACAATCGCCTGGGAAGTCAGCCTGCGCAGTTGTACATTGGAAGCGCTGGCCGCTCCCTGCACCAGGCGGATAAACTCGTCGGCTTCTTTTTCTTCCGGAACGATCGTCTTTAGCGTTTCCAGCTGCTTGGACAGCGCATCCATCTGCTGCTTCAGCTCTCCGTAACGCTGTTTGTAAACCTGAAGCTGGGTTACTTCCTGGGTCAGGCTCGCTTTTTGTTTCACGGCCTTGTCCACTTCGTCGCGCTCGCGCGCCACCGGCGAACCGGGAACGAAGACTCCGATAAGAACCAGGACCACGGTGACCGCTACAGCCACCAGGGCTTGCATAAATGCCGACATGTCTCGTAACGGATTCGCCATGGTGTCCCTTATCCCTTCTTCGCAGGAGCCGCTGTCGCTGCAGGTGCCGGGGCGCTTGCAGGTTTCGCCTGCCCCGTGCTTGAAATCGCAGTTGCGGGCGGCGCTATTTCAGCGGTGATTTGGAAAAGATACGTCTGAACGGTGGTATTTCGTTCGTCCTGCTTGGATTCCTTGATTTCCACTTTCTGGAAATACCCGGAACGCTTCAGCGCGGTAATAAAGTTTGCTACCGAATTGATCGACGCCGCCGACCCATCCATCGACAAGGTGCTGCCTTTGCGGGTCATCGTCGTCAGCCACAGGTTTTCCGTGCGGGAAACCGTATTGGCCACCATGTCCAGCAGTTCCTGCGCTCCGGTGCGGTCCTTCTGCAGCTGCTCAATGGTTGAAACGCGCTGCTGCAAAATCACCTTCTGCTTGTCGAATGCCTCGACTTGCAATTTCGTCTGTTCCAACTGGGTTTTTTCCGCAGTCAGCTTCTTGATGCTGTCGTTCGTTTCGTTCAGCTGCTTCTGCAAGGTCATGTAAAAGAAGAACAGCACCGCTGCGCCGAGCACCACCCCCGCGCCGATGAACACGATCGGAAGAGCTGCGCCCGTATTTACGGGGCCGCGCGATGACTTCGGACGATTCTGCCCTAATAGGTTTATTCGAATCATGGCTAGTCGAAGCTCCTCAGCGCCAGGCCTACGGCAATTGCCAGCCGCGGAGCCATCTCGCGGATCTGATCATCGCTGTGCCGGCTGGGATTGATGAGCACTTTGCGGAACGGGTTCAATTCTTCAACAGGCATGGCAAACTCTTCCCGGAGCAAATCCACCAGCCCCGGTACGCGTGCCGTGCCGCCGGCTACCACGATGCGTTGGATATTCTCGCCGCTCGCCGTAGCACGGAAAAAGTCGAAGGTCTTCTGAATTTCCAGCGTCAAGATGTCAGAGACGCTGCGCAATATCTGTTGCTTCTGGTCGTCGGTAACGCTGGGCAACGTATCGCCCTTCTTCAAGCGCTCGGCGTCCTCGAAGCTCAAATCCAATTCCTTTTGCAGCGCGTCGGTGTACTGGTTGCCGCCCACACTGACGTCGCGCGTAAACAGTGGAATGCCGCCGCGCACGATATTGATGTTCATGACGCTCGCGCCGATATTCAGCAAGGCCACCGTCTGTCCGGCGTCTGGTTCGTAATTCACTTCAAAGCAGTTCTGCAGTCCGAACGCGTCAATGTCCACAACCACGGGCGTCTTGCCGGCCTGCGCCAAAACGTTGGTGTGGTTCAGAATCTTGTCTTTCTTCACCGCAACCAGCAGGACGTCCATCTGCGCGTCCATCGACTCGAGCAACTGGTAGCTGAGATTCACGTCGGCGATATCGAAGGGAATGTGCTGGCTGGCTTCAGAAGGAATCCGGTCGTACAACTCTTCTTCGGTCATCAAAGGAAGCGGAACTCTTTTCACAATCACCGAGTGTCCGGAAACCGAAGTCGCAACATTTTTGGTTTTTACACGCTGCGCATCAAAAATTTTACTGATGGCGTTGGCTACCTGCGGAGCATCCATGATCGCGCCGTCCACAACCGTGTCCTGCGCCAGCGGTTCCATGCCAAAACTCACAAGCTCATAGCCCGCTTTGGTGGACTTGAGTTCCACAGTCTTGATCGAGCTGGAACCGATATCCAGTCCGACAAGTTGCTTGTTCTTGCCCCCGCCCAATAACCACATATCGAGGCCTCTTTCCCTTCGCTCGCGTCTACTTATCGGCGCCGCGCGTGCGCTTGGCTCATCTTGCGTTCCATCCAGCGGTCCAGGATGGTCTTACGCAGTTTCCAACGGTTTCCTAGTTTAAAGGCAGGAATCTCACCCTCGGTGATGTAACGGTACAGGGTATCTGGTGATATACCCAGATACTGTGACGCCTGCCGCACATTCATCACTTCGCGAGATTCCATCACGAGGAACGCCACCCCGGCATTCAGCTTCACTTCTTTTTCTGGCCTGGAACTTTTGCCTGAACTACTGACTCCGCAACGAACATTGAATTTACGGAGCTGCTTCCCGTGAAAGAGTTATGACATCGCGAGTATCGGACCGTCAAGGAATTCTCTCCCGTAGTTGTCCTATCAATACGGTGTCTCGCAGGAAATTGTCCGGTATTCTAGGCACTGCTCCCTACCTATCGAAGCAGGCTCTCTCCGGACCACTACAGCTTGTGGTTTTTGCCCGCAAGGGACCTGTCCTCTCGGACGGTAATGCTTTGAAAGCAGGTTATCATCGGTTTTCTTCCGGTCTTGGCCGCAATTCGTCCCGCCAACTTTCCCGGCTACTTCCCTATTCTTTTCTGTGAGAAAATAGCGCCGAGCTTTTGCACTTGCGCAATTTTTCCGCAGGCGACGGCAGAACTCAATAGCCCGAAAGGTCCACCAATGCCCCTATCTTCGCCACTGGTACTCTTAGCCCTCGCCGCTACCCTGGCCATGCCCCTCGGCGCGCGCGCGCAATCCGGCTCGGGCTTCCTGGCCGTCGCCAATCAAGTCGATCACACGGCGCTGCTCGTCGATCTCTCGACAAACGCCGTGCTTGCCAAAGTGGAAGTCGGCGTGAACGGCCACGAACTCGCCGTCTCCCCGGACCGGCGTCTGGCCTATGTCCCCATTTACGGGAACTCCGGCGTCGGCAAGCCCGGCACCGATGGCCACTCGATCGACATCGTCGACCTGCAGAAGCACGCACTCGCCGGTCACATCGATTTAGGCAAAGCGGTTCGCCCGCACTGCGCGAAATTCGGCCCGGGTGGATATCTATACGTTTCCGCCGAACTCGCCAGTGCCGTCTATATCGTCGACGTTAACGCGCGCAAAGTAATCGGTGAAATCCCCACCGGCGCCATCGAAGCCCACATGTTCGTCCTCTCTCCGGACGGCCATCGCCTGTACACCGCCAACGTCGGCGCAGGTTCGGTCAGTGTCCTGGATGTGGACAATCGCAAACTCCTCAAAGTGATCCCGGTTTCCAGACAAGTCCAGCGCATCTCCATCTCGCCGGACGGCCGCCACGTCTACACGCACGACCAGGATTCTTCGCGCATCGCGGTCATCGACACCGCAACGAGTGAGGTGCGCGACTGGATCAAGCTCCCCGCCAGCGTCTACTCCTCCGCCATCACTTCCGACGGACGGTCGCTCCTCGCCAACTCCACATCCGGCAAATTATTTGTCTGGGATCTGCAAACCGGAAAACTCGCAAACACGTTCGACATCCCACCGGCCAACGGCGAAATCTCGATCAACTCCAGCAACTCCAGGGCTTACGTTAGCTGCCCGTCGGCTGGAAACATCCAGATCCTGAATCTGCAAACCTGGAAACTGGAAGTTCCCCTCACGCTCACGCGAGGGGTTGACGGTCTCGCGTGGTTCGCCACTCCTGAATAATTCGCCGGCTCTATTGCACCCGGGTTATCCGTCCCCTGCGGAGCCCGCCCCTGAAATTTCCCCTGCCGCGAATAACATGAAGCTGGCTATCCCCACCGCTCCTGCACCGATGAACACCTTTGTACGGCAGGAAATGTATGACCAGAAACGCCACGGTCGAGGTTCGCGCAACCGGCGACATTTCTAGAAAATCCCGAGCGATTTCCAAAGCGCATCTACTTTCTTCCTGGTCTCCCGGTCGGTCAGCAACTCATCCGGCCAGGGGCGCGTAAATCCCTCGGCCGCCCACTTGCGCGTCGCATCAATCCCCATCTTGGACCCGAAATCCTGCATCCGCGCCGCATGATCCAGGGTATCGACCGGCCCCAGAGTAAACTGCACGTCCCGCTGCGGATCGAGCGCGCACAACGCCTTCCACGTCACTTCACTGAAATTGTGGATGTCCACGTCGTGATCGACGACCACGATCACTTTGGTGAACATGGCCTGCCCCAGCGACCAAATCGCATTCATGATTTTCCGCGCATGTCCCGGGTACGACTTGCGGATCGCCACGATCATCAGATTGTGAACAATACCTTCGGCCGGCATGGCCACATCCACAATCTCCGGATACTGCATCTTCATCAACGGCAAAAATATCCGCTCAATCGCATACCCCATATAAAAATCTTCCTGCGGTGGCGGCCCCACAACCGTAGTCAAGTAAATCGGGTCCTTCCGCTGGGTCACGCACTCCACATGAAACACCGGGTACTCGCCTTCGAGAGAATAAAATCCCGTGTGATCGCCAAACGGACCTTCGGTCCGCATCTCGTTCAGATTCACATACCCTTCCAGGACAATCTCGGCATTCGCCGGCACTTCCAGTTCATTGGTCTCGCACGCCACCATGGCCACCGGTTCGCGCCGCAGGAATCCAGCGAACATCATTTCATCCAGGTCCGGAGGAATCGGCAAAATTCCCGCCAGCGCAATCGCCGGATCCGCTCCAATCGCCACACTGACGGCGATCCGTCCGTCCGGATTCGCCGCCCGCGCCCGCCGAAAATGCTCCGCCCCGTGCTTCTGCGTCTGCCAATGCATCCCCGTCGTTCGCTCGTCATACACCTGCATGCGGTACATCCCCACGTTTCGCTTGCCGGTCTCCGGATTTTTTGTAAACACCAGCGGAAAGGTAATAAACCTTCCGCCGTCCTGCGGCCAGCATTTCAATATCGGAAAATCGAAAAGGTTTACCTCGCTGCCCTTGCGAATAACTTCCTTGCAGTCACCGGACTTCACGCTCTTTGGAAAAAACGAACCTAGCTCGGCCAGCTTCGGCAGCATTTTTATCTTGTCGAACAATCCCTGCGGCGATTCCATCTTCAAAAATCCCTGAATCCGGTCCGCCACTTCCTGCAGCTCGTCCACTTCAAACGCCAGACACATCCGCCGCTCGCTTCCAAACGCGTTGATCAAAAGCGGATGCCGCGACCCGGTCGGCTTCTCAAACAACAAGGCCGGCCCCACACTGCGCGCGGCCCGGGCCGGGTCGCGCGCCACGCGCTGGGTAATCTCAGCAATCTCGAGGACCGGGTCCACCTCGGTCCGGATCCGCTTCAACTGGCCTGCGGTCTCCAGTTTCTTCACAAACTCGCGCAAATCACGATAAGCCAATCCGCCCTCCTGCAATCTCCGGTCGCCTGCCAATGAACCGAAAATCAAACTCTAGCATGAACCCGATTCAGCTCGCGGCTCCCGTCTCCCTCTATACCCAACGGCGTAGTCCTGGCATCCAAGCTGGCGACGCAACATCCCAAGGAGCTTTTATGGCCAAGATGAAAATCGCCGTAGTCCGAAAAGCAGGCGCAGATTTTGCAATCGAGGAACGCGAAATTCCACAACCACCGGCAGGCCACGTTCGCATCAAAGTACAAGCCTGCGGCATCTGTTTCAGCGATGAAATTACGAAAGACGGACTGCTTCCCGGCATCACATTCCCGCGGGTCCCGGGTCATGAAGTAGCTGGGGTCGTCGATGAAATTGGCGCCGGCGTCACGGTCTGGACGAAAGGCCAGCGCGCGGGGGTGGGCTGGAACGCCGGACATGACGGAACGTGCGATTCCTGCCGGCGCGGCGATTTTGCGTTGTGCGTCAACGGAAAAATCAGCGGCCTCAGCTATGACGGCGGTTACGCCGAATATATGATCGCGCCCGCCGAAGCTCTGGCGCGCATCCCGGAAGCGCTGAGTCCGGTCGAAGCCGCACCCCTCCTGTGCGCCGGAATTACAACGTTCAATGCCCTGCGCAACAGCGGCGCACGTCCCGGGGATTTAGTCGCGGTATTCGGGATTGGCGGCCTCGGCCACCTGGGCCTGCAGTTTGCCAATAAATTCGGTTATCAGGTCGCCGCCATCAGTCGCGGCACAGAAAATACCGAGTTGGCAAAAAAGCTCGGCGCGCATATCTATATCGATAGTTCGGCCACCGATGCCGCTGCCGAACTCGCGAAACGGGGCGGGGCCCGCGTCATCCTGGCTACCGTGCCCAGCTCGAAAGCGATGTCATCCATTATCGGAGGCTTGGGACCAAACGGGAAGCTGCTGGTGGTCGGCGCCGACATGGGAAACATCGAGGCGTCCACCCCAAAAATTCTCTTTGCCCGCAACAGCATTCAAGGCTGGAACTCAGGAAGTTCGATCGACTCGGAAGATACGTTGCGTTTTGCGGAGTATAGCGGCGTGCGTCCGATGATTGAAACCTTCCCCCTGGAAAAAGTGAACGAAGCCTGGGCCCGCATGACCAGTGGCAAAGCCCAATACCGGGTCGTCCTTACCATGTAAGAACGCCCCGTCGGGCTCCTCACCCGCGTCGCTGCCCCCCGGTCCGCCTTGTGCGGCGGACCGGGCTTTTCCCGTGGCATCCCGCCGGCCGCGGCTGGCGCGCTCGTCAGGATCACGTTCGACGGCTCCCGACCCGCCCAAACTGTTCGCAACGACACATCTATTGCGCAAAATTGCCTGTTACAGTAACCGCATCATACCGTTACATACTTCTACTACTCTGGCATTACCTGTTACCTTCCCGCTGCTCAGCCGACGGTAGAAGGTCCCCTCGTTCTTCGCGCCTCACAAGTGGCAGGACCCTCCCCGAACCCATTGGAGGTCTCCATGCATACGATCCTGTTCAGGACGCTGGTCGTCACCGCGCTTCTCGCCCCGGCCATCACCACGCAGGCCCAAGACTTCAAAAAACAGGTCATCTATCAAATCGTCACCGATCGCTTCGTCGACGGCGACACGTCGAACAACAATCCGTCGCAAAGCTCCGGCCTATATGATTCCACAAAAACGAATTGGCGCGATTACTGGGGCGGCGACCTTGCCGGTATTCAATCCAAAGTCAGCTATCTCAAAAATATGGGCGTCACCGCGATCTGGATATCTCCTCCGCTCGACAATCTCAATCTCAACATTCCTGACGGCTCCGGGAATCCCACCTCCTCCTACCACGGCTACGGAGCGCGCGACTTCATGCGCGTCGAAGAGCATTTCGGCAGCACCACCAACTCCTGGACCGCTTTTGACAACCTGGCCTCGTCCCTGCACAGCAACGGCATGAAACTCATCGTCGACTTTGCCCCCAACCACAGCAATCCGAACAATGCCGGCGAATTCGGCTTGCTCTACAACAACGGCACATTCCTGGCCGCCTACAATAACGATCCGAGCGGCATGTTCCATCACAACGCCGATATCAGCGATTTCTCCGACCGCTACCAGGTCCAGTACCTAACCCTGGAAGGACTCGCCGATCTCAATCAGGAAAACTCGTCGGTCGATTCCTACCTGAAAACCGCGCTCTTGCAACTGCAGACGCACGGCGCCGACGGCTTCCGCATTGACGCCGTAAAGCACGCCACATGGGGATGGGAGTACAGCATGTCCAACACCGCTTTCACCGCCGGACCCAGCTTCTTTTTCGGCGAGTGGTATCAAGGCATCAACGACGCGCTCTATCACGACTCCTACAAATTCGCGAACCACAGCGGCATCTCGCTCATCGACTTTCCGCTCAATCAGGCCATCCGCGATGTTTTCATGTCCAACAGCAATTTTTCGGAAATCGACACGCAACTCTCCGCTGAAAATTCCAATTTCACCTGGCAAAATGATCTGGTCACCTTCGTCGACTCGCATGATCTCCCGCGCTTCCTCAGCGTCAACAACAACACCAATCGCCTCAACGAAGCGCTGGCCTTCATCCTCACCACGCGCGGCATCCCGGTCATCTACTACGGTGACGAACAATATCTGCACGTCGACACCAGCGGAGGAGGCGATCCCTACAACCGCAACCAGATGACCACCTTTACGACCACGACGACTCCCTACAGCTTCATCCACACGCTCGCCGGACTCCGCCAGACCAATGACGCCCTCGCCTACGGCTCGAGCACACAGCGCTGGCTCAGCAGCGACGTTTACATCTACGAACGCAAATTCTTCAACGACGTCGTCCTGGTCGCGATCAACAAAAATGACACTACCAGCTACGTCATCAGCGGCTTGAACACCAGTCTTCCTGCAGGGAGTTACACCGACTATCTCAGCAGTCTTCTCGGCGGACTTGGCATCGCCGTAACCACCGGCACCGGCGGCAACAATCCCGTTGGCACGTTCACACTTCCTGCGCACGCCGTGAGCGTCTGGCAAAAGACCACTACCGCCACGAGTCCCGAAGTCGGTTCGATCGGTCCCACTTCAGCCCAGCCGAGCGTCTCGGTAACCATCGCCGGAAAAGGCTTTGGCACGAGCACCGGCTCGGTCCTGGTCGGAGGCACGTCCGCCACAGTCACCAGTTGGTCCGACAGCGCGGTAAAATTCAGCGTCCCGAGCGTCAGCAACGACGTCTACAACGTCACTCTGAAAAACTCCGGAGGTGTGGCCGCCAACACCATCCAGTTCACCGTCCTCACCGCCAAATTAATCCCGGTCACGTTCACCGTGAACAACGCCACCCCCACCACCACCGGCGATTACATTTTTCTCTCCGGGTCCGGCATTGAACTCGGTAACTGGGGCGCCACCTGGGACGCCGCCATCGGCCCCATGCTGGCCCCCAATTATCCCAACTGGTTCCTCAACGCTGCGGTTCCGGCCGGAAGCCTCCTGCAGTTCAAATTCCTGAAGATCTCCTCGACCGGCGCCGTCACCTGGGAAAACGGCTCCAACCACACCTACACAGTGCCCAGTTCCGGCACCGGCTCGGTCAACGTCAACTGGCAATACTGAGAGCATTTTCGGCCCAGGAAACCAAAAACTCGGATGCCCGCGCTAAGGCTCTGCGGGCATCTTTTTTTCCTTTTCAACTGGAAGGGTTTTGCTCGCGCGAAGTGCCTTGGCGCAAGCGGCGCTCCGTTTGCAACGCCAATCACGCGGCGGAACGTTTCACGGAACTTCTCCCCGGAAGCTTCGTATGTATCTTCAGGGGAACCCGCCTGCATGCTCCCCAAACTATTCCCGGGAGTCTATGCCCAATGGAATCCGTCACCACCGCCATCAAACAGCTCTTCCGCCGGCTCCGCCGCGCCCCGCTCTTCACTGCCGTCACGCTGATCACCCTGGCCGCCGGTGTTGGCGCAAACACGGTGGTCTTCAGTGTCCTTGAAGGCATCCTCCTCAAGCCGCTCCCCTACTCCCATCCAGAAGAACTCGTCGGCGTCTGGCACAACGCCCCCGGCATCAACATTCCCGAACTCAACATGGCGCCATCCAACTATTTCATCTACCGCGAGCAAAACCACAGCTTCACCGATGTTGGCATTTACTCAGGAGATTCCGTCAGCATCACCGGTCGCGGCGAACCAGAACAGGTTCAGGCCCTCGACGTCAGCGACGGCGTCCTCTCCATTCTCGGCATCACTCCCCAGCTCGGCCGCTTCTTCAGCACCGAAGACGCCAAACCCGGCTCCCCCGGCACCGTCGTCATCAGTCACGGCTATTGGCAGCGTAAGTTTGCCAGCAATCCCAACGCCATCGGTCAAACCATCATCGCCGACGGCAAGCCCAACCAAATCATCGGCGTTCTCCCGGCCTCCTTCCATTTTCTCGATTGGGACGATCGCTCTCTGTTTTTCACATACAAATTTGAACGCGAGAAAACCCGCCTCGGGAATTTCAGTTTCACGGGTCTCGCCCGTCTGAAGCCCGGCGTCACCATGCAGCAAGCAAGCGCCGACATCGCTCGCATGCTTCCTATCGTTTCCCGCAGCTTCCCCGCCCCCGACGGTTTCAATCCAAAAATTTTTGAAGACGCCCACATCGGTCCCAATCTCCGCACGCTGAAGCAAGACGTCATCGGTGACGTCGGCAACACACTCTGGGTTCTCATGGGTTCGATCGGAATGGTTCTGCTCATCGCCTGTGCCAACGTCGCCAACTTGCTTCTCGTCCGCGTCGAAGGCCGTCGCCAGGAACTCGCCGTCCGCTCCGCCCTCGGCGCTTCTCGCGCGCGCATCGCCGGCGAAATTCTCATGGAAAGCGTCACCCTCGGACTTTTCGGCAGCCTCATCGGCCTCGGCCTCGCTTACACCGCGCTGCGCGTCCTCGTGGCCATCGCCCCTTCCGGACTTCCTCGCATCGATCAAATCAGCATAGACGGCCCCGTTCTCCTCTTCACTCTCGCCGTCGCTCTGCTCTGCAGTTTCCTCATCGCCTGCATTCCCGTTTTCAAATACGCCGGAGTTCGCCTCAGCACCGGCATCCGCGAAGGCGGCCGCGCCCTCTCTCAATCTCGCGAACAGCACCGCGCCCGCAGCGTCCTCGTCGTCATTCAAGTCGCCATGGCGCTGGTCCTGCTCATCTGCTCCGGCCTCATGATCCGTACCTTCCGCGCCCTCACTCACGTCGATCCCGGCTTCACCCATCCTGAGCAACTGCAAACCTTCCGCCTCTACGTTCCCGACACGCTCGTCAAAGAAGACGAATCCGTCCTCCAGTTCCAGCACCAGCTCATCGACAAGCTCGGCCAAATTCCCGGCGTCACTTCCGCCACTCTCAACACCGCCTCCCCCATGGACGGCAACGACTCCAACGATCTCCTCTATGCCGAAGATCATCCCATCAACGAAGGTCAGGTCCCGCCCATCCGCCGTTTCAAATTTGTCTCCCCCGGAAATTTCTCAACTCTTGGCACGCGCCTCCTCGCCGGTCGCGATTACACCTGGACCGACGTCACCCAGAAAGTTCCGTACGCCATAATTTCTGAAAATTTTGCGCGCGAATATTGGGGCACTCCAGAAAACGCCATCGGCAAGCGTATCCGCGTCGCTTCCACCGACGACTGGCGTCAAATCATTGGTGTCGTCGCCAACTTCTACGATCACGGTGTCCACAAAGACCCGTCCAGCACCGTCTACTGGCCTCTGGCACGCCGCAATTTTGAAGGACAAAAGACGGACTACGTCCGCGGCGGCTCCTACATCCTCCGCAGCACGCGCACCGGCTCAGAATCTTTCCTTAAGGAAATTCGCGAAACCGTCTGGTCTCTCAATCCCAATCTCCCGCTCTATTCCGTTTATTCCGCGGACTACTACTACAAACGCTCCATGGCCCGCACTTCGTTCACACTCGTCATGCTCGCCGTTGCCGGCAGCATGGCACTGCTGCTCGGAGTCGTCGGCATCTACGGCGTCATCGCCTACAGCGTCCTGCAACGCAACCGCGAAATCGGCATCCGCATGGCTCTCGGCGCGCAGCAAAAAGTAGTCACCGACATGTTCGTCCGCTACGGACTGACCCTCACCAGCATCGGCGTGGCCATCGGCCTGGTAGCCGCCATCATCGTCATGCGCCTGATGTCCTCACTCCTGTTCAAGGTAAATCCCGTCGACCCCGTCACCTACATCGCTGTATCCGCCGGCCTCATCGCCACCGCCTACGTCGCCAGTTACCTCCCCAGCCGGCGCGCCGCCACCGTGGACCCGGTCGACGCCCTGCGCTCGGAATAGTCCGCTTCGTACGTTGCACTTTGCATTCCGTCTGGATGATTTCCGTCGATCCGTCCGCCGGGCCCTCGGCAGTCGACTCCGCCAACGGCACATTCGCTTTGCTCAGGTATCCAGAGCATTTATTTTTTACGTTTCGCTTAAAATTGTCTTGTCACCCGGCACGAGAACCTCCATCATTTCCTCGACTACAGATTCAAACAAGGAAACCCATGGTCACACGACGCGAATTCCTCGACACGCTCGCCGCTGGCACTGCCGGCCTGGCACTCAGCACCACTGCCAAGAGTTACAGCCAGATTCTCGGCGCCAACGACCGCCTCAATTTCGCCGTCATCGGCCTGAACGGCCGCGCCTACGCTCATCTTTCCTCACTCCGAGCGAACAAAGCCGCCGCGCGCATCGCGCAGGTCTGCGACGTGGACCAGGGTATCCTCAAAAAATTCGCCGACTCAACGCAGCAGGAAATGGGCGAAGCTCCCGCCGCCGGCAAAGACTTTCGCACAATCCTGGCACTCCGGGACATCGACGCCGTAACCATCGCCACGCCCGACCATTGGCACGCGCCGATGGCCCTGGCCGCGCTCCAGGCCGGCAAACACGTGTACCTTGAAAAGCCATGCAGCCACAATCCCGCTGAAGGCGCCATGCTCGTTGAAGCGCAAAAGAAATATGGAAAACTCGTGCAGATGGGCACCCAGCAGCGTTCTTCTCCGCATACGATCGAAATCATCGACAAGATTCACTCCGGATTGATCGGCAAGCCCTACTACGCCAAAGCCTGGTACAGCAACACCCGCAAATCCATCGGCGCCGGCAAAGAAATCCCCGTTCCCGCCACGCTCGATTGGGATCTCTGGCAGGGCCCGGCGCCGCGTCGCCCGTACAAAGACAATCTCCATCCCTACAATTGGCACTGGTTCCGCAACTACGGCACCGGGGAATCGCTAAACAACGGCACGCACGAAGTGGACGTCTGCCGCTGGGCTCTGGGCGTCGATTTTCCCAACCGCGTCACTTCCTCCGGCGGCCGCTATCATTTCCGCGATGATTGGCAGTTCTACGACACCCTCCTCACCAGTTTCGAATACGACGACGCCGTCCTCGATTGGGAAGGAAAATGCTGCCAGGGCATGAAGTTCTACGGCCGCGATCGCGGCAGTTCGATCATGGGAACCACCGGCACCGTCATCGTGGATCGCGACGGCTGGGAGATCTACGACCTGGCGGGCAAGAAAACCAGCGAGTTCAGAACCGCCAAGGACCACACCTCGTCTTCCGACACCGTCGGCCGCGATTCGATGACCGATCTGCACTTTGCCAATTTCATTAGCGCCGTCCGCAAGGGGGAACAGCTCAATGCGCCCATCAGCGTCGGCAATGTCGCCGTCACCATGCTCCAGCTGTCCAACATCGCCTGGGAAGTCAAACGCGAGCTGCATCTCGATCCGCGAGACGGCAGAATTCAAAACGACGCCGAAGCCATGAAATTCTGGAAGCGCGAATACGAAAGCGGCTGGGCCCCGCGCCTGTAGCACGGGACTGCGGTTTGTCGCGGCCGCTTTCGGCAGAAACAATTCCTAGTTTCTTCATACCACCAGCAGGAGCCCGGATCATGAAGCCCACGCAAAAATCCCGCCGCGCATTCCTCAGCACCAGCGCGCTCGCCGCTGCCGCCTGCAGCGTCCCGTCGCGCGCCCTGGCCGCGTTCCGGTCCTCTCCGCCCATCCGCCTGGGCCTCGCCAGCTACACGTTCCGCAACTTCACACGCGCCCAACTGATCGCCTCCCTGAGACAGCTCAGTCTCTCCGCGCTTAACGCCAAAGACACCAGGGACCATCTCCCGACCGAGCCCCAGCAGGAAGCTGCCGCGCTCGCCGATTACGCCGCCGCCAAGATCCAGCTCCACGCCGCGGGCACCATCGCGTTCGACAAGGACGACGACTCCGACCTCCGCGCCAAATTCGATTACGCCAAACGCGCCGGCATCGATGTCATCGTCGCCGGCGATCCGGCGCCTGGAACGCTCCCGCGCGTCGAAAAATTCGTAAAGGAATTCAACATCCGCGTCGCCATCCACAATCATGGCCCGGAAGACAAGCTGTGGCCGTCCCCGCTCGACATTCTCAAAGCGATTCAGCCCTACGACTCGCGCATCGGCTGCTGCATTGACGTCGGCCACACTGCGCGCAGCGGCACCGACGTGGTCGCCGCCCTTCGCGCCGCTGGCCCGCGCCTCTACAACATCCACATGAAAGATCTCGCCGACTTCCACGACAAAGAAAGCCAGGTCGCCGTAGGCGAAGGCAATATGCCCGTCCGCGAAATTTTCCAAGCCCTAATCGCCCAAAATTACCAAGGCTACGTCGACCTCGAATACGAAATCCACCCCGACGATCCGCTCCCCGGCGTCACCCAATCCTTCACCTACATGCGCCGACTCCTGACCTCCCTTTCCTGAATACACTTCATCGCATCGCCATCTAAAACAATTTCAACTCTTCATACGCCAAATGTCCCGGCGCTCCTGCAAAAACAGTCACCGTCTTTTTCATCGGATTCATCGCATAGACCACATTCGTCAGCGGATTCACCAGCACTTCCTGCACAAAATCCCCTCCCGGCTCCACTGACGTCACCGCCTGCGTCTCGCCATCCATCACCAACACATCTCCTGTCGTCTCGTCCGCCACGTAAATTCGATTCCTCACCGTATCCACCGAAACATTTGCCACTGCCGCTCCCGCCGTCACCGATTGCACTTCGTGCGTCGCTCCATTCACCACCGTAATCATTCCGTTCTGCTCATTTCCTAAATAAACTCTGTTGGTCCGCGTATTCACCGCCACCGCAAACGGAAACTGATCCACCGGTAAGTTTTCCGTCCGCAGTGTCGCGCCATCCACCACCGTCAGCCCCCCGTCAAGAGCGTTCGCCACATAAATGCGGTTCCTGGTCGCATCCACCGCCACGCCGTTCGGCATCGTCCCCACGGCAATTGTCGTCACCCCGTTCATTTTGCCGTCTATCACCGATAGCGTGTTATCGTCCTGATTCGTCACATAAATCTTGTCCGTCAACTCATCCAGCGCTACGGCAAAAGGATGCGCTCCCACCTTCACGTTCTGCACCAAATGCCGGTTCTCATCCAGCACAGCCACCGCATTCGCATCCTGCTCCAGCACATACACTTTGTTCGTCCACGCATTCACTGCCAACGCATAGGCCACCCCACTCGTCGCCACGCGCGTGATTGCATGCGTCGCCCCGTCAATGACGGTCACCAACTTCCGGTGCGCATCCGTCACATAAATCTTGTTTGTATTCGCATTCACCTTCACGTCGCCCAGCGTCGGCAAATCTCCCGCTTGCAGCGGAATATTCACACTCGCGAACGTCCGTTCATCGATCTCTGTCAGCAGCGTCGCTTCTTTCGTCACTACATACAGTTTGTTCGTCGCCGGATTGATTGCCATCGCAGACGGACCGCCCGCGTCCGGAATGGTAATGCTCGCCAGTTGCGGCAATGCTCCCGCGGACCCCTGCGCCGCCACTCCCGCCGCCCATAGCGTCGCCACACACCGCGCCGCCGTCAGCATCTTTGGCATCATGGTCGTTCTCGCTTTCTCATTGGTCGTTCTAGTCCAGTTTGTCGAGCCGCACCCCGCCGCCCCGGTAGCTTTCTACCCGCAAATCCCCGCGTCCGTCTCTACCCTTTTTCCTCCATCCCATGAACGCAGAGCACGTGGTACATCCTAGCCTTCGCCGCGTCCTGCCTGCTAGGTTCCGCGTACGGCTTTCTGCAAGGCGCTTGGCCGTTCGGTTTCGTCGAAGCTGTTTGGGCCGTCGTAGCCCTGAGGCGATGGCTGACTTGCCGTTGTAGTGGCGAGTCTTTAGTTTCGCGCTTTTCGTTTCCGCTTTTCGCATCTCGCCTTTCCCTTTCCAAATTTCGCTCTCCGCTCGACACCGCTACTCTTTTGGAAACTCGCGGCTATCTTCCACTTCCCATTTCCATCACTCCCCGTACACTGTACCCAACAACACAAATCCTCAACGAGCAGCCCATGCCCAACGATGCCACACGACAACGCAAATTTATCGTCTTAGCGGTCCTGGGCCTCTTTCTCATGGTTGCTGGTATCGGCGTCGGTTACGACGGTTGGCGCGACTACCGTACTCTCGGCACCGCCCCGGTGGACATGACTTTGGAGCAAGCCCTTCCTTCTCCATCGACTACCCCCGACGACGCGCGCTGGGTCATTCTCGCCGGCGTAACTCAATTCGACTGCAACAGCATTCTGAACGAACACGTCGGCACCACCGTCACCCACCAGCAATATCTCGCCACCGATGAAGCCAATGAACGCTTCATTTTCCTCAAGACCGACGGCCACACCACCTGCGGACAAGTCCCGCAATATATTCCCGGCATTCTGAAAAAAGCGGATCCCGGCCTACCCGCCTGGCTGAAAGACAAAGGAATAAACCTTCCAACCATGAAATACCCGCTGCTGGAACTCGAAATGAACGCCACCCCCAGCAGCCCCAAAATCCAAATCTACACCGGAGTCGGCATGTTTCTCTTCGGCCTAATCGCCGCCATCATTTTCTTCCGCCTCCGCCCCCACTCCTGACCTCCGCCGCTCCGCCCGGTCATCCCGAGACGTAGCAGACTCCAGCTCCTTTAGAATCCGCATTTCTAAAATTCCGCCGGGGTCCCCCCTCTCAATTGTTAACTGGCTTCCCTGTTATCCTAGAGGCGCACCCATGAACCGCGTTTACCTCGACTACAACGCCACCACCCCCGTCGCCCCCGCCGTCCTCGACGCCATGCTCCCATATCTCCGTGAAAATTTCGGCAATGCTTCCAGCATCCATACTTTCGGACAAAAAACTCGCTCCGCCGTTGAAACCGCTCGCGAACTGGTCGCCGCGCTGATCGGCGCCAAGCCCAGCGAAATCGTCTTTACCAGCGGCGGCACCGAGTCTGACAACCACGCCATCTTCGGAGCCATCTCCGAGCTGTTAGTAGCACCGGCACTCTTGCCTGGGCCGCCTTCTGAAGCCACATTCCACTCGCAACACGAAATGCAAAACCGCACAGCGAGGAGTGGCTGTGCTGCTAAAACCGAATCCGCCAGCTCCGCGCCTCATGTGATCACAACCGTCATCGAACATGAAGCCGTCCTCAACGCCTGCCAGGAACTGGAACGACAGGGCGCCTCCGTCACCTATCTCCCCGTCGAGGCTGACGGCCGCATCTCGCTCGACGATCTTCGCGCCGCGATCCGCTCCGAAACCAAACTCATCACCGTGATGCACACCAACAACGAACTCGGCACCGTCCAGAATCTCACTGCCATCGGCGAAATGGTCGCGGACACCGACGTCTACTTCCATACCGACGCCGTGCAATCCGCCGGCAAACTTCCCATCGACGTCAACTCGCTCCACGTCGATCTCCTCTCGCTCTCCGCCCACAAACTCTACGGACCGAAGGGCGTCGGCGCACTCTACATCCGCGAAAAAACCAAGCTCCGCCAGTTCCTTTTCGGCGGCCATCACCAGCGCGGCCTGCGTCCCGGCACCGAAAACGTCGCGGGCATCGTCGGCCTCGGCAAAGCCGCCGAGTTGGCTAGCCAGCTCTGGCAGCAGGACGCGCAGCGCATCGCCGCACTCCGCGACAAACTCGAACAAGGCTTGCTCGCCAAGGTCCCGCAAGTCCGCGTCAATGGCGTCCCCAGCGCTAGCGCATCGGCCAAAGTTCCTCGCGCCCCGAACACCAGCAATCTTCTTTTCCCCGGAGTAGAAGGCGAAGCCCTCCTCATCTCCCTCGATTTGAAGGGCATAGCCTGCAGCACCGGCGCAGCCTGCAGCAGCGGCGCCGTGGAACCGTCCCATGTCCTCACGGCCATCGGCCTGAGCGCTGAGGAAGCGCGAGCGAGTTTGCGCTTCAGTCTCGGCCGCCCTACAACGGAAGCCGAGATCACCCGCGCCCTGGAAATCATCCCCGCCGCCGTAGCCAACCTCCGAGCCCTATCTCCGACCTACCGGAAAGAGGCGGCCACAAGGTAAAATTGAAATTGCCCATGACGACTACCGAAAACGAATTCGCCACGCTGCCCGCCTGCGCCGAACCGCAACCCGGCCTCGTGGCGGTGGCCATGAGCGGCGGTGTCGACTCCTCGACCGTCGCCGCATTGCTCCAGCAACAAGGCCACGCCGTCGTCGGCCTGACAATGCAACTCTGGAATCAGCGCCGCCTGCCCGAACTTCTCGGCGACGGCCCGGCCCAGCATCGCTGCTGCTCGCTTGATGACGTCTACGACGCAAAACGGGTGGCCCAGCATCTGGATTTTCCGCACTACGTCGTCAATTTCGAGGAGCAGTTTGAAAAGCGCGTCGTGCGGCCGTTTGTCGATTCCTATCTTGCCGGACGCACCCCGGTCGCCTGCACCAACTGCAACACCGACGTAAAATTTGCACCGCTCCTGCAAATGGCGCGGCAAATCGGCGCCGAACGTCTCGCCACGGGCCACTACGCGCGCATCCAGAGGAATGCAACCTCCGGACGCTGGGAATTGTTGCGCGCCCGCGACGACTCCAAAGATCAGTCCTATTTTCTGTGGGGATTGACACAGGAGCAGCTTTCGCGCAGTGAATTTCCGTTAGGCGAAATGAGCAAAGACGAAGTCCGCGATCTCGCGCGCCGTGTGCATCTTCCGGTCGCCGAAAAACCCGACAGCATGGAACTTTGCTTTGTGCCGAACGGCAACTACGTCCAATTCATCAGCGCCTACACCCTGGAGCGCGGCATCGCGGCAGACAACAGCGAAGGCGAAATCGTCACCGAATCCGGCGAAGTGCTGGGCAAACACAACGGCATCCAGAATTTCACCATCGGCCAACGCAAAGGTCTGGGCTTTGCCGCCGGTCGACCGCTCTACGTTTTGTCCATCGAGACGGAAAATAATCGCGTGGTGGTCGGCCCAGACGACGCCCTGCGCCATACGGTTGCCGAGTTGGCAACCGTAAACTGGGTGAGCATCGCAAAACCGGGCGCTCCGATTCGCGCGACCGTAAAAATCCGCCACAAACATGAACCCGCGATGGCTACCGTTGAAGGACTTGAAGGCGAGCGAGCGCGAGTCATCTTCGACGCCGCACAGCGCGCCATCACCCCGGGTCAGGGCGCGGTAGTCTACGACGGCGACCGCGTGCTGGCCGGCGGCTGGATCAAGTGAGAAGCTTGCCGCGCCGCTAATCGCTCCTGCAGGATGAGGACAACTAAAGTAAAAAGGCACCGCGCGCGCGATGCCTTGAACCCGGAACGAAATTTCACTGAGCCCGTTGCGGATCTAGATAAACAGCTCTTCTTCCTGTTCCGCGCGTTCTTCGCGGGAAACTCCTCCGCGCCGCGAACGCAGGAGGTCCAGACCAACTTTGATTCCCTGCATGATCGCGGACGCTTTCTGCATCGGACGCCAGAAACCATGGCTCAATTTGGAGCCGGCATCTTCAACCGCCTCAAGCGTGCCCGTCAAGATGCGGTCCGCGTGCAAGATCTGGCCGCGCAAACGGTCGGCCGCATCGGTGATAACGCGATCCACTTTTTGTGCCTGTCCGCGCGCCAGGTAAACCACGTGCGCGGCGTCGGCCACCATAGTCGAAATTTTCGGCTGCGTGTCATCGAGGAGAATCTGCGTGCGCGTAAGAATCGGCCCGATTCGCGTGTGCAAATCGCCGACGAGCTTGTTGACGTTTTCTGTGGTCTTGCGCAGCTGAAAAAACAGCGCGGTTAAGATAACCACCTGCACGACGAGCGCGATCGCTGCGACGATGCTAAAAAATTCCATCCAGAATTGCATACACGCCCCGGCCACCCCACACGCGGAGTGGAATCACGTTGTCAAAAGCGGTCGAACTTCATCTGCGGCTCAGAAAAAACCCAGAAAAATCCCGTGCCCGCAAATTCGGAATTCGCTTCGCCCGAAATCTACGACTTCGACTCGCGAAGATACGCTTCGCGCCCGGCTTCGACGGCCGCGGTGATTGAATCCTTTTTGCGCGTCGCGACATCCTTGCTGCGCTCGATCAGTTCGTCGGCACGCTCGCGAAGTTCACGCGCTTTGCGCTGCGCAAAATCTTTTCCTTCATCCGCCTTCTGCGCCAGAAAATCCCGCGTCTCTTCGCCGGACTTCGGCGCAAACAGAACGCCAACCAAGGCGCCTACGCCGAGACCGACGAGAAAATAGCTAACTTTGGAACCGACATTGTCCGCCATGAGATGAGAACCTCCAGCAAAAACGTAGCATAGCACTAAAGTGGTCGCAATACGGGCTAACCAGTATAAAAGCCGTCATGCGGTTACTGCGGTGAGAGCGTGCGCAGATGTTCGAGGACTTTTTCCGCGCTCTTTTTGCCGACCAGGGCCGTGACTTTGTCGAGCTCCGCGCGCTGCAGATTGGCCACACTGCCGAATTCTTTCAGCAACTTTCGGGCGGTCAGCGGACCAATTCCGGGGATGTCGCTGAGGGCGGTCTTGGTTTGGCGCTTGCCGCGGCGCAGGCGATGGAAGGTGACGGCGAAGCGGTGCGTTTCGTCGCGGATCTGCTGGATCAGGTGCAGAACCGGGGAGTGGTGTTCGAGAACCACCGGTTCGTCTTCCTGCCCGTAAACGTACAGAATCTCCTCTTTTTTGGCGATGCTGACCAGCGGCTGATTGATGATTTGCAACGATTCCAGGGCCTGCGCCGCCGCGTGCAGCTGGCCGATTCCGCCGTCGATCAGGATGAGCCCTGGAAAGGGTTTTCCTTCCTCCTGCAACCGGCGGTAACGGCGCGAAACGGCTTCACGCATGCTGGCGAAATCGTCGTTTTGGCCAACCGGGACGGCGCTCTGGTCCTCGCCGCGAATGATAAATTTCCGGTAGTCGGATTTCTTCATGCGGCCGTTTTCCCAGACGACCATCGAGGCGACCGTGTCTGTTCCCTGGGTGTGGGAAATGTCGAAACTTTCAATGCGCTTGGGCTCCTCGGCGAGGTTGAGAGCGTTTTGCAGGGCTTCGGTGATGGCTCTGGATGTGGGTTGCAACACGCGGAAGCGCTGCTCAAATGAATGTTTGGCGTTATTTTCAACCAGATCGAGAAATGCGCGTTTCGTTCCCCGCTGTGGCGTAACGATTTCCACCTTGTGATGGATACGGTCGGTGAGCGTTTCTTCGAGCAGTGCGCGATCCTCGAAGTCCACCGGGACGTGGATGGATTTCGGCAGGTATTCGGCCTCGAGATACAGCTGTTTGAGGAGTGCCGGTACAAACTCCGCCGGATCAAATTCTTCGATATCTTCCCAGTAGAATTCGCGGCGGTCGACGACCCGCCCGCCGCGCAAGTGAAAAAGATTCGCCGCAACCAGCGGCGGTTCGGCGTAGTACGCCAGAACATCGGTGTCGTCTCCCTGGGCCGAGGCTATGCGCTGACGTTCTTCGATGTCTTCCAGCGTGCGCATAAGGTCGCGATACATCGCGGCTTGTTCGTAGAGTTCCTGCTCGGCGGCGGCCGCCATGCGCTCTTCCAGGCTCTTGATCAAATCCCCGCGGCGTCCTTCCAGCAGCAGCTTTACGTCACGCACCGCTTCGGCGTAGCGGTCGGACGTTGTGAGCCCTTCAACGCACGGGCCCAGGCAGCGATGAATGTGAAACTGCAGGCACGGGCGCGGATGATTGCGGTTGAGATCCACGGTACAGGACGGAACGAGAAAACGTTTGTGAATGAAATGGAGAATGCGCCGCGCAAAGCCCGCGGGAAAATAAGGACCGAAGTAGAGTGCCCCGTCTCGCTTGACGCGGCGCGTGAAATAGACCCGCGGGTATTTGTCGGTGATGGTCAGCTTGATGTACGGATATGTTTTGTCGTCCCGCAGAACAACGTTGAATTTGGGTTTGTACTTCTTGATTAAATTGTGTTCCAGAGCGAGCGCTTCGCGCGGATTGCCGACAACGATGGTTTCCAGATCGGCAATTTCACGGGCGAGCGAACCGGTTTTGGCATCGACCCAGCTGGACTCGAGAAAGTAGGAACGCACGCGGCTGCGCAATGAGCTGGCCTTGCCCACATACAAAATGTCGCCGCCGGCATCGCGGAACATATAGACGCCGGGCTGCTCGGGGAGTAAGGCGGCTTTTTCGCGGGGTTCCATGGAGATGTCCAGATACTATGATACTCGATTCCGCGGAATGTGCAGGCCCGGCCGGCGAAACAGACGCCCTGGTCCGGCTTGCCGCGCGCAACATTTCCGCGGGTGAGGGGTTAGCCTGAGCATGCGGCTACGCATGCTCATTTACGACCTGACAACGGTACTGCTCGTCGCCTACTACACGCCGGTTCTTCTCGGCTCACGTCTTCTCAAACGAGTCCGCTCGCAGTCACGACAAAACTAGCCGCGGGGCTCGCGGACTCTGCCGGGAACCTGACTAGGGCCGTTCCCATTGAGCGGTTTTTGCCGACCGGAACACTGCATCAATCACCGCCATATTCGCGATGGCATCTTCGAGCGGGACCGGCACCTCGCGATCCTCGCGAATCGCTTTTGAAAACTCGTCGCCCTGAATCGTGTATTGGTTGCAGATTGGAAAAGTTTCCATGGTTACGCCGCCGCCCGAGACATCGCGGCCATCGTCGACAAATATCCGCGTCTCTTTTTCGATCGGGGCGTTGAATGGGATTTCGATTTCAATTCTTCCCTTGGTTCCGAAAAATTGCATCCGTTGATAGGGGACGAGCTGCGTGCTGCAGCTGAACGTCGCTTGTCCTGAAGGAAAATCCAGAATCACCGAGGCCAGCCGGTCCACTTTGAAGTCGGGATCGTTTTCGACCAGCGCGATGACCCGGCGGGGCTCTTCGCCGAAAACGAACCGCGAGGTGGTGATGGGATAGCATCCGATATCGAATATTCCTCCACCGCCCCAGCCTGCCACATTGCGCACGTTCCGTTCATCGCGATTGAAGTAGCTGAAGTAACCGCCAATCGCCCGCAGATCTCCGATTCGTCCAGACCGAGCCAGTTCTCGCGTGCGCAGCCATTGCGGATGCGTCTTCACCATGAAGGCTTCGCCAATTTTGACCTGGTAACGGTCACGTGCGGCGAGCAGGGTCCGGGCCTCGGCGGCGTCCAGACTGAGCGGCTTCTCGCACAATACGTGCTTCCCTGCTTCCGCTGCTTTGCGGGACCACGGAACATGCAGATGATTCGGCAGCGGGTTGTAGACAGCTTCAATCTCCGGGTCGGCCAGCATTTCCTCGTACGCGCCGTAAGCTTTGGCAATTCCCAGCTGGGCGGCTGCGTCCTTCGCCTTCCTCAAATCGCGTGAAGCAATGCCCGCAATCTCGCAGAATTCGCCCGCCTGCATTCCAGGAATTACTTTCCGTGCCAACCTGCCCGATCTATTCGCAAATGTTTTTATCACGAATCGTCCAGACACAAAACCGGCGTCAGCATCAACACTTTTCACTCTGCGAAAGTCCGGTGCGGACGTTTTTTCATTTCAAAAGTCGCAGCGTTTATGCGATTGTGTTTCGGTAACAAACTGCTCTATAGCGGCTTCATCGGAGAAAGAACCCCATGTCCCGAATTTTTGCTGTTCTTGTGTTTCTTGTCCTCGCAGCTTCGGCCGAACCGCAAACTTTCGTTCCCCCGCAAGCGCAATCCTCCGACAGGGTCGTGCAGCTATTAAAGGAACTCACCGATGCCCCGGGGCCTCCGGGTTATGAAGAAGCCGTCAGGAAACTCATGGCGGATCACATGCGCGAATTCTCGAGCAAGGTGTCCTACGACGGCCTGGGCTCGGTTATCGCACAGCAAGGCGACGCCGGCCCGCGCATTATGCTGGACGCCCATATGGATGAGCTGGGCGGCATGGTTCGTCGCATTCGTCCGGACGGTTTCATTTCGATGCAAACGCTGGGTTTCTGGCTGGCGGCGGCACTTCCCGATCAGCGCTGGGTGATTCTCGGCTCGAAAGGCGCCGTGCCCGCGGTCACCGATATTTGGGACGCGCACATCGCACCCCACGACCCGCAGGGCGGCACGCAAAAGCAGGACCTTTATCTGGACACCGGAGCGCGCAGCGCGGCCGACGTTGCCGCACTGGGAATTTCTCCCGGCGACCCGGTCGTGCCGGTCACCGACTTTGCCATTCTGGCCAATAATCGGTACGTTGCAAAAGCCTGGGATGACCGCGTCGGTTGCGCCGTGATGCTGGAAGTGATGCGCCGCCTGGCGAAAACTGCGCATCCCAATCAGGTTTTCTATGCCGCTACGGTCCAGGAAGAAGGCAGCGGCGAAATGCGTGGCGCGCAAACTTCGGTACGCAGCATCGATCCTGATCTGGGTTTTAGTCTCGAAGTAGGCATCCCCAATGATGTTCCGGGACCTGGAGCGGACGCCGCGCAGGAAGTTCTCGGCGGCGGCCCCGGCATGATGCTTTACACGTTCAGCGAACTGCCCAACCGGAAGCTGGTGGCTTACGTAAAACAAGTCGCCGCCGACAATCACATTCCGCTGCAATTCGACTTTGTCGGCGGATTCGGAGACGATGCCGGCGCGATCAAGCTCAACAAGACTGGCGTGCCGGTCACAACCGTTCTCGTTCCGGCGCGCTCAACCCACGCCCACAACGGCATCATTGATCGCTCGGACTTCGATCGCACCGTCGAACTGATGGTCGCGCTCATTCAATCGCTCGATGCCCCTACGGTCGCCAAAATCAAGAGTTTTGAACCCGCAAAATAATTGCGCCGGCCGGCGTTCGCGCATATCATTTCCCACGCGTTCCTATCGCTGACGGAGAACCCTTCTATGCGCTCGAGGCCCCGCATTCCCGCGCTTTCTATTTTCAGCGCTCTCGCCCTTACGCTGGCAGCCGCAACAACCAACGCTGCGCCCGGGCCGCAATTCTCGGTACGCTTCGCCCCCTCGCGCAGCGCCGCCGCACTCGACGGACGCGTATTCATCCTCCTTTCCACCAATCCGGATGCCGAGCCGCGTATGCAGATCAACGGCTCGGTCAATTCCCAACTCATTTTTGGTCTCGATGTGGACGCCTGGCAACCCGATCAGCCCATCGTCGTCAACGAAAACGCCTATGGTTATCCAATCAAGAATCTTCGCGACCTCAAACCCGGCGAATACTACGTGCAAGCTCTTTTGCATCGCTACGAAACGTTCCACCGCGCCGATGGCCATACGGTAAAACTGCCGATGGACCGCGGCGAAGGCCAACACTGGAATGTCGCTCCCGGAAATCTGTACAGCAAGCCGCAAAAAATGACCATTGGCGCCGACACGCGGGTTTCCGTCGTCCTCGATCAGGAAATTCCCGCCATTCCCGAGCCCCAGGACACCAAGTACATCAAGCATCTGAAGATTCAGAGCAAGCGACTCACAGAATTCTGGGGCCGGCCGATGTTCCTCAGCGCCAATGTTCTGGTACCGGAAGGTTTTGATTCACATCCGGGCGCGCACTACCCGCTGGCCATTTTTGAAGATCACTTCAATCACGATTTCGAAGGTCTGCGCACTGCGCCGCCCGACCCCAACCTGAAGCCGGACTATTCCGAGCGGTTTCATCTCGCCGGCTACAATCGCATTCAACAGGAAGAAGCGTACAAATTTTACCAGCAGTGGACCGGAGCAAATTTCCCGCGTCTGCTGGTCGTGCAAATCAATCATGCGAATCCGTATTACGACGATTCCTATGCGGTAAATTCGGCCAACCTCGGCCCGTACGGCGACGCGATTGAAAACGAATTGATCCCCGCGATCGAAAAACAGTTCCGCGGCATTGGCCAGGGCTGGGCCCGGTTCGTTTACGGCGGTTCAACCGGCGGATGGATTTCCATGGCCGTGCAAATGTTTTATCCCGATCACTACAACGGCGCCTTCATCGCCTGCCCCGATCCGGTCGATTTCCGCTCCTTTACGACCATCAATATTTACAAGGATAAAAATGCTTTCTACATTCCCGGTCCGCACCAGCAATTTCCGCGCTTCGGTGAACGCGATTATCTGGGACGCACGCTGGCGACGGTGCAATCGCTGAATCAATACGAGCTTGCGCTCGGCAGCCACGCGCGGTCCGGCGAACAATTCGACATCTGGCAGGCCGTCTACAGCCCTGTCGGCAAGGACGGATATCCGCAACCCATCTTCGATAAGGACACGGGAGAAATCGACCCCGCGGTCGCCGCGTATTGGAAAGAGCATTATGATTTGAGCGCGATTTTGCAACGCGACTGGGCCACACTCGGCCCCCAAGTCCGCGGAAAACTCAATATTTATGTGGGAACCGCCGATACCTATTTTCTCGACGCCGCCGTATACCAGCTCGAAGATTTTCTGAAGGCCACCAAGAATCCGCCCTACGACGGCGAAGTGCAATACGGCATCGGCGCCGAACACTGCTGGAACGGGGATCCCCATCTTCCAAACGCCTATTCCCGCTTGCACTACAACACCATGTATCTACCCAAAATCCTCGACCGCATCGCTAAAACAGCCCCGCCAGGCGCCGACCTCACCAGCTGGAAATACTAAAGCTCACCGCAAGCCACAGCCAGAACGATCTCCCGGATTCGCTTGCCCGGGCAGGCGGCACCGCCTGGCCCGCGTCGGGGATGTGCCGCCGCGCAATTTTTCGTAACCTTCCCTCACCCCAAGTCATCCCATCGCCGAGGAGAACTCCATGCCACAAAGCAAACCCGTCGTAAAAGTTGCCATATGGGCGATGCTCGAAGCCAAACCGGGCCGCGAACAGGAGGTTGCCGATTTCCTGGAAAGTGCACTGCCGCTGGTGGAGGCCGAGCCCGCGACACTTACCTGGTACGCGGTTAAGATCGGTCCGACGACGTTCGGTATCTTCGACACCTTTGCCGGCGATGCAGGACGCGACGCTCACCTGTCCGGCCAGGTCGCCGCTGCCCTGATCAAAAAAGCACCCGATCTTTTTGTCAAAGCTCCGGACATACGGAAAATCGACATCCTGGCCGCAAAACTTTCCGGCTAGGATCTCCTCCGGCCGCGCTACAACAACCGCAGCTGCCCTTTCTCGAGCGCCAGGAGCTTTTGTTTGTTTTCCAATCCGCCGCCGAAACCCGTCAAACTCCCATCGCTTCCTATCACGCGGTGACACGGAACAATAATTGGAATGGGATTCCGTCCATTGGCCAAACCAACAGCACGCATGGCTTTGGGGTTCCCTAACTTTGCGGCCAGCCGACCATACGACGTTGTCTGGCCGTAAGGAATTTCCTGCAGGGCCCGCCACACACTCAATTGGAAGTTGGTCCCGTCCATGGCCAAAGGCAGATCAAATTCCGTTAATTCCGCGGCAAAATAAGCCCGCAGCTGCCGAATCACTTCTGGAAACGCCGACTTGTCTTCTGTCCAGCTTTCCTGCGGCGCGTCCGCCCGCCGGCTGAGCGCGAAGCTCACTGAACGCAAACCGTCCGGATTGCCGGCCAGCAGCAAACGGCCAACCGGGCTTTCCATACTGGTGTAGAAAATCTTGTCCATCCGGGTCCATTCCTCGGCGACGCTAGCGACGCAGTTCTTCGGCGTAGGGACTCGCCGCCTTGTAGCGCTTCTCAAATTCTTCGCGCGTGCACATCGTTCGGATGTCTGTGATTCGATCCACGGACAAAATTCCGTCCAGGTGATCAATCTCGTGCTGCAGCAACTCGGACAGATCGCGATCCGCGCCGGCGGCGACTTCCTGCCATTCCCCGCGCAAGTCCTGATAGCGCACTTTGATTTCGCGATGCCGCTGCACCTGCATGAAAATCGAGAGAAAACTCAGGCAGGCGTCCCAAACCACAATTTTCTCTTCACTTTTCCAGATAATTTCCGGATTCACGAGCGGCCACGGGTCCGCTCCCGGCAGTTGCAGAAAAATGACACGCACAAGTTCACCAATCTGCGGGGCGGCAATGGCCCGCCCGTACCCGGTCGTATTTCTCCAATACGTCAAGGTATCCGCCAGATCCTCGACGAGCGAACGAATCCCCGGCGCTGACACTACCTCGACCGGCGCGGCCACGGTCCGCAGTCCCGGATCGCCCAACTGCAACACCGTTCGAATCCCCATTTCGGCCTCTCGCCAACCCGCCTGCGGCTCGGAAGCTTAGATCTTACGCCATTTTCTCCGCCCGCCAGCATATCCCGGCTGCGGCCGGCCCGGTTTTATCTCGTTTCATGATCCATTTATTTCGCTACTTCCTCTCCTCATTCAGAAAATCCTCCACCGCTTCAATTGTAAACTTCGCTTTGCACGCTAGTACCACATGCCCGCAGCCTGGAATCAAAGTGATTTCCCCCTGCGGCACCGGTGAAATTGTTTCCGCCTTCCAGGCGGCCCCGCCAGGTATTTACCCCGCTTATCGTTCCCCGCGAGTTCATCTCATTGGACATATACCTCGCGAGTGGTAAAATTGAGTGGAATTGAGATAACTCATGAGCGCTAAAACCCTGTACCAAAAAGTCTGGGACGCCCACGTCGTCCACGAAGAAGCCGGCAAGCCGTCCATTATCTATATTGACCGCCACCTGGTTCACGAAGCGACTTCCCCCCAGGGATTCGCCGGACTCAAGGCCGAAGGGCGCAAACTGCGCCGCCCGGATCTCACCTTTGCCGTTATGGACCATTCCGTGCTGACGACTGATCGTTCTCTGCCGGTGCTGGATACCAACGCGCGGCTGCAATTTGAAGCGCTCGAACGAAATTGCCGGGAAACCGGTGTGCGCTTGTTTGACATGAACAGCAAGAATCAGGGCATTGTGCACGTGATCGGCCCGGAACTCGGCCTCACGCAACCCGGACAAACCATCGTCTGCGGCGACAGCCATACCTCCACGCACGGCGCGTTCGGGACGCTGGCCTTCGGCATCGGCACCAGCGAAGTTGAGCACGTCATGGCCACCCAGTGCCTGGTGCAGTCACGATCCAAAACGCTGCATATCGTCGTCAACGGGCAGCGCCCCAAAGGAGTCACCGCCAAGGACATCATTCTCGCGATCATCGGCAAAATCGGAATTGGCGGCGGCACGGGCCACGTGATTGAATTCGCCGGAGAAGCGATCCGTTCCCTCTCGATGGAGGGCCGCATGACCGTCTGCAACATGAGCATCGAAGGCGGCGCCCGCGCTGGAATGGTCGCGCCGGATGAAACCACGTTCGCCTATCTGGAAGGACGTCCCTTTGTTCCGCGCGGACGGGAATTTCAGGAAGCCGTCGACAACTGGAAGCAGTTCAGCTCCGATGACGGCGCGAAATTCGACAAGACCGTTGAGCTTTCCGCCGAAGATATCGCGCCGCAGGTCACCTGGGGCACCAATCCTGGAATGGTCAGCGGGGTTACCGCCCGCGTTCCTGATCCGCATGATTTCAAGGATTTGAACGATCAAAAAGCCACGGAGCTGGCCCTGCAATACATGGGCCTGACGGCCGGAACCCGCATTGTGGATATTCCCGTTGACAACATTTTTATCGGCTCCTGCACCAATTCACGGCTGGAAGATCTGCGCGCCGCCGCGCAGTTTGTCGCCGGCAAGCACATCGCGAAAAATATCAAGTTGGCCCTGATTGTTCCCGGCTCTCGGGTAGTCAAAGTCCAGGCCGAAAAAGAAGGACTCGACAAAATCTTCACCGATGCCGGCTTCGAATGGCGCGACGCAGGCTGCAGTATGTGTCTGGCCATGAATCCCGACGTGCTTCCCCCGCACGAGCGCAGCGCCAGCACCAGCAATCGCAATTTTGAAGGCCGCCAGGGCAAAGACAGCCGCACGCACCTGGTCAGCCCGGTAATGGCCGCAGCGGCCGCCATCGCCGGGCACTTCGTCGACGTCCGCGATTGCGACGCCGTCGCCGCGACGGAATAGTCTTTTTACGAGAGAAGGAATATGCAACCGTTTACCACGCACAGCGGAATCGTAGCTCCGGTCGACCGCGTCAACGTCGACACCGACCAGATGATCCCCAAGCAATTCATCAAATGGCTCACGCGCGAAGGATTCGGCCGCGTGCTGTTCTACGACTGGCGCTACCTGCCCGGCGAAGTCCCCAACCCTGAATTTGTTTTGAATTTTCCGCGCTACAAAGGCGCATCCGTGCTGCTGGCCCGCGCCAACTTCGGCTGCGGCTCCAGCCGCGAGCATGCCCCGTGGGGAGTGAAAGATTACGGCTTTCGCGCAATCATCGCTCCCAGCTACGCCGATATTTTCTACAACAATTGCTTCAAAAACGGAATCCTTCCCGTGCAACTGTCCGAAGAACAGGTCGAAGAGTTCTTTCAGCGGACGCAAAAAGAGGAAGGCTATCGCCTGGCGGTCGATTTGCCAAAACAAACAGTGAGTGACAATCACGGCCTGGTCTGCAAATTTGAAATCGATCCGTCACGAAAAGAAATTCTGCTCAAAGGCCTCGACGACATTGCTTCGACGCTCCAACACGGACCGGAAATTGCCGCCTACGAAAGGACCCACGCCTCTACCGCCACCATGTACGAAGCCGTCGACATCAAGAACTATTCCGTCACGGGCTAGCCTGGGTATGGCGGCCGGCGCGGCGATTATTTCCACCAGGGTTTGAAATACAGGCGGCCCATAAAAACCGGCTCGGGCGATTCGGGCGTGGCCGGTGGACCCAGCAGTTCAGCAATCAAAATCCCCGCGAATATCAGCACGGCTCCGAAGATCCCGCGGGCGCTCAGCCGCTCCTTGATGAGGATGTAGGACGTTAGAACAGCTATAACCGGCTCCAGGGTAAACAGAATCGCCGCGTGGCTCGGCGATGTATATTGCTGGGCCCACATTTGCAGCGTGAAGGCCACGGCCGTTGCCAATACCGCGCAGACGAGGACGCCCACCAGCAGTTGCCAGCGCCACTCGAAGCGCGCGGGTTGCCAGCGAATCGCGGCCGCCGAGCCCGCCATGACCCAGGCCATGAAAGCGCAGGCCAGCACCTGAATCACGCTCAGTGCAGAAACCGAATGCTGTTTGGTATATTCGCCGACGAGGATTATATGTACGGCGTACAGCCCTGCAGCGACAAAGGTCAGCACGTCGCCACGATTTAAATGCGCTACTCCTTCAACCGGGACGGTTAGAAAATACAAACCGGCTACCGCGGCAAACGACCCGGCGTACACCCAGCGCGTGAGCGTCTTTCCCCAGAAAAGTCCAAGCAAGACAGGAACCAGCACCACGCTCGAACCCGTGACGAAACCGGAATTGGCTGCCGTGGTGTACTGCAATCCGGCGGTCTGGAACGCGTAGCCGGCGAACATGAAAAATCCCAGGCGCATGCCGGCAAACAATTCTTCGCGATCCATTCGCAGCAGAACGAATGGCCGGAAGGCTATCATCAAAATTCCGGCCACGGTGAAGCGAACTGCCAGGAAAACGAATACCGAGGAGTGGTCCAAGGCATTCTTGACAACCACGAACGTCGCGCCCCACAGGAGCGTGCAAAAGGCGAGAGCCAGGTCCGCGCGGGTTCGTTGGGTCATGCTTTGTTGTAGGTCTGTGCGGCAAAACCAGCGCCAGTGTAGAGAGTTTGCAATCGGGTGGCAACGCCCGGCAGAAAGAGTTGTGCTTAAAGCAAAGTCGCGCCGGAAAAAAAGCCGGGCCGATTCACAAGGAATCGGCCCGGGAACGATGTTTTGCGTTTCCCTGGTTTAGAACACGAAGCGAGCGCCGAATTCACCGACGAACGCACGAGCCTGAACTCCAGGGCTGAGGTTGGGATTGATATAGCCCTGAGGCTTCAGGAAGGTGCCCGAGCTGGCGCTGTTTCCGAAATTCGCTCCATAGTTAGCGTGGTTGGTCAGATTGAACGCCTGAAACATCAGCTCAACCTTGAAGCGTTCGCCAAACTTAATGTACTTGCTGACACGGGCGTCCACCTGGAAGAAATAATTCCCGCGAACCGTGTCATAACCAGCTTGGCGGCAAGTTCCAGCAGCAAGGCAAGCCTCCGTTGCATCGGAAGTAGCCAAAGCGCCGACGCCATAGGTCAGATAGTCCTTTGGGTTGTCGATTGGAACGATGGCCGGCCGAAGATAGCCGGAACCAATGCCCAAGGGATCAAAGCTGGACGTCAGATCGTAGGGGCGCGCACTACCGAACTGGAGAATTGGCGCAACCTGGATGCCCCACGGCAGCTGAACGATGCTGCTGAAGGAAACGTGGTGTCGCTCGTCGTTCGGGGTGTTTCCGAAATCCAGAACATTCCAAGGATCGCGAGCGTCATGCGGATAGTTTCGGAAGCCGCCCTGATCAATGGCCCATCCTACGGAGCGCGACAAGGTGTAGTTGGCATTGACGCTGAAGCGCCGCGAAAGGCGGCGACGATAGCTCAGGTTCAAGCCATCGTAACGCATACGTCCAATGGACTCCTCTTCGCGAATACTGCCCAGCTCGGGAACTCCAGCATCGTCAAATTGTGAGTCCAGCGGACGACCGTCGACGCCAGGGACAACCAGGTTTGATGTGATTGTCCGGTTCATGTGCAAACCGAGCACGTGCACATACTCGGCTTCAACCACAGAGTTGTTGTCGAGCGCCCACTGATATCCGAAATTGAATTCTTCGGATACCGGGTTGCGGTACTTCGGGTCCATAAGCCGACCGGTGGCTCCATCCGCCAAGTCTGCGCTCGGAGGAGGAGCAACGGGAAACGGATCAACTCCGTATTTCCAGTTGCCTAGGGTTACTCCCGTTCCAGGAACGATTTCGTTGGGCGAAGAGATAGAGAAAACGCCTTGGTACACAGGATCGTTTGCTTGTTGGATCATGAATAGCGGAATGTTCTCGTAGGTATTGCCGTAGTAAAGGCCAAACCCTCCGCGGATTACGTGCTTGCCTTTGCCGGTCAGGTCGTACGCAAAACCCACGCGGGGGCTGAAGTCCTTTGTGTCATCGTGGGGAATCCCCGAAGCGAGCGGGCTGTTGATTGCCTGAAGATATTGGAACGTGCGGCTGTCCGGAATGGCGCTCGCACCGTTGAAGTTGAAGTCCCGGTCCCAGCGTAGGCCAAGGTTCAATGACAATCGGCTGGTAACTTTCCAATCGTCCTGCGCATACAAGCCCAGTTGTTTGCCTTCGATCAGGAAGTAAGGATTACCAGCGCTTAACGACATACCAGTCACGGCGCCGGCAGAATTGAACCCGTTGGGGTAGCAAGCTTCGTCTCCCTCATCGCCGCAAGTGTGTGGGTTTGCAAGAATGGTAGACGGAGTATCCTTGAAATCGATTTCCAGGGTGGAGTTGGACTTAAAAAAGCCGCCAAATACCGGAGTGTTGATGAAATCGACGCCGAATTGGAGGCTGTGATTTCCGATGCGTTTGACGATATCGTCCTTGAATTGCCATTTCCGCTGATAGGATTCCTGTGGAACGTTGGTGTTGGTGCCAAACCATTCACTGACACTGGCGAAGGTGATGTACGGCGCCACAATGCTGCTGTCAATGATGTTATTCCAGAACTGGTAGCCGGCGGTAAAGCTGTTCGTCAGGGTCGGCGAAATGGAAGAATCGAGTGTGAAGTTGGCAATCTGCAGGTGGTTTTTTGTGAAGTTTCCGCCCGTCAAATCGCCGAGGCCATCCGATTGATCGTTCGCGCTGTCATTCGACTGCGACGTGTAGCTGAGATAGGCGTGGTTGTGATCGTTGATGTTGTAGTCCAGCCGTCCGTTGTAGCGCCATTCAAAGAAGGGCCGCGGAATGAACGCTGAGGGCTCGGCTCCTAGATCTGTGACCAGCTGCAATTCTGCAAAAGCATCGGGCGATTCCGGCTGCTGCGTATTTTCCCGCTGACGCTCGATGGCGAAGAATCCGAAGAGCTTATCCTTTTTTATGGGCGCACCGATAGAACCGCCAAAAAACTGACGGGTGTAGTCGGCACTGGTTCCAGAAAGTTCGTCCGCAGCATTGAACTGCCTTTCGCGGAAGAAACCAAAGAATGAGCCGTGCGGAGTGTTCGAGCCCGACTTCGTGATCATATTGATCGCGGCGCCTTCCGACCGGCCGTTGGCCGCCGAGAAGCGTTGCGTGCTGATCTTGAATTCTTCAACCGCTTCCAGAGGAAGCTGCATGACGGTGCCGCCGACGGTATTGTCCTTGTTGTCGACGCCATTGACCGTAACGTTGATGTTGCGTCCCCCCTGGCCATTAACAGAAATCACAGCGTAGCGGTTTTTGGTGGGATCGTAAGAATCCGCGGGCCTTACGCCGGGCGCAAGCAGTGCCAGCGAACCGACATCGCGGCCCAGCATGGGCAACTGCTCGACTTCTGCAGGAGCAATGTTCACGCTGACATCGGTCTTTGTGACATCAGCCACAGGAATCGTGCCACTGACTTCGACCGTTTGCGAAGACGAGCCAACTTTCAGATCCGCATTGAATGTAGAAGTTTGCCCCACGGCGACATCGCCGGTGATTTCAAAAGCCGTAAACCCTTCCTTCGTCACGCGAACCACATAACTGCCGACCGGCAACAGCTCGAAACGGTAGAACCCCGTGTCGTTGGTCGTAGCCGTTTTCGTGGCTCCCGTCCCTTTATTCCTCAGTGTCACTTGCGCTTCAGCTACGGCGGCTCCCGAGGCGTCGGTAACCGTTCCCTGGATTGTGCCGCTGGCCGTAGCCTGTGCTGACGCCGACCGACTCGTCAGGATCACCGCAACCAGCATGAGTAGAATAATCGCTGCTGTTTTTTTCATCTCCGTATACACCCTCCGGACGCCCCAAAATCTGGCGTCACCTTAAGTTCACCCCTTTGGCGGAAGCAAAAGCGGGACAGTGGGAACGCGCGACGGCAGCAACCGGAGAAATGTGCTAACGCACATTCTAACTGTTGAGTTGCGCGGCATGCCTGAATGTAAGCCTTTTCCCCTGAACACAAACCCCGTTACAGCGACCAGCCAATATGGCGGTAATCTATCAGCCGGTTAGATAAAAGCAACACCTAATTAACAAATTCGTTACATTTGGGGCTTGAAGCGGGCTAAAGGGTTCGTTACTAGACAGATAAACCACTTATCAAGGCCGAATAAATGAAGGAAATGGGACCTATAGCGCCGGCTTTGGGCTCCGGTGGGGACGGTCGCTTATCTTGTATACGCCGGAGGGACTAGGGGGCGGTGTAGACGATTCTCCCGCCAACTACGGTCCGCAAGACCCTCGTCTTCACGTATTGCGAAGCCGGGATTTTGGTCAGGTCACTCGAGAGAATAAGGAAGTCGGCATACTCGCCCGCCCTCAGCTCGCCCTTCCGGCCTTCCTCGAACTGGGCGTAAGCGGAGCCTGTGGTATAGGCACGGATACAATCGCCCAGCGAAATCTTCTCCTGCGCCTCCCAGCCGAGTCGCGGTCCACCATCCGGCAGCTCGCGCGTCACGCAGGCGTACAGTCCCCGGAACGGACTGATCGGCTCGACATCGTAGTCGGTGCCAAAGGCCAGCCGCGCCCCGCTCTTCTGCAAGGTTGCCCAGGAGTACGCGCCTTTGATTCGCTCCGGTCCGATGCGCTGTTCGGCCCAGCGCATATCGGTTGTCTGGTGGGACGGCTGCATCGAAGCAATCACGTGCAATTGCCCAAATCGGGCAAAATCGTCCGGCGCGACGACCTGCGCGTGTTCGATCCGATCGCGCCGGTCGCGCGGCCCATTCGCTTTGACAACCGCTTCGAACACGTCGAGGGCCACCCGATTGGCCTTATCGCCAATGGCATGGAACGCCAGCTGAAACCCGGCACGATCCCGTTCGATCGCCATGGCCCTTAGTTTTTCCGGCTCGATCGTCATCAGACCGCTGGTTGACCCGTCGTCGGAGTACGGTGCAAGCATCGCCGCTGTGCGCGAACCAAGCGCCCCATCGGTCACCATCTTCAGCGCACCCGTTTTCAGCCATGGATCGGAAACTCCGCCTTCACTGCGCAAATTCTGCAGCTGATCGAGGTCGGTGGCAAACGGGAGCCATTCCGTAATACGAACCGTCAACTTCCCTTCCTGTTTCAAATCCTGATAAACCAGGAAATCTTCCCACTCCGAATTGTCTTGCACGGAGGTGACGCCATTTTTCGCCAGATCGCCCAGGACCATCTCAATACCGCGGCGTCGTTGATCCCCGGCCACCTCAGGAATTTTCATTTCGACCATGGCCATGGCCGAACCTTCTTCGAGCATGCCGGTGGCATCTCCATTGCCATCGCGTTCGATGACTCCGCCCGACGGGTTCGCCGTGCTCTTGTCAATGCCCGCCAGTTTCAGCGCCACTGAATTGGCAACCGCCACGTGTCCGGAAATGTGCGTCAGCAAAACTGGATTGCTCGGTGCAACGGCATCGAGTTGCTGCCGGTTGGGGAATTTCCGGTCGGACCAAAGCGTGTGATCCCAGCCGCTGCCGACAATCCACTGGCCTTCCTGGCGCTCGGCCACGGCGCCGGCCACGCGCTTCTGAAGATCTTCGATGGAGGGCACGCCATTCAGTTGAATATTTCGCATGTCCGCGCCAGCGCCTCCCAAATGCACGTGGGCATCGTTGAAACCCGGCATGACGAAGGCTTCCCGCAACTGCACAGTCTCGGCGCCCTCTGCTCCCCCGCCGCAATCGAGCATCACATGGGCAATGCTGCCGATACACGCGATTTTCCCGTCGCGCACGGACATGGCCGCAGCCCAGGGATGAGCGGGATCGTTGGTATAAATCTGGCCATGCACATAGAAAACGGTGCGGGAAGGAGGTGGGGCGTTGTTCTGCTGAGCGCTGGCCCACGAACTGAAAATCAATGCCGCGCCAACAACCAGGCGAATCACGCGAGGCAATCGCCAACGGCATGGCGTCACGGCGTTTTCTCCTGCCGCAAACCGGCGACGCCGATAAGCGTAAGCAGTGCCCGCTGCAAACCAATTTCCCTGCCGGCCGGTTCATACCATTCCTGCAAAGAATGAGCCCCTCCGCCGTTGCCGCCCGCGCCAATGGAAATTGCTTCGATCCCGACCGATAGAGGAACATTGGCGTCGGTTGAAGACCGCTCCATGCGCGATTGATTGCCGACAAATTCATCGGCGGAACGGAGCGCGGCGAGCAAGGCGGAATCCGCAACCAGTTCTCCGCCTGGCCGGCTTCCCAGAATCTGAACCTTCCAGTCCAGCTTGCCCCGCGACCGGTCGCGCGAAGATTCCAGTTCGTCGCGCACACCGTTGGTTACGCAATCGCGCAGCGCCGCTTCCAGGCGCAAAAGTTCGTCTTCGCTTTCCGACCGCACGTCCACTTTCAAACGGGCTTCATACGGAATCGAATTGACCGAAGTGCCGCCTTCTATTTGCCCCAAATTAAAAGTGGTGCGCGGACTGGCAGGTACTTTCGTGTTGATAAAACGCACCGAAGCCCGCACCAGGGCGTTGATGGGATTGGGAATGCCAAAGTCGGACCAGCTGTGCCCCCCTGGACCGGTAATCACAACCTCCAAACGACGCGACGCCAGGGCCTTGGTCGTTACGTGGTCCGTGCCAGAACCATCCAGCACGATCATGGCTTTCAGCCTGGCGCGGTAGGCGTCGACCAGCGCCCGCATACCGCGAAGATTCCCTTCGCCCTCTTCGCCCACGTCTGCGACAAAAAGGATGGTCCTCTGCGGACGAAGGTCTGCGGCATGAATCGCCCTGGCAATCGCGATCATCGCCGCCAGGCCAGTGCCGTTATCGGAAATACCGGGCGCGCTGAGCCGCCCGTTTTCGCGCTTCACCCGCACATCGGTCGCGGGAGGAAAAACCGTATCCAAGTGTGCCGACAGCACCACGATTTCTTTATCATCCGTGCCCGGAAGCTCCGCGATTACGTTTCCGGTTTTGTCGGTCTCTACGCGAATACCCAATTCGCTGAACAACAATTTCACGGCCGTCCCGCGTTTTTCTTCCTTAAACGGCGGAGCCGGAATTTCCGTGAGCCGGATCTGCTGTTCGTTGATCCACGTGAGATTTTTCGCCAGCCAGTCCAGTGCGGCGCGAAGTTTCGGACTGTCCGCAACTTGGGACGACAGCGAAAGGCGTGTCGGAGGAAAGGCCAGCGATGAGCGCGCCGTCATGGTGAAGAGAATAACGCAAACGAGCGTATGTTTCACGTTTCGCCTGGCAGACTTGTCGGCCAGGATCATAGACCGTGGTCTCGAAACATCGTCTTCAGTGCCAGTCTTGCGTGGCGAACCCGCGCAAGACGGCTGCGCTTGAACTGAAATTGCAGAAACGCGTCGGCGGCGCGGTCGAGCGGCGCGCCATAGCGATACCACCATGGCTTTTCGCACTTCGGCAGGCGGTCGATATCCATATATTTCGGTTGCACCATTTCGAGAAGTCCCGCTCGTCCGTGCGTCCGGCCCCACCCGCTTGCGCGGCAACCGCCGTGCGGGGCTTCGGCAATCGCAAAATAACTGATGACGTCATTGACCATCACAGATCCTGCCCGCAGCCGGGCGGCAATTTCCGCGCCGCGTTTCCCATTGCCCGTCCACACGCTGGCCGCCAGCGTAAACGGCGAATCGTTGGCCATGGCAATTGCTTCTTCGGAATCCCGCACCGTCTGCACAGCCATAATGGGGCCAAAGGTTTCTTCCTGAAACAGCTTCATCGAGAAATTAACACCGGACACGACCGTCGGCTCGAAAAAGCCCGGTCCCAGATCCGGCCGCGCCTTTCCTCCGCACAGCACCTGGGCGCCTTTCGCCACCGCATCGCTGACCAGAGCGGTCATTCTTTCCACGTGATGCGGCCGTATGAGCGGACCCACGTCGCTGGCCGGATCGCTTCCCGGTCCCATTCGCAGCTTTTTTGTTTTAGAAACGCATTGCGCGAGGAATGAATCGCTGATGGCTCGTTCGACGAACAACCGTTCGACTGAAAGGCAAACCTGGCCACAGTTGGTGAAGCTTCCCCACACTGCGCCGCTCGAGGTAGCATGCGGGTCGGCATCGGCCAGAACAATCATTGCGTCCTTGCCGCCCAGTTCAAGAACGCTCGGAATCAGCTCTTTGGCGCAGGCTTCGGCAACCGTGCGGCCCGTGGCTACGCTGCCGGTAAACAGCACCTTGTCCGGCCTTGCTGCAACCAGCGCCTGCCCGACGTCCGCGCCGCCGTGCACAATGCGGACCAGATTGTCGGGAAATCCGGATTCGATGAAAAGTTTTTCAATTAATGCTCCGCAATGCGGCGTGAAATCGCTGGTTTTGCAAACGACGCCGTTCCCGGCCAGCACCGCGGGAATGATTTGGCTCAGTGGAATCGCCAGCGGATAGTTCCAGGAGCTGATAATTCCAATGACCCCCAGAGGTTCATACCCGAGACGTCCGGACTTGGCTTTGGCCGCAAGACTATGATGCGGCACGCGCTCCGGCTGCAGCAGGCGGTCCCCAAACTTGCCGAAATATTCGGCCGTATCAAGCGATACAAAGACATCGGCAAACAGGGCCTCAACTCTGGGCTTGCCGGACTCGGCGACGACCGCATTGGCAAGGATTTCTCGCGAAGCCAGTATCGAGTCTGCGAGTCGCAAAACATACTTCGAGCGCGCGGCGAGTGGAAGCGTTGCCCATTCCAACTGTGCCCGACGGACACCAGCCACAATTTCCGGGACATCGGTCGGTCGCGTTCCGGCAAACTGCTTGAGGATTTGGCCCGTCGCTGGATCAATGGAAGGAATCGAGCCAGGGGAGGCAGCGGCGTCGGCCATGAACGGATTCTATCCGAAATTTAAGGTAATGATAGGAAACACTGGCGCTGCTAGGGCCGGCCCACGCGCCAGGCTTCCTCGTGGTGCACTTCGACCATGAACAATCCTTGCGGAGGCACCGTAGGCCCGGACTTCGAGCGATCCCGCAACTCATAGAGCCGGTCGATGTCGGACGCTTGCAGTTTCCCGCGCCCGACGTCCAGTAGGGTTCCGACCATTTTGCGAACCATGTAGCGCAGAAATGATCGCCCTTGCACGGTGAAAACCAGTTCCGCGTTGTCGGCCGAGCGCGCCAGGTCAGCTGCATAGATTTCTCGTTCCGTCGTTCGCTCTTTATCGTCATCTTCCGATCCGCTGGACGCCGCAAACGAAGCAAAGTCGTGCATGCCGACGAACCGGGCCGCCGCGTCGCGCATGGCCTCTTCATTGAGGGGAAACGGATAATGCAAAACGAATCGCCAGAGCATAGGGGGAACGACTCGTTCGCGATAGATACGGTACCGGTAGATTTTCCCGACAGACGACCACCGGGCGTTGAAGTCCGGCCCCACCTCCTCCGATTCCATGATCCGAATCGTGGGCGGCAACAGCGCATTGAGTGCGCGCTGAAATTCCTGGGCCGACAGCGCGGACTTGGTTTTAAAACTGCCGACTTGTCCGAGCGCATGCACCCCAGAATCGGTGCGCCCGGCGCCGTGAAAATGAATATGTTCCTGAGTCAGACGGCGGAGAATGGAAATAATTTCGCCCTGTACGGTCGGCTTGTTCGGCTGAATCTGCCAGCCGTGAAAATCCGTCCCGTCGTAGGCAATCGTTAATTTGAAATAGCGCATGAGTGCGAGGGTGGTCCAAGCCGAGAAGTGCGGCGTCCGGCCGGAAACGCGCGCAAGTCGCCGCCAATTCGCACGCGAGGAAAATGGTTGTTCACGATGCAATGCGGGCAAAGCGGCTTCCGGGCTTAACGGCGGCGCTGCCTTCACGGCAAAACGGGCATTCGTCCGGATCATAACTGGCAATCGGCAAATCCAGCAGCGCCTGCGATTCGACGGGAAATTCGATGTTCCCGCCACTGCGATCAATCAGTGCGCCGGCGGCGATAACCCGGCCGCCCGCCTCTTCCACAACCCGAATCGCTTCCTGCGTCGAACCGCCCGTCGTCCACACATCTTCGACCACCAGCACGTGTTGGTCGGGTTTGAGAGAAAAACCGCGCCGCATGCTCATGGTCCCGCTGCCGTCGCGTTCAACAAACAATGCGGGAACGCCTCCGCCTGTACTGTCTTTGGGTTCCGGGAGCGCACGCGCCACTTCGTGCCCTACAATCAGCCCGCCGATCGCCGGAGAAACGACCGCTTCAATGATGGCATCGGAAAACAGGGCCGCCAGCGCCTGCCCCAGCTTTTCAGCAAAGCGCGGGTAGCGCAGCACAAGCGCACACTGGACATACATGCCGCTGTGCAAGCCGCTGGACAATTCAAAATGCCCGTGGCGAATGGCTCCTGCCGATTCGAATATCTTCAGCAACTCTTCGCGTTTCAGCATGGCATCCCGCTAACCGTAGATTGCTCCTAAACGTCGAAGTGTCAGCAGCCTAGCCGTCGCCAGATTCATTGTCAAGGATGAGTGCCCCTGCTAAACTCCTTTTTTGCCTGAAATGCTGCTCGGCAGCCCTTCTTCCGGCACTTCTCTACGTATTTGGTGAAACATAATGGGACCCCCAGACGTTTTACTGTGTTGAGGGTAATAAAGTTAGAGCAGGGCCAGTTGATTTTGACGTGAAACACAATAAGAGAGGTCCCGTGGGGACAGAGACTCCAGGGGTGAGGAATAACATGACGAAGTTGTTTGCTCGACCGCTGTTGGCCGCCTTGCTGGCAGGCATCATTGCGGCAGGTCCGGTATCGCCGAGCTTTGCACAGGAACCAGCACCACCGTCGCTGCCTCCTGCCCAATCACCCAAGGAGAGCACGACCCCACCCGCTCCTCCCATTCCCGTTTCGCTGGGCGTGTATAAACACGACTATTCGAACGGGCCACGGGTTTTTCCCAATTTTCTTGGCCTCTATCGCCCGATTCATATCGATCGCGAGACGCTCACCAACTCGCCCCGGGTCGAGCAGCTCATTCATGACGGGAAACTCGAGATTACGCTGCAGGATGCTGTCGAGCTGGCTCTTGAGAACAATCTCGATATCACGATTCAGAGATATGTCCCGTGGTACGCCGACAATTCCATTTTGAAGGCCAAGGCCGGAGGGTTCGGACAAGGCATTGGAGCTCCGGACGCGGTGTACAGCGGCTCAAATGCCAATTTTCCTATTCTCAATCTGGATCCGGTCGTGACCCAGTCGATCTTTTTTGACAACCTCACCACGCCCATCAACAACCCGTTCATTTCCGGAACCGGTGGCACCGGCACGAGCAGTTTGATCGGATTGACCAGTCACTCCGCGAGCTATGACACGACTTACACGCAAGCGTTTAACACCGGCACGAGCGTAACGGCGGCGTGGAACAACACCCGCGCGTCGTCCAGTCCCACGGCCAACTTTTTTAATCCATCCGTGCAATCGTCGCTGACCGTACAAGTCAATCAGCAACTGCTCAATGGCTGCTGCCTGGAAGTCAATCGCCGCAACCTGCGCATCGCCAAGAACAACCGCAAAATCGCCGACCTGGCCTTTTCACAACAGGCCATCACCACCGTTACCAATACCATTACGGACTATTGGGAACTGGTGTACGCGAGGGAGAACGTTCGCGTGCAAAAGCAGGCCGTCGAAGTTTCCGAAAAACTCTACAACGACAATAAAAAACAGTTGGAAATCGGCACCATGGCGCCGCTCGACGTCACACGGGCGGAATCTGAGTTAGCCACCGACCGCCAGAATCTGATCGTTGCGCAAACCGTGCAGCTCCAGCAGGAACAGACTCTGAAAAATGCGATCACCAAAGATCCCCTGGCCGCCAGCCTTCTGAATGTGGAGATTATCCCTTCCGAACTCCCGGTTCGGCCTTCTGACGTTGAAGGCCCGTCGTTTGAAGACTCCATCAAGGAAGCTTTCGCCAAACGCCCGGATATCCAGGAACAGGTCTACAACCTGAAAAACGCCGATATCGACGTGAAAGCGACCGCCAATGCCCTGCTTCCCAGTCTGACTCTCACTGCGCGTTACTCCAGCGTTGGCCTCGGGGGCAATTCGGTCACCACGGGAACGCCCGTCGTTACCGGCGACGTGAACACGCCAATCGTCGATGCGAGCGGAACCCCGGTCACGATTATCGGGCCCGGCGGCACGCCAATTCCTATCTTTGTTCCTCTGGCCACCGCTCCGGTCACTGGTGTTGCGACCGGCGGCCTCGGCGACGCGCAGAGCCAGATCTTCCACAATCGCTTTCCGGAATATGCCGCGGGATTGACGCTGCAGCTCCCTTTGCGCAATCGTTCGGCGCAGGCCGATAACCAGCGCTCCATCCTGCAGCAGCGGCAGCTCGAAGCGCAGGTTCAGCAGATCAAGAACAATGCGCTTCTCGACGTCCGCAACACCTACATCGCGCTGCAACAGAATCGCGCTCGCGTCGAAGCGGCGGCCAAAGCGCGGGAACTTCAGCAGCAGACTTTCGACGCCGAACAGAAAAAATACCAGCTTGGCGCATCCACCGTGTACCTGGTCATTCAAACGCAGCGCGACCTGGTCACCGCCCAGGGCACGGAGTTGCGCGCGCTGGCCGATCTGGTGGAAGCCAAAGCCAACTTCGAACGGGCCGTTGGGCGCACCCTGGAAGTGAACCGGGTGACGATTGCCGATGCCAAAAAAGGCAGCGTTGATCGCGAAACGCTCATCCCCGGAACTCTGAATGGCCAGGTTGTCGGCGCCGACAAGATTTTCCAGAAGCAGGGCGAAAAGTAGTTTCCTGTCGCTCGCGATTTCTTGGGCCGGAGATTTGCTCCGGCCCAATTTTTTTTCCGGAACTTGTTTTGTCCTTTGCGCCGCCGGGGACACGCCGCGCTTGCCCCTCTTCCCGCTTTCGCATAGCATTGGTTATTGTAGAAATTCGAACAGTTGTTTGAATTTTCTTCTGCCGCGAATTTTTCCAGGGAGAGAGCCGACCGCATGAGCGAGGAATCCAAAACCACGTCCCAGATGGTGACGCCGGCTGAAACCGGCAACGAATCCCGCGCCGCTTCTCCTGCCGAACAAGCCTGGGAAGAAAATACGCTGGGTCCCACCCTCGCCAAAAGCCCCGAGCGAGTTGACCATTTCACCTCGATTTCCGGTCATTCCATCAATCGCCTGTATACCGAAGCCGATCTCCCCAACTGGAATCCGGAGGAAAAATTAGGTTTCCCCGGTGCGCCGCCCTACACCCGCGGCATTCATTCGACCATGCACCGCGGCCGCCTCTGGACCATGCGCCAGTTCGCCGGTTTTGGCACTGCCGAAGATACCAACCAGCGCTTTCGCTATCTTCTTTCGCAGGGACAAACCGGCCTCTCAACGGCTTTCGATCTCCCCACCTTGATGGGCTACGACTCCGACCACGCTCTTTCTGAAGGCGAAGTCGGCAAATGCGGCGTGGCCATCAGTTCGCTCGCCGACATGGAAGTCCTGTTCGATAAAATTCCCCTCGCGGGCGTCACTACGTCGATGACCATCAACTCCCCGGCGGCAGTCATCTGGGCGATGTATCTCGCCGTCGCCGAAAAACAGGGCGCCGACTGGCGGAAACTTTCGGGCACTCTGCAAAACGACATTCTCAAGGAATACATCGCGCAAAAGGAATACATCTATCCGCCAGAACCCTCGATGCGCCTGGTCATTGACACCTTCGAGTTTGCCGTAAAAAATACGCCAAAATTCAATCCCATCTCCGTAAGCGGCTACCACATCCGCGAAGCCGGCTCGACCGCCATTCAGGAATTGGCATTCACGCTGCGCGATGGCCTTGAATACGTCGAGTGGGGCATGCGCCGGGGCCTCGACGTTGACGAATTCGTTCCGCAACTTTCTTTCTTCTTCAACGCCCACAGTGATTTTTTCGAGGAAATCGCCAAGTATCGCGCCGCCCGGCGTATCTGGCACAAAGCCATGGTCGAGCGTTACGGCTCGAGAAATCCGCGCTCCTGGGCTCTGCGCTTCCACACGCAAACCGCTGGCTGCTCGCTCACCGCGCAGCAACCATACAACAACGTGGTGCGTACGGCGCTGCAAGCACTGGCCGCCGTCCTCGGCGGCACACAATCTCTGCACACCAATTCACTCGACGAAGCCTGGGCGCTTCCCACCGAATTTGCAGCCACCATCGCTCTGCGCACGCAACAAATCATCGCGCACGAAACCGGCGTCACCAGCACCGTCGATCCCCTGGGCGGCTCCTACTTCGTCGAAAAACTTACCAACGAGGTCGAAGCCGGAGCCTGGGACTACATCCAAAAAATCGACGCCATGGGCGGCATGGTCGCCGCCATCGAACGCAGCTATCCGCAGCGCGAAATCGCCGAAGCTTCCTACCGCTACCAGATGGAAATCGACAAAAAAGAGAAAATCATCGTGGGCGTCAACGACTACGTCACCAAGGAAAAACCCCTCGATACCCTGCAGATCGACGAAACCGTCGCCGTCCGCCAGGCGGAACGACTGAGCAAACTCCGCCGCGACCGCTCTGCCGAGGAAGTCGCGCGCCAGCTGGCGGCCCTCCGCAAAGCCGCTAAAACCACGGAAAATCTCATGCCCTACATCTTCTCGGCCGTAAAATCCTATGCCACCGTAGGCGAAATCTGCGACACCCTCCGCGAAGTCTTCGGCACCTACGAAGAAGTCGCCATCACCTAGAATTTGGACTATTCTTTATACGCAAATCCAAGAGACGGCATAAAAACGGGCCCGCAGAGCGCCGAGCGAGAGAGAAATGCTTGCAAAGAAAATCAGAGTACTAATTGCCAAGCCCGGCCTTGATGGTCACGATCGCGGCGCTAAGGTCATCGCCCGCGCCCTCCGGGACGCCGGCATGGAAGTCATCTACACCGGCCTGCGGCAGACCCCGGAAATGATCGCCTCCGCCGCCGTCCAGGAAGACGTCGACGTCATCGGCCTTTCCATTCTTTCCGGCGCACACAACACCATCTGCCCACAACTCATGAAGCTGCTCCGGGAAAAAGGCATGGACGACGTCACCGTGCTCGTCGGCGGCATCATTCCTGAAGCCGACATTCCCGCCATGAAGAAAGCCGGCATCGCTGAAATCTTTCTGCCCGGCACGAGCACGCTCGACATCATCGAATTCATCAACCAGCGTTACGCCGCCAAAGCCTGACCCTTCACCTCTGGGCTCGCTCGAACTTCGCCCGCGAATACAAAACCTGAAATCCGTGCCGCACAATATTGCGCGCGGAGGCGCTCCCCACCTGCGCCAGACTCACCGCCAGGTCGCACCCTTCGGCTGCCGCGCGTTCCAGCCGGGCCTGCAACAGACCGGTTTGCACGCCGCGCTTGCGGAACGCCGGCAAGGTACTCGCTCCAAAAAGCCCGGCCACGCCATCGCGAATCATCAGCGCGCCGCCTCCGGCCACTTTCCCGGCAAAACGCGCCAGGTAGGACTCCGCGTGCGAACCCAGCGCAAACATCCGCATCACCTCGAGCAACTCCTCGGTTACCGGATAGTGTTCAGCAAATCCCTGAGCCACCGTCAGCGTCCACAACTCGATGCGCGACGGCCCGGCCCGCTCAATCGTCAGCCCCGCCGGAAGTTCTCCCGCGGCCGCTCCAGATTCCGGTTTTGCCAGCGCCCGCGCCATCACATTGGAGAATTCCGTAACGCGATATCCGCGCTCCGCGAACCGCTCAAACAGACTCGGATCCGCCAGCGGACACGTCTCCACGCGCACGGCCTCGCCGCGAATCCGGTAAAAATTCTCGAGCCGGTCAAACTCTTCCTCGCTCACGGGTCCATCCAGCCCCAGCGCTACGGCCTGGGTAATCGGCGACGATGCCCCGCAATAGACCGCGTACCCGCCGGCAACGCGAAGCAGCGCCGCGTTTCCGCCGGGACGCAGCCGCTCGACCGTCTCCGCACATTCGGCCGCCGCTTGCGCCTCGGCCAGCTCCACGCGTCGCGCCAGCCGCAGATCCAGCAGCAAAGGTCCAGTTGCGCTCGTGGCCGGAACGGTCGCCCCCGCCACCGGACTTTTATTTTCGCTTGTCATGTTTCTCTCTTTTGCGAACGTCGCGCATCAATTTCACGATTTTTTCTTTCTGCTCGCGGCGCGCCGCCGGATCGACTTTCTCCTGCTGGAATTTTTGCTCCCTCTGCAGCCGCCCGTAACTCTCAAAGCGCGCCGCGTCGAGCGTTCCGTCGCCGAGGGCCGCGCGGATCGCGCAGCCGGGTTCCGCCCCGTGCGTACAATCCTGGAAGCGGCACTGCCCGACCAGCTCATCAATATCCGCAAAAGTTTGGGCCACTCCCTCGCCGGCATCCCAAAGCTGCAGTTCGCGCAGCCCCGGGGTATCCATCAGCAGCGCTCCGCCCGGCAAAACAAAAAGCTGCCGGGCTGTGGTTGTATGTCTGCCTTTGCTGTCACTTTCGCGGACTTCTCCAGTGTCCTGAATCATCTCCCCCAGCAGACGATTCGCCAGCGTGGACTTTCCTGTCCCCGAAGATCCGAGCAGAATATGTGTTTGCGCCGGCACCAGAAACGCGCGCAACGCTTCGACATTCTCGCCGGTCAGGCCGCTGATTGAAACGACCGGTGCGTCCAGTGCGACACCTTCCATCTCTTCGATTTTCAACCTGGTATCTTCGCAGGCGTCCGCTTTGTTCAACACAATCACGGGCCGCGCTCCCGCTTCCCGGCACTGCGCGAGATACCGTTCCGTCCGCCGCACGTTGAAATCTCCGTCCAGAGCCACCACCAGCAGCGCCACATCGACATTGGCCGCGATCACCTGCTGCTGGAGGTGCTTGCCCGGACTAGCTCGCGAAAATTGCGAACGCCGCGGCAACACCTGCTGCATCGCCGCGCGATCCGAGGGCGGAGCAAAACTGACCTCCACCCAATCGCCAACCACCGGCCAAACGCCTCCGGCGTCTGCTGCCAGCCGCAGTTTCCCGGCAGGTTCGGCCCAGCACTCTGCAAAGGCACCAGCCACGCGCCAAAGTCCGCGGTGTTGTGAAACAACCCGCGCCGGAATGCACGACGCGCGATTTTCCTCCACCCGATTCGTTTCAAAGAATTCATTCCATCCGAGCGTCTTCAAGTCCACGGATTTTCTCCTGCTGCATCGTGTAGTATCGCGTGCCTGAGCCGTCTCTGCCGGACAGCGGGCACGGCAGGGCCACCGACACGGCCAGAAAAGCCAGCACTCAGCGGCCAATCAAACAAATGAGTCGTGTGAAATTTGTGAAGCGGAGGGTGTGCTCGTGCCGGGAAACTTATCGCAACAAACTCATGGAGCCACACCCGCCGCTCCGAACTCCGTTGCTGGTTCGCACAGGCGCCTCCAAAGCACTGCGAATTGAACTTGGGTCGCGCTGTTCAATTCTGTACCCAAGGGTAGCCTTGAACCAAAATGCCGTCAATCAGCTCTTTTCTCCCCGCCCGCCGCGCTCGCGGAATCGGTCTTTCCTCCGTATAATGAAATCGATTCCCGGGCATGAGCGACGTTTATGGAAACTGTGCGCCAACCGGAGCAACCGAGGTCTGCGAGTGACGGCATCCACGCTGAAGACAAGTGTCAACACCAAGTCCGCAGAATTTGAGAAAAACTCGCGCCGCATCGTGGAATTGATGACCGCACTCAAGAATGAAGAAGCGCGTATATGTGAAGGGGGCGGCTCCAAGGGGATCGAATCGCAACACCAAAAAGGGCGGCTCACCGCTCGCGAACGCATCAGCAAACTCATTGACCCCGGAACCCATCTTTTCGAGCTGAGTATTTACGCGGCACACGGAATGTACGAGGAATGGGGCGGCGCTCCGGGCGCAGGAGCCATCACCGGTCTCGCGAAAATTTGCGGCCGCACCATGATGATCATCGCCAACGACGCGACGGTGAAAGCCGGCGCGTTTTTTCCGATGACCGCGAAGAAGGTCATTCGTGCGCAAAACATCGCGATTGAAAATCACATCCCCACCATCTATCTGGTCGACTCGGCGGGAGTTTTCCTGCCCCTGCAGGAAGATGTCTTTCCGGACACCGACGATTTCGGGCGCGTGTTTCGCAACAATGCCGTAATGAGCGCCATGGGCATCCCGCAACTGGCCGCCATCATGGGCATGTGCGTGGCGGGCGGCGCGTATCTGCCGCTTATGTGCGATCACATCCTGATGACGGAAGGTTCCGGCTTGTTTTTGGCCGGTCCCGCCCTCGTGCAAGCGGCCATCGGGCAAAAGACCTCCGCCGAGGATCTCGGCGGCGCAAAAATGCATTCGCAGATCAGCGGCACGGTGGACTTTCGCGAACCCGATGACGACGCCTGCCTCAAACGAATTCGCGCTCTGGTCGACAAAATGGGCGCGCCGAATCCCTCCCCCTTTAGCCGCACCGCGTCGCGAGAACCGCTTTACGGCGGCGAAGAAATCTACGGCGTATTCTCTGAGGCTCCCGGCAAACAGTACGATATGCGCGAAATCATCGCACGCATTGTGGATGCCAGCGAGTTTGAAGAATATAAAGCAGAGTATGGTGAAACCTTGCTCTGCGGCTACGCGCGCATCGGCGGCTGGGCTGTCGGCATCCTGGCCAACCAGAAAAAGCACGTGCAGACGCATGCCCGCGGTTCGGACGAGAAGCGCATCGAATTCGGCGGCGTGATTTACACCGAATCCGCCGAAAAAGCCGCACGGTTTATCCTTGACTGCAATCAAAATCGCATCCCGCTGATTTTTCTCCATGACGTAAACGGCTTCATGGTCGGCAAAGACGCCGAGTGGAGCGGCATCATCCGCGCCGGCGCCAAAATGGTCAACGCCGTCGCCAACAGCGTGGTTCCCAAAATCTCCGTGATCTGCGGCGGCAGTTTCGGCGCCGGCAACTATGCCATGTGCGGCAAAGCCTACGACCCGCGCTTCATGTTCGCCTGGCCCACCGCCAAATTCGCGGTCATGAGCGGAGACGCGGCGGCCAGCACGCTTGCCGAAATCAAACTCAAACAGCTCGAGCGCCAGGGCAAAAAGGTTGACGAACGGCTAAAACAGGAAACCCGCGCCGCCATCAAAGCCAGCTACGACAAACAAACCGACCCGCGCTACGCCGCCGCCCGCCTCTGGCTGGACGCCATCATTGATCCCGCGCACACGCGCGACGCGCTCGTCGGGGCTTTGGAAGCCGCCGCGCTCAACCCCGACATCCGTGAGTTCAAAACGGGAGTACTCCAGACTTAACATGGAAAACGTAAAGCTGATTGAATGCCCGCGCGATGCGTGGCAGGGATTGCCCGAGCTCATTCCGGCAGAGGAAAAAGCGGCCTACCTCCGCGCCCTGGTGCTCGCCGGGTTCAAACATATCGATGCGGTAAGTTTTGTTTCACCGAAACATGTAAAGCAGATGGCGGACAGTGAAGAGGTTATGGCCAAACTGAACGCCGGCCTTCCTGACGCGATCGCCGCTCCGGAAATCATTGGCATTGTGGTGAATGAACGGGGCCTGGAGCGGGCCCTGGCGACTCCCGGCGTTACGACCATTGGATATCCGTATTCCATTTCTGCGTACTTTCGTCGGGCCAACGCCAATATGTCCCGCCAGGAATCGCGCAGCCTTGTGGAGAAGCTCAAAAAAGAAACGGTGGCCGCCAAGCGCGATCTGGTCGTCTACATTTCAATGGCCTTTGGCAATCCTTACGATGAGCCCTGGGGCTCGGAACTGGTTAGTGAAACGCTCGAATGGCTCAAGGATATTCGGGTGGGCACCGTTTCACTCGCCGACACCGTTGGCACGGCGTCTCCGGAACTTGTTGGCGAGGTGTATCGCAGCGTCAAAGATCACGGCGCCGGGATGGAGCTTGGAGTTCATTTGCACAGCCACCCCGAACTTGCCGAAGCGAAAATTCTGGCTGCCTACGAGGCCGGATGCCGCCGCTTCGACAGTGCCCTGACCGGGCTCGGCGGCTGCCCGTTTGCCGGCGACGATCTGGTCGGAAACATTGCTACCGAACAGGTTCTAGCGGCCTTGCACCAAGCCGGCGCAAAAACCGGCATGGACCCGGCCGCTTTGGACCAACTGGTGCAGATGACCAATTCAATCCGGGCCAAGTATGCACATGCCCCTCTTGTGAACTAGAATCAGGGCATGCTGGTAAGAGGTCTGATTGCCCAGGCGAGTCGCCGGCGGTTCCGCCGCTGGTCGCGCAAGCAACTCTCCGTAACTTTTAACAGTTAGGAGATTCACACCATGTACGAAACACTGACACTCGAATTTGCCGGCGAGATCGCTAGCCTGACCTTCAACCGCCCCGAAAAGCGCAACGCGATCTCGGCCAAGATGCTGTGCGAATTGCAATCGGCACTGGACAATATTGAAAAAAGCCATTCCCGCGTCGCCATTCTCACCGGAGCGGGCAAAGCGTTTTCGGCAGGCATGGATCTGGAAATGCTTTCGGCCATTGCGCGGCAATCCCCGTCTGACAATATGGACGATTCGCGCAAGATGGCGCGCATGTTTCGCCGTATCTGGAGTTTTTCAAAACCGTTGATTGCCGCAGTGAACGGCGCGGCGCTGGCCGGTGGCTGCGGCATTGCCACCCTTTGCGATTTCACGTTGGCCGTTCCTGAAGCAAAGTTCGGCTACACCGAAGTGAAGATTGGTTTTCTCCCGGCGATTGTTTCCGTTTTCCTCACGCGGCAAATCGGAGAAAAACGCGCGCGCGACCTGTTGCTTACAGGAAGGGTCCTGGACGCGGCCGAAGCCAGGGAAATCGGCCTGGTCACGGAAATTGTGCCCGCTGAGCGGCTCATGGACCGGGCCCGGGAACTGGCCGGAGTCCTCATCGAAGCTAGCCCCAGCAGCCTGACCCGGGCCAAGCGCTTGCTCACTTCGGCAGCGGCGGCCAGCGTTGACGCTGATTTGGAGCGCGCGGTTCTTGAGAATGCCCGGATACGCTGCACGCCCGATTTCAAGGAAGGGCTTGCGTCGTTCCTGGAAAAGCGCAAACCGATCTGGCGCGGCGACTCCGAATAAGTCTCCAAGTTCATTTTGTTTGTGCTCGTGTCATGCGCCGTTCGAGAGTTCTGCGTTACTATAAAAATCTGAAACATCATCACAGGATCGCGGGAATGATTGAATATTTCGATGCAGCTGTGCGTGTTCGTTATGCAGAAACCGACCAGATGGGCGTGGTGTACCACGCCAACTACCTGGTGTGGTTTGAAGTCGGTCGCGTCGAACTCATTCGCGCGCTCGGGGTTGAATACAAACAGATGGAAACCGAAGACGATTGCCATATCGTCGTGGTGGATGCCCATTGTCGCTTTCGGAAGTCGGCCAAATACGATGATGTGCTGAAAATTCGCACGCGGATTTCTGATACGCAGAATCGCACAATCTCTTTTTCCTATGAAGTGCTGCGCGAATCCGACAGGCAGACCCTGGCCACCGGCGAAACCGTACACGTGATCTGCGGACGGAACGGGCGGCCCAAACTTCTGCCGGAAAAATATCGCACGCAGTTTGCCGCATTTCGCGAACCACACCGGCAGCGGAGCAAGTCATGAGCGTCGCGCTGAACGGAAATGAATTGACGTTCACCGAGCTGCGCCGCGTGGCCGTCGACGGCGAAAAAGTTTCTCTCACTCCTGTGGCCATCGAGCGCATGACGGCGTCGCGGGCCGTGGTCGACAAACTCGTCGCCTCGGGCGCGACCGCCTACGGCATCAACACCGGATTCGGGAAATTGGCTTCGGTGCGGATTTCGAGCGAGCAGGTACGGCAGCTGCAGGTCAACCTGGTGCGCTCGCACGCGGTCGGGGTCGGCGACCCGCTCAGCGCAGCCGAAGTGCGCGCGATGATCGTGCTGCGGGCCAACGCCCTGGCCAAGGGTTTGAGCGGAGTACGGCCGGTGGTTGTAGAGACGCTGTGCGCGATGCTCAATGCCAGCGTGCATCCGGTCATTCCCTCGCAAGGTTCGGTTGGCGCTTCGGGCGATCTTGCGCCGCTGGCGCATCTCGCGCACGTGGTGATTGGCGAAGGCTTTGCTGCATATCGCGGCGAAACGTTACCGGGCGGCGAGGCGATGAAGCGCGCTGGCATCCTGGCGGTGGCTCTGGAAGCCAAAGAGGGCCTTTCTCTTTTGAATGGCACCCAAGGCATGCTGGCGCTGCTGTGCCTGGCACTCCAGGAAGCCGACGTTCTCGCAGACACCGCGGATGTGGCGGCTGCACTGTCGCTCGACGCGTTGCGCGGAAGCCCGGGAGCGTTTGATTCGCGAATTATGCATGCCCGGCCTTACGCCGGCGCGGCGCGAACGGCGCGGAACCTGGCGCATTTGAATGAAGGCAGCCAGATTCGCGAGTCGCATCGTTCGGCTGAAAGCGATAAACGGGTTCAGGACGCCTACAGTTTGCGATGCACCCCGCAGGTGCATGGGGCCGTACGTGATTCACTCAGCCAGGCGCGTGAAATGGCGGCGGTTGAACTAAACAGCGCTACCGATAATCCGTTGGTGTTTGTGACCAGTGGCGGTGAGGGCGACATCGTCAGCGGTGGAAATTTCCATGGCCAGCCGTTGGCCATGGCCGCCGACCAGGTGGCGATTGCCCTGGCCACCCTCGGCGGCATTGCCGAGCGGCGGATCGAGCAGATGACGAATCCGCTGACGAGCATGCTGCCGGCATTTTTGACTCCGGAGCCCGGGTTGAATTCGGGATTTATGATTGCCCAGGTGACGGCGGCGGCTTTGACCAGCGAGAATCGCGCTCTGGCAACGCCACACTCAGTCGATTCCATTTCAACTTCGGGGAATCAGGAAGACTACGTTTCGATGGGCATGAGCGGAGCGCGGCGGCTGGAGCGAATGTTGAAGAATCTGCGGTACATTTTGGCCATTGAACTTTTGTGTGCATGCCAGGGGATTGATTTGCTGGCGCCTTTGCAGACCGGGACTTTGGCGAGCGAGGCCTACCGGGCCGTACGGGCGAAATCGGCGAGAGTTGAAGCGGACCGGCGGCTCTCTGAGGATCTGGAAACGGTGGCGGTGCTCGTCGCTTCGGGACGTTTTTCAGAGCTGCTGCGGTAAGTCTTGCTTGCGGTGTGATCTCCCGCGCATCGCTCTTCTACTTCAGACAAAAATCGGGCGGAGCGCGCGGACGAGGCGGCTCAGGCGAGAGCGGATTTCAGATAAGCGAGCATTTTGTAGCCGGCAATGTAGGAAAACGGGGCGAGTTCCAGCGAGTAGTGGCCGCAATGGAGTTCGACGCTTCGCGGATTGGCGCCGTGGGCACGCAGGGCATCGAGCATCTGATTGCTGAGTTCAGGGAGCATGGTCGGGTCATATTTGCCGTGGATCAGGAGCGAGTTGCGGCCGGCCCCCATTCCCTTTTCCACAAAAGGCATGGGGCTGATGGGCGCCCAGTAGTCGCGGAGTTCTTCAACCGTAACGTGGTTGCGCAAGCCTTCCCAGACGTGGTTGGTGGTCATGCCCTGGCTCACCACATCAGCGTAATAAGTTGAGAAATGGAAAAAGCCTCCGGTTTTAACGGACTCGTCGTGCATCAGCGTGATGTAGCCGACCGAGGATCCGATGCTGGTGCCCAGGATGCCGATGTTTTTGTGGCCTTGTCGTTCGAGCCAGCGGATGCAATTGCGGGCGTCCTGGACCGCCTGGCGGTTCGCTTGTAGCGTCAGACCGATGTTGGGGCCACAGACCTGGTCGGCGCGCTCGTGGCCTACGACCATACGGCGGTCATGATACGGCAGGCTCATTTTCAGAGCGGTGATGCCGATACGCTGGAGCCATTGGCAGAGGCCGTGTTGTCCGTGCCATTTGGCGTTCCAGTTCGGAAGCACCAGAACGGCGGGACCGCTCGGCTTGCCGGGAAAAAGTTGGGCGTGGACTCTGTTGTTTTCTGGCCAAGGCGAGTGTAGCGAACTCGAGAAGGTTAAAACGTTGTCCTGGTCAACGGTGTAATCGTTTGCCGGGGATGCTGCGTACCAGGTTTTGCTGTCGGCAATTGCCGCTCGGGCGTATGCGCGCACAAAATCGCCGGGGTTCGGGTCCCCGGGGTCGCCGCCGATGTGCTCGAGACCCCAGTGAAAGGGCTGCACGCGACGATTGTCATCGGTTGTCCAGCGGCGGTGCTCGTAGCGGCGAATCCGTTGTTCGAACCAGTTCATTTTGTCGACAGTTATTATAGCGTGCCGTACGGAAGGAGGTAAGCGGTCGACAGTTAACGGCTGAAAGTTGCCAGTGAAAGGCGCGTGGCGGGCGCGGGCGCCCCTTGGCCAGGGGGATGGATCGCGCGGGAGTTGCGTTGCTGAGCTCGAGCGGACCGAGAGCACGCGAGAGAGTTGTGGTCGACGGCCGAAGGTTGCGATACGGTTGACGGAATGAAGCGACGAAACGTGGTTTTGCTCTTGTTCGGAGTGACGCTAGCGGTTGCCGCGGCGGCTTGTCTCGCGCCGCGGGTCGGACAGCCGCCCGCATATCACCACTTTGCCGATACGCGGGATTGGCTGGGTGTGGCCAATTTCGGCGATGTGGCGTCGAATCTGCCGTTCGCTGCGGCCGGTATTTGGGGAATTTTTCTCTTGCTGTCCGGAGCGGAGAAGATCCGGTTTGTGGATGAACGTGAGCGGGTGTTTTGGGTGATCTTGTTTCTGGGGTTGCTGATGACAGCGGTAGGATCTGCTTACTATCATCTGGCTCCGGATAATGCCCGCCTGGTGTGGGACCGGATTCCCATGACTGTGGTGTTTATGCCGCTGGTCGGGGCGGTAATCGGGGAACGCGTCAGTGTGAACTGGGGCCTGTTCCTGCTTCCCTTTTTGCTGGCGATCGGAGTGGGGAGCGTTTTGCAGTGGCGCGCGAGCGAGTTGCAGGGTCGCGGGGATTTGCGGTTTTATGCAGCGGTGCAGATTTATGCGCTCGTGACTCTGTTGCTAGCCTCGGCGTTGCCGGCCCGCTACACCCGGCGACAGGATTTGCTCGTGGTGGTGGGCTTCTATATTCTGGCCAAACTGCTGGAAACCGGGGATCAGGTCGTTTACTCCGCGGGACACCTCGTAAGTGGCCATACCTTGAAGCACTTGGCGGCCGGGGCGGCCGGGTTTTGGATCCTGCGGATGCTGCGGCTGCGGCGAGCTGTTCTAAATACCAAGACTTAGAAACAGGCCGAAAGGCCCTGAAGCCGAGCCTGCTCCGAACGCTACTGGCTGGTTCGGAAAGAGTTACTGTTAGCCATCGGGCACGCGAGACCCGCTGATTCATTGAGCATCGTCGCTCGGTATGTCAGATTTGATGCGTGGTCATCGGCCTGTTTTTTCTTTTTGGGATTGTGATCGGGAGCTTTCTGAATGTATGTATTTCGCGCATTCCGGAAGGGTTGTCTATTGTTGCGCCCGCTTCCCGCTGTCCCCGGTGCAAAAAACCCATAAAACCTTACGACAATGTGCCGGTCGTCGGGTGGCTTTGGCTCGGCGGAAAATGCCGGAATTGCAAGTTGCCAATTTCACCGATGTATCCGCTGGTGGAACTCGCGACCGGGCTGCTTTTTGTGGCGTGTTACTGGTCCTTTGATTTGTCGCTGGCGACCGCCAAGTGGGTGGTGTTTTCCTGCCTGATTGTGGTGCTGGCGATCACCGATTTGCGGGTCAGGATTCTGCCCGATGTTGTGAATTGGCCGGGGGCGGTTGCCGGACTGGTTTTTGCCTGGTTTGTGCCGCTCCATGACGGGACGGCCCTGTGGCTAGCGAGCAAGCTCGGTTTGCTCGTGCCTTCTGAAGCGTTTCTGAGCGTGCTGGATTCGCTGCTCGGCGCCGCGGTGTGGAGTTTGCTGCTTTGGGGCATTGCCGCGCTGTTTAGGATTGCCACCGGGCGCGAAGGCATGGGATTTGGCGACGTAAAAATGATGGTGATGGTCGGAACATTTTTGGGAGTGCGCGGAGCATTTTTGACAATTTTGCTGGGAACCACCCTCGGAAGCATTTTGGGTGTGGCGCTGATTGTGGTTTTGTACCTGGGGGGATGGAACCGCAAAGTGGCGGTGCGCGGAAACCGGATGGGGCTCGGGAAAACCAATACGCTGCGTTGGGCGATTGCCAAACGGTATCAGTTGCCGCTGGGCACATTTTTGGGGATCGGGGCTCTCGCGGTGGTGTTTTTTGGGCCGGCGATTTGGCGATATTGGCCCGTGTAGGACGGGATTTCATTTCTTGAATGATGCGGGCCGGCTTCGTCGCCGGCTGCCACATTCCGCAAACTGAGAAAACATGCTGGCCTTACTGCAAACTGCGAGCACTTCGGATGGCTGGAAGGTGGCTGCGGGCTGGGGTATAGCCATTCTCGCGCTGGTTACCATCGGGGTGTTTTATTTGCGAAGGTTTTTTGCCGGCGGGCGGGAGGAGTTTGCGCCGCGGCCCCTGAATTCGGTGGCCAAGACCGGAAATCCTTCGGCGTTTATGACCGCGTCCATGGAAGGCGTGATTGTGAGGTTGCGCGAGCAGGAAAAAGAGCTGGAGCGACTGCACAAGATGGAGAAGGAACGCGCCGAGAAGACCGAACGGTTGAGCGAGGAAGTCACGCGGAATATGCCGGCGGGGCTACTGGTCGTAAATTCCACCGGGATTATTTCCAGCGCGAATCCGGCGGCCGAACAGGGCTTGGGGATTCGCGGGCTGGGATTCCGACGATATAGCGAAGCTCTTGGAGAAAAATCGGAGCTGACCAAATTGATTGCCGAGTGTCTGGCAAGCGGGAAGATCTACCGGCGGGAACAGGTGGAGCACCGCGGACCGGGTGGCGACGGGAGACGGCTCGGGGTAACGATTTCTCCCATTCGGCGCGGGAATGAAAAGATCAACGGGGCGATCTGTCTGTTGAGCGATTTGACGGAGCTGGCCACGCTGCAGCAACAAGTGCAGCTGAAGGAGAATCTGGCGGCTCTCGGCGAGCTTTCCGCGGGCATTGCGCACGAATTCAAAAACGCCCTGGCTACGATTTCCGGATATGCGCAGATGATCCGCGGAGAGACGGCGAGTCCTGAAGCTTCCGATTATGCGGAACGGATTCTCGAGCAGACGCGGAATATTACGCATGTGGTGACGGAATTCCTCAAATACGCGCGGCCGCTGGATATTTCAAATGAGGCGGTGCCTCTGCAGCCGCTCGTAGAGCGGGTGGTGGCGGAGATTGCCGGGGCGCTTCCGCAGATTCGGATTCGCTGCGAAGGTCAGTTTGGAAATACGGTCGGGGATGAAGGGCTGCTGCGCCAGGCGGTGCTAAATCTGACGCGGAATGCAGCCGAAGCGAGTGGTGAAGCCGCCAATGGCGGGAAGGTGCTGCTGCGCGGAGAAGTGGTGCGGGGCGACGACAACGGATTCCAGCGGATTACGATTTACGACAACGGACCCGGGATTGCCCCCGCGGCTATGGCGAAACTGTTTCGACCGTTTTTCACGACCAAGGCCAATGGAACTGGATTGGGACTCGCCGTGGTGCAGAAGATTGTCGTGCAGCACGGGGGGCAGGTGGAGGCGCGCAACCGCCCCGAAGGCGGAGCCGCATTTATTGTTACGCTACCGTTGTGCCGGAGCCTGGCAGAAGGCGTAGACTTGCATAAGGACAGCGCCTAGCCCGCTAGCTGGCGCTCTGCTGGATTGCGAGTTCTGCAGTTTTCCGGCCACTTTTTTGGGAGGAGTTTCCTATGCGACCGATCCGTTGGATGGCAAGTTTTCTAGGGGCGGCGATTTTTGTTTTGGCTGGCTTTCCGGTCTTGGCACAGTCGACCGATCCGGTCGCCGACGCGGCCCGCAAAGCGCGTGAAGACAAAAAGGCGGCAACGACCAAGCCGAAGAAAGTCTATACCGAGGATGACATCCCCGCGCGCAAGGCTCCCGACGCGACGACCCAGGCTCAGCAACAATCCGCCGGCAATGCCGATGGCGCCGCCGATGCCAGCGCAACTCCGTCCGGCACCACGGCAGCAACTCCCGCCAGCAGCCTCGATAAAGAAGAGGCCATGTGGCGCAAGAAATTTGCCGATGCCCATGCCAAGCTGGCGGCCCTTGAAAAAGAGCTGGACGTTCTGCAGCGCGAAGCGGAAAAAGCCCAGGTGCAATATTATCCGGATCCGCAAAAAGCCATGACCGAGCAGAATACCCGGAAAGAGATCAGCGACAAGAACACCAAGATTGAAGCGAAAAAGCAGGAGATTGCGGCGCAAAAACAGGCGATTGCGGATATGGAAGACGATTTGCGAAAGTCTGGCGGAGATTCCGGCTGGGCGCGCTAGGACCAGACTTCCGGCGCTGACAAAAAGCAGATAAACGGGACTCAGGGGAGGTGCGCTTTGCTCTGGCACCTCCCTTTTCCTTTCCGCACACCGCCCGCCGGTAGTTCAAAGACCACGTTTGATTCATGGTAGAAACGAGAGAGATGGAACCCCTGCTGCTTGTCGAAGACAAGAATGAATTGCGCATGATGCTGCGCAAAGCGCTCGAGCGTGCCGGTTATCAGGTGGACGAAGCGCCGGACGGCTCGGCGGCGATTCAGAAGCTGCGCGCGCGGCGCTACCTGATGGTGATTACGGATTTGAAGATGCCGGGGGCCTCGGGGCTCGACGTGCTGCGGGAGTCGAAAGCGGCGGATGCCACAATTCCCGTGCTGCTGTTGACGGCGTTCGGGTCCGTTGAAGAAGCGGTCACGGCGATGAAGGAAGGGGCTTTTGATTTTCTGCAGAAGCCGGTCGACCTGGACCATTTGAAATTGCTGGTGGAGCGGGCCGCGCGCCAGCAGGAAATGATGCGGGAAAATCTTCTGCTGCGCGAGGAGTATGCGGCGCGGTACGGCTTCCCGCGTATTGTGGGGGAGCACGCGTCGATCCGGGAGATGAGTTCGCAGATTCAACGGGTGGCGGCGACGGATTCGACTTGTTTGTTGCTGGGCGAGAGCGGGACGGGGAAAGAACTCTTTGCGCGGGCCATTCACCATTTGTCGCCGCGGCGGGAGCAGCCCTTTGTGGCGCTAAATTGTGCGGCGATCCCTGAAGGATTGGTCGAAAACGAATTGTTTGGGCATGAACGGGGGGCGTTTACCGGGGCAGGAGCCCGCAAGGTTGGCAAGATGGATATGGCGCACCGGGGGACGCTTTTTTTGGATGAGATTGGGGAATTGCCGCTCGCCATTCAAGCGAAACTCCTGCGGGTTCTTGAAGAGCGGAGATTTGAGCGAGTGGGCGGGACGCAGTCGATCGATGTGGATGTGCGGATAGTTGTGGCTACCAACCGCAATCTGCAGAAGCTAGCGGAGGAGAAACTATTTCGCGAAGATCTGTATTTCAGGATTTCGGCAGTGCCCATGACCATCCCTCCTTTGCGTGAGCGCGGGAAAGATGTGCTGCTGCTCGCGGAACACTTTTTGGAGAAGTTCAGCCGGGAGTTTAAAAAGCCCGGATTGACGCTGTCCGGCGGGGCCAAGGACCGGCTGCTGCACTACCGGTGGCCGGGGAATGTGCGGGAATTGCAGAACGCCCTGGAGCGCGCCGTGATTCTCGCCGATGGCGCCGTAATTCAGGCAGAAGGATTGCAATTGCTCGCGGCGCGGCCGGATACGTCTGCCGTGCCCACAGGGTTGCTGGTTGAAAATTTTAACTGGGACGGGACCCTTGAAGAAGTGACCGGGCGCGCCTTGGGGCATGTGGAGAAGGTGATTCTCGAACATGCGCTGAAGGAATGCAAGTGGAACAAGACGAGGGCTGCCGAGATGCTCGGAGTTTCGGCAAAGACGTTGCTCGTCAAGATGCGCGGCGCGGGGCTCGAGGAGTAGCGGAGCGAAACTGCCGCTTTCGCCCGCCACCAGATGGTCCGACGGACGAGCTCGCCGCCACAACTGCACCGTCGATAACATCCAACGAGAAAAATCACCCGGGTTTGCTGGCCGTGTGCAAGGCTACTGTGCCGAAGGTCCAGACCTTGTAGGTTGGAGACTGGTAGCCAGTTCGTTCCATCAAGCTTGCTAGCTCGTGGACGCGCAGGAATTTGGAGATGGATTTGGGGAGATAGGTGTAAGCGGCGCGATGCCCGGAGATCAGGCCGCCGATTTTCGGCAGGACCCGGAAAAAATACCACCGGTAGAGGTCGCCGAGCGGTCCGGGCGGCGGTTCGGTAAATTCCAGTATGGCGAGCGTGCCGCCGGGCTTGAGAATGCGCTGAATTTCGCGTAGTCCTGCTTCGTAGTTTGCCAGGTTGCGGAAGCCGAAAGCCGTGGTGACCAGGTCGAACGAACCGTCGGCGAAGGGGAGACGGAGAGCGTCCGCTTCAAGAAAGGGGATTCGAGCGCCGGGACCGGCCGGGGCGGAGCCGGCGAGTGCGGCGCTTTTTTCCTTGGCGCGGACCAGCATGGTGTGGGCGAAGTCGGCGCCAATGACGTGCGCCGCACCGGCGCTTGCCAGCGCGAACGACAGGTCGCCGGTGCCGCAACACAAGTCGAGAACCGTCGCCTCCGGCCGCTCGAGGATCGGGCGAAGAATTTTGGCGGTACGGGCGCGCCAGATGCGGTCGATTTGTACGCTGAGAATATGGTTGATGCGATCGTAGGTAGGCGCGATTTGCGTGAACATCTCGCGAACTTTCCTTGAAGCGTCGGCTTCGCTGCTGGCGCCTTCCGGCGTAGTTCCCTTCCCTCGAGCTGCGGCGTCAGGCATGGACCGCTTCCGGCGGCAGCGCATTTTTCTTTTCCAGCAGCGGCGTGTAGTGGAGCACGCGTTCAACCGCTTCCAGTGGAACGGAGTCGTAGCTGGCAGCCTTGCCGATCCGGGCTGACAAGACGAAACGGATCCTGCCGGCGCGGGCTTTTTTGTCAGAGCGCATGGCATTGATCAGATCCGTCGGCGTAGCCTGGGGCCACTTGGGCAGCGGGCCGATGCGGCGGATGAGCGCGATTATGCGCGCAACCGTGTCGGGACTGGTGCACTTCAGTTCGTGGCCCAGGTGCGCGGCAGCCATCATCCCCCAGGCGACGGCTTCGCCATGCTGGTAGCGGCGATATTTCGTGATGCTTTCCAGGGCATGGCCGAACGTGTGCCCGTAGTTCAGTATCTCGCGGAGACCGGACTCGCGTTCGTCCTGGCTGACGACGCGCGCTTTAATTTCAATCGAACGCGTGATGATGTGGACCAGCGACAGGTGATCCCGGCTGAGAATTTTCTCCCAATTCTTTTCAAGGAAGCGGAAAAGTTTTTCGTCCGCAATAATTCCGTATTTGATGACTTCGGCCAGCCCGCCGCGGAATTCACGATCGGGGAGAGTGCGCAGCAAGCGGGGATCGGCAAGGACCAGCCGTGGCGAGAAAAAAGCCCCGACCAGGTTCTTCCCTTCCGGCAGATTGACACCGGTCTTGCCGCCGATGGCGCTGTCGACCTGGGAGACCACCGTGGTAGGAATGTGGACGAGCGCTACGCCGCGAAGATAGCTCGCGGCAACGTAACCGGAGACGTCGCCGGTAACTCCGCCGCCGACCGCGACCAGCAGAGAATGGCGGTCCGCGCCGGAACGGGTCAGAGAACGGCAGAGAGTTTCGACGGTAGAGAGATTTTTTCTGGCTTCGGCGTCGTCAAACAGATGAAGGGCGGGTTTGTTTACCGCGAATGCGGACCGGTCGCTCGCGCCCAAGGCCCGCCATACTTTGCGGGAAGAGATGATATGCGTGCTCGAGAATTCACCGAGCCTGGCGATTTCGTTTTTGAGGGCGGCCCGATTAAAACCGCAAAGAACGGAATATGGTCCCGCCGAAGATTGGACTGCAATACGTTTTGGACTCATTTTCTGGACTCTAGAAATGTAACACAGGTTCAGTTCCGCACTCTTTTGCAGGAAGGGATCGCGCCCGCATCGAGACTGTCGAGCGGAAGGCGAAGCGGATTATCTCTGCTGGAGCTCGTGCAGGGACGCGAGGAAGACGTGGCCCGTGATCGCCAGGCTGCGCGGGCTGATTTTGTCGAGGGTGTCTTCAGCCGTATGCCAGTAGGGGACATCTTCGTGGTCGAGGTCGATGACGTCGACGGAGGGAACTTTGCGTTTCAGGAAGGAGTCGTGGTCGTCTTCCACGGGAAATTCGTCCTTCAGGAAAATCTCGGAGTAGCCCAGTTTTTTGGCGACACTCCAGACCAGATCGACCAGGGCCGGGGTGGAACTGGATTCGCGTTTGAAGTGCAGACGCTTGCCGCCGACAATGTCGGCGAGCAGGAAGGCGCGGATGTTTTTCAGCTCGCCGCTCGCGGCGAATCGGGCGGCCATTTGGCGGCTTCCGAAACGGCTATCCGAGTCGCTCCATTCTCGCGTGGCTTCTTCCCCGTCAAAGAAGGCAATCCAGACCGCATATTTTTGGCGTTGCGGGCAGAGCAGCCGCGCCAGTTCAAGCATCACGCCGGTTGAAGAACCGCCGTCGTCTGCGCCGACAAAATTCGCGAGAATTTTAGTGTCGTAGTGCGTGCCCAGCAGAATGATTCCTGGCTTGTCGCCGGGAATTTTTACCAGGATGTTTTTCATGGCCAGTTGACCGACCGGGGTATCCGCTTTGAACTCGTCGGTTTCCACCGGGCAGCCATAGCTTTTTAGTTCGGCGACGAGATAGCCCTGCGTTTGTTCGAGCGCTTTCGAACCTGCGGGCCGGGGACCGAAACCGACTTGTTTGGCTACGTGGACATACGCTTTCCCCCCGTCGAAGCCCCCGGTTTTGCCGGGGTCGGGAACGTCGCCGGGAATCTGGATTGCGACTGCGGCTGGCGGCGTGGACACGTCCTTTGCCGGGCCACCAGCTTCGTTGCCTGCCGCCTTGCAGCCGGCGAAACTGGCGAAAAGCAACGCGCCGATGGCGGCGGTTTGTAAAATTCCTGGACGACGCGAGGTCATGCCGCGGCCTCCGCGGCTTGGCGCTTTTTGCGTCGCCCGACGACAATGGCGGAAACGCCGATGCCCACGAAATAGAGAACGACCATAGGGGCCATGAACATGAGCATCGTGAGCGCATCGGGAGTCGGGGTGACGATGGCCGCAATGATGGCGATGATCAGAATGGCGTACTTGGAATTTACCCACAGAAACTTGGGAGTGACGATTCCAAACAAGGTGAGGAAGAAAATCAGAATGGGTAGTTCAAACACCAGCCCCACGCCAAGAAGAACCGTGAGCGTGAGATCGAAGTATTCGTTGATGCTGATCATGGGCACGACCGGGCCTTTAAACCCGACAAGAAACTTGAGCACCGACGGCAGCATGATGACGTAGGCGAAGGCGATTCCGGATAGAAAAAGAAAAACGGTGGAGATGAGGAAACCCGTGATGGCTCCGCGTTCGTGCTTATACAGGGCGGGTGCGACAAAAAGCCAGAACTGATAGAGAACGATCGGAGAAGCTAAAACGATTCCGAGGTAGATGCTCAAGCTGATCAGGAGGCTGAGCATACCCGTCGGGCTGGTGTAGACCAGTTTCTGGTCGAGGCCCGCACTGCCGAGGGCCGTCATCATGGGCTTGATGATGAAGCCAATGAAATGCGGCGCCACATACCAGCCGATACCAGCGCCGATCAAAACGGAAACAAGAGAGTTGATAATGCGCTTGCGCAGCTCGACCAGATGCTCGAAAAAGGTCATCGGAGCGCCGGGTTCGGGCTCGGGAGTAATCGCAGTTGAGGTGGAAGGCGTGTCAGACATGCTGCTCTTGGTCGCTGGCCTCGGTGGGAGCAGTTTCTGGAAGTATGCGTTGGGGTTCGGATTCGGCGGCCGCGGGACCGGCAGCCGGGTCTTCGCCGCGGGCTACGGATTCGGCAACCGGCGTAACCACGGGCCCTTCGGGTAACGATGTGGATTCCGGCAGTTGCCCCGGTTCGGTTTCGCTGGCGGGAGCCGATTCGGCCACTTGGGCGGGAGAAATTCCCGTCGCCGAGGCGGCCACCTGGGCGGCGGCCTTTTCGCGTTCCACCTGCAGGGCCTGGCGCTCGATGCCGCGCATTTCCTCTTCAAAAGCGCCCTTGAAATCAGTGGACGCCTTGCGGAATTCAGCCATAAGCTTACCCAGGCTGCGGGCCAGCTCGGGCAACTTCTGGGGCCCAAAGACGACCAGGACAATGATAAACAGCACAACCATGTGAGGAATGCTAAACATTCGTGTTCCGGAACGTCTAAGCCGGTATTGGCATCATAGAAAGGGTGCCAGTCGCTGTCAAACCACAGTTTACGGTATACTTGGGTCTACTCCTGAAGTGACGAGGTTAGGATGAAAACAGAGCGTCGCGGATTACTCATTGTCGTTGGAGTCCTGCTCGTATCTGCCGTACTGGGCGGCGTTTATGGCCCCAATGCGCGCGCTACGTCCACTTCGGCGGACGACTATCAGGCTGCTGTGCGCGAATTTACCCGCGTGCTCGATGTGGTGCAGACGAATTACGCGGACCCTGTTGACGTGGACAAGGCGGTGTACCAGGGCGCGATTCCGGGCATGCTGCGCATGCTCGACCCCCATTCGAACTTCTTTGATCAAAGACAGTTTGCCTTGCTGCGCGAGGATCAACGCGGAAAGTATTACGGCGTCGGAATGGTGGTTGCGCCGAAAGATAATCATACCGTCGTGATGTCGCCCTACGTGGGTGCTCCGGCCTACAACGCGGGAATCCGCCCGGGCGATGTAATTGTAAAGATCGACACCAAATCCACCGATGGACTGACGACCAGCGATGTTGCGGATTTGCTCAAAGGCCCCAAGGGAACGATTGTCAAAATTACCGTTGCCCGCGAGGGATATCCCGAGCCGCTGACGTTTACGGTGACGCGTGACGAAATTCCGCGGCACTCGGTGGACATTGCGTTTCTGCTGAAGCCCGGAATTGGATATGTTCGGCTGTCAGCGTTTAACGAAACGACGGACCGGGAAATTGCCGATTCACTGAATCAGCTCAATGTAGCGACTTTGGATGGACTGATTCTCGATATGCGCGGCAATCCCGGCGGGTTGCTGAATGAAGCCGTCGCCGTGGGCGACATGTTCCTGGAAAAGAATCAGTTGATTGTGTCGCATCATGGACGGACTTCGCCAGAGCGTCGCTACTACGCGGTGCGCGGAAATCAGGGCGTAAATGTGCCGCTGGTCATCCTGGTGAACAATAATTCGGCATCGGCAACGGAAATCGTTTCGGGCGCCGTGCAGGATCACGACCGGGGCTTGATTGTTGGCGATACAACGTTTGGCAAAGGACTCGTACAAACGGTAACTCCACTCAGTGAAGGAACCGGTTTGGCGCTGACCACCGCCCGGTATTACACCCCGAGCGGACGATTGATTCAGCGTGACTACAAAGCAGTCTCACTTTACGCATATCACTATGAACGCAAAGTTCCTGAGCATCCGACCGAAGTGAAGCTGACGGACAGCGGACGGCAAGTTACCGGCGGCGGAGGAATTACTCCGGATATCCCTGTTGCGCAGCCGAAGCTGAACAAGTTCCAGGAAACCATGTTTCGGTATGACGTGTTGTTTGCCTTAGACCAGGGCGTTGGCGGGTTTACACGCTATTACCTGGGTAGCAAGCCGACCATCACCAAGGATTTTGAGGTGAACGACGACGTGCTGCGGGAATTTCGCACCTTCCTGACCAAACACACCGTGAAGTATACCGAAGCCGATTATGCAGAGAATCTGGACTGGGTGAAGCGCAAGATCAAACAGGAAGTCTTCATGTCCGCGTTTGGCATGCAGGAGGGCTTTAAAGTGCAGTTGGCTGCCGATCCGCAGGTGCAGAAGGCCGTGGAAGCGATTCCGCAGGCCCGCGCGCTGTATCAAAATGCGCGGAAGATTGTGGCGCAACGGACAGGTGGATCGGTCGATCAGCCCTAGTCGATAACGAGCCATTTTGATCAGGAAAAGGAAAAGCCTCGCCCGTGTTTGAAGTGGCGAGGCTTTTCCTTTGCAACGGCTGGTTGGAATCCGTGAGTGGGTCTGTTAAAATTCCTTTGCTGCTCGTGGGCGAGTAGCTCAGCTGGGAGAGCGCCTCGTTCGCAACGAGGAGGCCGTCGGTTCGATCCCGATCTCGTCCACCATATTTATCAACGACTTGCGCCTCTGTCCCGCGATCGGAATCCGTCCTTTGTGTCATAAGTGTGTCATGACCCTTCCCTGCTAACCCTTCGATCGCCGCGCGCTTCGCCGCGAGCCGCACGTGACTGTACCGCTCGAGCATTTTCCTCGACACATGCCCCGCGATCGCCATGATCGTTTGCTCCGTGGCACCCGATTCGCCGAGCTCCGTGATCGCGTGGTGACGCAGGTCGTGGAAACGAAAGCCGGCAGTGGGACTGGTGAGTTTGGAAACATCGGCTGTGCAAGACGCGTTTCTGCATTCTGGCGCCGGCAGCTGCAGCAAACCGCATTCCGGACAGCGGATCGATCTCGTCAAATTACGCCAGGCGGTCCTCCAGGAAGCGGTCGGCCGGAGCTTGTCCGGATTACTCCGTTCCGCGAATCGCGGGAAAACAAACCAGTCGCCTTCCAGTGTGTCGCCAAAAAGATGCTTCGATCGTTCGCGCAGCTCGAGGACCGCGGCGAAGGCAGTGTGATTTAGCGGGATGATCCTTTCGCCCGCTTCCGTTTTGCTCCTCTGCACGGTGACGGATTTTTCGTCGAGGTT